>JAURYH010000005.1 GCA_030653975.1 Hydrogenophaga sp. | reverse complement strand
CCAGCCTATTGAATTATCTTTGCAGCCTGGACTCTCGCGGCTTGCGCCGTCTGAACCCTTGCCCAGCCCATAGGCCTGCTGTTGCAAAGCTCACCGGCAATTAAGCGGCGAGTGCGAAACGTTCGTCGTTTGCAGTTAGTTTTTTTCTGCGGTTTTACGAGGTGACAGAACCTCGACATGCCCTGCTGCGTGTCCGAACCCACGTCGAAACCAGTGCAGCCCCTGAGCATCCAAGTTTAAGGCAGTTGGAGCAATTTCAAGACCTGCAATGGAGAAAGAACTTCCGCATCAGCGCCCCAATGCCCGGTTTCACCCCCAACACCGAGGTAACCATAGCGCGCAGCCACGGTGAACATGCCCGCTTCGCGCCCGGCCACGATGTCACGCTCGTCATCCCCCACGTAGATGCAGGCGTCCGGGCTCACGCCAAGGCGACGCGCGGCCTCACGCAGTGGCTCGGGGTGAGGCTTGGGCCAGGGCGTGGTGTCACCGCACACCACGGCGCCCGCACCGGCCAGCGTGGGCAGGCCCGCCAGCACCGGCTCGGTCAGGCGCTGGGCCTTGTTGGTGACGATGCCCCAGGGCATGTGCCCCAGTGCCAGCGTGTGCACGAGTTCGTCGACGCCGTCGAAACACCGGGTGTGGTGCAGCAGGCACTGCTCGTAATGCGCCAGAAACTCCTGTTTGAGGGCTTCGTAGGCCGAATCGGCCGGGGGAACCCCGAAGGCCACCTGGATCATGCCGCGCGCGCCCGAACTGGCGTGGGGCCGGTAGCCCTCCAGCGGCAAGGCGGGCAACTGCCGGGCCGCACGCATCCGCTCGACCGCCAGCGCCAGGTCGGGCGCACTGTCCACCAGGGTACCGTCCAGATCGAACAGCACCGCCTTCACCGCAAACCGTGGAAGCTTCATGCCTTGCGCGTGGCCAGCAGGTAGTTCACGCTGGTGTCCTGGCTCAACCAGTAGCGCTTGGTCAGGGGGTTGTATTCCATGCCGCGGGTCTGGGCCAGATCGAGGCTCGCAGCGCGGCAATAGCCCGCCAGTTCGCTGGGGCGGATCATCTTGGCGTATTCGTGCGTGCCCTTGGGCAGCATTTGCAGCAGGTACTCGGCGCCCACGATGGCAAACAGGAACGACTTGGGGTTGCGGTTGATGGTGGAGAAAAACACCCAGCCCCCGGGCTTGACCAGTTCGGAACAAGCCCGCACCACCGAGGCCGGATCGGGCACATGTTCCAGCATCTCCATGCAGGTCACCACATCAAAAGAAGCCGGCTGTTCCGCGGCCAGCGCTTCGGCGCTGACTTCCCGGTAGCTGACGCCGGTCGTGCTGGCCTCCAGCGCGTGCAGCTGGGCCACCCGGAGCGCTTTGGTGGAGAGGTCGATGCCCGTGACCTGGGCACCTTTACGGGCCATGGAGTCGGACAGGATGCCGCCGCCACAACCCACATCGAGCACATTTTTTCCCGACAGGCTGGCGAGTTCGTCGATCCAGGCCAGTCTCAACGGGTTGATCTGGTGCAGCGGTCGGAATTCGCTCTCGGGATCCCACCAACGGTGGGCGAGATCGGAAAATTTGGCCAGTTCGGCCGGATCGGCATTGACGGGATTCATAACGCGGATTTTCACACGGCTTCAGGGTATGAGCCCGTGCTGTGTAGCGAAGCGCTGTCGCTCGCGAAGGACATCAGCGGGTGATATGCAGGTTTTTGGAGCCTGCAGGCCCAGGTGCCGCAGCTGTTGGCGGTAGTCGGGGTTCTGGTAAGGATCGGCCACCACGTAACCGGCTTGCCCGGTGCACGTGCCATCGGGTCGACAATCTTTCCAGGTGGCGCCAAAAACGATCCGCCCATCGCGCGTCAAGCCGGGGAAGGCGCTGGCCAGCACCTGCGTGCGCCAGTCTTCGATCCGGAACACCTGCCCTTTCAGCGCTGGCCGCGGGTCCACAAAATAGACCGACGCGTTGTCGGTGTAGGTCAGCAGGGCGGGTTGATCGGTGGTGAAGCCGAAAACCGCTTTTCCCGGCGTGGCCTGCAGGTCCCAGCGCAGGTCGCAGGGATGATCCGGATCCAGCGCCTCCTGGGCCAGACCATAGACACGCATGCTCGGCTTCCCCCGTCGGGGGTTGATGGGGATGGCAGAAAACGCCAGGCCATCGACCGACAGCATGGGCAGGGTGTAGACATTGCCGTCGATGACCTCGCGGGACCGGCAGATGAACTGCGGGCCAGAGTCGTGAACGACCTCGACGCCGCGCGCATCATCGCGCAGCCCCAGCGTGCGCACCTGGAGCGGACCTGTGCCCTGCCCCGCCCGGCCTCCCTGGGGCCAGCTCATGGACCGGATCCAGATCAGCGAAGTATCGGGGCTCCGGGCACTGTCCAGCTCGGAGGCTGCGGCATAAAAGCCCTTCATGCCGCCTTTGAACAAGGGCCGCGCCACCTGCAGCTGGCGCACGATGTCCGAAAAACGGTAGTGGCTGCCATCCACATCAACCAGATAGCGCCAGCTGCCCTGCACAGGGAAAGCCTCGTTGCTGAGCGGGGTCTTGCGCACCGTCATCCGGCCACTGGGTTCTGCGGGCAGTTCGATCAGGCCCACCTGGCCCAGTTGCGCCCCCGAAAACGAGCGCAGGACAAAACGCCCGTCAGGACTGATGCGCTCGTAGGTCCCCAGCGCAGCCATGCCCAGGCTGTCACGCCCCACCTGCGCCGGATCGAGAGGAAGGTAGCTGACGGCCTCGATGCACGCCTCGTCCCGCGCACCTTGTGCAGGCTGCGACAGGACGTCAAAACCCGTCAGTGCGAAGGCTGCGCCAGCCAAGACCAGTAAAACGGGTTTGGGCATCATCAATACGCTGGTGAAGTTCAATGCCTGGAAGGTCGAACCAGCGCACGCTGCAGCGCAAGCCACCGGAATTGCAGCGCCTCGCGCCAGGCCTCGTCGGGCATCACGCCCCAAACGGGCCAGGGATGGAGTTGTGACCCCAGCAACACGAAACTCATGGGCGAATGGTTCACACCGCGCCAGAGCGAATGGCAACGGGCCGGCATGGCGTGCAATGCGTCCGGATCGTTCATCGTGGATGCAGGAGAAGCCAACGCCGCCCGCCATTCTTCGTCCGGCACCCGGGGATCTTTCCAGCTCAACACCCGGTAACCGATCGCTTCGGCGGCCTGTCTCATGCGCGACCACTCCAGCAGGCTGTAGACCATGCGGGGAGACAGCAGCATGACCACCACGGGCTTGCTGGCGTCGGTCGGGGGGCGCACCAAGCACACTTTCTCTTCCGCCGTCATCACCCGCACGGCATGCCAGGATGTCTCCGGCAACTCGGACTGCGCACTGGCGGGCCAGGCCCAGGCACTCAGGAAGAAGCCACTCAGCAGGCTGAACAAACGGAGCATGGGACTTGATGGCGTGAAAAAGCCCCATGCGCTTTCGCGCATGGGGCTTTGCGTCAGGTGCGCCGCAGGCGTTGCTTAGCTGCCCGAACGGGTGCCAACGACTTCAACTTCCACGCGACGGTTCTTGGCGCGGCCTTCGCGGGTGGCGTTGTCGGCCACCGGCTGGGTCAGGCCCTTGCCTTCGGTGTAGATACGGTTGCTTTCAATGCCCTTGCTCACCAGATAGGCCTTGACGGCTTCAGCACGGCGAACCGACAGGGCCTGGTTGTAGCCGGCAGGGCCGGTCGAGTCGGTGTGACCCACAGCGATCACCACTTCCAGGTTGATGCCGCCAACCTTGCTGGCCAGATCGTCCAGCTTGGCCTTGCCTTCGGGCTTGACCACAGCCTTGTCGAAGTCGAAGAAGGCATCGGCAGCGTAGGTCACCTTGGTGGCTGCGGGAGCTGGAGCCGGGGCCGGTGCAGGGGCGGGAGCAGGAGCAGGAGCAGGAGCAACCGCCACAGGCGCAGGAGCCGGTGCAGGAACAATGGCTCCGTCGCAACCCTTGGCTGCGGTCGCCGGCGTCCAGAAAGCATTGCGCCAGCACAGGGTGCCATCGCCGTTCCTCCACTGCAGATTGCCGTGGCCATTGCGCCAGTTGTCATTGGTTTCAGTGCCGCTGGAGGGCGCGGCAAACACAGCCGAAGCCATGGCGGCGGTTGCAAACAGCATTGCCACTTTGTTCAGTTTTTTCATGGTTTTTCCTCTTAGTTTGAGCCGCGGACGGGCCATAGATCAACAATAACGCTTGAAGTGACCACCACTCAAAACGCTGAATTTATTGTGCCACAAGGCTGTGGCATTGGCTTCCGGGCCGCTGACGTCGGTTGTAACCGCTTTCTGCACATCTGGCGCACTCGTTGCCGGCATACCACACAAAGACTTAAAGAGGAGGCCTTGGCAGTAGCCCTAAAATGACGGGTTGCCTTTCGGCCTTTCAGCACCTCACGCCTTCGCTCATGACACAGTTCGCCAAAGAGACCCTGCCCATCAGCCTTGAAGAGGAAATGCGGCGCAGCTACCTGGATTACGCGATGAGCGTGATCGTGGGTCGTGCGCTGCCCGATGCACGCGATGGTCTCAAACCCGTGCACCGGCGCGTGCTGTTCGCCATGCACGAGTTGAACAACGACTGGAACCGGCCGTACAAGAAATCGGCCCGTATCGTCGGCGATGTGATCGGTAAATACCACCCGCACGGCGATTCTGCGGTGTACGACACCATCGTCCGGATGGCGCAGGACTTCTCGCTGCGCCACATGCTGGTGGACGGTCAGGGCAACTTCGGGTCGGTCGACGGCGACAACGCTGCGGCCATGCGTTACACCGAAATCCGACTGTCGAAGATCGCGCATGAAATGCTGGCCGACATCGACAAGGAAACCGTCAACTTCGGACCCAACTACGACGGTTCGGAAAAAGAGCCGCTGGTATTGCCCTCGCGCCTGCCCAACCTGCTGGTCAACGGTTCTTCGGGCATTGCGGTCGGCATGGCGACCAATATTCCGCCCCACAACCTCAACGAAGTGGTTGACGCCTGCCTGCACCTGCTGAAGCAGCCCGAAGCCACGATCGACGAGCTGATGGAGATCATCCCGGCGCCCGATTTCCCGACCGCCGGCATCATCTATGGCATGACCGGCGTGAAAGACGGTTACCGCACCGGCCGCGGCCGCGTGGTGATGCGCGCCAAGTGCCATTTCGAGGACATCGACAAGGGCCAGCGCCAGTCCATCATCGTGGACGAACTGCCCTACCAGGTGAACAAGAAGACGCTGCAGGAGCGCATTGCCGAGCTGGTGCACGAGAAAAAGATCGAAGGCATCAGCCACATCCAGGACGAGTCGGACAAATCGGGCATGCGCCTGGTGATCGAGCTCAAGCGCGGCGAAGTGCCCGAGGTGGTGCTCAACAACCTGTACAAGCAGACGCAGTTGCAGGACACCTTCGGCATCAACATGGTGGCCCTGATCGACGGACAGCCACGCCTGTGCAACCTCAAGGACCTGATCCAGGTGTTCCTGGAGCACCGCCGAGAAGTGGTGACCCGGCGCACGGTGTTCAACCTGCGCAAGGCGCGCGAGCGTGGCCACGTGCTCGAAGGCCTGGCCGTGGCACTGGCCAACATCGACGAATTCATCAAGATCATCCGCGAAAGCCCCACCCCGCCGGTAGCCAAGGCCGAGCTGATGGCCCGCCCGTGGGACAGCTCCCTCGTGCGCGAGATGCTGACCCGCACCCGCATCGACGGCGGCGTGATCAACGCCGACGACTACCGGCCCGAAGGACTGGAGCGCGAGTTCGGCATGGGCGGGGACGGTCTGTACCGCCTCTCCGAAACCCAGGCGCAAGAGATTCTGCAGATGCGCCTGCAGCGCCTGACCGGCCTGGAGCAGGACAAGATCGTGGCGGAATACAAGGAAGTCATGGGCGTCATCGACGACCTGCTCGACATCCTGTCCAAACCCGAACGCGTGTCCACCATCATCGGTGAAGAGCTGACCGAAGTGAAGATGGAGTTCGGCCAGACCAAGCTCGGCGCACGCCGCAGCGAGATCGAACACAGCGCCCAGGACCTCTCCACGGAAGACCTGATCACGCCCACCGACATGGTGGTCACGCTCAGCCACAGCGGCTACATCAAGAGCCAGCCGCTCTCCGAATACCGCGCGCAGAAACGCGGCGGTCGCGGCAAGCAGGCCACGGCGACAAAAGAAGACGACTGGATCGACCAGCTCTTCATCGCCAACACGCACGACTACATCCTGTGCTTCTCCAACCGCGGCCGCCTGTACTGGCTCAAGGTCTGGGAGGTTCCTGCAGGGTCACGTGGTTCCCGTGGTCGGCCGATCGTCAACATGTTCCCGCTGCAAGAAGGCGAGAAGATCAACGTGGTGCTGCCGCTCACGGGTGACATGCGCAGCTTCCCGCAGGACCGCTACGTGTTCATGGCCACGTCGATGGGCACGGTCAAGAAAACCACGCTGGACGAATTCAGCAACCCGCGCAAGGCCGGCATCATCGCCGTGGACCTGGACGAGGGTGACTTCCTGATCGGCGCCGCGCTGACCGATGGCCAGCACGACGTGATGCTGTTCTCCGACGGCGGGAAGGCGGTCCGTTTTGACGAAAACGACGTGCGCCCCATGGGCCGCAATGCCCGCGGCGTCCGCGGCATGATGATCGAAGAAAGCCAGAGCGTGATCGCCATGCTGGTGGCCGAGGACGAAGAACAGAGCGTGCTCACCGCCACCATCAATGGTTACGGCAAACGCACGCCGATTGGCGAGTACACGCGCCACGGCCGTGGCACCAAGGGCATGATCGCGATCCAGCAGAGCGAGCGAAACGGCAAGGTGGTTGCCGCCACGCTGGTGCACACCGACGACGAGATCATGCTGATCACCGACAAGGGCGTGCTGGTGCGCACCCGCGTGTCGGAAATCCGCGAGATGGGCCGGGCCACGCAGGGCGTGACCCTGATCGCGCTGGACGAAGGCGCCGAGCTTTCCGGTCTGCAGCGCATCGTGGAGAACGACGCCAATGTGCCCGAACTGGCGGACGACAGCGAGGCTGACAGCACGGACGAGCAGCCGTGATGCAGCGCCCCTACAACTTTTCCGCGGGTCCGGCCGCCATGCCGGAGGACGTGTTGCAGCAGGCCGCGGCCGAGATGCTCGACTGGCATGGCAGCGGCATGAGCGTGATGGAGATGAGCCATCGCGGCAAGGAGTTCATGTCGATCATTGCGGCGGCCGAGGCCGACTTGCGTGAGCTGCTGGCGGTGCCTTCGAACTTCCGCATCCTGTTCATGCAGGGCGGCGGTCTGGCTGAAAACGCCATCGTGCCGTTCAACCTGTCGCGTGGCGGCGTGGTGGACTTCGTGGTCACGGGCAGCTGGAGCCAGAAGTCGTTCAGGGAAGCCCGCAAGTTCTGCGATCCCCGCCTGGCGGCCAGCAACGAAGCCGATGCACACACCAGCCTGCCGACACCTGGCACCTGGCAACTCAGCCCCAATGCGCAATACGTGCACCTGTGCAGCAACGAAACCATACATGGCGTTGAACTGCACGAACTCCCCGATCTGAAAGCACTCGGCAGCGACGCGCCGCTGGTGATCGACTTTTCGTCGCATGTGGCCTCGCGCACGGTGGACTGGCGCCGCGTGGGCCTGGCTTTTGGCGGTGCACAGAAAAACCTGGGTCCGGCGGGCGTGACCCTGGTGGTGGTGCGTGAAGACCTGCTCGGTCATGCGTTGTCGATCTGCCCGAGCGCCTTCGACTACAAGACCGTGGCAGACAACGGTTCGATGTACAACACGCCACCGACCTACGCGATCTACATCGCAGGGCTTACCTTCCAGTGGCTGAAACGCCAGACCGAAGGCAACCTGCGAGGCATCGCGGCCATGGAGCAGCGCAACATCGCCAAGGCCGAGCTGCTCTACGGCTTCATCGACCAGTCATCGTTCTACCTGAACAAGGTCGCAACGAACTGCCGCTCACGCATGAACGTGCCGTTTTTCCTGCGTGATGAGTCGCGCAACGAGGCCTTCCTCGCCGGTGCCAAGGCTGCGGGCCTGTTGCAGCTCAAGGGGCACAAATCGGTCGGCGGCATGCGCGCCAGCCTCTACAACGCCATGCCGCTCGAAGGCGTGCAGGCGCTGGTCGCCTACATGCGCGACTTCGAACAAACACAGGCTTGAAACCGGCCGTCTCCACGATGAAACAACCCACACAGTCCGAAGCGCTGGGCGCCTTGCGGATCCAGATCGACTCGCTGGACCAGCAACTGCTGTCGCTGCTGAACCAGCGCGCCAGGGTCGCCGAACAGGTGGGCGAGATCAAGCGCGCCGAAGGCTCGCCCTTCTTTCGCCCGGATCGCGTCGCCCAGGTGATCGAAAAGATCCAGGCGGCCAACCAGGGCCCTTTGCTGAACCAGCATGTGGCATCGATCTGGCGCGAGATCATGTCGGCCTGTCTGGCGCTGGAAGCGCCGCAGCGCGTGGCGGTGCTCGGTCCCCAAGGCACTTTCTGCGAACAGGCCGCCATCGAGTTCTTTGGCAGTGCCGCCAACCTGATCTATTGCGCCAACTTCGACGAGGTGTTCCACGCCACGGCGGCGGGAACGGCGCAGTACGGCGTGGTGGGCATGGAAAATTCCACCGAGGGTGTGGTCGCCCGCTCACTCGATCTGTTCCTGCGCTCGCCGGTGCACGTGGTCGGCGAAGTCAGCCTGCTGGTGCGCCACAACCTGTTGCGCCAACTGAACGAGCTCGACGGCATCGAAGTGGTCATGGCACATCCGCAGGCGCTGGCCCAGTGCCAGAACTGGCTCAGCCAGCACCTGCCCAACGCCGAGCGCCGCGCGGTGTCCAGCAACGCCGAGGGCGCCCGTCTGGCCGCGACCAACCCGGCCTGGGCCGGTTTGGCGAGCGAGCGTGCCGCCGCCCAGTTCGGCCTGCACATCGTGGCCCACGCGATCCAGGACGAGGCCTACAACCGCACGCGCTTTGCCGTGATCGCGCTGCCGCAGACACTGGCCATGCCGCCTGCCTCCGGCAAGGACTGCACCAGCCTCGTGGTGTCGGTACCGAACCGGCCTGGTGCGGTGCACGATCTGCTCGTACCGCTGAAGAACAATGGCGTTTCCATGACCCGCTTTGAGTCCCGCCCGGCCAAGTCCGGCCAATGGGAGTATTACTTCTACATCGACATCGCAGGTCATCCCTCTCAGCCCCATGTGGCGGCGGCGCTGGAAGAGCTCAAGGGCCTGTGTGCGTTCTACAAGGTGCTGGGTGCCTACCCGGTCAGTGAATAAGATGCATCACCTCGTTCCAATGGCTTCAATGGGGTTCTCCAGGGGTCTGCATGTTTGAACAACTCGGGCTGATCGGCTGCGGCCTGATGGGTGGGTCTTTCGCGCTTGCCCTGAAAAAGGCCGGTCTGGTCAAACGTGTGGTGGGCTACAGCAAGTCCCCCTCCACCACCGAGCGCGCGCGCCAGATGGGCGTGATCGACGTGGAAGCGCCGTCCGCCCTGCTGGCGGTGTCCGGCGCCGACCTCGTGCTGCTGGCCGTCCCCGTATCGGCCACTGAAGCCACCTTCAAAGCCATCCGGCACCTGTTGTCCAACACCACCCTCGTCATGGACGTCGGCTCCACCAAGCGCGACGTCATCGATGCAGCGCGCCGCGTGCTGAAAGATCAGGTGGGCGTGTTCGTGCCCGCCCACCCCATCACGGGCAAAGAGCTCTCGGGTGTGGAACACGCGGATGCCGAGCTCTACACCGGGCGCCAGGTCATCCTCACCCCCATAGAGCGCACGCTCACCGCCCAGCTTGACAAAGCCCAGCAGGTCTGGACCGCGCTCGGTTGTCATGTCAAACAGATGTCGCCCGAGGCCCACGATGCGGCGTACGCGGCGGTCAGCCACCTGCCGCACATGATTGCCTTTGCGCTCATGAACGCGATCAACAACCAGCCCCAGGCGCAACAGTTCCTGTCGCTGGCCGGACCGGGTTTCCGTGATTTCACCCGCATTGCCGCGAGCGATCCCAGCGTCTGGCGCGACATCCTCGCCTCCAATCGCGAGGAGTTGATCGCCCAGTCCCGACATTTCCAGCGCGCCTTGCAAGCCCTTGAAAATGCCATCAGCGCCGGCAACCCGGATGCCCTTGAATCGCTGATTGAACAGGCCAGCAACTCGCGCGCGCACTGGCGCATGAGCGCCATCAAACCGCAAAACTGAGGCCGTTTCGCCGATCATGATCGGCGGTGCCCGCCGTTCGCCCACCTCGCTCATGTACGCCATCGACCACCTTGACGTCCCTCCCCTGCGAAGCGCAGGCGGTACCGTTCGCCTGCCCGGCTCCAAAAGCATCTCCAACCGCGTGCTGCTGCTCGCGGCCCTGAGCATCGGTCACACCGACATCGCCGATCTGCTGGATTCGGACGACACCCGGGTGATGTTGGCCGCGCTGGCCCAGTTGGGCTGCCGCATCGAACCCCAGCCCGACGGCGCCCTGCGGGTGCACGGGCTCGGCGGCGCACTGCCCGTGAAGCAGGCGCAACTCTTTCTGGGCAACGCCGGCACGGCCATGCGCCCACTGACCGCCGCGCTGGCGCTGCTGGCCAGTGAACACGGCGGCGCGTTCGAACTCAGCGGCATCGCCCGCATGCACGAGCGCCCGATCGGCGATCTGGTGGATGCCCTGCGCCAACTGGGCTGCCCGGTGGACTGCCTGGGCCTGGAAGGCTACCCCCCCCTGCGGCTGGGCAACGGCACCCCCCAGGCGCTGACACTCGACCAGCCGATCCGCGTGCGAGGCGACGTGTCCAGCCAGTTCCTCACGGCCCTGTTGCTGGCGCTGCCCCTGGTTGCGCCGAACCGTGCCCCCACGCTCGGCACTGGCGTGTCCTCGCTGCCCCCCGAGGGGGTTGTCCCGTCTTGGGGCGGCCCGGCGACGGGACGGGACATCGTCATCGAAGTGGTGGGCGAGCTGATCTCCCGCCCCTACATCGAGATCACGCTCAACTTGCTCGAACGCTTTGGCGTGACGGTTCGACGTGATGGCTGGCAACGCTTCACCATTCCCGCGGGCAGCCGCTACACCTCGCCCGGGCGCATTCCCGTCGAAGGCGATGCGTCTTCAGCCAGCTACTTCATCGCACTGGGTGCGCTGGCAACACCAACCCCCGGCACCGATGGCATCACCATCGAGGGCGTGGGCCTGTCCTCCATCCAGGGCGACATCCGTTTCGTCGAAGCCGCCCGCCAGATGGGCGCCGTGGTCTCCGGCGAAGCCAACCGTCTGCACATCCGACGCGGCGCCTGGCCCCTCAAGGCCATCGACCTCGACTGCAACCACATCCCCGATGCGGCCATGACCCTGGCCGTGATGGCACTCTACGCCGACGGCACCACCACCTTGCGCAACATCGCGAGCTGGCGGGTCAAAGAGACCGACCGCATCGCGGCCATCGCCACGGAATGCCGCAAGCTCGGCGCCACGGTGGAGGAAGGTGCCGACTTCATCCGAGTCACTCCGCCAACCGAGTGGAGAGCAGCCTCCATCCACACTTACGACGACCACCGCATCGCCATGTGCTTCTCGCTGGCGGCGTTCAACCCGGCCGGCCTGCCGGTGCGCATCGAAGACCCGAAGTGCGTGGCCAAAACCTTTCCGGACTACTTCGAAACCCTGTTTGAGGTCTGCGCAACCCCGGCCCAGGCCATCCCCGTGATCTGCATCGACGGTCCCACGGCGTCGGGCAAGGGAACACTGGCCTCCGAAGTGGCCCAGCGCCTGGGCTACCACCTGCTGGACTCCGGTGCGCTGTACCGCGCGACCGCCCTGGCGGCGCAGGACGCGGGCATCGATCTGGACGACGAACCCGCGCTGGCCCACCTGGCCGCGCAGCTGCCACTGGCGTTCCGCGATCACAAGGTGTTTCTGGGGGGCCGCGACATCACCGACCCCCTGCGCCTGGAATCCACCGGCGGCATGGCGTCCCGGGTGTCGCAGCACCTGGCCGTGCGAACCGCCCTGAATGCGCTCCAGCTGGGCTTCAGGCGCCTGCCTGGCCTGGTGGCCGACGGGCGCGACATGGGCACGGTGATCTTCCCGGACGCCCCGCTCAAGGTGTATCTGACCGCCAGCGCCGAGCAACGCGCACAACGGCGGCATAAGCAGTTGATTTCAAAGGGAATTGCTGCTAATATTGACAGTCTGTTGGCAGACCTGAGAATGCGCGATCACCGGGACTCGTCCCGTGCCCACGCGCCGCTCAAGCCCGCTGAAGATGCTTTGTTGCTGGACAACTCCGAACTGGGTATCGAACAATCGGTACAGCAAGTCCTGAACTGGTGGCAAGGCAAAACGGTGTTTTCGGAGCCCTGATAACGCCACCCTGATGGCCCAGACGGCACAGCCGGGCGTTCACAGCCCGCAGGCCCGATGGTTCTTTCACTTAACCCCGCGGTGCCACGCACCGCAATGTCAACGCCGCCCAACCGTCGTTACCCGTTCCAGCCACCTCACTGTGGTTGCTGCGCCGACGCTGAGTGGTTCTAGGAAATTCAATGTCTGAATCTTTTGCCGCCCTGTTCGAAGAATCCCTGAAACGCGCTGAAATGCGCTCGGGCGAAGTCATCACCGCTGAAGTGGTTCGCATCGAACACAGCCACGTGGTGGTCAACGCTGGCCTCAAGTCCGAAGCCTACGTGCCGCTCGCCGAATTCAAGAACGATCTGGGTGAGCTCGAAGTCCAGGTGGGCGACTTCGTGTCGGTCGCCATCGACTCCGTGGAAAACGGCTTCGGCGACACCCTGCTGTCGCGCGACAAGGCCAAGCGCCTCGCCTCCTGGATGTCGCTGGAAAAAGCGCTCGAGTCGGGCGAATTCGTCACCGGCACGACCTCCAGCAAGGTCAAGGGCGGCCTCAAGGTCATGGTCAACGGCATCAGCGCCTTCCTGCCGGGTTCGCTGGTCGACAGCCGTCCGACCAAAGACCTCACGCCTTACGAAAACAAGACCCTGGAATTCAAGGTCATCAAGCTGGACCGCAAGCGCAACAACGTGGTGCTGAGCCGCCGCGCCGTGGTGGAAGCCTCCATGGGCGAAGAGCGCGCCAAGCTGATGGACACGCTGAAGGAAGGCGCCATCGTCAACGGCGTGGTCAAGAACATCACCGAATACGGTGCGTTCGTGGACCTGGGCGGTATCGACGGCCTGCTGCACATCACCGACATGGCCTGGCGCCGCGTCCGTCACCCGAGCGAAGTGGTGACGGCTGGTCAGGAAATCACCGCCAAGATCCTGAAGTTCGACACCGAGAAGCACCGCGTTTCCCTGGGTCTGAAGCAGATGGGCGACGACCCGTGGATGGGCGTTGCACGCCGTTACCCGCAAAGCACGCGCATGTTCGGCAAGATCACCAACATCGCCGACTACGGCGCATTCGTTGAGCTGGAGCCGGGCATCGAAGGCCTGGTGCACGTCTCTGAAATGGACTGGACCAACAAAAACGTGGCCCCGTCCAAGCTGGTGTCGCTGGGCGACGAAGTCGAAGTCATGGTGCTCGACATCGACGAAGACAAGCGCCGCATCTCCCTGGGCATGAAGCAGTGCCGCGCCAACCCTTGGCACGAGTTTGCCGAGCAGACCAAGCGCGGCGACCGCGTCAAGGGCCCGATCAAGTCGATCACCGACTTCGGCGTGTTCGTGGGTCTGGCTGCCGGCATCGACGGCCTGGTGCACCTGTCCGACCTGTCCTGGAACGAAACCGGCGAAGCCGCCGTGCGCAACTTCAAGAAGGGCCAGGAAGTCGAAGCCATCGTGCTGGCCATCGACGTGGAGCGCGAGCGCATTTCCCTGGGCATCAAGCAGCTCGACGGCGACCCGTTCACCACCTTCGTGTCGGTGAACGACAAGGGTTCCATCGTGACCGGCAAGGTCAAGACGGTTGACGCCAAGGGTGCCGAGATCGATCTGGGTGAAGACGTGCTGGGTTACCTGCGCGCCTCCGAAATCAGCCGTGACCGCGTGGAAGACGCGCGCAACGTGCTGAAAGAAGGCGACGAAGTGACCACCGTGGTGATGAACGTGGATCGCAAGACCCGCAACATCCAGCTGTCGATCAAGGCCAAGGACATGGCTGACCAGAACGAAGCCATGCAGTCCCTGAGCCAGCAGTCGGCCCGTGAAAACGCCGGCACCACCAGCCTGGGCGCCCTGCTGCGCGCCAAGCTCGACAACAACAACTGAGCCGACTGAATCCGGGCGGGTGCTTCACAGCACCTGCCCGGACCAGCCCGTCAGCCTTGATCAAACCCCTTCCCAGACATGACCCGTAGCGACCTCGTTGAAGCACTGGCCGGCCGTTTTGGCCAGCTCACCCAACGCGACGCCGAGTTCGCCGTCAAAGCGATCCTCGATGCGATGGGTGATGCCTTGGTCAAAGGGCACCGGATTGAAATCCGGGGCTTCGGCAGTTTTTCCGTCAACCGCCGCTCACCCCGCATCGGACGCAACCCGCGTTCGGGCGAGAGCGTGATGATTCCGGAGAAGCGCGTTCCCCACTTCAAACCAGGCAAAGCCCTGCGCGAACAGGTGGACGCCAAGACCGCCGAGATCCTGGGTCGCGAGCCGAAAAAGGCGGACTGATCGAGAAACTGGATCGTTACAATCGTCCCACCACAGAGGGGATGATTTGAAATACCTGATGTGGCTGCTCAACGCAGCCATTTTTTTTGTACTTTTCGCGTTCGCGCTGAACAACCAGGACGCGGTCACGCTGCACCTGTTCTTTGGTGCCCAATGGCAGGCACCGCTGGTGCTGGTGCTGTTCATCGCCCTGCTGATGGGTGTGAGCCTGGGCGTGCTCGTGATGCTGCCGCTGTGGCTGCGCGCGCGGCGTGCGCGCCAACCCGCCTCGCCCCGTTTGAGCGCGTCAGATGCTGGCGTTGACACCCTCACGCCCCCCGCTCCGTAACGCGACATGGATCTTGATCTCACCTGGCTGCTCTGGGGCCTGCCCATCGCGTTTGCACTCGGCTGGGTCGCCTCAAGGCTCGATCTGCGGCAGTGGCGCATCGAGAGCCGCCAGACACCCAAAGCCTACTTCCGGGGCCTGAACCACCTGCTCAACGAGCAGCAGGACCAGGCCATCGATGCCTTCATCGAAGCCGTGCAGGGCGACCCCGACACCGCCGAACTGCACTTCGCCTTGGGCAATCTATTTCGCCGCCGGGGGGACTACGACCGCGCCGTGCGCGTGCACGAACATCTGCTGGGCCGAGCCGACATCAACCGCAAGGACCGGGACCGCGCCCAGCACGCCTTGGCGCTGGACTTCCTCAAGGCCGGTTTGCTTGACCGCGCCGAAGCAGCCCTGCACAAGCTTGAAGGTTCGGCCTTCGAGGGCGAAGCCTTGCTGGCGCTGCTGTCCATCTACGAACGTTCACGCGACTGGCGCCAGGCCCAGACCATTGCGCAACGCCTCGAAGCGGCCGAACAAGGCAGCTTCACCACCCGACTGGCGCACTACCAGTGCGAAGAAGCCGAACTGGCCCAGAAAAACGGTGACACCGCGCTGGCGCAGCGCCTGCTGGGTGAGGCGGTGCAGCACGCGCCGCAGTTGCCCCGGGGCTGGATGGCGCTCTCTGCGCTCAAGGCCCAGCAAGGCGATGCCGCCGGTGCACTGGCGGCCTTGAAACAACTGGCGCACCAGGCGCCGCAAGGCCTGCCGCTGGCCGCCCATTCGCTCGCGGAACTGGCGCAGCAGACGGGGCGGCAGGCCGAGATCCTGGAGCTGCTGCAAGCCGCCCACCAACATGGGCCTTCGCTCGATGTGACCGAAGCCTTGGCCAAGCTGAGCCCCGACGCTGAAAGCGCCCGTGCCCGCTACCTCAACCACCTGGAACGCGAGCCCTCGCTGGTGTTGGCCACCCAGTGGCTGGCCGGCGAAACCCTGTCGGACCCGCGCGCGCAGAAACCGGTGCACAGCGCACTGGAGCAGGCCAGCAATCCGCTCAAACGCTACCGATGTGCAGCCTGCGGCTTCGAGGCCCGACAGCACTTCTGGCAATGCCCGGGCTGCCAGAGCTGGGACAGCTACCCGGCCCGGCGCGTAGAAGAGTTGTGATGCCCCCCGCGCCGCACCTGCGGTGCGTCACCCCCCAGGGGGCTGAGGACCACGGCTCCAAGCCTGCCTGCGCAGGCTTGGACGGGACGAAGAGTCAGCGGCTCAGACGCTGACGCGGCCTGCAAGGCACGCTGGCGGCCCGGCGGAGCCGGTTCCGCGGCGTTCTGGGTTGAACTTCCGCTCTTCTGTCTCAGTTTTCTGCGCGCTGCTGTCGCCAGATTTCCAGCAGCCAGGATTCAAGGTCGTGCACCGGCCTTCCGGTGGCTTGGGCCACGGCTGCCCGGTATGGCGGCATGTTGGTGCATTCCAGCACCAGGTGCTGCACCTCGGGATGCCGCGCCACCAGGCGCATCGCAGCCTCCACCACGTCATCCGATGCCTGCCGCAGGTCCAGCGCGGTGTCGTCGGCCAGGATGCGCGACTGCAGCTCACAACCGGGTCGCAGTCCCTCCACGGGGGTACCCGCCGGTACGCCCGCCCGCTGCAGCAACCCGGCATGCAAGGAAGCGGCGTCGAAGGTGACGATGCCCGGTGTCGGCAGCCGGGCGCATTGCAGCAGGCTGGAGGTGATCACGGGCACGTCCACCGCCGCCTGCAATTCGGCCTGCCAGCCGGCGAGAAAACCGCAACTGGTGGTGATAAGCCGGGCACCCTGACCGGCCAGCGAACGGGCGGCCTCCACAAAGGGGCCGAGCAGCGCCGGGTCCTGCGCCATCACCACGCGCCGGGCCGAAGCCCCCGGCACGGTGATGAAGCGCACCGGGATGCCGGCGCGGGCCCAGGTGACCGGGCTGCCGATGTCGCCTGGCGGGCGCGGGAAGAGGGTGTCCAGCATGATCACACCGAGGCATGCTTCGGTTGCGGTCTTCGTGCTCATCATGACGGTAAGCTGCGGGTTGTAGAAACATCCACGAAGGGATCATTGGAGCATGACGCAGGCCAGGCGGGGACAACAGGTGGTGGTGCTGGGCGCCGGCATGGTGGGCATCGCCTGTGCGCTCTCGCTGCGCCAGCGCGGCCTGGAGGTGATCGTGATCGACCCGCTGGGCCCGGGGGCCGCCACCTCACACGGCAACGCCGGCGTGCTGGCGCGCAGCTCGCTCATGCCCTTCAACCACCCCCGGCTGTGGTCGCAGTTACCGGGTCTGCTGCGCGGGCGCAGCCCGGGTTTTCGCTACAGCCCGCTGGCGATGCTGGGCCAGTGGCGCTGGGGTCTGGCGTTCCTGTCCCATGCGCGCGAGCAGGCCTTCCGCGAAACCACGACTGCGCTGGACGCGCTCATCCGGCACTCGGGTGAGCTGCACCGCCGGTGGATGGACGCGGCGGGTGTCGCACAACGCCGCCGCGACGAGGGCTGGCTGTTCCTCTACCGCAGCGAGGCCGGTTACGAATCGGGCGCTTTCGGGCGCGAGACGCTGGCCCGCTTCGGTGTGGCCACCGCCACGCTGGACCCGCACGAGCTGCACGACCTGGAACCGCACCTGCAGCCCATCTTCCGCAAAGCCCTGTGGGTGAAAGACGCCAGCTCGGTGGACAGCCCGGGCGAGATCGTGCGCGCCTACGCGCGCTGGCTGGTGGAACTGGGTGGACAGGTGGTGACTTCCGAAGCCACGCGACTGCGCCGGGACAGCGAGGACTGGAGCATCAGCACCTCCGATGGAAGCACCCTGCGCGCCGACCACGTGGTGCTCGCACTCGGCCCGTGGTCGCGCGACTTCCTGCAACAGCAGTTCAGCTTGAAGCTGCCCATGGGCTTTGAGCGCGGCTACCACCGCCACTTCTCCCCGGCTCAGGGCGCAACCCTGAACCGGCCGGTGTACGACACGACGGCCGGCTACGTGCTCGCGCCCATGGTGCAAGGCCTGCGACTGACCACCGGCGTGGAGCTGAACGCACAACAGGCGCCACCGCGGCTGGCGCAGCTGGATGCCGCCGAGCGTGCCGCGCGCGAGGCGCTGGCGTTGGGCGAACGCACGGCAGAACCCGACTGGCTGGGCAGCCGCCCCACCCTGCCCGACAGCCGCCCGATGGTGGGCGAATGCCCCGGCCAACCCGGCGTCTGGCTGGCGCTGGGGCACCAGCACATCGGGTTCTCGACGGGGCCGGGCACTGGTGAGCTGCTGGCGCAGCTCATGCTGGGCGAGCCCACCACCATCGATTCGAGCCCGTTCAGACCCGGGCGATTCCTGCGGGACTGAACGGGTCGTTCACATGCGTCCCGGCAGCCACATCACGATCTGCGGAAACCAGAACAGCAGGCACACGGCCAGCACCATGAGCAGGAAGTAAGGCAGGCAGACCCTGGCGATCCAGTTGATCTCGCGCTTCGTCATGCCCTGCAGCACGAACAGGTTGAAGCCCACCGGCGGCGTGATCTGCGCCATCTCCACCACGATGACGACGAAGATGCCGAACCAGATCAGGTCGATGCCCGCAGCCTGTACCGTCGGGATCAGCACGCCCATGGTCAGCACGATCATGGAGATGCCGTCGAGAAAACAGCCCAGCAGGATGAAGAACAGCGCCAGCGCGATCAGCAGCAGGCCCGGCGACAGGCCCAGCGAGCCCACCCACTCGGCCAGGTGGCGCGGCAGGCCGATGTAGCCCATCGACAGCGTGAGAAAGGCGGCCCCGGCAAGGATCAGCGCCATCATGCAATACAGCCGTGTCGCGCCCAGCAGCGCGGCCTTGAAGGTCTGCCAGCTCAACGACTTTTGGTAGGCCGACAACGCCAGCGAGCCCACCACGCCGATGGCGGCCGCCTCGGTGGCGGTGGCCACGCCCACGTAGATCGAGCCGATCACACCACCGATGAGCAGCACCACCGGAATCAGCTCGCTGGACGCGCGCAGCTTGTCGGTGAAACCCATGCCGGGATCGGCCTCGGGGATCTTGTCGGGGTTGAGCAGCGACCAGACCATCAGGTAGCCACTGAACAAACCCGCGAGCAACAAACCGGGCATCATGCCCGCCACGAACAGCTTGGCAATCGAGACTTCGGCCGCCACGCCGTAGACGATCATCACGATCGACGGCGGGATCAGCAGGCCCAGCGTGCTCGCGCCGCCCAGCGAACCGATGACGCGTTCAACCGGGTAACCGCGCTCGGTCAGCTCGGGGATGGTCATCTTGCCGATGGTGGCGCAGGTCGCGGCCGACGAACCCGACACCGCCGCAAAGATGGTGCTGCCCAGGATGTTGGTGTGCAGCAGACGGCCCGGCAGCGCGTTGACCCAGGGCGCCAGGCCCTTGAACATGTTTTCCGACAGCTTGGTGCGGAACAGGATTTCGCCCATCCAGATGAACAGCGGCAGAGCCGTCAACGTCCAGCTGCTGGCCGAGCCCCAGATGGTGACGGCCATGGCGTCGCCCGCGCTGCGCGAAGAAAACAGCTCCATGCCGATCCACGCCACGCCGGCCAGCGTGAGGCCAATCCAGACACCGCTGCCCAGCAGGGCGAACAGGGTGACGATCAGGAAACCGGTGACGACCATCTCATTCATGGCGGGTCTCCGATCCGTCGTGGCGTTGACGCTGACCGCGCGCTTCGAGCACCCACTCGTCCACAAAAGCAATGAACAGCACCAAGGTGCCGAACGCCATCGCGAGCTGGGGCATCCACAGCGGTGTGGCGTCGTTGCCGGTGGAGATGTCGTGGAACTCGATCGACTGCCACACCAGGCGTGCCGCGTACCAGGCGAACAGGCCTGAGAGCAACACCGCCGCGCTCAGGGACCACAGCTCCAGGCCCCGACGGGCACGGCCCGTGAGCTGGCCCAGCACCAACGTGACGCGGATGTGTTCGTTGCGCTTGAGCGTGTGCGCCAGGGCCAGAAAACCGGCTGATGCCATGGCGTAGCCGGCGTAGGCGTCGGTGCCCGGCACATGAAACTGGAACTGCCGGCCCAGCACCGACAGCAGCACCATGACCAGCACGCCGATCATGAACACCGCCGCGAGCCAGGCGCAGCCGTCGTACAAGGCATCCAGCGTGCGTCGCATGGCGCTGCCGTGGCTCACTTGCGGAAGGCGTCGATCATGGCCTGGCCTTCAGGTCCGGCCTTGGCCAGCCACTCCTGGAGCATGGTGTCACCCACCTTCTTCATGTCGGCGGTGAGCGGCGCGGGCGCCGGCAGGATCTGCATGCCGCCGGCCTTGAGCTTGTCCAGGCTTTCGCCGTTGGCCTTCTTGCTTTCGGCCCAGCCGCGGGTCTCGGCGTCGGCGGCGGCTTTCAGCACGGCGTCCTGCGTCGGCTTGTCCAGCGCGTCGAAGGCCTTCTTGTTCACCAGCAGCGCGTTCTTGGGCAACCAGGCCTGGGTGTCGTACCAGTACTTCACGTGTTCGTACAGCTTGGCGTCGGCGCCGGTGGAGCCGCTGGACATCATGCTTTCGGTCACGCCGGTGGCGAAGGCCTGGCTGACCTCGGCGGCCTGCACGGTGACGGGCTGAGCGCCCACCAGCTCGGCGATGCGGGCGGTGGCCGGGCTGTAGGCGCGCCACTTGATGCCCTTGAGATCGGCCGCGCTGTTCAGCGGCTTCTTGCTGTACACGCCCTGCGGTGGCCACGGCACGGCAAACAGGACCATCATGCCCTGCTCGGCCAGCTTCTTCTCCAGCACCGGGCGTTGCACCTTCCAGAGCTTGGCCGCTTCGTCGTAGCTGTCGGCCAGGAACGGCAGGCCGTCGGCGCCGAACACCTGCCATTCGTTCTGGTAGTTCACCAGCAGGATCTCGCCGGCCTGGGCCTGACCGCCCTGCACCGCGCGCTTGATCTCGGGCGCCTTGAACAGCGAGGCGTTGGCGTGCACCGTCATCTTGAGCTTGCCGCCGCTGGCCTTGTCCACATCGGCCGCGAACTGGCTGATGTTGACCGTGTGGAAGTTGCTGGCCGGGTAAGCGGTGGCCAGGTCCCACTTGGCCTGGGCGAAGGCCGAGGTGGAAAACGCGATGGCGGCAACGGCCATGGAGAGTTGGAAAGTGCGACGTTTCATGGAAGCTCCGGTGGGTGAGGTGGAACAGGTCGCAGGAGTTTCCTGCGGGGAAAGGGTGCACGGACTGTAGGCGCCGGGCAGGCGAATTGTGATGGGTGTTTTCCCTTATCGTCAACAAATCGTTGGCAAATCATCAGCAAAAAATCTAAACTCGGCGCCATCGCAGGAGAGTACCCATGGCCAAGACACCCAAAGCAACAAGCACGCCCGCCACGAAGGCGACCGGCTCGCACATCGTGTCGTCGGCGCACCTGGTCTCGCCGCAGAGCGCGGAGATGAGCGAGTTCGAGTTCGGCCTGATCGTGGCCAGCAACGCCTTCCACCGCTGGGTGGTGCACTGCATGTCGGCCGCGGGGTTGAAGGACCTGATGCCGCTGGACGTGCTGGTGCTGCACCACGTCTCGCACCGGGCGCGCGACAAGCGCCTGTCCGACATCTGCTTCATCATGAACATCGAGGACACGCACCTGGTGAACTACTCGCTCAAGAAGCTGGTGAGCCTGGGCGTGGTGATCTCCAGCAAATCGGGCAAGGAAGTCACCTACGCCGCCACCGAAGCCGGCAGCGTCAGCGTGCAGCGCTACCGCGAGATCCGCGAGCAATGCCTGATCCAGGCGCTGCACGCGGACGACGCGCTCAACAAGGACATCGGCGAGCTGGCGCGCCTGCTGCGCGTTCTCTCGGGCATGTACGACCAGGCCGCGCGGTCGGCGGCTTCACTGTGAAAGCCCCCCGGTACTGTGAAGGCCCCCTGCGCCGCTTCGCGGCTTCCCCCGGAGGGGGACGCAGCTGGTGGCCCGGCGAAGCCGGTTCCACGGCTGCTCTGGGTGGGGCACGCGCTCCGGTGGGGTTGTTGCTCCCCCCTGCGCCGCTTCGCAGCTTCCCCCTTGAGGGGGGATGCAGCTGGTGGCCCGGCGGAGCCGGCTCCACGGCTGCCCTGCATGTGGGCGCCTCTGCAGCTCGCGTCTCGTGCCTTGCTCCCTCGCCCCTCTGGGGAGAGGGCTGGGGTGAGGGGCCGCCGCCGAGCCCGGGCCTCCTTTGCACACCATCTCGCCCATGAGTCCTGACATGCCCCCCCGCCTGCTCGCCCTCGGCGACAGCGCCTGGACGCTGGAGTTCGGCAGCGCCATCGACCCCGCCATCAACGCCCGCGTGATGGGCCTGGCCGAGCGGGTGGCGCAGTTGCGTGGCGCGGAGCCGTTGATGGCAGCGGTCACCGATGTGGTGCCCACCTTCCGCTCGCTCACGGTGCACTACGACGCGCTGGAGGCCGACGCCGCCGCGCTCGGTGAGCGCCTGCTGGTGCTGGCGCAGGACGGTCACCAGGACATGCGGGCCGGCCGCCTCTGGCACCTGCCGGTGTGTTTCGACGCCGACTTCGCGCCCGACCTGCCCCGGCTGGCCGAGGCCAAGGGCATGCGTCCGGACGAGGTGATCCAGCGCCTGCTGGCCGCCACCTTCCGGGTCTACATGCTCGGCTTTCAGCCGGGCTTTCCGTACATGGGCGGCGTGCCGCCCGAGCTGCACATGCCCCGCCTCCCGGCGCCGCGCCAGAAGGTGCCCGCGCAATCGCTGGCCGTGGCCGGCGAGATGTGTGCGGTCTATCCATGGGAAAGCCCCGGCGGCTGGAACCTGCTCGGTCGCACGCCCGTGGTGCTGTTCGATCTGCGTCACGCCGACCAGCCGGCCCTGCTCGCGGCGGGCGACGAGGTGCGCTGCCACGCGGTGGACCGCGCCACCCACGACCGACTGGCCGCCGAGATCGCTCGTGGGCTGCCGCGCGAAACGTTTCTGAAAGCACCCGAGCGATGAGCGGCCTGCTGGAGATCGTTCAACCCGGCATCGGCACCACCGTGCAGGACGGCGGTCGCGCGGGTCACCGGCACCACGGCATGCCGCTCTCGGGCTGGCTCGACGGGCCGCTGGCCCGGGCCGCCAACGCGCTGCTCGGCAACCCCGCGGACGCCGCCGTGCTGGAGCTGCGTGGCACGGGCACGGTGCTGCGCGTGAAGGCAGGACCGGTGCGTGTGGCGCTGGCGGGCCGTATCGGCGCCACCTGTCTGCGCATCGACGGCGGCCGCAGCACCCTGCCCGCCTGGCACAGCGCCACCTTGCGCGAAGGCGACCAGCTGCTGCTCGGCGCGGCCGAGAGCGGCTGCGCCTACCTGGCCGTGTCCGGCGGACTGCGCCTGGACCCACAGCTGGGCAGCCGCTCCAGCTACTGGCGTGCCGGGCTGGATGGCGTGTTGGGCCGCGCCTTCCAACCGGGCGATCAACTGCCCTGCGGCGCCTGGCAGCTTGCCGACCCCAGGGAGTGGCGTTGCCGCTCGCCGTGGACGGCCGGCGAAGGCCCTGTGCGCGTGCTGCTCGGCCCGCAGCAAGACCATTTCACCGCCGAAGCCATCGCGCAGTTCCTGAGCCAGGACTGGGAAGCCACCGCGGCGCAGGACCGCATGGGCCTGCGCTTCCAGGGCGAACCGCTGGCGCACGTCAACGCTGCGGCGGCGGACATCGTCTCCGACGGCGTGACACCCGGTGCCATCCAGGTGCCTGCCAACGGCCGGCCCATCGTGCTGCTCGCCGACGGCCAGACCGTGGGCGGCTACCCCAAGATCGCCACCGTCATCAGTGCCGACCTGCCTCGGCTGGCGCACCTGCGGCCCGGCATCCGCGTGCGCTTTGAAGCCGTGAGCCACGCAGCGGCGCACCAAGCCCTGCGGGACGAACACGAACGCTGGCAGCGCTGGCTCGCCTCGCGCGAGACCTTCCTGCCACCCGGTACGGTGGACGAAACCGCGCTCTACGCATCCAATCTCGTGAGCGGCATGGTGAACGCCGCTCTATGACAAGGAGCCCTTCATGAACCCGACAAGCATCAACCTCAACGCCGACCTCGGCGAAAGCTTCGGCGCCTGGCGCATGGGCGACGACGCGGCGCTGCTGCAGGTGATTGGCAGCGCCAACATCGCCTGCGGTTTTCACGCGGGCGACCCGGTGGTGATGCGCGACACCGTGCGCCTCGCGCTGGCCAACGGCGTGAGCCTGGGCGCGCACCCGGCGTTTCCCGACCTGCAGGGCTTCGGCCGCCGCGCCATGCAGCTGTCGGCCAGGGAGCTCGAAGCCACCATCCTCTACCAGGTGGGTGCCCTGCAGGCCATGGCCGCGGCCGAAGGCGGCCGGGTCACGCACGTCAAGCCGCACGGCGCGCTCAACAACATCGCCTGCGCCGACGCCGGGGTGGCCGCCACCGTGGCGCGCGCCGTGCGGGCGCTGGACCGCGAACTCATCCTGCTCGCGCCCGCCCTCTCGGCGCTGGAGCAGGCAGGCGAGGCGGCGGGCCTGCGCGTGGGTCGCGAGGTGTTTGCCGACCGCAGCTACCAGGGCGACGGTCAGCTCACGCCGCGCTCACAGCCCGGCGCCGTGCTGCACGACGCGCCCGCCTGCGTGCAACACGTGCTGCGCATGCTCGACGCCGGCGGCATCGTCACCGCCGACGGCCAGCGCCTGCCGACCCCCATTCACAGCATCTGCGTGCACGGCGACGGGCCCGACGCTGTGGCCTCGGCGCAGCAGATCCGCCTCGCGCTGGAAGTGGCAGGCTACCGGCTCGCACCGCTGACCGCACTGGTCTGACCCCCGGGATTGGGCTGGGTATCATCAAAGCCCCTCACCCCAACCCTCTCCCGCTGTCGGGACGGGGCGCCGGCCCACAACGCACCGGCACAACCCAAGGATTTTCGTGTTCAAGAATGTAACGATCTACCGCATCGCGCCCGGCTGGACGGCGACGCTGGAGTCGATGGAAACCGCGCTCGACGTGGCCCGTTTTGTGCCCTGCGGTGCCACGCAGGACAAGGCCGTGGGCTGGGTCGAGCCGCGCGGCGAGGCGCATGGCCCGCTGGCCGAGTCCGTGGCCGGACAGCGCATCCTCAAGCTGATGATCGAGACCAAGGCCGTGCCTGGTTCGGTGGTGCGCGAAAAGGCGGATGAAGAAGCCGAACACATCGAGGCCACCACCGGTCGCAAGCCCGGCAAGAAGCAGATGAAGGAGTTGCGCGAAGACGCGCTGCTGTCCCTGCTGCCGCAGGCCTTTCCGCGCCGCATGAGCGTCTGGGTCTGGATCGACCTGGCCAACGGCCTGCTGGTCACAGACGCCAGCAGCCAGGGCAAGCTCGACGAACTGGTGACCGCGCTGGTCAACGCCTTCAACGACCTGTCCCTCACCCTGCTGCAGACCGCTGTCACACCGCAGACCGCGATGACCTCGTGGCTCTCGGCCCCGGTGTCCGACGAAGACGAAGGCGGCGCGCCCGGCGGCTTCTCGGTGGAGCGCGAGTGCGAGCTGAAATCGGGCGATGAAGAGAAGTCGGTCGTGAAGTTCACCCGCCACAACCTCGCCACCGACGAGGTGCGCAAGCACATCACCGAGGGCAAGCTGCCCACGCGCCTGGCCATGAGCTGGGAAGGCCGCATCGGCTTTGTTCTCACCGAGTCCCTGCAGCTCAAGAAGCTCGCGTTTCTTGAAGGCGTGTTCGACGACCGCGCCGACGATGGCGAGAGCGGTTTCGACACCGACGTGGCGCTGAGCACCGGCGAGCTGGGCAAGCTGATCCCCGAACTCATCGAAGCCTTGGGCGGCGAGATCGTGCCCGGCATGGCGATGCCCGATGCGCCGGCGACCGCGCCGGCGAAGCCCAGGCAGGAAGCCGTCACCGCCGTGGGCGACGACGATCCGCCGTTTTGACCCCCCACTGAACCATGCTGCAAGTCATCGCCATCAGCCTCGGTGCCAGCATCGGCGCGCTCTCGCGCTGGCAGCTCAGCCTCTGGCTCAACCAGGGCCATGCCGTGTTGCCCTGGGGGACCCTGACGGCCAACTGGACCGGGGCCTGGCTGGTGGGGGTGGCGGTGGTGTTCTTCCAGAGCCAGACGCAGCTCGACCCGGCCTGGCGGCTCGCCATCGTGACGGGCTTTCTGGGCGCGCTGACCACGTTTTCCACCTTCTCGGTGGAGGTGGTGAGCATGCTGCAACACGGCCGCTGGCTGCTGGCCACCGGTACCGCGGGCCTGCATCTGTTCGGCTCGCTGCTGCTCACCGTGCTCGGCATGAAGATGGCGGGCTGGTGGTGGGCCCCGGCCTGACCCGGACCCGTTGAAAGCCCGCGCGGCCACGCCCGCCAGGCTTGGGTGGGCTGTCACACAGACGCACCCGCGCCATGCGCCCAGACTGGACTCCCCAGAATTTCCAGCCGGGGGTTGACCTTGATTTGGATTCGCTGGATGCCACGCTATCGCGCTGGCCGGACCCGGCCACGCGATCACGGGTGCCGCGGGTCTGCGGCTCGGCGCGCAACGAAGGCACCTGCCCGGGTGAAAATTGAAACCCGCAACGTGGCGCGTGCGGTGGCCAAGGCCGTGGTCAAACTGCGCACTGCGCACCGGCGCCGGTCCTGACAACCTCACGCAACCACCGCGCGCAGGCGACCACGGGACAGCATTCATTGATCCAGGTCAAACGTTTTTAAATATTCATTTCATTTGAATCATATCGGACTTATAGTCCGGGCATGCCCACATTCACCCAGCCCACACGAGCCCGGCAGCGCTGGGTCCTGTGGTGCCTGCTGTTCTGCTGGGGCATCGTCTTTGCATCGCCCCTGCCGACCCAACACGGCATGACCGAGGTCTGCGGCAGCAGTGGCATCAAGTGGGTCAACGCCGACGACAGCCCCGACAGCCTGCCAACCCCGACGCTGGACTGCGCCCTGTGCCTGCCCGCCGCCTTGCCTGCACCCCCCGCAGAGACGGCGTTCGCCGAACGGCCGCGCCCTCACACGCTGGCGGCCGGTGGCGAAAGCAGCGTGCCCCCTGCCCCTGTGGCCATGCCGCCTCCCGCGCGAGGCCCACCCTTTTTCCATCACCAGACCCAAGAGGTTCACACATGAAAGACGACAGCACCTTGTCTGCCAGCGACACCACCGTATGGGGTCGCCGGCGTTTTCTCAACACCGCCGCGCTGGCGGGACTGACGATGGGCGCCGCGGCCTGCACCGAGAAGGAGTCGGGTGCCGCCCCCGCCACGGCACCGGCCGCGGCCCCCGATGCGGCACACGCCGGCGCCAACGCCACGCACCTCAAGCCCGGTGAACTCGACACCTACTACGGTCTGTGGAGCGGTGGCCACACCGGCGACATGCGTGTGCTCGGCCTGCCCTCGGGTCGCGAACTGCTTCGCATCCCCTGCTTCGTGCCCGACGCCCTGGTGGGCTGGGGCATCACCAACGAGTCCAAGGCGATCATGGGCACCAAGCCCAACGGCGCGTTGCGCTACACCGTGGGTGACACCCACCACACGCACGCCTCGTACAAAGACGGCAACTACGACGGCCGCTACGCCTGGATCAACGACAAGATCAACAGCCGCATCGCACGCATCCGTCTGGACTACTTCATCTGCGACAAGATCACCCAGCTGCCCAACGTGCAGGGCTTCCACGGCATCTTCCCCGACAAACGCGATCCGGTGGACCCCGCCATCAACTACACCACGCGCGTGTTCTGCGGCGGCGAATTCGGCATTCCGCTGCCCAACTCCGGCCTCGAGGACGCGGGCACGTACCGTTCCCTGTTCAGCTGCGTCGACGCCGAAACCATGGAAGTGCGCTGGCAGGTGCTGATCGACGGCAACTGCGACCTGGTGGCCACGTCCTACGACGGCAAGCTGGCCGCGTCGAACCAGTACAACACCGAGATGGGCGCGAGGTACGAGGACATGATGTCCGCCGAGCGCGATGCCTGCATCTTCTTCAACATCGCCCGCATCGAAGCGGCGGTGAAGGCCGGCAAGTTCAAGACCTTCGGCAGCTCCAAGGTGCCCGTGGTTGATGGCACGCAAGCAACCAACCAGGATCCCACGACCGCGCTGACCGCCTACGTGTCGGTGCCCAAGAACCCGCACGGCGTCAACGCCAGCCCGGACCAGAAGTACTTCATCTGCGCCGGCAAGCTCTCGCCCACCGCCACGGTGATCGAGCTGGCCAAGGTGCTGGAATGGTTCGACGGCAAGGTCGAGAAGCTGGACGACGCCATCGTGGCCGAGGTCGAGATCGGCCTGGGCCCGCTGCACACCGCCTTTGACGGCCGTGGCAACGCCTACACCACGCTGTTCCTGGACAGCCAGATCGTGAAATGGAACGTGGACGCCGCGATCAAGTTCCACGCCGGCGACAAGGCCGCCAAGTACGTGGTCGACCGCCTGGACGTGCAGTACCAGCCGGGCCACATCAACGGCTCGCAGTCGGAGACCATTGCCGCCGACGGCAAGTACCTGGCCGTGGGCTGCAAGTTCTCGAAAGACCGCTTCCTGCCAGTGGGCCCGCTGCACGCCGAGAACGAGCAGATCATCGACATGTCGGGCGAGAAGATGGTGCTGCTGGCCGACCACCCGGTGCGCGGCGAACCACACGACTTCATCATCTTCAAGCGCGACCTGGTCAAGCCCAAGCAGGTCTACAGCCTCGACGACTTCCCGAACGCCGTCAAGGACCCGAAGGACTCGGGCGTGGTGCGCAACGGCAAGAAGGTGACCGTGAAGATGACGTCTCAGGCACCGGCCTTCTCGCTGCGCGAGTTCAAGGTGAAGGCGGGTGACGAGGTCACGCTGATCCTGACCAACCTGGACAAGATCGAAGACCTGACGCACGGCTTCGCGATCCCGAACCACGACGTCAACTTCATCGTCAACCCGGGCGAAACCGCCTCCGTCACCTTCACGGCGGGCGACCCCGGCGTGTACTGGTGCTATTGCACGCACTTCTGCCACGCCCTGCACCTGGAGATGCGCACCCGCATGATCGTGGAGGCATAAGCCTTCAAAACCTCCCCCCGGGGAGGTCCTGTTTTGCCGGGACCGATGCCCGCGCCGTGTGGCGCTGGCACCGGTCCCCGCCCCCCGGATTCCAACGATGTCGATTGCACGACTTTTCTCGGCCGCGCTGACCGCCGCCGCTCTGTTGCTGAGCCCGCTCGGCAACGAAGCCCAGGCGCAGGCCTACGAGGCCCATCTGCCCGCCGACCTGGCCACCAACCCCGACCTGTGCGCCCTCGTGCCCTGCGCGGAGGTGTTCCCGGGCGCCAAGAGTTTTTCCCAGCGCAAGGGCCAGCCACCGTATGTGGAGGCCTACGGCGAGGCCGACCCGCAACAGCCGGGCAAGAAGACCCTGCTGGGCTACGTGATGCTCTCGACCGACATCACCGACACCCCGGCCTATTCCGGCAAGCCGGTGATCACGCTGATCGGCATGGACGCGCGCGGCCGCTACGTCGGCGTGAAGGTGCTCAAGCACTCCGAGCCCATCCTGCTGCTGGGCATTCCAGAGTCCACGCTGGTCAACTTCAACAACCAGTACCTCGGCAAGTCGGTCACCGACCAGATCGAGGTCGGTCCTTCGCGCCCGGACGAGAACATCCTGGGCCTGGACGCCATCTCCGGCGCCACCGTCACGGTGATCGCGCAGAACCAGGTGATGCAGCTCTCGGGCTCGGCGGTGGCCCGCCAGGTCGGCATCATCGAACCCACCCGCCGCGACCCGGCACGTTTCGTGACCAGCGGCCGGCCCTACCGCTGGGACGAGCTGGTGAAGATGGGCGCGGTGCAGCGCCTGCGCGTGATGCCCGAGCAGCTGGGCCTGGAGCGCAGCGCCGAGCCCTTCATCGAGCTGTGGTTCGGTGACCTCAACCACCCCGATGTGGGCCAGAGCCTGCTCGGCAAGTCGGGCTTCGCCACGCTGCGCTCGCGCCTGAAAGACAGCGAACAGGCACTGTTCGTGGTGCGCAGTGCCGGCATCGAATCCTTCAAGGGCTCGGGCTTCGTGCGCGGCGGCATCTACGACCGCATCCAGGTCAAGCAGGGCGCCGATGCCTTCACCTTCCGGGACCTGGACTCGTTCAACCTTTATGGGCTGGAAGCCGAGGGGGCGCCGCGCTACTCCGAGTCGGCGATCTTCGTGGTCCGCTCCGAGAGCTTCTCGGCGGCCTACCCCTGGAAGCTGGCATTCCTGGGCAATCGCGTGGACCGCGCCACCGGGCACCGCAGCTTCGCGGTCTTCGAGACCAAGTACTGGCTGCCCACCGAGATGCTGCAAGGCGGCCGCCCCGCCGTGACCGAGCCCGACGCCCCCTGGGTGCGCATCTGGAAGTCGCGCGCCATCGAGATCGCCCTCTTTTCCGCCCTGCTGCTGGCGGTGGCCGTGGTCTATGCCCTGCGCGACCAGCTCACGCGGCGCTCGACCCACAAGAACAAGTGGCCGGTCAACGCCTTCAAATACTCGGCCTGGGCCATCAGCATCAGCTTCATCGGCTTCGGCCTCATGGCGCAGCCCTCCATCACCCAGGTACTGACCTGGTTCCACGCCCTGCTGTTCCAGTGGACCTGGTCGCTGTTCCTGTCGGACCCGTTCATCTTCATCTTCTGGGTCTTCATCATCGTCACCGTGTTCGTGTTCGGTCGTGGGCTGTTCTGCGGCTGGATGTGCCCCTTCGGCTCGCTCTCCGAGGCGCTCTACAAGGTGGGGCGGGTGATCGGCCTCAAGCGCTTCCAGACGAAGCTGCCGCAGGTCTGGCACGACCGGCTCAAGTGGCTGAAGTACGCCATCTTCTTCGGCCTGCTGGTGGTGTCGATGTTCTCCATGGGGCTGGCCGAGGTGCTGGCCGAGGTGGAGCCGTTCAAGACCACCTTCCTGGTCGGCATCACCCACCGCAGCTGGCCTTATGGTCTGTTCGTGGTGGTGATCCTGGGCCTGTCGCTGTTCATCGAACGCCCCTACTGCAAGTACATCTGCCCGCTGGGCGCCTCGCTGGCCATGCCCAGCACCTTCCGCTGGTTCGGTCTGCAGCGCAAGCAGGACTGCAACAGCTGCAAGGCCTGCGCCGTGGGCTGCGGAGCGCAGGCGATCGACGCCGATGGCCGCATCGACCACCGCGAATGCCTGCACTGCCTGGACTGCATGGTGCTCTACACCGACCAGAAGGGCTGCCCGCCGCTGGCCAAGGAACGCAAGCGCCGCGAACGCGACGGCCTGCTCATCACGCCGATCGGGCGCGACGGTTACTTCATCCCCATCCAACCGGTTTCGCCCGTCAGCGCCCGGGCGGCGCAGGGCCCCGATCCGCGCATGCCCACCGCGCCCGCCCAGCCCTGGCCCGGTGGCCGTGCCCCGGGCCTGAAAGGTCTGTGGCAGGAGCTGCAGCACCACCTGTGGCCCTGGAGCCGCGACGGCTGGAAGAGCCAGCGTGCCCTGCAGTTCGCCGGGCTCTCGCTGGCCCTGGCCGCGAGCGTGGCCTGGCTGCTGGCGGCCGACGGGCGGCTCTCGGCCAGCGCCATCATCGGCTGGTGGTTTGGCTGGAGCGTGTACGAGGTGCTGATCCGCATGGCGGGCAAGCGCTATGTGAAGGACGGCCCGTGGTGGCAGGCGCGCTACCGGGTGGCGAACTGGATGGACATGCTCAGCTATGTAGGGTTCAAGAACCTGCTGATCGGCGCGACGCTGTTCCTCGTCCTCAAGACCCTGGGACACCTGGCGTGAAGACCCGACCCACCTGGCGCCAACGGTTGGCCTGTCTGTGGCTGCTGGGCCTGGCCCTGCCCGCGTGGTCCGCCGTGTGGCGGGTGGAGCCGGGCGGCGACATCCAGGCCGCCGTGGCGCAGGCCGCCGCCGGCGACGTGGTGGAAGTGGCACGCGGGTTCTACAGCGTCAACCTGCGCATCGACAAGCCCCTGACCCTGCGCGGCATCAACCGCCCCACCCTCAGTGGCGGCCAGCGCGGCGACACCATCCGCATAGCCTCGCCCGACGTGCTGATCGAAAACCTGATCGTGCGCGACTCGGGCACCAGCCTGAAGAGCCAGCACGCGGGCATCTACGTGCAGCCCGGTTCGCACCGTGCCGTGGTGCGGCGTTGCGACCTGACCTACAACCTCTTCGGCCTGTGGATCGAAAAGGCCAACGAGGTGCGCATCGAACACAACCGCATCACCGGCCTGCGCGACCTCAACTCCTCGCAGCGCGGCAACGGCATCCAGCTCTACAACACGCAGGGCGCGCGCATCACCGGCAACGACATCAGCTTCGTGCGCGACGCGCTGTACGTCGACGTGTCGCACCACGCCGAGTTCCGCGGCAACCGGCTGCACCACAGCCGCTATGGCGCGCACTACATGAACTCGTACCACAACCTGTGGGAAGACAACGACAGCTACTACAACCGCGGCGGCCTGGCCTTGATGGAGGTGCGCGACCAGGTGGTGCGCGGCAACCGCACCTGGGGCAACTCCGACCACGGCATCATGCTGCGCACCCTGCAGGACTCGGTGATCGAAAACAACGTGGTGGCCGGCAACGACCGCGGCTTCTTCATCTACGACGTCGAGTACGTGACGCTGCGCAACAACCTGGTGGTGGACAACCGCGTCGGGGTGCACCTGTCCGCCGGGTCGACGCGCAACCAGGTGGTGGGCAACGACTTCATCGCCAACCGGGAGCAGGTGCGCTACGTCGGCGCGCGCGACGAACCCTGGGGCCATCCCCAGCCCGGACAGGGCAATCACTGGAGCAACTACCTGGGCTGGGACCGCGACGGCAACGGCATCGGCGACCTGTCCTACGAAGCCAACGACCTGGTGGACCGCCTGCAGTGGCGCCACCCTTCCATTCAACTCTTGCTGGGCAGCCCCGCGGTGCAGGCCCTGCGTGTGCTGGGGCACCAGTTCCCGGTTCTGCGCGTGCCCAGCGTGATCGACCCCCATCCGGCCATGGCGCCGAAACACCCCGACTGGAGCACATGGCGTGACAAGTTTTTCCGCTGAGGCCCTGCACCTGGAGGGCGTCACCAAACCCTATGGCAGCCGGCGTGCGCCGCTGCTGGCGCTGGACAACGTGAGTCTGACAGTGCCGCGTGGCCAGCTCTTCGGCCTGATCGGCCACAACGGCGCCGGCAAGAGCACGCTGTTCAAGCTCGTGCTCGGCCTCATCACCCCCAGCCGGGGCCACATCCGTGTCAACGGCTGCGCGGTGAACGGCCCCGACTTCCGAACCACCCGGCGCGCCCTGGGCTACCTGCCCGAGAACCTGGTGCTGTACGACAACCTCACCGGGCTGGAGACGCTGCGCTTCTTCGCGCGCCTCAAGGGCGCGCCGCAGACACAATGCGCCGACCTGCTCGACCGCGTCGGCCTGACCCCGGCGGGCCACCGCGCGGTGCGCGAATACTCCAAGGGCATGCGCCAGCGGCTGGGTTTTGCCCAGGCTCTGCTGGGCGACCCGCAGCTGCTGCTGCTCGACGAACCCACCACCGGCCTGGACCCGTCGGCGATCCGCGATTTCTACGACCAGCTCGACCTGCTGCGCTCGCAGGGCGTGACCCTGGTCATCAGCTCGCACATCCTGGCCGAACTGCAACAGCGCGTCGATGCACTGGCCATGCTCAGCAACGGCCGCGTGTGCGCGCAGGGCACGGTGCAGGCGCTGCGCGAGCGCTCGCGCATGCCCCTGGTGTTCCAGCTGCGCGCCGCGCCAACCTGGCTGCAGACCCTGGCCAACGATCTGCCCGGGCAACTGGCCGGTGCCGACGTCGGACTGCACCACCCGGAACCGGGGTTGATGGAACTGCGCTGCCCGCGCGAGCACAAGATGCGCGTGCTGTCCTGGCTGGCCAGCGCGAGCCTGAGCGATCTGCAGATCCACGAACCCTCGCTGGAGGACGTGTACTTCGGCCTGAGGGAGGCCCCATGAACGTTTCATTGCAATGGCGCCAGGTGCAGGCCGTGGCCGCCAAGGAATTCCGCGACCGGCTGCGCAACCGCTGGGTGCTGGCCGTGGCCGTGGTCTTCACCGTGTTCTCGCTGCTCATCACCTACTTCGGCTCGGCAGCCCAAGGGCAGATCGGTCCGCGCTCGATCGAGCTCACCATCGCCAGCCTGGTCAGCCTGGTGATCTACCTGATCCCGCTGATCGCGCTGTTGCTCGGCTTCGACGCCATCGTCGGCGAGCGCGAGCGTGGCTCGCTTGACCTGCTGCTGGCCCTGCCCATCACGCGGCTGGAACTGCTGCTGGGCAAGTACCTCGGGCTTGCCGGTGCGCTGACGCTGTCCACCGTCTCGGGCTTTGCGCTGGTGGCGCTGCTGCTGTACCAGCGTTTCAGCTGGGCCGGCCTGTACCACTACGCCGGCTTCGTGCTCAGCTCGGTGCTGCTGGGACTGGCGTTCCTGAGCCTGGCGGTGCTGCTGTCGGTGCTGGCCCGCGACCGCACCCGCGCCTCGGGCCTGGCCATCGCGCTGTGGTTTGCGCTGGTGCTGGTGTTCGACCTGCTGCTGCTGGGCCTGCTGGTGGCCACCGGCGGCCAGTTCGGCGGCCAGGTCTTCGCCTACCTGCTGCTGCTGAACCCGGCCGACATCTTCCGCATCCTCAACGTGTTTTCGCTCGACGACGTGCAGCGCCTGTACGGCCTGGCCAGCATCCTGCCCCCGGCGCTCAGCCAGGTGGGCTGGCTCACCAGCGCCATGCTGGCCTGGATCATCGCCCCCCTTGCCCTGGCCTCCTGGAGATTCCGACCATGAACACCCCTTCCCACCTTCCCCTGAACCGCCGGCGCCTGCTGTGCGGCTGCGCCGGCCTCGCCACCCTCAGCCTGCTGGGCTGCGGCCAGAGCGGCGATACCGCCTCAGGCGCCCCGGCCGAGATCAGCGCCCAGTCCAGCTGCTCGCTGGACGGCATGCTGTTGTCCGACTACCCCGGTCCCAAAGGCCAGATCCGCTACGCCGGCGTGGCCGAGGTGCAATGGTTCTGCGACTCGGTGGAACTGCTGTCGGTGCTGCTGGCGCCCGAACAGGTGCGCGCGGTGGTGTCTGTGCACGTGCAGGACATGGGCCAGGCCGACTGGGACCAGCCCCGGGGGCACTGGATCGACGCGCGCCAGGCGTTCTACGTGCTGGGCAGCCAACGCCACGGCTCCATGGGGCCCACGGCCGCGAGCTTCGCCGGGGAAGCCGAGGCCCAGACCTTCGTGCAGCAACACGGTGGCCGCCTGCTGCGCTACGCCGATATCAAACCCGAGATGGTCGATCTGAGCGGTGGTGCCCTGCACGACACCCGCATGTGATGCCGCAACGCCGCCGGTTCATCGGTCTCTCGTTGCTGGGCAGCGTGGCAGTGTTCGCCGGTCTGGGCTTGCGCCCGCCCGGTGACCCGGTGGCAGCGGCCCGTGCCGGCCCGGAACTGCCGTCCGACGTCTGCCTGGTGGCGCCCACTTTTTCTTACGACGCCGCCTCCGGCCTGCCCTTGGACGCAGCACGCGAAGTGCCCCCCGAGGCGCGCTGCCCGGTCTGCGGCATGTTCCCTGCCCGCCAGCGGCGCTGGGCGGCACAGGTCATTTTTGCCAACGGCGAGGTGCAGTATCTGGACTCGCCCCTAAGCCTGTTCCTGTACCTGCAGCAGGTCCCGCGCTACACCGCCGGCCAGAGCGTCGACCGCATCGTGGCCGCCTACGTCACCGATCTGGACAGCGGCGTCTGGGTGCCCGCCGAACAGGCCCTGTATGTGCATGGGTCCAGGCTGATGGGCCCGATGCGATCGGGCAACCTGCCTGCGTTCGCCACCGAACACCAGGCAGGGGCGTTCATCGACCAGCACGGAGGCGAATGGCTCACGGCCGCGCGCCTGCGCAAAGGCCTGCCCGCACCGCTGCAGCGGCTCGCCCCGCACACCCATGGCTGAAGCCCGGTTCACATTGATGCGTGTCAAAAACTGGTTTAATTATTCATATAAAATGAATGTTAAAAACACACCCCACTCCCTTCACCACTTCATTCAAGGACACCCCATGAACGCCAAGAACCTCCTCCTGATCCTGGGCTGCAGTGCTGCCCTGCTGGCCTGCGGCGAAAAGCCCGCCGAGACCGCGGCGGCGCCAGCCACTCCTGCCCCGGTGGCCGCTGCGCCCGCACCCGCCCCGGAACCCGCACCAAGCCCGGTGGCCGAAAACACCGTGGGCAAAAAAGTCTATGGTGCGACTTGTGCCATGTGTCATGCGGCTGGCGTGGCCGGCGCGCCCAAGCCCGGCGACAAGGCCGACTGGGGTCCGCGCATCGCACAGGGCAACGACACGCTCTACAAACACGCCATCGAAGGCTACACCGGCGCCAAAGGCATGATGCCCGCACGCGGGGGTGGCACGACCCTCTCCGACGACGACCTCAAGGCCGCCGTGGACCACATGGTCGCTTTGTCTCAGTAAACGACACGCCGGCACCATGACGCACCTGTTCCAACGCCGTCGCTGTCTGGCCGGGCTGGGCGGCCTGCTCGTCACGGGCCTGGGCTTGCGCCCGGCACTGGCCAGTCCCACGGTCCAGCGCGCATCCCGCACCCTGATGGGCACAAGGGTGGACATCGTGGCGCAGGGCGGCGACCCCGCCAGCACGGCGGTCGCCATCCAGGCCGCCTTTGCGGAGATGCAGCGCCTGGAACGCATGATGAGCCGCTACAGGGCCGACAGCCTGGTGTCCGCACTGCACCGCAGCGCGGGTCGGTCATGGGTGGATGCGCCGCCCGAGCTGATGGCGGTGCTGCAGCGCGCCGCCGAACTGTCCCGGCTCAGCGACGGCGCCTTTGACATCACCGTGGGAGCGTATGACGGCTGGTCGTTCGACGCCAACCATGCGCGCATCCCGTCGCCCGAAGAACTGCGCCGCGAACGCCGGCTGGTGGATTTTCGCGAGGTGTCGATCAACCCCCTGGCTGGCCAGGTCGGTCTGAGCCGGTCGGGCATGCGCATCGACCTGGGCGGGGTGGCCAAGCTGCCCATCCTGCAGGCCGGCCTGCGGGTGCTGGAACGACACGGGCTGCGCAACGCCATGCTGAACGGCGGCGGTGATGTGCTGACACGTGGGCAGCTCCTGGGTCGCGACTGGCGCGTCGGCATTCGCGACCCGCGGGCGCCCGAGCGGCTGATCGGCACGGTGTTTCTCGGCGACGGTTGCGTGGCATCGTCCGGCGACTACGAACGGTGCTTCGTGCGCAACGGGCGGCGCTATCACCACGTGCTCGATCCGGCCTCCGGCATGCCCAGCAGCGGCGTGCGGGGTGTGGTCCTGGTGTCGCGCCAGCCGGACCCCGTCAACGGCCTGGGTGCCGCGGTCATGGCGGCGGGCGCCGCTGCTGGACTGCATCTGCTCTCACCCCTGCACGAGGTGGACAGCCTGATCGTGGATGGAAATGCCAGCGTCCGGACCACGGGACGCATGGACGTGCGCCTGCAAGCGGCCTGAAACGGCCCCGGCGCGTCAACCGGCCTTGGCCGGCTTGGGTTTTCGCGCCGCCGCCGGCTTGTGCCGGGCGGCGGCCTTCCTGGTGGAGGCCGGCGCCTTTTTCGGCGGGGCCAGCGAAGCAAACTGGATGGGAATCAGGTGGGGCAACTGGCCCGCAGGCGCCTTGCCTGCCGCCATGGGCGCGAGCAGGTCGGCCAGCGTGATGCCATCCAGCACATCGAAGAAGCCCTGCATGGCCTTGTACAAGGAATCCTTGAGCCGGCAATAGCCATCCAGGCGGCAGGTGTTGGTCTTGCGGTCAAAACACTCCACCAGCGTCATATCGGTTTCGGTCTGGCGGATGACTTCGCCCAGGGTCAGTTCTCCGGCCGGCTTGAGCAAGCGAAGGCCACCGCCCCGACCCCGCGTGGTCGCGATCCAGCCACACGCGGCCAGGATCATCGCGATCTTGGTGAGATGGCTGCGCGAAATGCCATGCGCCTCGGCGATCTCGTTCACCGTGGGCGGATGCTCGCGCCCTTCACAAGCTGCGCAATACATCAGCATGCGCAAGCTGTAGTCGGTCCATTGGGTGAGTCGCATGGGGTCATCAGCCTGTCAGAAGAAAGGGCGGGGACGAGAATGGTTCACTGTACCGTCAAAACGGCGGGCACCTTGAGCCCTGCATCAAGGCCACAGGCCTTGCGGTCACCTGCTCAGCCTTTGAGGATCGCGCCGGTGCCGTCCTGAACCTGCACGTTGATGGCGATGCCCTGGCGCACGCTCATGGACACGGTGCAAAACGCTTCGAACTGCGCGAGCACGCGGTCGAGGTGCTCGATGTCGGCCGCAGCCTGCCCCAGTTCCAGCTTCACATGGATACCCATGATGCGCAGCCGCTTGTCTTCATTGCGCCCGACCTCGGCCGTGGCCGTGGCCTTGAGGGTGCCCGGGTCCTGCTTGAACTTCTGCAATGAAAACAGCAGGCTGGCACTCAGGCAGTTGGCCACCGCGGCCAGCAGCATGTGGTCGGGCGCCGGGCCCGCGCCCAGACCCAGAGGCGCGGGTTCGTCGGCCAGCAGCTGCGGGATGGCCGCACCGAAATCAACCAGAAACTGGTAGCCCGACTGGCGGGTGATGGTCACGCTGGCGTTGTCGCTCATGAGGTCTCCTGAAGAATGCGACCGCTGGACACAACGGTCCAACGGACAAGGGTTTCCGATAGGGCGCACGGGCCACGAAATTGACAAAGGTCAACTCCCGTTCTGCGGTCGACCTTTACATTATAAAACTCCCCGGGGTATAAGACCGACGGGGCCGATCACCCAAAGGAGACAACCATGTCCGAGACCCTGCAACCCGACCAGCGGGTTGAACCCGCACGCCGCCGCTTCCTGGCCGGTCTGGGCGCCCTGCCGCTGGCCGCGGCGCTGTCGCAGACCAGCACCCCGGCACATGCCGACAGCGTCAAGAGCAGCGCCCGCATCGTGATCGCGGGTGCGGGTGCTGCGGGCCTGTCGGCAGCCTCGCAACTGGCGGCCCGCCTGCAGGGCGCCAGCATCACCGTGATCGACGCACGCAAAGAGCATTATTACCAGCCTGGCTTCACCCTGGTCGCCGCGGGCATCAAGTCGCAGAACTACACGGTTTCGAACACCGGTGACTACCTGCCCCAGGGCGTCGAGTGGATCACGGAGCGGGTGGCCGAGATCGATCCGGAAGGCAACAAGGTGGTCACCGAAAGTGGCAAGGCCGTCCCCTACGATTTCCTGATCCTGGCGACCGGCCTGGAGCTGAACTACGCCGGCATTGAAGGCATGGACACGGCGCGCATCGGCCAGAACGGCATGGGCAGCATCTACCACAGTCCGCAGGCCGCCACCGCCACCTGGCAAGCCATGTCGGCCTTCGCGGACAAGGGCGGTATCGGCGTCTTCGGCCGGCCGGCGGGCGAGATGAAATGTGCAGGCGCCCCGCTCAAATACACCTTCATCACCGACGACCACCTGCGCCGCCGCGGCAACCGCGGCAAGGCCGAGATCATCTACATGGCCCAGAGCAAGTCGCTGTTCGGCGTGCCCATCGTGGCCGAAAAAGTGCGCATGCTGTTCCAGGACCGCGGCGTCAAGGTCAACCACGAACATGTGCTCCAGGCCATCGATCTGGACAAACGCATCGCGACCTACAAGACCCTCACCGGAACGGCGGAGCAGCCGTACGACTTCATCAATGTGGTGCCGCCCATGCGCGCGCCCGAGGTGGTGCGCAACAGCCCCCTGCCCTGGACCGAAGGGCCGTTCGCGTCCGATGGCTGGGTCGAAGTCGACCGCGACACGCTGCGCCACAAGCGCTACCCCAACGTCTTTGGCGTGGGTGACATCGCCGGTGTACCCAAGGGCAAGACGGCGGCCAGCGTGAAGTGGCAGGTGCCGGTGGCCGTGTCGCACCTGATCGGTGACATTTCGGGCAAGGCCTCCAGCGAGGTCTACAACGGCTACACCAGTTGCCCGCTGATCACCCGCCTGGGCCAGGCCATGCTGATCGAGTTCGACTACAAGGACAACCTGATCATGTCCTTCCCCGGCGTCATCGCGCCGCTCGAAGAGCTCTGGATCAGCTGGGTCATGAAGACCATGGCCCTCAAACCCACCTACATCAGCATGCTGCGCGGCCGCGCCTGACCCCCAGGAGACACCCCATGAAAGAACTCGATCCGATGGTTTTTCTCTCCGTGTTCCAGGAGATGCTCGGCCCCCTGCTCTGGATCATGCTGCTGGTCGCGGTGCTTGGCACCGTGGCCTTCCTGGCGCTGCTGGTGCGCGAGCGCGGCCTGGTTTCGCGCCGCCTCGTGCGCGCCGAAGTGCTGGGCATTTTTGGCGGTGCACTCGCGCTGGTGATCATGGCCAAGGTATCGTCCTCGGGCTTCACCGACGCTGGCGGCCCGGCCGACTGGTTCCTGATTGCCCTCGTCTACGGCGTGGGTCTGGTCGCCACCGTGGTCCTGACCTACACCATCATGGGCTGGATCTCACCGCGGCGAGCGCCCCGCTGACCACGACACGCCAGCCGATTTGCGAAGGCCGCCACACGCGGCCTTCGCTTTTTTCAATGACATCGCGTAAGGGCTATGTCGCATTTTCCGGGTAGCGTTGCGGGTTTGACCGAAAATCACACCTGCACTGAAACCATGAACCTGCGCGCCCAACGACGGGCGCCGGCCAACGCCGGTTCATATTTGACAAATCCGTGAAAAAAACAGTGTCATGGACCGGGTAAGCTTGGGCCGTACATTCGAAAGCTGACTATGAGACGACTGGAAGATTTCCGCCTGAAGATGGGCCGCCAGGAAATGGTGCCCATCATGATCGGCGGCATGGGTGTGGACATTTCCTCTGCCGACCTGGCACTGGAAGCATCCCGCCTGGGCGGCGTGGGGCACATCTCCGACGCCATGATCAAGACGGTGACCGACCGCCGCTACAAGACCAAGTTCGTCAAGGCCAAACAGGCCTTGTACAAATACAACATGGACTCCGAGGACAAGTCGGCCATCAAGTTCGATCTCGGTGATCTGGCCGAGGCCACCCGCCTGCACGTCGAGCACACCATGGGCCGCAAGCGCGGCAGCGGTATGGTGTTCATCAACTGCATGGAAAAGCTGACGATGAACGCGCCCAAGGAGACGCTCAAGATCCGCATGTCCTCGGCACTGGACGCCGGCATCGACGGCATCACGCTCGCGGCCGGTCTGCACCTGGGTTCGTTCGCGCTGATCGAAGACCACCCGCGTTTCCGCGACGCCAAGCTGGGCATCATCGTCAGCTCGCTGCGCGCGCTGCAGCTCTTCCTGAAGAAAAACAGCCGACTGAACCGCCTGCCCGACTACGTGGTGGTGGAAGGCCCGCTGGCCGGGGGTCACCTCGGCTTCGGCATGGACTGGGCGCAATACGACCTGGCCACCATCGTGGCCGAAATCCTGGCCTGGATGAAGACCGAGCAGCTCGACATCCCGGTCCTTCCCGCGGGCGGCATCTTCACCGGCAGCGACGCCGTGCGCTTCATGGAAATGGGCGCCTCGGGCGTGCAGGTGGCCACGCGCTTCACCGTCACCAAGGAATGTGGCCTGCCCGACGACATCAAGCAGGAGTACTTCAAGGCCAACGAAGACGACATCGAAGTCAACGAGATTTCGCCCACGGGTTACCCGATGCGCATGATCAAGAGCAGCCCGGGCATCGGCGACGGCATCCGCCCGAACTGCGAGGCCTATGGTTACCTGCTCGACGCCAACGGCAAATGCGCCTACGTCACCTCGTACAACCGCGAAGTGTTGGCACACCCGGGTGAAAAACGCATCAAGGTCATGGACAAGACCTGCCTGTGCACCCACATGCGCAACTTCGACATCTGGACCTGCGGCCAGCTCACCTGGCGCCTGAAAGACACCAGCGTGCGCAACGCCGATGGCAGCTTCCAGTTGCTGAGCGCAGAACACGTGTTCAAGGACTACCAGTTCAGCACCGACAACCGGGTGGCGATGCCCGAGCCCGAGGCCGTGCCCGCCTGAATCCGGGTCATCCGCCCCCGCGCTGCATGTAGAGGTCGAAGCGCTTCATGAACGCGAAGCGCTGAGCCGCGTCCAGCCCGCTGAAGGCGAAACCCACGCGCAGCACCGGCATGCGCATGAGGGCGATGACACGCGGCGGCATGACCTGCCAGCGCAGTTGCAGCGAACCCGGTGCGATGACAACCCGGGCCGAACCGCCGTCGATCTGCCAGGGGCAGCTGCCAATGGCCGCGGGCAACCAGCCGAGCCATTCGGTCTCGGTGCAACCCATGTCGCGTTCGAAAGCCTCGGCGTAGCTCGACTGCACGTCAGCGTTCCCGGCACGCGGACCATGATCCGAACCGGGGTGAATCGTCCACCCCAGAGACACCGCCGGGCTGGCTTTGCCAGACGGCTGGTGTGCCTTGCAGGCCGCGGCTGCGCCAGAGTCGCAGCCACTTCGGGCTGTCCAAGCCTGCGCAGGCAGGCTTGGAGCCGCGGCCCTCAGCCCCCTGGGGGGGGTCGCGCACAGCGCGGCGGGGGTGTTTCATTGTTTCAGCCGCCCGCAATCGGTGGCCAGATGGCCAGCACGTCGCCATCGGTGAGCGTGGTGCTCATGCGTTTGTCGGGTTCGATGTACTTGCCGTTGACCAGCACCAGGTGCACCAGCTTCGGCGGCAGCCCGAACGGCTCGATGATCCGGCTGATGGGCGCAGACGGGTCCACGTCCAGCTCGACGAGGTTGCTGCGCCGCGCCTCGGCGGGCAGGTAGTCTGTCAGGGTGGCGAAGAGCTTGAACGTGATTTTCATGAAGGTGATTTTCCCATTCCGGGGCTGCAACGCGTCAGCGGCGCGGTGTATCGCCCCAGCGGGAGACACGGAATGGATTCAACGGCGGCGGCCATCGGCAGCGCCACTCCATTGCCCCTGCCCCTGCGCGCTGGCGAGGTAGGCGTCCATCAGTTTGGTCGGATCGGCCATCAGCGTGTCTTTCCATTCACCCAGGCGCACCTGGCCTTCCACCAGGCCCCGCATGACACCCACGTGCTCGGTCCAGCCCACGCTGTTGCAGCCGACCATGAGGTCGTCCTTGAACTGCAGGCTCAGGTGGCGACCGGCCTTCTGATCGGTCAGTTCCACGTGCTCGCCGCCCGGCAGACCTTCCCAGTTGCCGAAGCTGGTGGAGATCATGCCCAGGGTGTCGAGCACGTTGATCTGCGTCACGCCCATGAGCTCCACCTTCTGCCCCACCATGTTGAGTGCCGCCACGCGGGCCTGCTCGGCGGCGTTGGGCTGGATGGCACTCACGATGGTCTTGCCCGAAACCTTGTCGAAGGCTTCGGCGCAGTCGCCCGCGGCGTAAATGCCGGGCACATTGGTCTGCAGGTGCTCGTCGGTCAGCACGCCGACCAGGCAGCGCACACCGCTGTTTTCCAGGAAGCCGATGTTGGGCTTGACCCCGGTGGCGCTGATCACCAGATCGGCCTCCAGGCGGTCGCCAGTGGACAGGCGCACCTGCATCTTGCCGCTGGATGCGGCCGACGAGCCGATGCCCACCACCTGCGCAATCTTGCCCAGCAGGCCCGGCTCGGCGCCGTCGCCGCGCTCGATCGCTTCGACCCGCGCGCCGGTGTAGACCTTGACTCCTTTTTTCTCACACCAGTCCTTGATCATGCCGCCCGCCGTGGGGCCCATCATGCGCGGCACCATGCGGTCGCCCATCTCCACCACGGAGAGCTCCACACCACGCTGCTGCAGCGATTCCATGATGATGCAGCCGATGAAACCGGCGCCCATCTGCAGCACCTTGGCACCGGGTTTGGCCAGGTTGGCGATGGCGCGCGCGTCGGCCAGCGTCCAGCAGCTGTGCACACCCGGGCCGTCGATACCGGGAATGGGCGGCGTGGCGGGCGAGGAGCCGGTGGCGATGAGCAGCGTGTCAAAGCCGATGGTGTGGCCGTTGCTCAGAGCGATGGTTCGTTTGGCCGGGTCCAGCAGCTTGGCCCGCACACCGCGCAAGACCTGGATGTTCAGCGCCTCGAAGTGGCCCGCCGTGTGGCGCAGGTGCGTGCCTTCTTCGCCGACCTTGCCGATCAGCAGGTAGGGAATGGCCATGCGCGAGTACGGCGCCTCGTTTTCGTCGCCGACGATGGTGATCGTGTCGTGTGGCGCGTGCTTGCGGATGGTTTCGGCCGCGATGACACCGGCCGGGCCGGCGCCGAGGATGACGTGGTGCATCTGGTTCTCCTGCGAAACAAAAAAGGGGCAGCTGTTCTGGCTGCCCCCGCTGTGTTGACGGGCCGCGGAGGCGACCCGGAATCCGGCTTCAGAGGCTCAGGCGTGCCCGGGTCTCGGCGGTCGGTCGGCCTTCCGGGTCCCAGCCGCGCGCGGCGTAGTACTTGGGCAGCATCTCGGGCAGCTTGCTGACCATGCCTTTGGAGGCACCGGTCTTGGCCGCCTCGGTCAGCAGGCGCTTGGGCAGGTTGTCGTCCTTGGCGGTGAAGCCGGCGGCGTTGTTGAATTCGCGCTCCATGTTCCAGATGCGCTCACCGATCTTCTCCAGTTCTTCGGTGGTGAACTCTTCGTTGCACGCGGCCTGCAGCTGCGGTGCCAGATCGGCCACGCCCCAGGCGAAGGTGGTGAACACGCACAGGCCCGACGAGTCGAACGCGGCGGTGGCGTCCTGGAACGCCTTCACCAGTTCCGGCTTGCCTTCGCTCTCGACCGGATCGGTCTTGACCGGGATGCCCAGCACTTCAGACGCGATGGTGTAGCCGCGCAGGTGGCAGGCGCCGCGGTTGGACGTGGCGTAGGCCAGACCGATGCCCTGGATCGCACGGCCGTCGTAAGCCGGAAATTCCTGGCCCTTCACGCTCATGGACAGATCGGGATGGCCGTACTTTTCGGTCAGGCGCTTGGAACCCTGGCCGATCTCCTTGCCGAAGCCTTCGCCCCTGGCGGTGATCTCGGCGAAGTGGGCCAGTGCCTGCGCCGAGCCGAACTTGGCGTCGATGCCGAGCTGCTCCGCGGTGAGCACGCCCATTTCGTACAGCTCCATCACCGCGCCCACGGTGGCACCGAAGCTGATCGGGTCGAAGCCCTCTTCGTTGCACAGCATGTTGGCGTACTGCAGCGCTTCGAGGTCGTTCACGCCGTTGGCCGCGCCCAGCGCCCAGGCCGCTTCGTATTCGAGGCCGCCGTTGGCGCCCCAGTACTGCGGCTTGTTGGCGACGGTGAAGTGGCCTTCGTCCATCTTGCTGATGCGCCCGCAGGCGATGGTGCAGCCGAAGCAGGCCTGGTTGGTCACCAGGTGCTTCTTGCCGTCGCTCTCGCGCGGCGTGGCCATGGCTTCAGCCGAGATGTCTTTGGCGCCTTCGAACTGCACGTCGCGGTGGTTGCGCGTGGGCAGCGCGCCCATCTCGTTGATCACGTTCATCAGCACCTGGGTGCCGTAGGCCGGCAGGCCCTGGCCGGTGACGGCATTCTCGGCCAGGATCTTCTTCTTCTCGAAGGTGACCTTCATGAAGGCCTTGGGGTCGCGGATGTTGCCCACGCCCTTGGTGCCGCGCACGGCAATCGCCTTGAGGTTCTTGCTGCCCATGACGGCGCCCACGCCCGAGCGGCCGGCCGGACGGTGCTGGTCGTGGCCCACGGCGGCGTGCAGCACGCCGTTTTCACGGGCCTTGCCGAGGCTGGAGCCGCGCAGCAGCGGGTCCTGCAGGCCGGTCTTGAGCATCTCTTCGGTCTTCCACACGCTCTGACCCCAAAGGTGCGAAGCGTCGCGCAGTTCGGCATCGTCGTCGTTGATGTAGAGGTAGACCGGCTTGGCCGATTTGCCTTCAAAGATCACCATGTCCCAGCCGGCCATCTTGAGCTCGGCGCCCCAGTAGCCGCCCGAGTTCGAGCAGGCGATGGCACCGGTGAGCGGGCCCTTGGTGATGACGGTGTAGCGGCCGCCGGTGGAGGCCATGGTGCCGGTCAGCGGGCCGGTGGCCCAGATGATCTTGTTGTCGGCCGACAGCGGATCGACCTTGGGGTCGACTTCGCTGATCAGGTACTTGCTGCCCAGGCCGCGTGAACCGAGGTAGGCGCGCGCCCACTCCATGTTCAGCGGTTCGGACTTCACGGTGCCCGCGCTCAGGTTGACGCGGAGGATTTTTCCAGCCCAAGACATGTTGATGCTCCTTGATTTGATCGGTTGGGGCCAGAGCACATCGCTGCGCGAGTGGTCTGACCCGCAAGTCTTTAGGCTGCAGACGGCTGGTTGCCCAGCTTGTCGGCCCACTGTTTCATCTTGTCGATGCCGGTCCAGTTGGCGTCGACAAACGTGATCGCCGCGGTCGGGCAGGCTTCGGCGCAGGCCGGCTCACCGCCGCAGAGGTCGCACTTCTGGACCTTGCCGGTTTCCTGCACGTAGTTGATGGTGCCGAAGGGGCAGGCGATGGTGCAGACCTTGCAGCCCACGCAGGTGGTCTCGTTGACCACCTTGGCGCCGGTCATCTTGTCCACCGTGATCGCTTCCACCGGGCAGGCGTGCAGGCACCAGGCTTCGTCGCACTGGGTGCAGGTGTAAGGCACCTTCTTGCCGGTGTGGTGGAAGTCGAACACCTTGATGCGCGACTTCGAGGTGGCGTAGATGCCGTAGTTCTCGAACGAGCAGGCCATTTCGCACTGCAGGCAGCCGGTGCATTTGTCCGGGTTGATGTGCAGGACTTTCTGCATGAGGTTCTCCTGTGGGGGTGCGGCGCCACTTGTGCTGCGCCATGCATATGAAAAGATTTGCCTGGCCATTGTTGGTTGCCTGAAGCACTTCGGCTTGAGGGTTATCCCTCATTCGGCCTGGGTCGGCCACGGAAATTCTCAAAATGAAACACCGCGGCCGTTGGCATACTTGATGCTGTCTTTGGCATGGCAGACAAAAATTTGAACAAATACGAGACACTCCCATGAGCATCCGCCAGCACTCTCCGGCAGCCAGCACCACGGCCGACCGCCTCACCCGCATCGAGAACGCGCGCCAGGCCGTGTTCCAGGGCGGCAGCATCGCTGCGGCACCGCAGCTGGAGCCCTGGATCGAGCGCTCCTGGCGGCGCTGCCTGGCGCAGGGCTTGCAGCCCGAGCAGCGCCTGGCTTTCGACCCGGTTTCCAGCTCGACCATGCGCCGCGTGATCGAGGCCAACCAGCCGCTGTTGCGTGCGGCAGCGCCGGTCATCCAGCAGCTTGCGCGCGCCATGGCCGACACCCGCTACTTCGCCATCCTCACCGACGCCCAGGGGGTGGTGATCGACGTCAATGGCCCGATCGACCACCACAACCGCCTGGCGCACCTGATCGCCCGCGTGGGCGTGGACCTGTCGGAGCAGGCGGTGGGCACCACCGCCATCGGTGCCACCCTGGCCGAACTGCAACCGGTGTGGCTGCACCGCGGCGAACACTTTTTCGACGACACCAGCGCCTACAGCTGCGCGGGTGCCCCGCTGTTCGGCCCCGATGGCCGCTGCGTCGGCATGCTCGACCTGACCGGCATCAACGTACCCGAACGCCCTGCCCTCAAGCACCTGGTCACCCAGTCGGCGCTGAGCATTGAAAACGCGCTCACGCTGGCGCAGCCACACCACCTGCTGCTGCGCCTGAACTGGCCCGGCCGCACGCCCGGCGAAGACAGCGACGGTCTGGTGTGCCTGGATGACGACGGCCGCATCACCGGCGCCAACCGCGCCGCGGCCGACATGCTGACCTTGCCCGCCGGCGCGCCCTGGCCGCATTGCAGCGACGTGATCGCCGTGCCACCCGACAGCCTGTTCGATGCCGCCCGCGCGTTGCGCGGTGCCATCGAACTGCCCCTGTGGTCGGGCCTGCGCCTGCAGGTGCTGGCGCGCCTGAACGACGGCCGGGTCAGCAGCAGCGCCCCACAGCGGCCGATGGGTGCCAGCGTGCCGCTGAAAGACGTGGAAACCGCGCTCATCCGCCGCGCGGTGGAAGAAGCGCGCGGCAACGTGATGGAAGCCGCCCGCGTGCTCGGCATCAGCCGGGCCACGGTGTACCGCAAAATAGCAAGAAGGTGACCCCACCTGCGCCGCTGCGCGGCTTCCCCCCCAGGGGGACCACGCCCTTGGACCGGCGGAGCCGGATCTTCGGCGTGTGCTGGGCTGATGCACGCGCTCCGGAGAGGCTGTGGGCTCACGGGAGCAAACTGCCGCATCGCAAAGGACCCAACCGGCGCGATGTGCCTCAACCCGGAACGCGGTGGAACCGGCTTTGCCGGGCCACTCGCGTTGCCCCTTGAGGGGCGGAACGGTTACGCGAAGCGAACAAGCGACGGGGGTGGGGCCAGTACCTCGGCTTCGCCGGTCAAAGGGCGTGGCCCCCCTGGGGGGAAGCCGCGCAGCGGCGCAGGGGGGAACCTGTCAAGGCGCGGTGAGCGTCATGCCGTGCTGCTGAAAGATCTTCAGCAGTTCACCACTCTCACGCAGCGACTTGAGCGCCGTCTCCAGCGCCTGGCCCAGTTCCTTGTTGCCCGACTTGATCGCCATGCCCACCGGCCAGCCGGTGTCGGCGATGCCGTTGTTGAAATTGAGCCTGGTGATGCGGAAATGCGTGGCGCTGCCCGGGTTGCGCGACAGCACCGACTCGGCCTGCGCGCGCGTCACGAGGGCCGCAGCCGCTTTGCCGTCCACCGCGGCCTGGACCGCTTCCGTGCCGGTGTTGTAGATCGACACCTGGTTGCGCAACAGGCCACCACCGTAGCCCATGAGCACGCTGGCCGCGCCCGCGCCACGCTCTGCCGCCAGCGGCACGCCCTGGAGGTCTTCGGGCGCTGCCACATCGGCCAGTTTTCGCGTGTCGTGCACCAGCACCACCGATTGCCGCATGTACGGCGCAAAAATCATCACCTGCGGATTCTTCTGCGCCAGGAACTTGTCGGCCGGCACCTGCAGCAACACGTCGGCCGGGCCGTAGCCCAGGTAGTGACCTTTCCAGACCATGTTGCGCAGGTCGTCGCCCATGTTCTCGCCGGCGTCAAACGGCAGCAGCGAAAGTTTCAGGCCCATCTGCCGCGCCAGCGCCTCGGCCAGCGCCACGTCCAGCCCCTGCATGTCGGCCGCGGCACCGTCGGAGAACGGGGCGTTGTCCTTGTAGACCGCGACCTTCAGCAGGCCGCTGGCGCGGATGCGGGCGAGGTCGGTGAGTTCGGTCTGCGCGTACACCGAGTAGTGCCCGGCGACCAGCGGCATCAACACGGCCAGGGTCTGCCGCCGGGTCAAGCCGGGGGTTGCAGGGGTTGGTAGCACCTGAAAGCTTTTTGAAACGGACGGCATGGTTTGTCTCTCATGTGTTTGTAGAAGGCGCGGCGGGGACGGTTTCAGGGCTCGCGACGGGTTTCGATGTAGGTCCGGATGGCCCACACCGCTTCCTGCGTCAGCGTGCCTTCGAACGGCGGCATGTAGACGCGGCCATCGCGCACGCGGCCACGCCGCACGGTGGAGATGAAGTAGTCGTCCATTTCCTTGAAACAGGCGGCTTTCTTGGCCACGTCCGCCAGGCCGGTGCAATCGCCGTCGATCTTGCGCAGGTCGGGCGAGATGCCGCCTGAAATGGCTTCCAGGCCGTGGCAGCGTGCGCAGTTCTGGTTGTAGGCCGAGGTGCCGATGCGCAGCGCTTCGCTGCGGGCCGGGCTCTGTTCGTTGTAGGGGTTGGCATCGAGCCACTTGGCGCCGAGCTGCGGCAGCGTGGTGGTGTCCACACTCTGCGGGACGACGTCGCCGTGGGCCATCACGGCGGCGGCCACGAGACCACTGGCCGCCAGGGCCAGCACGCGCAGCGTGGTACGGGTGGGTTTGTTGAAGAGAGGGAATTTCATCGGGGTGTCTCCTGTTGGAAAAATGCTTTCACACCCCCAGTCAGCAATATGCGGGCCACTGGCGACCAGCCACCTGAAATTCCTGTCCCCCCGGCTTTCCCGGCAGACGGTGCCCGGTCCATGTGTTCCAAATTGAATCAATTGCACCCTGCCTGACCGGCCAGCTGTCACAGACTGACATCCGCAGCGACACAGGCGCCCGCTGCTGGCGGCATTGTGTGGTGGCGGGCTAATTGCTATGTGCCAGAAGGAGGCAATTGCTACATCGTGTTTCTCACAGGGAATACCCAGTGTTGATTCATGGAGCAGATATGAAGAAAATCACATGAGCCAAGACCAACAAGACACAGACGAGACAACCCCCCTCCAGCCTCCACGCGATGCGCCATGGGCCATGGACTACTGGGGGGGATTTCCGCCCGACCCTGGAGACGACATGAGTGCCGCCACATACACGCATCCCGAAGAGGGACGCGTCGGGGCTGCGCCAGCTGGCGCCTCTCCGAACCCCGACCTGATCGGTCAGTCCCACCAGCGTTCGAAGTCCTACGGTCTGGCCGCCCACACCGAGCCTGACTTTTCCAGCCCTTCGCGCGGCGTACTGAACGACGCGCTGGACGAAAACCGCTTTCTCTTCCAGCACGCCGCCCCGGTGATGGAGACGCTGTACGACCAGATCGTCAACACCCACAGCATGGTGCTGCTGACCTCGGCGCGCGGCATGGTGCTGCACTCGCTGGGCGACACCGACTTTCTCGAAAAAGCCTCGCGCGTGGCGCTCACGCCCGGCATGGACTGGTCGGAGCAGAACAAGGGCACCAACGCCATCGGCACCGCGCTCACCGAAGAAGAAGCCCTCACGGTGCACGGCAGCCAGCACTACCTGAACGCCAACAAGTTCCTCACCTGTTCCGCTGCGCCCATCTTCGACCCCTATGGCCAGGTCATTGGCGCGCTCGACGTCACCGGCGACCACCGCAGCTTCCACCAGCACACGCTGGCGCTGGTGCGCATGTCGGCGCAGATGATCGAGAACCACATGTTCGCCGACATCTTCCCGAAGGCGATCCGCATCCACTTCCATACCCGCTCCGAGTTCCTGGGCACGCTGGTCGAGGGCATTGCGGTGTTTTCGCCCGAGGGGCGTTTCATCTCGGCCAACCGCAGCGCGCAGTTCCAGATCGGCCTGCCCTTCGCCGCGCTCAAGGCCCACACCTTTTCTTCGCTGTTCGGCATCCCGATCTCGGCGCTGTTCGAACTGTTCAGCGGCGCCATGCCCAACCCCAAGCAGCTGGTGCTGCACAACGGTGTCTCGGTGTGGTGCCGCGTCAAGGTCAAGACGGCCAACCCCTGGTCGCCAACCCGGTCGGCGCAAGGCCAGGAGCCGTCTGTCGCCAGCGAGACCCCAGGCCAGAGCGCTGCAACGACCCCGCAATCCAGGCCCCCCGTCAAACGCCCGCAGCTTTCTTCCCTGCAGTACCTGGACACGGGCGACCCGCAGGTGTCCTCGGTCATCCACAAGCTGCGCATGGTGTCGGGCAAGGACATCCCGGTCATGATCCTGGGCGAAACCGGCACCGGCAAAGACCTGCTTGCGCAGGCCATCCACGGCGACTCCAACCGCGCCGGTCAGCCCTTCGTGTCGGTGAACTGCGCCTCGATTCCCGAGACGCTGATCGAGTCGGAGCTGTTCGGCTACGAAGAAGGCGCCTTCACCGGCGCGCGCAAGAAGGGCGCCATCGGCAAGATCCTGCAGGCCCATGGCGGCACGCTGTTCCTCGACGAGATCGGCGACATGCCCAAGCACCTGCAGGCGCGGCTGCTGCGCGTGCTGCAGGAGCGCCGGGTCAGCCCGCTGGGTGCGGGCAAAGAGGTGGACGTGGACGTGGCCGTGGTCTGCGCCACCCACAAGAACATCAAGGACATGATCGCGCGCGGCGATTTCCGCGAAGACCTTTACTACCGGCTCAACGGCCTGGTGGTGCGCCTGCCGGCGCTGCGTGAACGCTCTGACTTCGAACTGGTCGTGCGCAAGATCCTCAAGGCCCTGTGCGAAAACGGCGAGCAGATCGGCATCTCGCCCGAGGTCATGAACATCTTCAAGCGCTACCACTGGCCGGGCAACTTCCGCCAGTTGCACAACCTGATGCGCACGGCGGTGGTCATGGTGGGCTGCCAGGGCGTGATCGAACTGAGCCACCTGCCCGACGACTTCCTGGAAGAGCTGGAACACGGCCTGCCCCACCCGATCCCGCCACGCCTGATGGGATCGATCGGCCAGGCCCAGCCGCTGCCCGATGCACCCAACACCGCCCCGATGCCCGACCCCACGGTCCCTGAAGGCACCCGCCTCGAAGACGTGGCGCTGAGCGCCATGGCGCAGATGCTGCGGCTGCACAAGGGCAACGTGTCGGCGGCTGCCAAGGCGCTGGGTGTCTCGCGCAACACGATCTACCGCAAAAAAGACCTGCTCCCTCCGGGGACTTTGTAACCCCCCGCGCCGCCTTCGGTGTGCCCTGCAGGCCGCGCCACCGTCGGAGCCGGTGTCACTTCGGGCTGTCCAAGTCTGCGCAGGCAGACTTGGAGCCGCGGCCCTCAGCCCCCCAGGGGGCGATGCGAGTGGCCCGGCAAAGCCGGTTCCACCGCATCCTGGGGTGGAGGCATTGCGCGCCGGGTTACTTGGTCGGTACCGGTCCCTGATTCATCCACACCGGCTCCAGCTCGCGCCAGGCGCGTTGCAGGTTGAAGCCGTGGCGTGCTTCGTAGCCGGCCCAGTTGCGGTAGGCGGGTAGTTCGCCCCAGGCGGTTTCTTGCGGCTGGTGGCCCTCGTCCATCGCCCATAACACCCGCGCACGCAACGCCGTCAGGTAGCCTTTCGTGGCCGCCAGTGCCGGAGGCGGATCGCCTGCCTCTGGCGCGCGGGACCACACAGTGCCCAGCACCTGGCGCGGCCGCAACGCCTGCAGCCGGGGCAGCGCCGCGAGCCAGCCGTCCAGGCTGCCCTGCGCGAGCTCGGGCACCCGCCCGTCGTACACCAGGCCACCGGCCCACAGCACGCGGTGGCGGGCGTTCCAGAGCACCAGGTCGCCTTCGGTGTGGCCGGGCTCGATGGCCATCACCCGCAGGCTCAGTGAACCCACGCGCAGCCGCTCGCCCACCGCCAGCACGCGGTTGGGCAGCACGGTGCGCGTGCCCGCCAGCGCCTCCGAACCGGCGCGGGTGGTCAGGCTCGCCAGGCAGTCCGGGCAGCGCTGCTGCATGGCACTGCGCGTGGCGGCGCTGGCCAGGATCTCCAGCTGACCGGCTTCCAGCAGATCGGCAAAAGCCGAGTTGGCCATCACGTTTTCGGCGTGCGCGTGGGTGTTCACCAGCCATCGCACACGCGCCTTGAAACGGCAGGCGAGCGACGCGCGCACGCGCAGGCCGTGGCGCTGGCTCGGGCCGGGGTCGATCACCAGTGCCTCGCCGCGGCTCACCACCACGCTGGTGGGCAGCACATGACCGGCGTTGGCGGGCGACACCTCGCCGTTCTCGGCCGCGGACCAGACCCAGATGCCCGGCGCCATCGGCTGCCAGGGCACGGCATCAACCGTCCCGCAATCGGTTGACGGGTCGGCCGCGTGCGACGGCACCACGAAGCCGCCAAAGCACAACAGCGCGATCAGCCAGCGGAGCAACACGCTGCTCATCGCGGGGCCTGCATGCTGTGCGACGCGTCTGTGAGCGCGGACGGCGGCGTCTTCATCCGGGTCTCCTCACCACCGCGCGCAAGGCCGCGAGCATGCCCGACTCGCCGCCCAGGTGGCCGCTCAAGGGCTCGGTCAGCGTGACCTGCCTCGATGTCAGGCGCCGGCCCAGGGCCGCCCAGGCGCGGCTGTTGGCGGGCGGACAGACGGTGTCGCAGGCGCCGTGCACCCAGTCCACCGGCACCCCCTGGCGCGCCAGGCCCGTCACGGCGCCATCGAGCGCACCGGGCCGCACAAAGCCGCGGTGCTGCAGGTAATGCGCCTGGATGCGGAATTTGTGCAGCGCCAACCGGTCCGACGGCCGCGCAGCGCGGCGGTGTCGGCTGGCCTGCGCCTTTCGTTGCCGGCGCCGCAGCGCCGCCCAGTCGCGCCGCATTGCGGCGGCCTGCGCAGGCGTTGCCTGCGTCACCGCCTGCCGCAGCGCGCGGCGCATGCCGTTCGAGACGCAGGCCGACTCCAGCAAGGCCCAGCGCCGCGACACGCGCAGGCCTGCAACACCGGGTGTTCCACTTTGAAGCAGTTGTCTCAGCCGGGCCAGTACAGCGGGCAATGAGACACCCGGCGCGGCGGGCCAGGCCGCCTCACAGCCAAGGGTTTGTTGCACCCGCCGAGACGGCAACAGCAGCCCGCCCACCTCGCGCCAGCTGAGCGCAAACGCGCCGCGCAACACCAGGCGCTGCACCCGTTGCGGGTGTGCCCGTGCATAGGCCAGGGCCACCACCGTGCCCCACGAACCCGCCAGCAAAGACCAGCGTTCGACCCCAAGGTGTTGCCGCAGCGCCTCCAGATCGGCCACCAGCGCGTGGGTGGTGCTGGCCGCGGTTTTCCCTCTGGGGCGGCTCGCGCCGCAGCCGCGCTGGTCGGGCGCGATCGCCCACTGGCGCGCCAGGTCCAGCGGCGCGAGCATGCCCGGCTGGCAACTGCTGCCGGGGCCGCCATGCAGCAGCAGCCAGGGTGCGCCCTGCGGGTTGCCCACGGTGCGAAACGCCATGCGGTGACCGCGCCCGACGGACAGGTAGGCCGGCGCTGGCCAGACGCTGTGCCGACGCGCGGCAAGCGCCACCTCAGGGTTGTCCCTAGATGGGTCTTTCATGGCATCGATATTGCTGTTCATGGGGTGCAGCTTGAAGAGCAGTGGTGCTGACAAGTTAGCAGACATGTTTCATGCCAACCCACCTACCGGAGACAGACTATGCAATGGACCACCCCCGCTTTCACCGACCTGCGTTTCGGTTTTGAAATCACGATGTACATCGCCAACCGCTGAAACGCGACGGGCTTTGACCAGAAAGGAAAGCGCACGGCCCCACCTCCGTGCGCTTTTTTCTTCACCCCACCCCCAACGGACAACAGGCTCGACCATGCGCATCCGGGTTCTCGGCTCATCGGCCGGCGGCGGCTTCCCGCAATGGAACTGCAACTGCCCCAACTGCGACGGCTTTCGCCGTGGCACGCTCCAGGCGCGTGCGCGCACACAGTCGTCCATCGCCATCAGTGCCGACGGAGCCGACTGGCTGCTCGTCAATGCGTCGCCCGACATCCTGGCCCAGATCCGCGAAGCGCCCGAGCTGCAGCCGGCCCGCGCCATCCGCGACAGCGGCATCGCCGCCGTGCTGCTGATGGACGCGCAGATCGACCACGTCACCGGCCTGCTGATGCTGCGCGAACGCCAGACGCCGCTGCCCCTGCTGGCCACGCCCGAGGTGTTCTCCGACATCTCCAGCGGCTTCCCGATCACCGGCATCCTGTCGCACTACTGCGGCGTGCAGCGCCAGGAACTGCCCATCGACGGCAGCACGGTGAACGTACCCGGCCTGCCTGGCCTGCAGGTGCAGACCGTGTCGCTCTCGTCCAAGCCGCCGCCGTATTCACCGTTCCGCGGCAACCCGCGCCCGGGTGACAACATCGGCCTGCTGATCACCAACCCCGCCACCCAGCAGCGCGCGTTCTACGCGCCCGGCCTGGCGGAGGTCACGCCCGCGCTGATCGAGCTCATGAGCGGCTGCGCCGTGGTGCTGATCGACGGCACCTTCTGGACCGACGACGAGATGCAGCGCCTCGGTCTCTCGCCCAAGGCCGCGCTCGACATGGGCCACCTGCCACAGAGCGGCCCGGGCGGCATGATCGAACAGCTCGACCAGTTGCCCGCCGGCGTGCGCAAGGTCCTCATCCACATCAACAACACCAACCCCATGCTGGTGGAAGACTCCGACGAACGCGCCGAACTCACCGCGCACGGCATCGAGGTCGCCCACGACGGTATGGACATCACGTTCTGAAGCCCCGGCCATGGAAATCGCCCAAGCCATCCGCCAACACAGCCACCTGCCCGCCTGGAGCCCCGAAGCCTTCGAGGCCCAGCTGCGCGACAAGGGCCGCAGCTACCACATCCACCACCCGTTCAACGTGCGCATGAACGCGGGCGGCTGCACACCCGACGAGATCCGCTGCTGGGTGGCCAACCGCTTTTATTACCAGATCTGCATCCCGCGCAAAGACGCCGCCATCCTCGCCAACATGCCCGACCGCGCGCACCGCCGGCTGTGGGTCGAACGCATCCTGGACCACGACGGTCATGGCGACCACGAGGGCTCGGCCGCGGGCGGCATCGAAGCCTGGACGCGTTTGGGCGAAGCGGTCGGCATATCGCGCGAAGACCTGTGGTCGCTGCAGGGTGTGGCGCCCGCGGTGCGTTTCGCCTGCGACGCGTACGTGAATTTTGCGGCCAGGGCGCCGTGGCAGGAAGCCGTGTGTTCCTCGCTCACCGAAATGTTCGCGCCGCAGATCCACAAGGACCGCCTGGCCACCTGGCCCACGCACTACCCCTGGATCGAGGCCAGCGGCCTGGCCTATTTCCGCAGCCGCATCCCGCTCGCCAGCCGCGACGTGGAGCACGGCCTGCAGGTCACGCTCAGCCACTTCAACACGCGAGAAGCGCAGCACCGCGCGCTGGACATCCTGCAGTTCAAGCTGGACATCCTCTGGACCATGCTGGACGCGATTGAAAAGGCGTGTCAATGAATGACTCCCCCCTGCGCCGCTTCGCGGCTTCCCCCCAGGGGGACCACGCCTTTAGACCGGCAAAGCCGGATCTTCGGCGTGTGCTGGGATTGACACGCACGCCGGACAGGTTTCTGCACCGCATCGAACAACCAACATGGGCACTGCGATGAGTACGTTGCCGAATCGACCCAAGCTCTCACGCCGCTTCCGCCTGCAGTACGAGGAAACGCAGAGCCGCTGGGTGCTGCTGTATCCCGAAGGCATGGTGCAGCTCAACCCGAGCGCGGCGGAAATCCTGAAACGCTGCGATGGCGAACGCACGCTCGACGCCATCGTCGCCGAGCTGGAAACCGCGTTCAACGCGCAGGGCCTGGCGCCCGAAGTCCGGTCGCTTCTGGAAGAAGGACAACGCCGTGGCTGGATCGACTGAAGCGCCCACCGGCAAACCGCCCGTGATCGGTCAGCCCCTGTGGCTGCTGGCCGAACTCACCTACCGGTGCCCGCTGCACTGCGTGTTCTGCTACAACCCCACACAGCACGCGCGCATCCAAACCGAGATGAGCACCGCGCAGTGGGTGGACGTGATGCAGCAGGCGCGCCAGCTCGGCGCAGCGCAGCTCGGCTTTTCGGGTGGCGAACCGCTGCTGCGCGACGACCTGGAAGAACTGGTGCAAGAAGCGCACCGCCTGGGCTACTACACCAACCTCATCACCTCCGGCGTGGGCCTCACGCCGATTCGCGCGCAGAAACTGAAGGACGCCGGACTCGACCACGTGCAGCTCTCGTTCCAGGACTCCACCAAGGAGCTGAACGACTTTTTGAGCCACACCAAGACCTTCGAACTCAAGCAGCGCGTGGCCAGGCTCATCAAGGCACACGACTGGCCGATGGTGATGAACTGCGTGCTGCACCGGCACAACCTGCCGCACGTCGGCAAGATCATCGAGATGGCGGTGGCACTCGAAGCCGAGTACCTCGAACTCGCCAACACGCAGTACTACGGCTGGGCCTGGATCAACCGCGACCACCTCATGCCCACGCGCGAAGAACTCGTGGAGGCCGAGGCGGTGGTCAACCGCTTCCGCGCCGAGCAGGAGGGCAAGACCGGCCCCAGGACGCGTGTGCTGTTCGTGGTGCCCGACTACTTTGAAGAACGGCCCAAGGCCTGCATGAACGGCTGGGGCTCGGTGTTCCTCTCCATCGCGCCCGACGGCCTGGCCATGCCCTGCCACAACGCGCGCGACCTGCCCGGCCTGCAGCTGCCCAACGTGAAGGACACGTCCGTCGCCGAGATCTGGCAACGCAGCAACGCCTTCAACGCCTTCCGCGGCGACAGCTGGATGAAGGCCCCCTGCCGAACCTGCGACGAGCGCCACAAGGACTTTGGCGGTTGCCGCTGCCAGGCGTTCCTGATCACCGGCGACGCCACCGAGGCCGACCCGGTGTGCAGCAAGTCGCCGCACCACGAGAAGGTGGTGCAGCTGGTGAAGCTGGCGCCCACGCGACGCAGCATCCCCATCGTGTTCCGCAGCGATGCCGAATCGCGCCACCTGCATCCCGCAGATTGAACCCACCCATGACCCCACCCGCCAGCGCCCCGCACCACCGCATGCTCGGTGCGGCGCTGGTGAGCCGCATCCCGGGAGCGCGCCACAGCCCACTCGCGCTGGAGCGCATGGAACACGGCCTGTTCCTGCTCTGGCTGGCCTACATGGGCCTGCTGGTGTTTGGCGCCCTGCTGCTGTGGCAAGCCGGCGCCTGGCACCGGCTGGTGGCAGCCGACCCGACCGGGCTCACCGTCACCATCGTGCTGCTGTTCATCGGTTGCTCGGTCTGGGCCGGGCGCCGCGCCTGGGTGCTGGGCCAGCAGCGCCAGCGGCTCGACGCGCAGCTCGCGGCATCATCCACCGCGCCGCCCGCCGGCTGGAGCACCGAATACCAACAGGGCTGCGCACTGCCCGGCGCCGACCATTCCATCTGGCTGCAGGTGCTGGGCGAGCGCGCGCACGGCCCGCACGAAATGGCCTGGTGGCTCAACGGCATCCAGCTCAAGCTCGGTCTGCTGGGCAAGGTGATCGGCTTTTCCATCCTTGCGCTGCAGCTCGGGCAGATGGACAGCTTCGACGCCAGCCAGTCGTCGTTGCTGCTCAAGAACCTCACCGGCGGCCTCGGCATTGCCCTGCTCACCACCGTCACCGGCCTCACCGGCAACATCCTGCTCGGCCTGCAGCTCATGCGGCTCGACCGTTTTGCCGATGCGCTGGTGGCCGACACCCTGGCCGCCCGGCTCGCGCAGCCCGCCGCCCCACCGCAGGAGACGCCCCATGGCGATCGGTCGAGCGGTCCGTGACACCGAGACCGATCCGTTCTACGACATGTTGTTCAACATGTTGATCGCCTTCGTCTTCTGTTTCGTCATCGCCCTGCTCTCGTTCAACCCCAAGGCCCGCAAGGCCGGCGACGTGCCGGCCAAGGCCGAGTTCATGGTCACCGTGTCCTGGCCCGACAACAACCCCAACGACGTCGACGCCTGGGTGCTGGAGCCCGGCGGCAAGACGCTGTGGTTCCGACAGCGCGACGCCGGCATGCTGCACCTGGACCGCGACGACCGCGGCGCCAAGAACAGCAGCGTGCTGGTGAACGGCCGCGCGTTCAGCAGCCCGATCCGGCAGGAAATCGTCACCCTGCGGGGCATCGTGCCCGGTGAGTACGTGGTCAACGCCCACTACTACGAGAGCAAGGACAAACTGCCGGTGGACGTGTCGGTCGCGGTCGTGAAGGTCAACCCGCAGGCCGAGATCGTCTACACCGGCACGCAGCAGATTCCCGCCCAGGGCGACGAGCGCACCCTGGTGCGTTTCAGCATCGACGAGGGCGGCAATGTCATCGACCTCAACACCCGCCCGCTCACCATCGTGCAACGCTCCGGCCTCTGACCCCACAAGAACAACCATGATCCCTGCCGTCTCTTCCCAGTTGCTGCTGCTCGTGCTGGTGTACGCGCTGCTCGCGTTCCTGCTGCTCTGCCTGTGCCTGGCCACGCGCTGGCCCTGGACCGTGAAGGGTGCGATGGTGCTGCTGGTGAGCGGCTTCTATGTCTTTGGCCACCACACGCTGCAAGGCATCGCGGGCTGGCCGAGCGACGACGCCCTGCCCCAACGCTTCATGCTGCTCTCGGCCGTGTTCGACGAGCCCAGCCCCGGCCGCGGCCACAAGGGCGCCATCTACATCTGGGTCAACCCCATGAAAGACAACGCGCCGCTGGAGATGCCACGCGTGTTTCGCCTGCCCTACGAAAGAGACCTGCACCGCATCCTCGGCGACGGCATCAAGAAAGCGCGCGAAGGCAACACCCAGATGGGCAGCACCGAGCCCAAACGCGGCCAGGGCGGCCTGGCCTGGCTGCTGCCCGCGAGCAACGACAAGGTGGAGATCAAGCTGTCTGATTTGCCACGTGCCCAGTTACCCGAAAAATGAGCGCTCGCACCCCAAGCAGCCGCGGTGTCTTGCCCCCTCTCCCGCTCGCGGGAGAGGGTCGGGGTGAGGGCCCACGCGCCCACACCTCACCCATCACCACCACCATCGCGGCCACAGCAGCCACCCTCTTCCTCACCGCCTGCAACCCCAGCAACCAAGGCAATGTCTGGTTCCCCCTGCGCGAAGGCGAAACACAGGACTACACCGTGCAATACACCGGCGAAGAACCGCGCGAGCCCGAACAATGGACCCTGCGCGTGGCCCAGTCCGAAACGTTCCAGGACCAGACCGTCGCCGTGCGCCACCACTCCGCCGGCGTGAGCTACTACCTCAAAGTAGACGAACAAGGCATCCGCCGCATCGCCACCCGCACCGACATCGACAACGAGCCCACGGCCGACGCCGAACCGATCTGGGTACTGAAAGCGCCGTACCAGATCGGTACCGAATGGACCACGCCCACCGTGCCCTACCTGATCCAGCGCAGGAACGAACACCCGCGCGACCTGAAGTACACCCACAAGGCACAGATGACCTGGCGCATCGAAGCGGTGGACGCCAGCGTGAAGCTCGCCGACGGCAGCACCCACCAGCCCTGCCTGCGCGTGGTCGGCCAGGCCCGCCTGAACCTTTACACCGACCCGGTCAACGGCTTCACCGACGTGCCCCTGATCAGCCGCGAGTGGTACTGCCAGGGCGAGGGGCTGGTGAAGTTTCAGCGCGAAGAAAAAGTGCCCAGCGGGTTTCTCACCGGGGGTGTTCTCACGGCGGAGTGGGAGCCCTGATCACGGCTGCGTCACCTGGTGACGACTCCTGAAGCGCGGTTCGCCAGCGGGCAGGTCAGCGCTTGCCACCACCGTTGCCGCCGCCGTTGCCGCCACCGCCATTGCCGGAGTTGCCACCACCGCCCGCATTGGAACCGCCGCCGGCACTGGCGCCACCGCCCCGGTTACCGCTGCTGCCGACGCCTTGACCACCGGCATTGCTGTTGCCGCTGTTACCTCCATTTGCCTGGCTGCCTGCTGCCGCAGGGCGGGTGGTGCGGGTCCCAATGGCCCAGCCTGCCTGGCGGTCGGCCTGGTCGGCCCGGTTGGCCGCACTGACCACGGCGCCCAGGCGCAGGCCCAGGCTGTTGGCGATCTGGCCCCAGCCCATGCCACTGTCGCGCAGCGCCTGCACATCGCTGGTGGCCAGGGCGATCTGCCCGGTGGTCGGTTCGGTGATGCCCTGCTGGCTGAGGTTGGCCCGGGCCAGTTGCAGGGCCATCTCTTGCTGCCGCGCAGCCACGACGGGATCGACGACGGTCAGCACCGGTTCGACCACCACAGTGACTTGGGCCCAGCTGGCGCCAGCGGCCAGGCCGGCGATGACCAGCACGAGCGGGCGCAGGGTGTTCAGGGCATTGATTCGGTGTGTGGTGTTCATGAGGTTCTCCATGTGAACGAAAAGACAGACTGATGCTACCCAGGGTACAGGACCAGTCCTGCCACCAGATGTGACAACACGTATCGCCGAAACACCGCACAACAGCAGCGATGACGACAGCGCCTCAGCCCGCGATTCGACCCAGCAGGGTCAGACTTCAACCGCCTGGTCCGCCGCAGGACGCAGCGTGTCCGCCAGCAGTTTCACCAGCTCATCGAGCACGCGGGTTTTCTCCAGCACATGGCGCGCGCCTTGCGCGGCAGCACGGGCGCGCAATTCGTCGTTGACGTAGCCCGAGACCAGGATGGTGGGCAGGCCAGGACGCAGGCGGCGGATGGCGGTGATCACGTCGAGCCCCGAGTGCTGGGGCATGTTGTAGTCGGTCACCACGATGTCGAACGCCTGCGGGTTGGCACGCACCGCGGCCATGGCCTGCTCGGGGTCGTTGTGGTGTGACACGCGGTAGCCGTGGCGGGCAAGCAGCTTTTCCAGCATGGAGGACATGAGCAGGTCGTCTTCGATCAGCAGCACCCGTTCGCCGTGTCCGCTCTCGGCAGCAGGCTGTGCCGATGCGCCCGGGGCCGGGGCGGGCACCACCGCGCCGGGCGGGGCCGGCATGAAGATGTCGAACCGGGTGCCCTGACCGGGCTTTGAATGCACACCGATGGCGCCGTCGTGCGAGCGCACGATGCCGTGCACCACGGACAGCCCCAGCCCCGTGCCCTTGCCCACCGGCTTGGTGGTGAAGAAGGGTTCAAAGATGCGCTGGCGCACCGGCTCGTCCATGCCGCAGCCGTTGTCCTGCACCGACAGGCGCACATGGCGCCCGGGCAGCAGGCCCAGGGGAAAGGACGCCGCGGCGTCGAGCACCACGGTGCCCAGCCGGACTTCAATGCGCCCGCCTTTGTCGTCCAGGGCATGCCAGGCGTTGGTGCAGAGGTTGAGCAGCACCTGTTCAAGCTGGGTGCGGTCGATCTCGGCGCTGGCCTCGGGGTCGTCGATGTGTTCGATCAGCTGCACGCCAGCCGGCAGGGTGGAGCGCAGCAGCGACAGGCTTTCGCGCACCACCGGCAGCAGGGGCTGCACCTGGCGCCGGGCGGCGTCGCGTCGGCTGAAGCTGAGGATGCGGTCGACCAGGTTCCGGGCGCGGTCGCTGGCCTTGATGATCTGGTCCAGGCTGAGCGCCACATCGGCCGGTTTACCGGCCTTGAGGTCTTCCCGGGCCATGCGGGCGTTGCCCAGGATGGCGGCGAGCACGTTGTTGAAGTCGTGGGCGATGCCGCTGGCCAGCGTGCCGATGGACTCCATTTTTTGCGCTTCGCCGAGCTGCTGCTCCAGCCGGCGACGGGCCTCCTGCGCTTCGCTGCGGTCGGTGACGTCGGTGAGCAGGCCGTCCCACACGATGCGGCCGCCGTCCAGCGCGCGCGGCGCAGACACCAGGTGCATGCGCCGCACGCTGCCGTCGGGCCGGCAGAAGCGGGCTTCGCAGTCGAACACCTGCAGCGTTTCGGCGCAGCGTTGTTCGGCGGCGGCGAGGATGGCCACGTCGTCCGGGTGGATGCCGCCGTACATCGCGATCGGGTCATGCAACACATCGGCCACGGTCACACCGCAGACGCGTTCCACCGAGTCGGACACCTCGGTAAACCGGCGGTGGCCGTCGGGTTCCATCACCAGCTGGTACAGCACGGCGTTCGGCAGGTTGGCGCCCAGCGTGTGCATGCGGGCCTGGCTTTCACGCACCCGGGCTTCTGAAAGGCGCAAGGCTTCGAAGGGCGCCCGGATGCTGGTGATGAAGGTGGCACGGTACAGCAGGGCATAGGCCACCACCTTGTAGAGGTGGCCCGCCACGTTCTGGAAATCCGAGGGTGCCACGTAGGAGGTGAAGGCAAATCCCCCCAGGCCCATGAAGAGGCAGGAGAGTGCGAGCAGCGCGTGTTGCCGCGATTGTTCGCGTTTCGCCCGGCGCCACAGCGCCAGCACGAGCAGGCCGTTGAGCCCCACCAGCACGTATTCGTAGCCCGCCTTGAAAGGGGTCACACCCACCCCCGGCACGAAGGTGACGGGAAACCGGTCGAGCGCAAAAGAGCCAAAGGCGATGGTGGCCACCGCCACCGCCAGGCCGATCCCCAGCAAGACCGTCCGGGGCCAGCGGGGCGCCAGGCCCGCCGTGACGGCGCCCAGCGTCAACACCTCGAAGCTGCGGCCCATGAGCCAGAAGAAGATGGCCTGGGGCGTGCTGCTCTCGGTCAACAGAGGTGGCATGCCTTCGTAGGTCAGGGCGTGCATCAGGTCGCAGCCGATGACCACCACAAAGCCCGCGAGCAAGGCATTGGCGCTGCGGTCCTGCTGGCGGTCGAAGGTGTGCCAGGACACCGTGACCACCAGCGCGGCGATCACGATGGCAAACAGCTCCAGCAGCAGGTGCAGTTCGAGCATGCGGCTGGCGAGCAGGCCACTGGCGGTGTCGGGCGGGGCATTGACGATGGCGACCATGCCCAGCACCGCCAGCAGGCTGAGAAAACCGTATTTGATGGGGTGGGCGAGTGGCATGCCGGCACATTACCGGAAAAAATGCGCCCCTCCCCTGAAAAGCGCTGCCGTGCCGTCACGCGCCCGGTGCCAAAGGCTCTCTGCCTCTCAGGGCTTGATGGTCATGACCCACTCGGCCAGGGTCTTGATGTCGGCGGTGCTCATGCCGGGGTGCGGCGGCATGGGGATGCGACCCCATTTGCCTTTGGATCCGTACTGGATGGACTGCGCCAGCGAGGCCACGGCGTCTTTGTCGTCCTTGTATTTTTCATGCACGGCGCTGTATGACGGGCCGACCACTTTTTCGTTGGCCGCGTGGCAGGAGAAACAGCCGTTGGCCTTGGCCATTTCGATGGCGGCGGTCACGTCGAGCGCGTGGGCCGGGGCACTGAGGCCGGCAAGGGCGGAGGCGAGGATCAGAACGGTACGCATGGCAGGGCTACCTGAAAGAAGAAAAGAGAAAGGGAAAGGAAACACGGGGCCAAAAAGGGGCGGGGTCGACCGTTCGCACGCAGGCGGCGGTCGACACCGCCCAATGTGGCAGGGCCGCCCTGTCGGGCTGCACCCCGCTGCCGCTGCATCACTTCATGAGCTTGAAGGTCCAGACCGAGCCGCCCTGTTCGAGGAAGTTGACCTTCTTGGCCACTTCACCGCCCCACAGGGGCACCGCGCCGCCCCAGCCGGAGACCACGCTCACGTACTGCTCGCCGCCTTCGGTCCAGGTGATGGGAGGTGCGACCACGCCGGAGCCGGTCTGGAACTGCCAGACCACCTTGCCGGTCTTGGCATCGGCGGCCTTGAGGTAACCCTCGGGCGTGCCCCAGAAAACCAGGTCGCCTGCGGTCAGCACACCACCCCAGAGCGGGGCTTCGTTCTTGACTTCCCACTCGACCTTGCCGGTCTTGGGGTTGATGGCGCGCAGCGAACCGATGTGGTCGTCAAACAGCGGCTTGATGGTGAAACCCGCGCCCAGGTAGGCGGCGCCCTTCTTGTAGGTGATGGGTTCGTTCCAGATCTCCATGCCCCATTCGTTGGTGGGCACGTAGAACAGGCCGGTCTTGGGGCTGTAGGCCATGGGCATCTGGTTCTTGCCACCCAGGAAGCCCGGCGCGGAGAACACCGACTTGCCCTTGGCACCGTCGCCACCCGCAGCGGTCGGGTCGCCCGGGCGGTTGGCCGGGTCGAAGTTGGGGCGGCCGGTCTTCAGGTCGATGCCGGTGGCCCAGGTCACCTTCTTGACGAAGGGGAAGGCGTTGATCAGCTTGCCGGTGGCGGCGTCGTTGACGTAGAAGAAGCCGTTGCGGTCGGCCTTGGCACCGACGCGCTTGCCGTCCATGTCGAAGGTGATGAACTCGTTCACACCGTCGTAGTCCCAGCCGTCGTTCGGGGTGGACTGGTAGTGCCACTTGATCTGGCCGGTCTTCACGTCGATGGCGACGGTGGAGGCGGAATACAGGTTGTCGCCCTTGCGCACATGGCTGTTCCAGGGGCCGGGGTTGCCGGTGCCGAAGTAGGCCAGGCCGGTGGTGGGGTCGTAGCTGCCGCCGAGCCAGGTGGCCGCGCCGCCGGTCTTCCAGGTCTCGCCGGGCCAGGTGGCGTTGGTGGTGCCGGTGATGCCATTTTCCTTGCCGTCCTTGTAGCCCATGTGGCCTTCGACCACAGGGCGCGTCCAGACCATCTTGCCGGTCCTGGGGTCGCGCGCCTCGACGCGGCCGACCACGCCGAACTCACCACCGGAGACACCGGTCATGAGCAGGCCTTCGGCGATCAGCGGCGCGGCGGTGTAGCTGTAGCCGGCGGAGTAGTCGTCGATCTTCTCGCGCCACACCACCTTGCCGGTTTCCTGGTCGAGCGCCACCAGCTGGGCGTCCAGCGTGCCGAAGATGACGAGGTTGTCGTACAGGGCGGCGCCGCGGTTGATCACGTCGCAGCAGGGCATGATGCCTTCGGGCAGGCGGTGCTCGTATTTCCAGAGCTTCTTGCCGGTCTTGGTGTCCACCGCGTAGATGCGCGAGTAGGACGCGGTGACGAACATCTTGCCCTTGTTGACCAGCGGCTGCGACTGCTGGCCGCGCTGCTTTTCACCACCGAAAGACATGGACCACACGGGCACCAGCTTGCTGATGGTTTTTTCGTTGATGCCGGTCAGCGGCGAGTGGCGCTGGCCCTGGGTGCCGAGGCCCCAGCTGAGCACGTTGTCGGGGGTCTTGGCGTCGTCCGCGATCATCGCGTCGGTCACGCCCTGGGCGCTGACGTGGGCCGTGGCGGCCATGACCAAAAGGCTCAATAGAGTGCGTTTCACTGGGTGGTCTCCTGCTCGTTTGTGAGGTTGATGGCTTGTGGGAACTGGCCGTGCCGCCTGACCGCTCTTCTGACTCCAGCCCCTCCGGTCTCGGACATGCACGCAGCGAAGAAATGGCAACTTCTGTGCCAGTGCAAACCCTAGGGTTTTCACTGATCGGAATACCCCCGCAATGCCGCGCCAGGGCCGCCGGACGGCTGCAAATGCGCCAAACCCGAACCGGGTGGCGAGACACCCTTGTGACAGTGTTCAGAAATGTCGCAGTGCCTGCGGTGCAGCGCTCCCGGGCTGCAACACAGCACGCGGCTCAGGGGCGGCGGACGGGTTCAGCCAGCGCGCGCTGTTCATAGCGCGGGTACCACTGCGTCAGGCTGCGGTGCAGCTCGGCGGGTTGGGCGGCCCAGCGCTTGAAGCGCTCGGGCACGGGCGTGCGCAGCACCTCGCCGAGGTCGAGTCCGCGCTCGGCGCTCTCCTGCATCAGCGTGGTGAGCCAGCGCAGCCAGTCGCGCGTCTGCTGCACACCGGCCAGGCCCGTGTGCACCGGGCCGTGGCTGGGCACCACGGTTTTTGCGGCACCGCTGGTGATGAGCTGCTCCAGCGCATCGAGACTGGCCAGCCAGGCAGAGAAGTCGGCGTGCGGCGTGGTGGGCACGCGCTCGGCGAACACCAGGCCACCAGCGAACAGCACACCGGTGCGGTGGTCGAGCAGCACCAGGTCGTCGGCGGTGTGGCCGTGCAGGCGTTGGAGTTCCAGCTGGTGCTGGCCAAGCTGCAGGGTCTGCGGCAACACGGCTTCGCGCGCGGGGCTGGACTCGGTGCCGCGCATCCAGTCGCCGCAGAGGCGGTAGAGGTTGTCGGCGTAGGCCGTGCCTTCGGCCTGCATGCCGGCGATGCTGCCGGCCAGCGCCTGCGTGGGCCGGTCGGCCCAGGCCTGGTTGCCGAAGAAGTAGTCGGGGTGCAGGTTGAGTTCCAGCACGCGCATCACCGGCTCGCGCGTGATGCGTTCGATGGCCCGGCGCTGCTGCTCGCCGTACAGGCGCGAAGGCCCGGTGTTGATCACCACCACCCCCGCGCCGGTGGCGATGAAGGCGGTGTTGATGATGTTGCAGCCGTTGGCGCGGCTGAAGTCCTGCACCGCGCCTTCGATCACCCAGGTGCCTTCGGCGATCTGGCGCGGCCGCAGGTCGTAGTTGAAGCTGGCGGCGTCGGGCCTTGATGCCGGCGGTGGCACCGGGATGGATTGGGCGTGCACGACACCCGCCAGTGCGAGCGCAGCGGACAACAACAGCCGTTTCACGCGCCCACCTCGGCGTCGATGCGGTTGCCGTTGTTGTCGCGTCCGATCAGTCGCAGGCCCGGCACCGCCTGCGGCGGCAGCTCGAAGGTGATGAGCGGGTTTTCCGACACCGGCTCGTGCAGCGCCAGCCTCCACCAGGCCTGGCCCGTGCTGTCCACCAGCTGCAGGTCTTCGATGTAGAAGGCCGGGATGCCCGCGACCAGCCCGGTGTCCATGGGGTGCATCACGCGCACCCGCAGGCGGCGGCTGCCTTCGAGCACGTTGTTGAAAAAGCGCGCCTGCACCTGGCCCAGGGTCTTGCTCCAGGAGCCGTCGGCGCGCGTGAGGCCGGGCACCGTGCAGCCGCCACCCGCCGCCTGCACCCAGGTGCTGCCCACGTGCCACTGGCCGTCGCGCGTCTGCACGAAGGCGCGCACGGGCGAGGCCTGCTCCATGCGGATGCGGAAGGCCAGCATGGGCAGCGCGCGCAGGGGTTCGAAGTCCAGCACCTGGCGCACCGGGTTGCGGTCCACCGCCACGCGGATGCGCGCGACACCGCCGCCCACCTTGTCCAGCCCGCGCGCATCCACCAGCAGCGGCACGTTCATCGCGTCGTCGGCAAAGGCCGGGCCCTTGACGATCACGAGGTCGGAGAACCGGGCTGCCGCCTTGCCGATGGTCTGCTCGCGCAGGCTGGGGTACTGCATGGAACCCAGCGGGTCACCGCCGGTCTGGTCGTCTTGCGCGCGAAGTGCAGCGGGCAGCAGTGCCGCCAGCACGCCACCGCCCAGCAAATGGCGACGTTGAATGAACGGGCTCATCCGCCGCCTCCCTTGCTCTTGACCCAACCGCGTTGCGGGTCGTAGCCCCACAAAGCCGCGACAAAAAACACCACACCGCAGCCCACCACCACCGACCACGACAAGGCCGTGAACTGCCCCACCATCGCAAAACGCATGGCTTCCACCGCGTGGGTGAACGGGTTCCACTCGGCGAGTCGGAGCAACCACCACGCACCCGATTCTTCGAGCTTCCACAGCGGGTACAGCGCGGGGCTGATGAAGAACATCGGGAAGATCACGAAGTTCATGGTGCCGGCAAAGTTCTCCAGCTGCTTCACGTAGACCGAGAGCATCAGTCCGAGCGCGGCCAGCAGGGTGGCGCCGCAGGCCATGGCGACCAGCAGGCCCGGCAGGTGGGCCAGCGGCACCTCGACGCCAAAGGCCCAGGCGATGGCCAGGAACACCACCATCTGCAGCACCGAGAGGCAGGTGCCCGCGAGCAGCTTGAAGGCCAGCAGCCAGCCGCGCGCCAGCGGCGCGGTGAGCAGCAGGCGCATCACGCCCATCTCGCGGTCGTAGACCATGGAGAGCGAACTCTGCATGCCATTGAACAGGGCCACCATGCCGAGCAGGCCGGGCACCATGTAGGCCTTGTATTCGATGTAGGTCTCGTAGGGCGGCACGATGGCGACGCCGAACACGTTGTTGAAGCCGGCCGAAAACACCACGAACCACAGCAGCGGCCGCACCAGCGCCGAGCCCAGGCGCGTGGGCTGGCGCAGGAAACGGTTGAGCTCGCGCCCCACCACCGCGCGCAGGGCGCGCAGCAGGTGCAGGGGCAGCGAGGGCGCTGCGAGCGGCATCACGGAAGCGTTCACGGGCGCGACTTGCATGCACTCTCCTGTTCATCAACACCGAGGGTATCGAGCACTTCCTTCGGGTGCAACACGCCTTCGAGCGGCGCGGTGCCGGCCACGCCGTCCACATGGCTCAGGAACAGCGGCTGGCGCAGCTGGCCGTCCCAGGCGCGGAACGAGAGGTTGCGGCCCTTGAAGCCGTCCAGCGTGGTGCTGCCCCCGCGCAACGCCTTGAGCTGCTGCGCCACCGGCGCCTTGGGGTTCTCGGCCAGCACGGCGGCCACCGCGCGGCCCGCCGCCCAGGCCGCCCAGTCGGGGCCCTGCATGGTGCGCCGGGCGAGCTTGAAGAAACGGCGGCTGAGCTGCGGGCCACCGTGGCGTTCCCACTGCGGGTGCCAGGCCGCCGCCACCAGACCGCTGGCGCCGACCACCGGGCGCGGCCACTGCGTGGCATACGGCAGGATTCGCGCGAACTCGCCGTCGCTGTCCATCACCGCCACCACTTCGTGTTCGCGGTCGCCGGTGAGCAGGCGCGTGTTGCCCAGGTCGCGCTCGCGCGGATCGCCCGTGAGCTTGAACGGCTTCTGCGCCACGACCTTGATACCGAAGCGTTTGGCCGAGCGGTTGAAGGCCTCGGTCATCAACGCGTCGCCCGGCAGAGGCCCCAGCAGCAGCAGCGCCTTGCGCCAGTTGCGCGCGGCGAGGTACTGCGCCAGCGCGTCGCTCAGCATGGCGCGGCTGGGCGCGGTGTGCAGCAGGTGCGCCGCACACTGGGCCCCGCGCAGGCGGTCGTCGTCCAGCGCGGCGTTGAACACGATGGCCCCACCGAGCGCCGCGGGCGCGGCCTGCACCAGTTGCTGCAGCTCGGCCAGCGGCAGGTCGGCCACCACGTGCTGCACCCTCAGGGCTTTCAGCTCGGCCAGCGCCCTGGGCAGCGCCGCCGCGTTGGGCAAGACCACGTCTTTCACCACCAGCTCCAGCCCGGCCGCGTCGAGCTCAAACGCCGAATCGGCCGCCGCCAGCGTCACGCCGTCGATGGCGCGGCCGGTCGGGTGGCCGGGGTAAGCCTTCTCCATGCGGCGCGGTGCGTACCGCGGATCACCGTCGAGCGAGACCACCGCGATGGTGACTTTGGTGGCCGCGAAAGCCGGCAAGGAAAACAACCCACCCAAACCCAGCAACGCCAACCCGGCAGCGCGCAGGGCCCCCCAGCCCAGAATGCCGCGGAACTGGCTTCGCCAGGCCGCAGGCATGCCTTGCAGGCCGCGGCTGCGCCAGAGTCGCAGCCCCTTCGGGCTGTCCAAGCCTGCGCAGGCAGGCTCGGAGCCGCAGCCCTCAGCCCCTTGAGGGGCGGAGCGGCCCAACGAAGTGGGCAAGCAACGGGGGGGGGTCATTTCGTGACGAGGACCGAGTGCGGCACCCGCCCGGCCGGCACCGTCCTGATCGCCTTGCCGCTGGCAGCGTCCACCAGCGTCATGTCGTCCGACAGGCCGTTGGCCACGTACAGCGTCTTGCCGTCGGGCGCGAAGCCCATGCCCCAGGCGCGCTTGCCGACCAGGATCTGGGTCTTCACCGCCTTGGTGGCCACGTCGATCTGCGCCACATGATTGGCCTTGCCCAACCCGACCCAGATGCTCTTGCCATCCGGGCTGAGGGTCATGCCCACGGGCGTGATGTCGGACTGGCGCATGCCCTTCACCTCGAACCTGATCTTCTGTTTTTCGGTGTTCGTCCTGGTGTCCACCACGCTGACCGTCGCGTCGAGCTCGTTGGTGACCCACAGTTCGGCGCCATCGGGCGACAGCACGAAGCGGCGCGGGCGCTTGCCGACCTGGATGTTCTTGGTGACCTTCTTCGTGGCCAGGTCGATCACGTGGACCACGTTGGCCACCTCGGAAGTCACGTAGGCCGTCTTGCCGTCCGGCGTGACCAGCACCCCCTCGGGCTCACCGCCGGTCTTGACCTCAAAGAGCGGTTTCTTCGTGCCCAAGTCGTAGGCAGCCACCACGTTCTCGTCTTCGATCGAGACGTAGGCGGTCTTGCCGTCGGGGCTGAGCGCAAACATCTCGGGGCTGTCGCCCAGGGGCACCGTGCCGGCCAGCTGGCCGGTGGCCAGGTTCACCAGGCCCATGGCGTTGCTGTCGCCACAGATCACGAGGATCTGCTGGCCGTCGCCGCTGAAGCGCATGTCGCGCGGCCGCTTGCAGACGTCGATGGCGCCGGTGCGCTCACCCTGGGTGTCGAAGACATAGATCTTGTTGTCCTTCTCGCTGGACACATAGACCTTGCCAGCACCCTGGGCCTGGGCAATCAAGGCGAGCGAAGCGGCGGCGGCGGCGAGCGACACGGCGCGCAGGGCAGAAGTGATCGGGGCACGAAGGGGCATGAAAAGTCTCCTGTCTTTTTTAGTTCGGCGAACGGTGTTCGTCCGGCACACATTGATGTGCGCACGAACGGTCTGCAAAAACGGTGCCAGGCGCACGGGAACAGAAATTGCCTGAAAACTACCGGTGCCCGGGGCTTTCCCGGGCGCTGGAGACATCCACACCGCCCCATGAGACACACACCGTCACGCCCAGCGTTCAAAAATGGCACAGGGAAAACCCTCGATGCGTTCCACCACTGCACGAACGGGGTTTCACGGCGCGGCTTCATGGGCCTGGGCGCATCGCTCGCTTTCGCATCCGCCCTGCCCCGCGCCTTGGCGCAGCCGGGCAGCCCTGCGGCCGCCACGTGGCCCAACAAGCCACTGCAGCTCATCGTGCCCTGGCCCGCGGGCGGCCAGACCGACCTGACGCTGCGCATCCTCTGCGAAGAAGCGGAGCCGCTGCTGGGCCAGCCTATCGTGGTCAGCAACAAGCCGGGCGCGGCGGGCACACTGGTCGCGCCCACGCTCAAGGCCGCCGAGCCCGACGGCCACACCATCGGCCAGGTGCCGATCACGGTGTACCGCCATGCCTTGATGAACCACGTGCCCTGGGACCCGGTGGCCGACCTCAGCCCCATCCTGCAGGTGTCGGGCGTCACCTTCGGCGTGCTGGTGCCGGCGAGCAGCCCCTGGAAGACGCTCGCCGATATGGTGGACTGGGCCCAGAAACACCCGGGTGAACTGATCCTGGGTTCGACCGGCATCGGCACCACGGCACACCTGGCGATGGAAGAGATCCTGCTGAACCACGACGTGCGCTATGTGCACGTGCCCTACAGGGGCACGGCCGACCAGATGCTGGCGATCGCCGGCGCGCAGATCATGGCCGGCGTCAATTCCACCGGTTTCGCCCCCTGGGTGGACCGCGGCCAGATCCGCCTGCTGGCCACCTTCAGCGCGCAGCGCAGCCCACGCTGGCCCGAGGTGCCGACGATGCGCGAGCTGGGCTACGAACAGGCGGTCTACACCTCGCCCTGGGGCCTGGCCGCACCGCGGGGCACGCCCGAGGCGGTGGTGCAGAAACTGCACGAGGTGTTCCGCCGCGCCATGTTCAGCGAGCGCCACCAGGCGGCACTGGCCAGGTACGATCAGGGCCTGGACTACCTCAACACGCACGACTACCGTCAGGCCGTGCTGGCCACGGTGGAGCGCGAAAGGCGCCTGCTCAAACGCATGAACCTGCTGGCCCGCCCAGTCAACTGATTCCTCCACCACGAGCACCAGAACGATGCCCGAAACCTGTCTGCTGACCGCGCAGGATCTGCACAAGGCCTACAACGGAAAACCCGCGCTCAAGGGCGTCACCGTGGCGCTGCGGGCGGGCGAAATGCTGGCCCTGCTCGGCCCCAACGGGGCCGGCAAGTCCACCCTGCTGCAGTTGCTGACCGGCCTGTTCACCCCCGACTCGGGGACCATCGAGGTGCTGGGCCACGACATGCGGGCCCACCCGGCCCGCGCCCTGACCAGGCTGGGCGTGGTGTTCCAGCAGAGCGCGCTCGACATGGACCTTTCGGTGACGGCCAACCTGCTGTTCCACACCGACCTGCACGGCCTGCCGCGCGCGGTGGCCCGGCAGCGCATCGCCGACGGGCTGGCGGCCATGGGCCTGGGCGATCAGGCCAAGGCCGTGGTGCGCAGCCTCTCGGGCGGCACGCGGCGCAAGGTGGAGCTGGTGCGCGCCCTGCTGCACGAGCCGGCCGTCCTGCTCATGGACGAGGCCACCGTGGGCCTGGACCCGGCCTCGCGCCAGCACCTGCTCGACACCGTGCGCGGCCTGTGCCAGACGCGCGGCATGGCGGTGCTCTGGGCCACGCACCTGATCGAAGAAGCCAGGGTGGCCGACCGCCTGATGCTGCTGCACCAGGGCACGGTGCGCTTCGACGGCTCGATCGACGCCTTCATGTGCGCGGCCGAGGGACCGGACTTCCAGACCGGGGTGCTGCGCGCGCTGGAAAAGCCGGGGCTCTGAGCGCACACGCCCTCACCCCGACCCTCTCCCAGGGGGAGAGGGAGCGGGATCAGAACGTGTAGGTGGCCGAGAGGCCCAGGCCCCACTGCCGACCCGGCGCGGGTTCGAAGAAGCGGCGGTTGCCGTCGTTGGCGATCACCGATCCCACGTAGGCCTTGTCGGCCAGGTTGTCCAGGCGCAGCGATTCGCGCAGCTTCCAGGCGCCCAGCTTCTGCTCGAAACCCAGGCGCAGGTTGAACAGGGTTGCGGCCTCGGTGCGGTCGCTGTTGAGGTCGTCCACCGCCATGCCGCCCTGGTGCACCAGCTCCAGCGCGGCGGTCATGCCGGGCACGGCGCGCGGCTGCCAGGCCAGCTCGGCGAACAGCGCGCGGTCCACCGTGCCGGGGATGCGGTTGCCCGCGGCCACCGGGGCGCCACTGGCGCTGGCAAAAGGCCGGGTGAAGCGCGCGCTCAGCGTGGACAGGGCCACATGGGTGCGCCACTCGGGCGCGAGCTGGCCGCTGTAGGCCAGCTCCAGGCCCGAGCGGCGGGTGGTGCCGGCGTTGGTGTAGATGGTGCGGCCGCCGCTGCTGGAAGCCACCACGATCTCGTCGGTGGTGTTGATGCGGAACAGCGCCACATCGAGGCGGTGGCCTTCGGCCAGCTTCGTCTTCAGACCCAGCTCCATGTGCGTGCTGCGCGCCGACTGCAAGCCCAGGTTGGGGCCGCTGCCGCTGGCGGTGTAGGCGATCTCGGTGAGCGTGGGCGTCTCGAAGCCGCGGCCCACGTTGGCGTAGAGGTTGGTGTCGGCGCTCAGGTGGCGCGTGACGCCGATCACCGGGTTGGTGGCGCTGAAATCCACCTCGCCGCTGTCGTCGGGGTTGCTGCCGTTGATGAACCGGTCTTTGACGCGGAAGTCCACCCGGTTCAGGCGCAGGCCGGCCACCGCACTCCAGGCTTCGTTGATGGCCCAGTCGGCCTGGGTGTAGAGGCCGGCGCTGTTGACGCTGTCGTCCTCATCGCGCTTGAGGTCGCCCTGCACGCCGAAGTTGTTGATGTAGCCGCGGCGGTGTTCGCTCATGCGGTCCAGGTCCAGCCCCGCGCTGAGCTGCACCTGGCCCTCACCGGCCGGGATGCGGCGCGTGTAGCGCAGGCCGGCCCCGCTGTAGCGGCGGTCCAGCTGCACGATGCCACCGGCCGCCGTGGGCGCGGTCTGCACGAACAGCGGAATGGAAAGGCGGTTGTCCAGATCGCGTTGGCCGGCGTACACCCGCGCCGTGAGACTGCTGGCGGCGTCCAGCCGGTGGTCCAGCACCAGGCCCAGCTGGCTCTGCGACACATCCTTGCCGGCCTGGTAGAGCGTGGAATTGGCCACGGCCTGGCGCGGGTCGGCCTCGAACTGCTCGCGCGTCAGCCCCAGCGGATCGCCCGACACCGGCTGGTCGAACACATTGGCCACCAGGGTCAAGCGGGTCTGCTCGCTGAAGGCCCAGCGCAGCTTGGCGTTGAGGTGCTGGCGCTCGGCCGCGCTGTTGGCGCGCCAGCCGTCGGTCTGGAAGTCGCTCACGTCGACCACGTAGTTGAGCGCCCCGCTCTGCCCCGCGGCCTGCAGGCCGTAGCGGCGCAGGCCTTCGCTGCCCAGGTCCACGCTCGTGCGCAGCTCGGGCCGCTCGGGGCCGTCGGCGGTGAAGACCTGCAGCACGCCCGCCGACGAGTTGCCATAGAGCTGGGCCAGCGGACCGCGCAGCACCTCGATGCGCTGGGCCGACGGCAGGCTGATGGTCGAGGCCTGACCCTGGCCGTCGGGCATGGTGGCGGGAATGCCGTCCACGATCAGGCGCGCCCCGCGGATGCCGAAGGGCGCTCGCGAACCCGAGCCGCGGATGGACAGCTGAAGGTCCTGCGCGTAGTTCTGGCGGTTGAGCACCGTGATGCCCGGCACCCGGTTCAGGGACTCAGACAGGTTCACGCGCGGCCCCGCCGCCTCGATCACGTCCTGCCCCACGGCCTGGATGGAAGCCGGAGCATCAAAGCTCAGCTGCTCCTGCCGGTTGGCACTGACCACGACCTCTTGCAGGGTGGTCTGGGCGTGGGCCGCGCTGGCGCCGGTCAAGGCGATCAGCAGCGCGGCGTTCAGGCGGCGAAGGGCAAAGCCGGGGCGTGGGTTCATGTCTTGTCTCCATCAAATTGACCGGGGATGCACCCTGGGTCGGTAGCGGTTGTTCCACCCGTTTCCGGCTACAAGTTCCGTGCCACGCGCTTCGCGGCTGAAGATGTTCGGAAATGGAACAGTCAGCCCGCGGGCCGCGTCCCACCTTCGCGGTATTCCCTCGGCCCCACGCCGTATTGCTGCTTGAAGACGCGCGTGAAATGCGACGGGTCGGTGAAACCCCAGGCGTAGGCGATCTCCGCGACGCTGCTGTCGCGGTACGCCCGGTTGCGCAGGTCTTCCTTGCAACGCTCCAGGCGCTGAGTCCGGATCCATGCCGACGCACTCACTCCGATCTGCGCGAACAGCATGTGCACGTAGCGCGGCGACATGTGGTTGGCGGCTGCGATGCTGGTCGGCGAGAGATGCTCGTCCTGCAGGTTGTTCAGGATGTGGTCCTGCAACTGCTTCAGGTAGCGCAGCGCCAGCGCGCGCTGCGGCACTTCCACCCGGTGGCTCATGGCCGCGGCCAGCAGTTCCAGCGTGGCCCGTCGCACGGCCGCGTGGTCGTTCTCGGTGAACACCTCCAGCTGACGGGCCAGGCTGTCGACATGGGAATACAGCACGGCCCCAATGCCCACGCGGCTGTCGATGACGGTGCCGGTGAACGCCGAGCCCCGGGGCAGCCGCTCCTGGACGTCTGCCCACGGCAGCACCAGCGAGACCTTGTGCAGGCGCTCCATCACGGTGAACTCGGAGGGTTGCGAGCCGCTCCAGATGACCATGTCACCCGCGCCCAGGCTGATGTCTTCGTCGCCGAAGTGAAACCGTTCGCGGCCGGCCTTGGTGATCTGAACGCCGATGTAGGGTTCCGGCTCCCGCTCGATGAACTGCGGCAGGCGCCGCCCGGTGCAGGGGTCGCAGACACATTCGACCACGCGCACCCCATTGAAATCCCGGTTGCGAACGCTGGCCGTGAACCCGTTGTCGACCGCCTGGGCCACCTGCCACTCACCGTAGTTCTCGGTGAGCGCAGCCTGCCAGGCGTCTGTGGTGTCGGACCGTGTCAGGCCCGCCGTGGACCACTCGTGAACCGGCGCGGGATCGGCCGTACGGGTCTTCATCAACATCTGCGTCTCCGATGGTTCCGAGGTCTTCTGCCGGACCGTTCATGCCCCCGTCGGCATGATAGGCCTGGACGCGGCAGAGTCCAAGGCAAGAGCGTGGTCGACGAGCGCCGTCCTCCCGAGAGGAGCGCGAGACTCAGGCCGCCGTGAACGTCTGGACCACGATCTTCCTGTGGCGGATCACCAGGGTGTCGGTCGCGATGTTGACGAACGGCTTGGCTTCCCAGACCAGGTAGGCCACGTCGCGGTCAATGGCCTGCGCGTTGATCCTGAACGCCTCCCAGAATCCGGGTTTGACCGACTTCAGGAAGCCATCGAAGAAGCCCCTGATTTCCGTCACACCCCGGTACTGTTTGTCGTGCGTCAGGATGACCGAGGCCGCTGAGTAGTCGCGCATGAGCTCGTCGAGGCCCTTCGCGAAAGCGCCCAGGTGGTGCTCCAGAACCTTCTGGGTGGCGCTGGATGCCTGTTCCCCTGCAGCGGCATCACTGGACATGGCGAGGATCGGAAGAGTGAGTGCCATCGCGCCTCCTGCAAGGGCCTGCCGTCGATTGGATTTGTTCAGCTGTTTCATGGGTTTCCTTCAGCCCCAGGCGCCCTGGGCCTCTTCCCAGCCGATCACGGCGATCGGCGAGCCGTCGGGCTTGATGAACGTCAAGGGGCCGAGGAAGGTCATGTAGAACTCGCTGTCGACGGGGAAGTTGGTGCGGTCGTGGCGTGCACCCGAGGACTCGAAACCGTAGCCGGGCGCCACGGCCGTGTCACCACCGGCCGCCTTGCCGCCACGCACGTCCATGCGCCCGCGGGTGAGAAAGTACTCGCCAGGCCCGGCGTGAATGTGGGCGGCGAAGGACGAGCCGGCGGGGCAGTCGAAGATCGCCGTCCACGAGCCCATTTCGGGCGCCACATTGAGCAGCTTCCAGCGAATGCCGCCGGTCGAGAAGGCTTCGGGAAAGGGCTGCCATTCAACGGCATCGATCTGCACATACGCTTCGGTGGTCTTCGGTTTCATGGGTGTCTCCTGTGTTGAGGTGGGGCAATGCAACGAGGGCCGACCGGGATCGGTTCAAGCCCTGGTTCCGGCGGCGCTTTTGCCGTTCACTCCAGCGCGATGCCGTGCCGCCAGCTTAGGCGCGCCCTGCTGGCGCAGCCCGGTCTTGCGCGCAAAGCGAGTTGACGACGCGCGCACATCAGGGTTAGCACCGACGCGAACCTCGACCCCCTTCGACGAACCAGGAGCCGTCAGATCGGTTTCTCCGCATCCAGCTCCGCCTTCTCTTCTTCCGTGAACACCCGCGAGCGCGTGTGAAACGCCTTGCCCTCCGGCCCTTCGAGCGAGAAGGTGCCGCCGTGGCCCTCGATCACGTCGATGATGAGCTGAGTGTGGCGCCAGGTGGCGTACTGCGCCTTGCCGATGTAGAACGGGCAGCCCCCGATGTGGCCCAGGTACACGTCGCCGGCGCCCATGGTGATCTCGCCGGGCAGGTAGCAGTTGGCGGCGCTGTTGTCGCAGCAGCCACCCGACTGGTGGAACATCAGATCGGGGCCGTGCTGGGTCTTGAGGAATTCGATCAGCTCGACCGCGGCCGGTGTGGCAATGACTTTTTCAACCATGGCTTGTCTCCTGGTTTTGCAATGGCAAAAAGGGGAGCCGTTGCCAGCTCCCCTCTGATCTCACTTCAATCCGGACGGATCAGAAGAAGCCCAGTTTTTGCTCCGAATAGCTGACCAGCAGGTTCTTCGTCTGCTGGTAGTGGTCGAGCATCATCTTGTGGGTTTCGCGGCCGATGCCCGATTCCTTGTAGCCGCCGAAGGCGGCGTGTGCCGGGTAGGCGTGGTAGCAGTTGGTCCACACGCGGCCGGCCTTGATGGCGCGGCCCATGCGGTAGGCCACGTTGCCGTTGCGGCTCCACACGCCGGCGCCCAGACCGTACAGCGTGTCGTTGGCGATTTCGAGGGCTTCGGCTTCGTCCTTGAAGGTGGTCACGGCCAGCACGGGGCCGAAGATTTCTTCCTGGAAGATGCGCATCTTGTTGTGGCCCTTGAACAGCGTGGGCATCACGTAGTAACCACCTTCCAGATCACCACCCAGGTGGGCCTGGCCGCCACCGGCCAGCACTTCGGCGCCTTCGGCCTTGCCCAGCTCCAGGTACGAAAGGATCTTGGTCAGCTGCTCCTTGGAAGCCTGCGCGCCCATCATGCTGTCGGTGTCCAGCGGGTTCTTCTGCTGGATGGCCGCGACGCGCTTGAGCACACGCTCCATGAACCTGTCGTAAATGCTTTCCTGGATCAGCGCGCGGCTCGGGCAGGTGCAGACTTCGCCCTGGTTGAACGCGAACAGCACCATGCCTTCAATGGCCTTGTCGAGGAAACCATCATCCTTGTCCATGATGTCGGCGAAGAACACGTTGGGCGACTTGCCGCCGAGTTCCAGCGTGGCCGGAATCAGGTTGTTGGCGGCGGCCTGGGCGATCACGCGGCCGGTGGTGGTGGAACCCGTGAAAGCGATCTTGGCGATGCGCTTGCTCGTGGCCAGCGGCATGCCGGCTTCACGGCCATAACCGTTGACGATGTTCAACACGCCCGGGGGCAGCAGGTCGGCGATCAGCTCCGCCAGGATCAGGATGGAGATCGGGGTCGACTCTGCGGGTTTCAGGACCACGCAGTTGCCGGCGCCGATGGCCGGGGCCAGTTTCCAGGCCGCCATCAGGATGGGGAAGTTCCAGGGAATGATCTGGCCGACCACGCCCAGCGGTTCCTGGATGTGGTACGCCATGGTGTTCTCGTCGATCTCGCTGACGCCACCTTCCTGCGCGCGCACGCAACCGGCGAAGTAGCGGAAGTGGTCAACGGTGAGCGGGATGTCGGCGTTGAGCGTTTCGCGGATCGCCTTGCCGTTGTCCACGGTCTCGGCGTAGGCCAGCAGCTCCAGGTTCTGCTCGATGCGGTCGGCGATCTTCAGCAGGATGTTGGAGCGCGTGGCGGCGTCGGTCTTGCCCCACTTGTCGGCGGCGGCGTGGGCGGCGTCGAGCGCGAGTTCGACGTCTTCGGCGGTGGAACGCGCGGCCTGCGTGTAGACCTGGCCGCTCACGGGCGTGATCACGTCAAAGTACTGGCCTTTGCACGGCACAACCCATTGGCCACCGATGAAGTTGTCGTAACGCGGTTTGTAGGCGATCTTGGCGCCGGCGACGCCGGGGGCTGCGTAAATCATGTGTGTCGTCCTCTGAGGGTGGAAATGAGACAAGCCGAAGCGGCTGCCTCTCCATCCTCAACAACCGTGCCACCCGAAAAAACGACTCAAATTGAGAACAGTGCTCACTTTTTTGACAACACAAAGTGAAGGGTTGCGCCATTCAGGCCCAGGCCGCTGCCCACTGCGCCAGTCTGGTACGGCACACGGGTCATATGAACGCCGCTGCCAAAGCCAGCGGGCTTTTCAGCCCGCCAGTCCCACCACCAGCGCGCTGGACGCCATGATGGCCCAGGCACGCTGCCCCTTGCGCGCGGCGAACGGATGGTTCGCAAAGCCCACCCACTGACCGCCACCGTCCAGCGCGAGCACCACCTCGTCGCGCCCGTCCCCCCGCGCCAGCCGTTCGATGCGCCCGTGCAAAACACACTGGCCCGGCGCGTCTTCCGCCTCTGTCGCCTCACCCCGCCCCATGCGCACCGCCGTCGCCTTGCACAGCACCAGCACCTCCAGCCCCGCGCGCAGCGCGAGCAAGTCCACGCTCTCGCGCGTCACGCTTGAAGTGAGAAGCGCCTGCCCCGGCGTGCGCAGCCGCACCAGCACCGTCGGATCGTCCGGCCCCAGCGGCTCCACCGCCTCCACACGGCAAGGCAGTTGGTTGCGCATGCTCGTGCGCAGCCCTAGGCCGAACGGCAACGCAGCCGTTTCGCCGGCAAAGCGCGCCAGCACCGCCCCGCGCGCCTGCGCCAGCTCGTCTGCCAGCGCAAGCAGCTGCAGCCCCTGCGGCGTGATGCGCGCCCCGCCACCGCCCGAGCCGCCCACCGTGCGCTCCACCAGCGTCTGCCCACTCAGGTTGCTCAGCGTGTCAATCGCCTGCCACGCCGCCTTGTAGCTGATGCCCGCATCGCGCGCGGCCTGCGAGATGGAGCCCGACTCACCCACCCGGCGCAACACCTCCAGGCGCTTGTCGCTCACGGCATGGCCCAGGGCTTCGGAGAGGACGGCTGGCGGGATGGGGGTCATGGTGGGATTGTTCCATGGGACTTCAGGGCCATGGGTGGGCGCTGGTTCCTGGCCACCCCTTTCGCGCAAATGGAAAGACCTCGGTCGGTGGTCACGAACACGCCTGCATGTGAGCGACTCTGGATATGTGCGCTTCCGCACAGATGATGAGAAGCGACCCCGTCAACATGCACCGACTGTCGGCCTCTCTCACCCCCGAGGGAACGCGGGCTCAACCGTCGAGGTGCTACCCATGACCGCGTACCGAAGTCTCAAGGTGTTCAGCCACGTCGTGCTCGGTCTGATGCTCGCCGGTATCGCTTACGCCAGCACCATCAGCGTCATCTACTGGACGGGCATCAGCGTCTGACGCCGGTGCAGCCCTATGAACAAGCGGCAGGCACGTTACTTCGCGATCGGCTCAACCCTGCTCGCCACGCTGGTCTTCCTCGGTCTCACGATCGACAGCCACCGCCAGTTTCCAAAACTGACGAACGCGCAGAACATCACGCCCGCGGTCACACTGGGCAAGGATGTCTGGCACAAGAACAACTGCATCAACTGTCACACACTGTTCGGTGAAGGGGCGTACTACGCACCCGACCTCACCAAGATCGCGCAACAGCGCGGCGCGCCCTACCTGCGGGCCTTCCTGAAAGACCCTTCGAAGTTCTACGACGAGCAGCGCCACCGCCGGCTGATGCCCCAGCAGAACCTGAGCGATGCCGACATCGACGGCCTGATCGCGTTTCTGGACTGGGTGAGCCAGGTGGACAACCAGGACTGGCCACCACGGCCGATCATGGTCACCGGCCTGGGCGCCACGGGAGGGAACGCCGCAAGCCCCGCAGCCGCGGCGGGATCGGCGGCTGCCGCGACCGTTTCCGACAAAGACCCGGTGGCCCTGGGCGAGCGTGTGTTCCGATCTGCCGCACCCGCCTGCACCGCCTGCCACTCCCTCACCCCCGGGGCCGACATGGCGGGCCCCTCGCTGGCCGGCATCGCCACACGCACGCAGGAGACGCTGGCTTCTCCCGACTACAAGGGCTCGGCCACCGACCTGGCGACCTACATCCGTGAATCCATCACCCATCCCAGCGCGCACCTGGCCGAGGGCGCCATGTATTCGGCCGATGGGGTTTCTTTCATGCCGAACACCTACGCCAAGGACCTGACCTCCGAACAGGTGGCCCACCTCGCTGCGTACCTGGCGACCTTCAAGTAGCGGGCCGCAAAGCCGCGAACTCCGCGCACGCCGCGAACCGTCACCACCCTATTCCAGGAGTCCCGACATGCGCTACAGGTCTCAATCGGTTGCCTACTGGTATTTCGCCGTGGCCATGGTGCTGTTCGGGCTGCAGCTGGTGTTCGGCCTGCTGTCGGCCGCCAAGTACCTCGGCCCCGATCCGCTGCTGAACATCCTGCCGTTTGATGTGACCAAGGTGATCCACACCAACCTGCTGATCGTGTGGGTGCTCACCGGCTTCATGGGCGCCACCTACTGGATGGTGCCCGACGAATCGCGCACCGAGCTCTACAGCACCAGGCTCGCCTATGTGCAGCTGGGCCTGTGGACCCTGATGGGCGTGACCGCCGTGGTGGGCTACCTGTTTCGCTATGGCACCGGCAACAAGCTGCTGGAACAGCCCCTGCCGCACAAGATCGTGATCGTGATCTGCATGCTGATCTTTCTCTACAACATCGGCATGACGATCTGGCGCTCCAAACGCTTCACCACCACCGAGGGCGTGCTCGTGCTCGGCCTCGGCCTGGCCGCGCTGCTGTATTTGCCCGCGCTGCTGGAGTACGAAAACTACACCGTGTCCATCTACTACCGCTGGTGGACGATCCACCTCTGGGTCGAGGGTGTGTGGGTGATGATCCAGGGCGGCTTCCTGGCTTACCTGCTGATCCGCCTGTCCGGCGCCGACCGCGAGGTCATGGAGAAGTGGCTCTACGTGATCGTCGGTCTGGTCTTCATCGCCGGCATCCTGGGCACGGCGCACCACTACTACTGGGTGGGCGTGCCGTCGTACTGGCTGCCCATCGGCGGCGTCTTCAGCGCGCTGGAGCCCGCGGCGCTGGTGGGCATGGCCATGTTCGCGTATTCGGCCATGCGCCGCGCCGGCCTCTCGCACCCCAACACGCTGGCGCTGCACTGGACCATCGGCAGCGCGCTGTTCACCCTGTTCGGGGCCGGCCTGCTGGGCCTGGCGCACACCTTTCCCGACGTCAACAAGTGGACCCACGGCACGTTGATCACCGCCATGCACGGCCACGCCGCCTTCTACGGCGCCTACGCCATGATCGTGCTGGCCATGATCACCTACGCGCTGCCAGCGATGGTGCCGGGGCGCAGCGAACAAGGCAGCAGCCTGGGCTACTGGGCGTTCTGGATGCAGCTCGGCGGCATGTTCGGCATGACGCTCTCGTTCGCCACCGCCGGCATCGCGCAGGTCTACCTGGAGCGCATCATGGGCATGGGCTATCTCGACGCGCAGCTGAAGATCCAGGTGCACTTCGTGATGCTGATCGCCACCGGCTCGCTGTTCGCGACCGGCGTGGGGCTGTTCATCTACGACTTCTTCCGCCATGCACCGCGCTTCGATGTCGAGACGGGCCCCGGTGCACCTCGCTCGCCCGAAGCCATCTTGTCAACCCTGTGAGTGACCCCTTGGCCGCCGCTTTACTGCTCCACACCGTTGGCCCACTGGACGGATCAGGGCGGTCGACCGCCAAAGAGCCGTATTACCTGCCATCGGGTGCCGAGGTGGCCGTCTTCGAGCACTGCCACAACCTGCAACTGGCCGTGATGCTCAAAGGCCCCACCGGCTGTGGCAAGACGCGCTTTGTCGAACACATGGCCTGGAAACTGCGGCGCCCCCTGATCACGATCTCCTGCCACGACGACCTGAGCGCCAGCGACCTGATCGGCCGCTTCCTGATTCGCCACGACGGCACGGCCTGGCAGGACGGGCCGCTCACCCGTGCCGTGCGCGAGGGCGCCATCTGCTACCTCGACGAAGTGGTCGAAGCCCGGCAGGACACCATGGTGGTGTTGCATTCACTGACCGACCACCGCCGCATCCTGCCCATCGACAAAACCGGCGAAACGCTGGTGGCCGCGCCCGGCTTCCAGCTGGTCATCTCCTACAACCCGGGTTACCAGCGCATGCTGAAAGATCTCAAGCCCAGCACGCGGCAGCGCTTCGTCGCGCTCGACTTCGACTTCCCACCGGCCCCGCGCGAGGCGGCGATCATCGAGAGCGAGGCCGGCGCCGACCACGCCACGGCCGTGGCGCTGGTGTCGCTCGGGCAACGGTTGCGCGCGCTGCGCGACCGCGGCCTGGCCGAGGTGCCGAGCACCCGCCTGCTGATCGCGGCGGCCGCGCTGGTGGTCAGTGGCATCCCGACGCGGCAGGCCTGTCTCAGCGCAGTGGTGTCGCCGCTGTCGGACGACGATGCGCTGGTGGGCGCGATGCGCGACCTGGTCGACGCCACCTTCATCTGATCGAGGAACACCCCGATGGCCGAAGCCGAAGACGTGATCACCGACGTGGCCCGGCACGCCACCGTCTTCACGCAGGCGCTGTGGCGGCGGCACCGGGACCAGGCGCCCGCCCGACCCCGGACCCTGCTGGCGGACGTGGCGCCGCGCCTGGACCTGCTGATCGAGGCGGTGTTCGGCACCCCCTACCGCTTGCGCACGGCGCAGATGCCCGCCCGCCCCACCCTGCTCGCCCAGGCGTTCCAGCGCCATGAATTCCCGCGCGCACGCGTCGCGCTGCCCGCCACCGATGGTCAGTGCATCTGGTTGCCACCCGACACCGGCCTCACGGACCCCGCGCTGGCCATGGACCGCTTTCGCACCCTGGCCCTGGTGCAGGCCATGCGGGCGAGTCGGGGCAGCGCCGCGTGCGTGGACCTCTGTGACTCGCCGCTGGTTCTCGACATCTACCTGCTGCTGGAAGCCATCGCGGCTGACGCTGCGCTGGCGCGCCTGTTGCGCGGCATGTCCAGCTCCTTGAACGGCTTGCGCCGCGAAGCGCTCGCAGCCCGCCCGCCGCTGGCACAGTTCCCGGCAGTGCGCCGCCCGCTGGAGACCTGGGTGCGCGACTTGATCGCGCAGCCTTGCGAGGGACCGAATGTGCACGCACCCCTCCATGCATCGCCGGAAGAATCGGCCTGCATCGCGCACCTCCTCGCGGCCGAAATGGTCCGCGACCTGCCCAGCGCGGGGCGCCTGGGCGTCCCGCTCCTGTTCCGCGATGGCTGGACCGGCGAGTTGCGCCAGCCGGGCGAGGCCCTGGTTTCTCCCCTAGCGGGCAGCGACGCAACCAGCAACGCTGCCGCCCGCGCACCGCGCAGCGCGCGCCTGATTCGCCGCCCCGAGGTGCGCGAAGGCGCCGATCAGGAAGACCAGAAGACGCCGGGCGCGTGGATGATCCCGCCCGACGTGCCGCACGAACAGGCCGAAGACCCGTTCGGTTTGCAGCGGCCCACCGATCGCGACCAGTCGGCGGGGGCCGACGAGTTCGCCGACCTGGTCTCCGAACTGGCACAGGCGCGGCTGGTCTGGACCCCGGGCCAGGCCCCGGAGGTGCTGCTTTCCGACGACCCGCCGGCCGTGCGGCCCCGACACACCAGCGCCGCCGCGCCAGACGCCCCGCAGACCTTCTGCTACCCCGAGTGGGACTGGCGGACAGCGGCCTACCGCCACCCCGGCGCCACGGTGCGGCTGATGACCGCACCGGCCGGCGCGCAGCAATGGGTGGACGACACCCTGGCCGCGCACCGCGCACTGCTCGGCGCCATCCGCCAGCGCTTCGCGGCCCTGCGACCCCAACGCACGCTGCGCCGCCGCCAGACGGACGGCGACGACATCGACCTCGAAGCCTGCGTGGAAGGCCTGGTGAACCTGCGCGCCGGCTGGCCCATGGCCGACGCCCTCTATTGCTCGCAACAGCGCTCCCGGCGCGACATGGCCATCCTGATCCTCATCGACGTCAGCGGCTCCACCGATGGTTGGATCTCGAACAGCCGCCGGGTGATCGACGTCGAACGCGAGGCCCTGCTGCTGGTGTGCATCGCCCTCGGGGCGATGGGCGAACCCTTCGCGGTGCAGGCCTTCTCGGGCAACGGGCCCGCCGCGGTGAGCCTGTGGGACATCAAGCGCTTCGACGAGCCCTACAGCCCCGACGTGGCGCTGCGCATCGCGGCCCTCGAACCCGATCAGTACACACGCACCGGCGCCGCCCTGCGCCACGCCAGCGCCACGCTCCTGCGCGAAGGCGCCACCCACCGGCTGCTGCTGCTCCTGTCCGACGGCAAACCCAACGACTGCGATGCCTATGAAGGCCGCTACGGCATCGAGGACACCCGCCAGGCCGTGACCGAAGCCATGCTGCAGGGCATCTCGCCGTTCTGCCTGGCCGTGGACCGGCAGGCCGCCAGCTACCTGCCGGCCGTGTTTGGCGCCCAGCACCACGCCTTGCTGCAGACGCCGGCCTCGCTGCCGACCGTGTTGCTTGACTGGATGCAGCGGCTGGTGAAGTCTTGAGCCCATTTTGGAAGCCCCCGATGCACACCTTCAAGCTCTACCGCTACGACCCGGACCTCAATACCAAGCCCACCATGCAGACGCTGGAGCTCGACGTTCACCCCGGCGATCGCATGTTGCTCGACGTGCTCATGCGCCTCAAAGCCCTGGACCCGAGCCTGTCGTTTCGGCGCTCGTGCCGCGAAGGCATCTGCGGCTCGGACGCCATGAACATCAACGGCAAGAACGGTCTGGCCTGCATCACCAACATGAACACGCTGCCGCGCGTGGTGACGCTCAAGCCCTTACCGGGCTTGCCGGTGATCCGCGACCTGATCGTCGACATGACCGGGTTCTTCCAGCAGTACCACTCGATCAGGCCCTACCTCATCAACGAAACGCCCGCCCCGGAACGGGAACGCCTGCAGTCCACCGAGCAGCGCGAAGAACTCAACGGGTTGTACGAATGCATCCTGTGTGCGTGCTGCTCATCGGCGTGCCCGAGCTTCTGGTGGAACCCGGACAAATACGTCGGGCCGGCCGGCCTGTTGCAGGCCTACCGTTTTCTCGTCGACAGCCGCGACACGGCCACCGCCGAGCGGCTGGACTACCTCGACGACCCTTTTCGCCTGTTCCGATGCCGCTCGATCCTGAACTGCGTCGACGTGTGCCCCAAGGGCCTGCTGCCCGCGGGGGCCATCAGCAAGATCAAGACAATGATGGCGCGACGCAGCCTCTAGCCAGCCGCCGCGGCCCTGGCAGTGTGGCCCAGGGCTCCGGTCAGGGTCGGGTTGGGCTGATCGGTCATGCACGGAATGTTCCACGGGCCTTCAGAACAGCAGCGAACGAAACATGCCCGGGGGAGTAGCATGCCAGCCGGTTTTCCATTCCATCGGTGAGACCGGCCATTCAACGGAGACCTTCATGAACCCTCGCACCTTCATCACCGCTGCCCTGCTCACGGTGAGCATGACCGCCGCCCTGGCACAGGACAAAGTGGTCTACCACTTCGACAACAGCGACACGCAAGCCACCGCCGGGCTGCGCACGCTGCGCAACTACCTGGACACCGCTCCCGACACCAAGATCATTGCCGTGGCGCTGGGCGACGGCGTCAACTTCCTGATGGAGGGCGCCAAGGACAAGAAGAACGCCAACATCGAATACGGCCCCCTGATCTCCGACCTGGTGGCCCGGGGCGTGAAGTTCGAGGTGTGCGAACTCACCCTGAAAGCGATGAACCTGAAAAAGGAACAGTTCGTGTTGGACGCCGCCTTCACCCCGTCGGGCGTGGTGCGCATCGGCCAGCTGCAGTTCCGCAAGCACTACGGGTATATCAAGCCTTGAACAGTGCGGCGGTGTTGCAGCGCGGGTGTGGCGCGGTCTGTGACGACCTGCTTGAAGTACGAGCGACAGGCAATTCCTTGTCGGGGAGAGCGAGCAAGGCGAGCTTTGCCCGGAAGATCATGTCGCCTGTAGGGAGCCGGCCAGGGCGGGTCAACCATTCTGCAGCCCGAAAATCAGATTCAGGCTGCTTGCGCTGCACGGTTGCCCTCCGCAACGCGATGACGGTTCTAGGACCTGTTCACACTATTTTTCCAAGATGCGTTGCGGATCAAAAAGGCCATGCGCAAGGCGCGAAACGCAGCCGGGGTCGCCCCCCGGCAAGGCTTCGCAACGCCGCGCATGGCATTTTTGGCCACAACCCGAAGGGAATGGGTTGAAAACAGCGCCACTCGTTGTTGCACTCCTAGGCCAGACATCCAGTCTGGCCGTCGTCGCGCGCCTAGATTGGCGCTGTTTTCAACCCATTCGCACTTGGAAAAATAGTGTGAACAGGCCCTA
>JAURYH010000074.1 GCA_030653975.1 Hydrogenophaga sp. | reverse complement strand
CCGCGCTGGGCGCGGGGCGCTGGCGCGCCGCGCGCCTGGCGCTGGCGGCGGCGCCGCTCTGGGTGGTGGCGGTGCAAATGCTGCCCTGGCCGGGCGCGGGCCCGCTGAGCGCCACGCCCCAGGCCATGGCGTTCGCGGCGCTGGCCGGCTTGCCCATAGCAGCCTGCTGGCTGCTGGGTCTGGGCGCCAGCGGCGCGCAACTGCAGACGCTGCTGCGCCTGTGGCTGGGGGTGGCGGTGGCGCAGGCGCTGCTGGGGCTGGTGCAGCTCGGCGGGGCTGAGGCGCTGCAGTTTGGCGGCCTGGGCGGGGGCGTTCGGGGTACCTACGCCAGCAAAAACTCCTTCGCCAACCTGCTGGCCATGGCAACGCCGCTGGCGGTGTTGAGCCTCTGGGGCGCTTCCGCCCGGCGCAGCGGCCAGCGGGCGGGCCGCGCATGGTGGGGCACTGCGGCTTTGCTGATTTTGCTGTCCGCCGCCCTGGCCAGCAGCTCGCGCACCGGCATCGCCACCGCCGTGCTGGTCACTTTGCTCGCGCTGGCCCTGCTGGCGCCAGCGCCCGAGCGCGGCGCCAGCCGCTGGCGCCAGCGCCGCTGGTGGCTGCCGGTGTTGGCCCTGGCGCTGCTGGGCACCGCTTTGTTCATGGGCGGGCTGGCCTGGGTGGACCGTTTTGACACCGATCGCCTGGTGGCGGACGATGCCGTGCGCGCGCTGACGCGCGAAGCCACTTGGCAGGGCGCGCTCGCCTTTTGGCCGCTGGGCTCGGGCCTGGGGTCTTACGCCTGGGTGTTCCCGCGCTTCCAGTCGCCCGAGGTGGGCTACTACCTGCTGGACCTGGCCCACAACGATTACCTGCAGATACTGATGGAAACAGGTGTGCTCGGGCTGGCTGCGATGATGCTGGCGCTGGCGCTGATGGGCCGGAGGGTGCTGCAACTTTTCCGCGCGGCGCGGGGTACAAGCTCGTGGTCCAGCGCGGACCGCCTGGCCGTGGCCTGCGGGCTGGGCCTGCTGGCCACGCTGTTGCACGCCTGGGTGGACTACCCGTTTCGCATACCGGCCAACGCGATGCTCGCCGCCTTTTTGCTGGGTGTCTTCCTGAGAGAGCCCGCGCCGGCGCGGGCCAGGCAACACTTTTGAAATCAATGGCTTATGTTTGAAAATCCCCTGCGTGCTCTGGAGTCTGGAATGAAAAAATGTTGTCGCCCCTGGGGCCCCGTCACCGCGCTGGCGTTGGCCGCCTGCACCACGCTGGCCGCCCAGGCCCAGATGGCGGCCCCAGCCTTGGCCGCCCCGGTGCAAAGCCCGGTAAGCGCCGTGCCCCGGGGCCAGGCCGCCCCGGTGGACCCGGCCACCGGCGAGCCCGCCGCGCTCAGCTCGCTCACCACGGTGGGCGCGGACTACCGCATCTCGGCCAACGACCTGCTGGAATTTGACATTTTTGGTGTGCCCGACATGAAACGCGACATCCGCGTGAACGCTTCGGGCCTGGTGTCGCTGCCGCTCATCGGGCCGGTGGCGGTGGCGGGGCTGACGGCGCAAGACGCCGAGAAGCTGATCGCGGCCAAGTACGCCGAAAAATACCTGCAAGACCCGCAGGTATCGCTCTTCATCAAAGAGTTCACCACGCAGCGCATCACCATCGAAGGCGCGGTGAGCAAGCCGGGCATTTACCCGGTCACGGGGCAGCTCACGCTGCTGCGCGCGCTGGCGCTCTCGGGCGGCTTCGCGCCCTACGCCAACATCAACCAGATCGTGGTCTACCGCAGCGGCGCGGCCGGGCAACGCGAACAGTTCGTTTACGACCTCGACAAGGTGCGCGCCGGCGAAGAGCAGGACGCGAGCATCCAGTCGGACGACGTGATCGTGGTCCAGCGCAGCGCCAGCCGCGCGGCCCTGCGCGACTCGCTGTTCCGCGACATCCTGGACACCTTAAACCCCTTCTCCTGGAGCCGCTGAACGCGGCGGACAACCCATGTCTTCACCCGAACAACTGCCTTTCATTCCCCCGCCCCAGGGCGCACTGGCGCTGCGCCAGAGTGGCGCGCTGCAAACCCAGCTCTTGCTGCAGCAACAGGAAGCCGACGCCCAGGCCGATGACTCGATCGACCTCAAGGCGATCTTGCGCACGCTGCTGAAGCACAAATGGATGATCCTGGGCATCGCCGGCCTGTGCACCCTGGCCGCCGTGGTCTACACGCTGCGCATCACGCCGCAATACCAGGCCAAGGCCCTGCTGCAGATCGACCGCACGGCGCAGAAGGTGGTGGGCTTCAACGCCGAGGTGGAGCTTGAACCCTCGGGCGCTGAACAGCAGCTGTTCAATACGCAGATCGAACTGCTCAAGAGCCGCAGCCTGGCCGAGCGCGTGATCGACGAGATGGGCCTGTACAGACCCGACGCGGTCACCGAACTCCCAGTGGCAAACGCTGCCACCGCCCTGCCCGGCGAGGAACAAAGCGCAGAAGCGCCCGGCTTTGTGGACCAGTTGGCCCGCAACCTGAGCACACTCTTCAACCCCTCGGTGAACGACAGACAGGTGCTCAGCCGCGAGCAAACCGTGCGGCAATTTCAGGGCTCGGTGGCCATCGTTCCCGTTCGCAATTCGCGCCTGGTGGAACTGCAGGTGGTCAACAGCAACGCCGACCTGGCCGCGCGCATCGCCAACACCATGGCCAAGGCCTTCATCGCCAGCAACCTGGAGCGCAAGGTGGATTCGTCGGTGTACGCACGCCAGTTCCTGGAAGACCAGATCAAGCAGACCAAGGCCAAGCTCGAAGAGAGCGAACGCGTGATCAACGAGTACGCGAAAAAAAATGAAATCCTGAACCTGGGCGACAAGGGCAGCGCGGCCACGCAGACCTTTGTGGACTTTTCGGCGGCGCTGGGCAAGGTGCAGCAAGACCGCATCAAGGCCGAGGCCTTGTACAACGAGGTGAAAAACAACCCCGAGAGCGCGCCCCAGGCGCTGGAGAACGAGGCGATCCAGACCTACAAGGGACAACGGGCGCGGCTGGAGTCCGAGTACGCCAAGAACCTGGCCATCTACAAGCCCGACTTCCCCCTCATGGTGCAGTCGCGCGCGCAGATCAACGAGGTGAACAACCGCATCAAAGCCGAGGTGAACAACATCATCGACAGCATCAAGGGGCAGTACGAAGTGGCGAAGCAGCAGGAAGAGCTGCTCAAGGCCCGCGTGGCCAGCACGCGCAGCGAGGTGCTGAGCGTGCAAGACCGCAGCGTTGACATGAACCTGCTGCAGCGCGAGCTGGACTCCAACCGCGGCGTCTACGACAGCCTGTTGCAGCGGCTGAAAGAGGTGAGCGTGACGGCGGGCATCACGACCAACAACGTGAGCATCGTCGACGAGGCTTCGGCCCCGCTGTTCCCTTTCAAGCCCAAGCCGCTGGTCAACCTGGGGCTGGGCATGGTGCTGGGGTTGTTGCTGGGCATGCTGGCGGCGCTGCTGCGCGAGCAGATGGACGATTCGATCAAACACGCGGACGAGATCGAGCCCACCTTTGGCATGCCGCTGCTGGGCCTGATTCCGCTGACCAGGACCGAAAAGGGCAGCGACGCGGCGATAGCGCTGCTGACGCACAGCGACCCGCGCAGCGCCTTCTCCGAGGCCTACCGCTCGATGCGCACGGCGCTGCAGTTTTCAACCGCCGATGGCGCGCCCAGGCGCTTCATGGTGACGAGCTGCGGCAAGGGCGAGGGCAAGACCACCACGGCGATCGCGCTGGCGATCAACTTCGCGCAGCTGGGCCAGCGGGTGCTGCTGATCGACGCCGACATGCGCAAGAGCGCGGTGCACAAGGCGCTGAAGCTGCCCAACGAGCGCGGCCTGTCGAACCTGCTCTCGGGCGACCGCGGCAGCGAGCTGCTGATCCAGCGGACGCAGATTCCGAACCTGAGCGTGATGCTGGCCGGCCCGACGCCGCCCGACCCGGTGGAGCTGCTGATGGGCCCCAGGCTGGGCCTGCTGCTGGACAAGGCGCAGGAGCTGGGTTTCTCGCAGGTGATCATCGACGGGTCGCCGCTGCTGGGCATCTCGGACGCGATCGTGCTGGGCAACCAGATTCAACACGTGGTGTTTGCCGTGAAGGCCTCGGGCACCAAAAAAGACAGCATCAAGGACGCCATGCGCCGGCTGCGCAACGCGGGCATTGCGCCGATGGGTGTGGTGCTGACGCACGCGCGCAACGAGCACAGCAGCGACTACGCCTACGAGTCGTATTACGGCTATGGCGACGAGCACATCCCGCGCCCGGCCACGCCGGCCGTCGCGAAGCCCCGGACCGCCTGACCGCCCGAACGCCCCATGCCCGCCACTTCCCCCGACTGGGCCAGCCTGCTGCCCGCCCTGCTCGACTTCGAGCGCTCGCCCGGGCGTTACCCGGTGGTGCTGCGCGAGCCGCGCCCGCTGTTTGACCACGCGCGGGCGGTGTTGCAGCTGGCGGGGGGCCGCTCGGTGGAGGGGCTGGCCGACCTGGAGCAGGACCCGGCGCGCGCCGACGCGCTGCGCCAGGCGGCGCGTTTTTTTGTGCGCACGGTGCTGCTGCGCCCGGGCGTGGACCACTACACGCTGCTGGGGCTGGTGCCGGGCTGCGACGCGGCCGAACTGCGCGAGCACTACCGGCTGATGATCCGCCTGACGCACCCGGACTTTGCCGCCGGCCGCGACGAGGCCTGGCCGGCCGACGCGGCCACGCGCATCAACCGGGCGAACGATGTCTTGAGCTCGCCCGGACTGCGGGCGGACTACAACGCCACGCTGGCGCCCGCGATGCCCGCGGCCCCGGCCGCCGCAGCGCCGGCCCCGCAACGCCCGGTGGCGCTGCGCCCGGGCGTGACGCCGCGGCGGCTGAAGAAAGAAACCCGCCCGGCGGACGCCCGACCCTGGCACGAGCGCGTGCCGAGCGGCCTGAAGATCGCGCTGGTGTCGCTGGGCGCGCTGGGCGCAGCGGTGGCGCTGCTGCTGAACAACACCACGGGCGACAGCGGTTCGCTGACGGTGCGCAAGATCCCCCCCGTGCGCCTGCCGGTGCCGGTGCCGGCGCTGGAGACTGCGACTGCGGCGGATCTGGCGATGGCACAGGCGCCGGGGGCGGAGATCACGGTGGCGGTGGCGGCTGGCGGGCTCGACGACGCGGCGGCTTTGGCGCCTGCTGGTGCGCCTGTTCCGGTATCTGCTTCGGCGCCTGCTGCGGCGCCTGCGGTGGCCACCCTGGCCGCGGCTGAGCCCGTGCCGGCGCCGCCGCCTGCGCCGCCGCGCCGCAGTCGCGACAGGCCAGCCCCGGCCGCTGCTCCGGCCCCGCCCCCGCTCGCCGTGGAGTCGGTCGCCAGGGACAGCAACGATTTCAGCCAGGTGGTGGACACCCATCTGCGCGCCCGGGCCATGAACGCGGTGGCGGCATCTGCACCAGCACCTGCACCTGCACCTGCACCTGCACCTGCACCTGCACCTGCACCTGCACCTGCACCTGCACCTGCACCTGCGCCGGCGTTGGTGACCATGGCACTGTCCCCACCGCCAGCCGCGGCCGAAGCCCCGGCCCAGGCGGCTGCCGCGGAGACGGCGCCCGCGCCGCAGGCGCCGACACTGGCGCAGGTGCAGCCGGCGCTCTCCGGCCTGGTGACGAGCCTGCCGAGCGGGCGCGGCGAGAACCTGGTGCAGTGGATCCACAGCGGCTTTCGCGCCCACCCGGACACGGGCCGTTTCGTGGGCCAGTTCAACCAGCTGCTGGCGGGCCAGCGGGTGACGCAGCTGGGCAATGTGCGCTTCCGCTCGCGGGCGCAGGGGGCGCAGCTGGTGGTGGACGGCGTGATCGAGCTGCACACGCTGGACACGAACAACGAGGCGCACGTGCGCGACCTGCACCTGCGCGCGTTTTTCCAGCCGCAGGACGGGCAACCGGTGCTGACGCAACTGGTGGCGGGGAAACTCCAATGACGGCGGCGCTGGCAGCCCCCGCGCGGGCAACGGGCTGGACGCCCGCGCGCGCGGGCGTGTTTGCGCTGCTGGTGGTGGCGGCGCTGTGGCTGGGCTGGAAGGCCTGGGACGTGAACATCACGATGTCGTGCTGGAAGAACGAGTGGCCGAACCTGCCGGTGTGCGACGACATCAACGGCCGCACGCCGGCGGAGCGCGTGGCGCGGCTGCAGGAGCGGCTGGCGGGCAACCCGGGCGATTCGCAGGCGCTGGTGGAACTGGCGATGCGGGCTCACCAGCCGGAAACGGGGGCGGGCCTGGATGCGGCGGCGCTGCTGGCGGCGGCGGGCCGGGCGGCGCCGCAGGACACGACGGTGCTGCAGCTGCAGGCGAACGACGCGCTGACGGCGCAGCGCTGGCCCGACGCGCTCGACAAGCTGACGCGCCTCTCGCGCCAGCACCACGACGCCGAGGCCACGCGCGTGCTGGCGATGCTGGTGGCGCAGGCGGCGCAGCAGCCGGCGCAAACCGGCTTGCAGGCGGCGCTGCTGGCGTCGGTGCAGGCCGATCCGGGCTGGCTGGACCGGGTGTTGCGGGCGATGCCGGGGGCGAAGCTGCCGCTGGCGAGCGCGATGCCGCTGGTGAGCCAGGTGGTGACCGCCGGGCCGGGCCTGCCGGCGCCGCTGGGGCTGTTCGTGATCCGCCAGCTGAAGGCGGAGGGCCAGTGGCTGGAGGCGCACGCGGTCTGGCTGCAGCTGTGGAAGCGGCCGCTAGGCCTGCTGTTCAACGGCGATTTTGAGCAGGCCTTCGTGGCCGGGGGCTTTGACTGGGAGGTGATCGAGCGCGACATGCACCGTGGCGGCGCCCGCGTGGAGCTGGCGGGCTGGCGCGAACGCGGCCAGGTGCTGCGGGTGGTCTTCACCGGGCGGGCGATGAAAATCCCGCTGCTGCGCCAGCACCTGCTGCTGCCGCCGGGCCATTACCGCTTCTCGGGTGAATACCAGTCGGGCGACCTGCGCAGCAACGAGGGCCTGAGCTGGGTCTTCAGCTGCGCCACCGGCGGGCGCGAACTGGCGCGCACGCCGGCCCTGAAAACCACCGGGGGCGCCTGGCAAACGACGGGCGTGCGCCTGGAGGTGCCGGCCGACTGCGGCCTGGGTGTGGCGCTCGCGCTGCAGACCCAGGCGCCCTACGAAGCCCGGACCGGCCTGCGCGGCGAGGTGCTGTTCGACCGCTTCACGCTGGTGCAGGAAGCCGCGCCACAAGGAACCACCCAGCCATGATCGATTTGCACAGCCACATCCTGCCGGGCATCGACGACGGGGCCAAGACGCTCGACGAGTCGCTGGAGATGGCGCGCATCGCCGTGGCCGACGGCATCCACACCATGGCCTGCACGCCGCACATCTACCCCGGCATGTACATGAACGACGGCCCGGGCATCGCGCTGGCGCGCAAGGTCCTGCAGGCCGAGCTGGACCGCGCCGGCATCCCGCTCAAGCTGGTCGTGGGGGCCGACGTGCACCTGGTGCCGGGGCTGCTCGACGGGCTGAAGGCCGGGCGCGTGCCGACGCTCAACCGCTCGCGCTATTTCCTGCTGGAGCCTTCGCACACCACGCCACCGCCGCGGCTGGAGGACTCGGTGTTCAACCTGATCGCCTCGGGCTACACGCCGATCATCACGCACCCGGAGCGGCTGACCTGGGTGGAGAGCCACTACCCGGTGTTCCAGCGGCTGATCGAACAAGGCGCCTGGATGCAGGTGACGGCCGGGGCGCTGACGGGCATGTTCGGCAAGCGCGCGCAGTACTGGGGCGAGCGCTTCGTCGGCGAGGGCCACACCCACATCCTGGCGACCGACGCGCATTCCACCGGGCGGCGGCTGCCGCGGCTGAGCGAAGGCCTGGCGGTGGCGCGGCGCCTGGTGGGCGACGCGGAAGCCGGGCGCATGGTGATCGAACGGCCGCGCGCGGTGCTCCAGAACCTCGCGCCCCAGGGATTTGGCCTGCCCAAAAAGGAGGCGGCCCGGCCGTCCAGGATGGCGAATTGGCTCTCCCGGCTGGGCTGGACGCCCTGAAACGCCATTTCACTGCACCAGATCGATACAAACCATTGAAAACACTGGATTTCTTCCGTCAACAAGGTTGACGGGTCACACCACCCCCCGTACCATCGATTCAAATCTGGAGGAATTTTTCATGAAACAACTCGCTATCGCCCTGGCCCTGACGGCCGCCGCCGGTTCTGCCTTCGCCCAGGCCGCAACGATCACCGCAGTTGAAGGCTTGGTCACAGTGTCCTCCGGCAACCAGTTGGTCAACGCCACACCCAACATGCCCCTGGCCTCTGACGCACGCGTCTTGGCCACAGCCAACGGCAAAGCGACCGTCACGTTCGCCAGCGGTTGCGTGGCCAACCTGTCGGGCGGCCAGTCGATTTCGGCAAATGAAGACGCATGCCGTGCCTTCGTTTTGGCCCAGCAAGGTTCCGGCGGCATCTTCACCCCCGTCAACATCGGTATCGGCGCCGGCATTGGCCTGGCGGTGGCCTACAACGTTCACCAGAACCGCAAGAACAACACCCCCCCCACGGTGACCCCGCCCGTGCAGACCCCGCCCGTGGTGGTCCGCCCGCCCGCACGCCCCCCGATCAGCCGCAGCTGATCCCGGCCGCGAAATCAAATAAAGCCCTTCGGGGCTTTTTTTGCGTCTGCCGTTGCGCGGATCCGCTGGTCTACCCGCTCGTCTTGACGGGTGAACCTTTGAAAAATCAACAATGGGCACTTGCTTCAACAACAGCGAACAGGCGGAGGACAACATGAAGATTCTGGTGGTGGGCGGCGCGGGCTACATCGGCTCGCACATGGTGAAGCACCTGGGCCTGGCGGGCAGCGCGGTGACGACGCTGGACAACCTGTCGGGCGGGCACCGCGATGCGGTGTTGCACGGCGAATTCGTGCAGGGTGACATCGCCGACCGTGCGCTGCTCGACCGGCTGCTGGCCGAGGGCGGGTTTGACGCGGTGATGCACTTCGCCTCGTTCATCCAGGTGGGCGAGTCGGTGGTGGCGCCGGCGAAGTACTACCAGAACAACGTGGTGAACACGCTGAACCTGCTGGACGCGATGGTGGCGGCGGGGGTGAAGCGGTTCATCTTTTCGTCAACGGCGGCGATCTTTGGCGAGCCGCAGAGCGACACCATCGACGAACAGCACCGGCTGCAGCCGATCAACCCGTATGGCCGCACGAAGCTGATGGTGGAGCAGGCGCTGGCGGACTACGACCGGGCCTATGGGCTGAAGTCGGTCTGCCTGCGCTATTTCAACGCCGCGGGCGCCGACCCCGAAGGCCAGCTGGGCGAGCGCCACGAGCCGGAGACGCACCTGATCCCGCTGGTGTTGCAGGCGGCTTCGGGCCGGCGGCCGCACATCAGCGTGTTCGGCCGCGACTACGACACGCCCGACGGCACCTGCATCCGCGACTACGTGCACATCAACGACCTGTGCCAGGCGCACGGGCTGGCGCTGCAGAGCCTGATGGGCGGCGCCGGCAGCCAGGCCTACAACCTGGGCAACGGCAGCGGGTTTTCGGTGCAGCAGGTGATCGACACGGCGCGCGAGGTGACGGGCCGCGAGATCCCGGTGGTCTACGCCGAGCGCCGCGCCGGCGACCCGGCGCGCCTGGTGGCGGATTCACGCGCCGCGACGGCGCAACTGGGCTGGAAGCCGCAGTTGGCGGCGCTGGAGACGCTGATCGGGCACGCCTGGGCGTGGGAGCAGAGACGCGCTGTTCAGTTGTAGGTCACCACGACCTGGACCGTGTCGCTGTAGCCACCGGGCGTCGCGCTGACCTGGTTGGCGGGCAGGGTGCCGCAGACCTGCCGAACAGGCCCACCGTGCCTGTGCGGGACACGTGCACGTTGCCCGAACCCTTCTTTGGCTCATAGCTACCACGCACGGCAGACAGGGCCATGAAAGAACTGCCGGACCCTTTGCCTTGAATACAACGGTTCAAAAAGTGAAACCATCGGACCGGTGCTTCGGTATCGATGGATGTGATGCACACGCAATCAACCAGGGTCCGATCGGCAAGCGTCTCCCCATGTGGACAGTACCTCTGGTCGTTTTCTCGAACTTGGGATGGCCGGCCCAGGCTGCTGGTGGTGATGTTCAACCCGCCAACGGCCGACCACGAAACGGACGACCCCACCATCCTGCAGCTGTGCGCCATCGCCTCGCACAACGGCTTTGGGGGCATCGTGGTGGTCCACGGCATTCCCCTGTGCAGCCGGTACCTGGGTGACGCGATCGAGATGACCCGACACGCCACCACGGGCCGCAAGAAGGACGCCCGAATGCTCCAGCAGAATCTGGAGGTCATCGCGGCCGAAGTCCGGCGATCGGGTGCGGTGCTGATCGCCTGGGGTGCGCTGGCGAGAAAATGCCCCGAGTGGTTTGAGCAGGTCCTGGGCACGATCCGGTCTGCCCTGCCCGACTGCAGCGCGCTGTACTGCGTGGAGAAGACGGCGACGGGCTATCCCATGCATCCGATGGCCAAGGGCATCAAGTGCGTGCCCAAGACCGCTGCGCTCCAGGTCTGGTGATGTTGCCTCGTCGGTCCGGCATCGCGACGCTGTGGATGGCGGCGTGCACGACCACGCTGGCGATGACGGGGCACGCCGGCGACCAGGCGCTGGACGCGCTCGATGAACGGTTCGATGCGTCCCACCGGGATATCGCGCGGGGACCGCTTCGGCTGACCCGGGCGCAGTGCGAGGCCACGCGGCATGCGGTCTGGGTGGCGCTGACCGTGAGCAAGCCCGGGCAGCCGCCAAGGAGGGTGGACGGTTGCATTCGCTACTTTCCGAGCCCGCAGGTCGCCCCCGGTCAACCGGTTCTCTTTTTCTTCCACGGTGACCGCGTGGAACCCGGCGGCCTGGCCGATGGCAGCTGGCGCCAGCAGATGGCGCAGGCCCAACGCATCGAGCAGCGCTCGGGCATGCCCACGATCAGCCTGGCACGGCCGGGGGTGTACGGCAGCACGGTGCTCAACCACCGGTACGAACGCCGCACCCACGAAGAGGTCGCGGTGGTATCGGCGACCATCGACCGGATCAAGGCGCGCTATGGCTTTGACCGGATCAGCCTGGCCGGTCAGAGTGGTGGCGCATACCTGGCCCTGGCGATGGTGGTGTCGGGACGGACCGACATCGATGCCGTGGTGGCCTCCGGCGCACCCGCCGCCGTGAGGGTTCGCGCCGCCCACCTCCGATCCAACCCGGCCTCCGACATCAGCACGGGACAGGACTGGCGAAATGTCTATGACCCGATGGACCACATTGCCGACGCACGACCCGATGCCCGTCGCAAGGTGTACCTGATCGCCAACCGCGATGACCAGCGGATTCCCTACGCGTCGGTGCTCGCCTTCGTGAACGCCGCCGCACAGGGCAAGCTGCCCGTCGTGCTGCTGGATGGCGCCACCGGCGGCGGCAAACAGCACCACAACCACGCGCGTTTGGCTCAGCGTGTCATCCGCTGGCACCGGATGGGACTGGGTGAACAGGAGATCGCGCGCAAGGTGGCAGCAGAAGCCGAGTAGCTTCACCGCGGCCACAGCACCCACATCTGCAGCGGCTGCTTGAGCCGGCCGGCGAGCTGGTAGGCGGGGTCGGTCCAGCCGCCCCAGCCGGTGAAGAGGTCGGCGCGCACGGCGCCGACGATGGCGCCGCCGGTGTCCTGCGCGAGCACGAGTTTCTGCTGGTTGAGCGCGCTGCCCTGCGTGGCGAGCCAGACGGGGGTGCCGTAGGGGATGCTTTGGGGATCGACGGCGATGGAGCGCCCGGGCGTGAGCGGCACGCCCTGGGCACCGCGCGGGCCGAAGCGGGCGTCGAGTTCGTTCAGGGCTTCTTCGCGGAAGAAGACGGTGCGCGGGTTGCTCCAGAGCATTTCGTTGACGCGGCGCGGGTTCTGCTCGGCCCAGGTCTTGATGGCTTCCCAGGAGGCTTCGCGGATGGCGCCCTGGTCGAGCAGCCAGCGGCCGACGCTCTGGTAAGGATGGCCGTTGTGGGCGGCGAAGGCGACGCGCACCTGGCGCTGGCGGCCGTCGGGCTCGGTGATGTCGAGCCGGCCGGAGCCCTGGATCTGCAGGATGAGCGCGTCGATGGGGTCGGCGAGCCAGGCGATGGCCTTGCCCTGCAGCGCGGCCTGGGCGGCGGGCAGGGTGTCGATGTCCTTGCGGCTGTACCAGGGCTGACCGGGGCGAAAACCGGCCGGCAGCGCGTAGAGCGGCGTGCGGTGGCTGGCGCTGGGCTGGCGGCGGGCGCCGAGGATGGGTTCGTAGTAGCCGGTGAGCAGGCCCTGGGGCAGGCTGCCGTCGCGCTCCATGACGCGGTAGGGCTGGAAGCGGCGCTCGACCCAGGCGCGCTGCTCGGCGGGTGTGGCGATGGCGAGCGGGCGCGCTTCGTTGCAGAGCGCGGCATGCCCGGCGACGGGCCGTTCGCAGCCGCGCAGCCAGGCGTTCCAGGCTTCGTGCAGGCTGTCTTGTCCCCAGCCGGGCAGTTCGCTCCAGCGCACGGGGGTCCAGAGGCTCTTGCCGCGCTGCAGGGCTGGCGGCAGCGGGCCGCTGTCAACCACGTCGGGGGCGTCCGCCGGCGCGCGCGGGGGCATGGGGCCGGACGCGCAGGCCGCGAGCAGGCTGCCTACAATGCAGGCCGCCAGCCACCCTATCCACCCACGACCCCCACCGAACCGACTTGCCATGACTTTGCTGTTGCTTGAAGCGCTGGGCGCGCTGGTGTTGCTGGTGTTCATCGTGTGGTGGACCATGTTTTCCGGGCGCAAGAAGGGCGAGCTGCCCGAGGATGTGCAGCGCGAGCGCGACCAGGACGGTTCGCCCAAGCCTTGAGGCGCCGTGGCGCGGGCCGGGCGCTCACGCCTGCCGCAGGGCGTTGGCCAGCTCCACCGCCGATTTCACCCCCATCTTGTCGAACACGCGCGAGCGGTGCACTTCGACCGTGCGCACGCTGATGTTGAGCTGGTCGGCGACGAGCTTGTTGGGCAGGCCGGCGATGACGAGGTTCATGACGTCGCGCTCGCGCTCGGTGAGCGAGTTCAGCCGCTGCTGTACTTCACGCTGCGCGCTGCGCGCGGCCAGCACCTGGGCGGACTGGTTGAGCGCCTGCTCGACGCGATCGACCAGGGCGTTGTCGGAGAACGGTTTTTCGCAGAAGTCGAAGGCCCCGCGCTTGACGGCGTCGACGGCGGTGGGCACGTCGGCATGGCCCGAAAGAAAGATCACCGGCATGACGGCCTGCCAGGGCAGGGTGAGCAGGTGTTCGAACAGCGCGAGGCCGCTGGTGCCGGGCATGCGCACGTCGAGCAGCAGGCAGCAGGGTGAGCGGGGTTCGGCTTGCCAGCGCGCGATCTCGGCCAGGAAGGCGTCGGCGCTGTCGAAGCCTTCGCTGAGCAGGCGGCGCGTGCGCAGCAGCCAGGCCAGCGCATCGCGCACGCCCGCGTCGTCATCGACGAGAAAGATCCGGGCGTCGGGGTGCTGGGTCATGGGGCAATGATAGAAGCAGCCGGCAGCGTGAACCGGAACACCGTGCCGCGGGGCAGCGCCGGCTCGTGGGTGAGCGCGCCGCCGTGCTGCTCGATGACGGTGCGGCACAGGCTCAGGCCCAGGCCCATGCCTTCGGCCTTGGTGGTGAAGAAGGGGGTGAAGAGCTGGCTGCGCACTTCGTCGCTCAGGCCGTGGCCGTGGTCGGTGACGGCGAATTCGACCCAGCCCCTGCGCGGCGGTGTGGCGGGGGTGTCGTCGTCGCTGGCGTGCAGGCGCGTGCGGCTGACCGAGAGGGTGAGCACGCGCAGGCCGGAGGCGGACGAGGGATCGTCGGGGGGCATGGCCTGCACGCCGTTGCGCGCGAGGTTGAGCAGCACCTGCTCGATCATGGTGCGGTCGCACAGCACGGGCGGGCAGCCGGGGGCGATCTGGGTCTGCACGCGGATGCCCTGTTTCTTGGCCTGCAGGTCGAGCAGGGGCAGGATGGCGTCGATCAGGCTGGCGGGGGCGATGGCTTCGCGCACCTGTTCGCGCCGGCGCACGAAGTCGGCCACGCTCTTGATGACGCGCCCGGCGCGCTCGGCCTGTTCGCCGATGCGCTGCATGGCCTGGCGCAACTCGCCCGGCGGCAGGGCGGGTCCGCTGGCGCCGGGCGGTTCGTCAAGCAGGTTGAGCGTGCCGCTGGCGTAGCTGGCGATGGCCGCGAGCGGCTGGTTGAGTTCGTGGCTGAGCAGGGAGGCCATTTCGCCCACGGTGGCGAGGCGGGCGGTGGCCTGCAGGCGTTCCTGCGAGGCGCGGTTGAGGTCTTCGATGCGGCGCTGTTCGCTCAGGTCGAGGATGGCGCTCATGAAGCCGGTCTGGGTGCCCTGGGCGTCGATCAGCGGGGCTTCGATGATGAGCACCGGGAAGCGCGTGCCGTCGCTGCGCTGGAACACGGATTCGTAGCCCTCGCGCGGCAGGATCTGGCCGGCCAGGCGCACGGCCTGGCGCTGCTGGTATTCGTCGACCAGCTCGGGCGGCCACCAGGGCGCGGGCAGGCCGGTGCCCAGCAGCTGTTCGGCGCTCAGGCCGACCATCTCGCAGAAGGCGGGGTTGACGTAGGTGATGCGACCGTTCATGTCGCGCGCGCGCAGGCCGGTGACGAGGGAGTTTTCCATCGCCTTGCGGAAGGCCAGGGCGTCGCCGAGTTCGTGTTCGGCGCGCTGGCGCAGGCGCATGTCGCGCCCGAGCAGGCCCAACACGGCGAGCAGGGCCAGCGAGAGCGCCCCGACGACGGCGGTGAGCACGTTGGGCAGCAGTCCGAAGGCCATGCCGGGGCCCAGGCGCGGGCTCTCCAGGCGCAGCAGCATGGTGTGGCCGGGCAGGTCGAGCAGGGCGCGCGCGATCTGGGTGCGGCGGTTGCCGGAGACGCTGCTGTAGAGCGCGAGGCGGGTGCCGTCGGTGTCGGTGAAGGCCAGGCCACGCCCGCGCAGCAGGTTCTTGTTGCCCAGCTCGGCGAGCAGGCCGGGCAGCGAGTAGGTGGCGACGAGGAAGCCCGCGGGCTTGCCGTTGCGCACGACGGGCAGGCACATGTCCATGAGCTCCAGGCCGAGGCCGCCGTTCATGGGCCAGAAGTAGCTCGGGGAATACGAGGGGCCGGAACTGCGCTGCGCGTTGTCGCAGGCCTGGCGCATGTCGGGCAGGGCCTGCGAACGGTCGAGGTAGCTGAAGAGGTCGGCGAGGTAAGGCGTGTCGCGGTGGGCGATGAGCGCGCGGTCGTTGTCGCGCCACTCCAGGCGCACCATCTCGCGGTGTTCGGCGAGCACCTCGCCGGCCGGCGCGGACCAGGCGCCGGGGCTGGCCGCGATGCTGTAGAGCGACTGCAGGGTCTGCACGTTGCGCACCAGGGCGCTGCGGAGGTCGCTGGCGAGGGCTTCGGCGTCGGCTTCGAGCGCGGTCTGGTCACGCACCTCTTCGTATTCGGCCGCCAGAAAGACCAGCACGCCCAGCAGGGCCAGCACCAGCAGCAGCAGCGCGCCCCACAGCAGCCGCCGGCGCGGGCGCAGGCTGCCGCGCGGTGGGTCGCCGGGAGCGGCCGCGAGCATCAGAGTCTGCGGTGCTGGAGGGCGGGCAGTTGTTCGCGCACGCTGTGCAGGCGCGCCATGTCGAGTTCGGCGAGCACGACGCCCGGGCCTTCGGCCTGCAGCGCCATGACCTGGCCCCAGGGATCGATGACCATGCTGTGGCCCCAGGTGCGGCGGCCGTTTTCGTGGTTGCCGCCCTGCGCGCTGGCGATGACGTAGGCCTGGTTTTCGATGGCGCGCGCGCGCAGCAGCACTTCCCAGTGGGCCTGGCCGGTGGTGTGGGTGAAGGCGGCGGGCACGAGCAGCAGGTCGGCCGCGAGCATGCGGTAGAGCTCGCCGAAGCGCAGGTCGTAGCAGACGCTCATGCCGACGCGCCAGCTCTGGCCCTGGCGCGAGGGACAGTCGAAGACAGTGGGCGTTTCGCCCGCGCGCAGCACGCTGGCTTCGTCGTAACTCTCGCGGCCGTTGTCGTAGCGGAAGAGGTGGATCTTGTCGTAGCGGCTGACGCATTCGCCCTTGGGCGAATAGACCAGCGAGGCGTTGGCGGCGTGGGTGGGGTCTTCGGTGGCCATGGGCAGGGTGCCGCCGACGATCCAGAGCTTGAGTTCGCGCGCGGTGTCGGACAGAAAGTCCTGCACCGTGCCCAGGCCCGCGGTCTCGGCGAGCAGCAGCTTGTCGGCGTCGTTCTGGCCCATGAAGCAGAAGTACTCGGGCAACACGGCCAGTTCGGCACCGCAGTGCGCGGCCTGGTCGAGCAGGGCGCGCGCTGCGCTGAGGTTGGCGTCGAGACTGATTCCCGAGACCATCTGGATGGCGGCGACTTTCATGAGAACTCCTTTTTTTGAACCCAGCTACTTATCTGTTTGTACCGCAGTAACGCCCCCGGAGCACGTGCCCAATCCAGAACGCGGCGGAACCGGCTTTGCCGGGCCGCTCGCGTTGCCCCCCAGGGGGTGACGCCGCAGGCGGCGCGGGGGGGGAACAATCCGGCGGCGCGGGGGGTTACTTCCCTACCTTGTCCACCTGGGGGTCGGCCCAGCTGCCGGTGATGTGGAACTGCTGGGTGGTGGCGCTTTGCAGCGGTTGGCGCAGCAGGAACTGGGCCAGAAAGGTGCCCAGCCCGATGGCGGGGTTGATGGCGGTGGCGATGAGGGCCGCGGTGCCGGCGTTGATCTCGGGCACGACGACGACCTTGAGGTCCTGCTTTTCGCGCGCGATGTCGGCGCTGCCTTCCATCAGCACGGCGGCGTTGATGCCCTTCATCTGCAGGTTGTTGGTGCGGGCCACGCCCTGGATGATGGTGGCGTCGCCGCGCACGAAGTCGAAGGCGAAGCCCTCGGAAAACACGTCGCGGAAATCGAGCACCAGGCGGCGCGGCAGCGCCTGCAGGCTGAGCACGCCGAGCAGCTTGGCGGCGCCCGGTTCGACCTTGAGGAACTGGCCGCTCTGCACGTCGGCGTTGAGCTGGCCGGTGAGGCTGGGGTAGTCCAGCGTCATGGGCGAACCGACCCAGGCGATGTGGCCGCTGATCTGGCCCTTGGCGCCGCGCACGACGCCGGGGCGGCCAAAGCGCGTGAGCAGCAGGCCGGCGTCCTGGATGTCGAGCTTGAAGTTGAGCGCGGTGCGCCGCACGGCACCCGCGCTGTTGTCGGGCACGGCCCAGCTGCCGGTGGCGAAAAGCTGCGCTTCCGGGGTGTCGATGTTGAGCTTGGTGAGCTGCCACTCGCGGGTGCGCGCGGCGGTGCCGCGGTTCTGCGCCACGATCTCCACGCGCGAGAGCCGCCGGTTGGAGAGCACCAGGTCTTCGATCGCGATGTCCAGCGCGGGCATGCTGGTGGGCTGCTGCAGCAGCTGCTCGACGTCGGCGGCGGCGGCCGGCGCGAGGTTGAGGTGGGCCAGGCGCGCGTAGATGTTGCCGGCGGTGTTGCCGGCGGCCTGGCGGTATTCGACGTAACCGTTGAGTTCTTCGGCGTCGACGTTGGCGCGCCACTGGTTGCCTTCGCGCGAGCCGCCGACCACCACGTTGGTGAAGCTGCGCCCGCTGACGATGAGCTGGCCGGCGCGCACCGCCAGGCTTGACGGCAGATAGCCCAGGCTGGCGCTGTCGGTGGCGCCGGGCGCCGGCACGCTGGCGCGCACGTCGGTGCCGGTGGTGGCGGTGAAGACACGCTCCCAGGCGTCGGCGTCGATGCGCTGGAAGCGGATGTTGGCCTGCACGCCAGTGGCCGGCTGGGTGACGGTTTCGCCGGCATCGAGCCCGGCGGCCATGCTGCCGCGCAGCACGCGCGGCTCGCTGGTGGTGATGTCGCGCTCGTAGCGCAGCTCGGCCAGCGGCTGGCCCGGCGGGCCGAGGATGACGGCCAGGCTGTCGGTGCGTGCGATTTCGCCCGAGGGACCGGCCAGCACCGAGAGCACGCGGTTCTCGTAGCGCAGGGGCAGGCTGTCGGCGGCGGCCTTGGCCAGCGGCGCGGGCAGGTTGATGGCGAGCCCCTGCAGGGTGCTGGTGACCACGAGTTCGGGCACGCCGGCGCGGAAGCCGAGTTCGGCGGTGTAGCTGGCGTTGCCGCTGGCCCGGCCGAACAGGCGCGAGACAAAGCCCAGTCCGCCGTCGCTCAGGCCCTGGGCGCTGGCGCTGCCCTGGCCACGGAACTGGATGCGCGGCGTGCCCCGGGGCACGGGCACCATGCCGCCGTCGAAGCGCAGGTCGCCGCCGTAGAGGCGGGCCTGGGCGTCGGCCACGGTGAAACCGTTTTCACTGAAGCTCAGGCGCCCGGTGGTGCGCCCGAGCAGCGGGGCATCGGGCGTGAGCTGCAGGTCGTTGCCGCTGAACTGCACGCTGCCCTGCACGGTGGTCCTGTCGATCTGCTCCAGCGGCAGCTGCAGCTTGAACTGCACCTGGGCCGGGCCGTTGACGGTGGCGCGCTCCAGCACCCGGCCGGTGAAGAAGTTGACCGGCGAGGTGCGCACGAAGCCCAGCACCTCGCTGGCCGGCCCCTGGGCACTGGCGCTCACGCTGAGCACGGGGGCGCGGACCAGATCGGCGATGGCGACCTCGGCCTGGCTCAGGCGCACGCCGGGTGCGCCCTCGAGTCCGGCGTCGAGCCGGCTCAGGCGCAAGGCGGCGCGATCGAGCACGAGCTGGCCGTTGACGCCCTTGAGGGCCGGCCAGGCGGCATCGCCCTCGTCCTGCAGGAAGGGCGGCACATAGGCGAAATCAACCGCCTTGAGTTGGGCGGTGATGCGGAATTCGCCGCGCGCACCGGGCTGGTTGAACGGGATGTCCCAGAGATCGCCCCGGATGCGGAAATCGACCGGGCCGACCGCGCCGCCCTTCACGGCATCGCGCACGTAGCGCAACGCGTCCGGACCGACGGCGAGCGGCAGGTAGCGGTGCACGCGGGTGGCCTCGCCGCGGGTCAGGCGCGCGGTCAGGTCGAGCACGCCGGGAAAGCGCGCGTCCGAGGGGCTGGTGGCGGGGTCGCTGGTGTGCCAGTGGGCGCTGGCCGTGCCTTCGGCGTCGGCGTTGGCCAGGCGCACCTTGTCCAGCCAGGCGTCGATGCGCTCGCCCTGGATGCGCCAGCGCGCGTCGGCTTCGAACCGGATGAGCGGCACGCGCACGTCTTCGAACACGCCGGGCAGGTTCACCGAACCGTCGGCGATCTGGAGTCGCGCATGGCCGCCGTCCTGGTTGAACTCGAAATCGGCGGTGAGGCTCTGGACACCGGGGCGCCCGGGCAGCGGGCGCTGACCGTTCACCGCGGCGCGCGCCTGCGCCGCCAGCGCGAGACCGGACACGCGGCCTTTGGCGTGGTAGCGCTCGGGGCGCCAGGCGGCGGGTGCGGGCGCGTCGCTGGCCTGCGCTTCGGCGCTGGCCGGGGCCACGCCCTGCCAGCTGGCATCAAAGCCTTCGAGGCGGCCGGCGGGCTGCAGGCTGGTCAGCAGCGCGCGGCTGGCTTCGGGCAGGGGCAGGCGCGTGGCCACGGCGGCCAGCGCGGCGAGTTCGATGCGGTCGGCGTTCAGGCTGGTGCTGGCCGGACTGTTGCCGCGCGCTGCCTGGTGCCGCAGCCGCAGCTGTCCGCCCGGCCAGTCCTCGCCCCCCTGGGTGCGAAAGCGCAGGTTGTCGCTGGCGATCTCGAAACCGGTGGCGCTCCACTGGGCACTCAGGCGGCCCTGCAGCTCGGCCAGCGTGAGCTCGGGCAGCTTCGGCCCAAGCCGGGTGGCCACGTCCTGCAGCGCCAGGTCGGTGACGACGCCGGTGACGCGGCCTTTGGCGACGTCGGCCCAGGCGCGCACGGCGCCCTGGCCGGAACGCACGTCGACCTGCCAGGCAGACAGGTCGAGGTAGCCGCGCAGGCGCGAGACGTCGGCCTTGGGGAAATCGGCGTAGAGCTCGCCGCTCCAGCTGTGCCACGGGGTCTGTTCGCTCGGACCCCGCACGAGATCGAGCAGCGGCTCGCGCAGGCGGCCGCGCAGGCTGAAGCGATCACCCCATTCGGTGCTCGGGGTGGCATCGAGGCGGAACTGGTGGCGGCGCGCCCTGTTGCGGGCCACGAAGTCGAGGTCCGTCAGGATGATCGGCGGCTGCGCGCGCAGGTCGTCGGTCCAGCGCACGACGCCGTTCTGGATCACGAACTCGCTCTGGGCAAAGAACCAGTCGGCGGCGGCGTTGTCCTCGGGTGTGGGGCCGGAGAAGTCCAGGCCCGCGACTTCGATGCGGCCTTCGGCGGTGCGCCGCACGTCGAGCACGGGCGAGACAATCACCAGTTGTTCGAAGCCCAGCCGCCACAGCGAGGGGACGGACACCGAGGCCTGCACGCTGGGCAGGTGCAGGGCCTCGCGCCCCGCCGGGTCGAAGAGCCGGACATCGGTGAGCTCGAAGGCCGGCACCAGGCTGGGCAGGAAACCGGCGCTGGCGCCATCGCCCGATCCCGCCGTCTGCGCACGGATGGCGCCGACCTTCACGGGTACCCCCACAGCCCGGGTGGCCCAGCTTTCCAGCTCGGGGCGCCAGTCGTTGATTCGCGGCACAATCCACCCATGCAAGGCGCCGAACGTGAGCGCAAACAGGCCCCAGGCGGCCAGCACCATCCACAACAGAAGCCGCGCGGTCACGGAAAGGGTTCTGGGGGTTCTCGTGGCAGACGCGAGAGGTGCCGGGCTTTGATTCATATCCACTGCAAATTATGACGGCCAGCCCCAACATCGGTTCCCCAGCACTCGATTCCGCCCTGTCAACCCATGTGCCGCCGGTCGCACCCTGCCTGGATGCCCTGACGCTGGCCCACCGCGAGGCCGCCTACTCCCGTTTCGTGCAGCGCGTGCGACGGCGCTACGCCAGCGAGCTGGACTGCCTGCCGCCGGGGGCACCGGTGCACGCCAGCATGCAGGCCTGTCTGGCGCAATTGCTCAACCGCGGCCTGGCCATGCCCGCGGCGCTGCGCGTGTTGCGCCAGCTGGTGCTGGAGCGCCTGGTGGTGCTCGACTGCGAACAGGGCGCCCCGCTGCAGGCGGTGACGCGGGCGGTCACCGAGCTGGCCGAACTCGCGCTCGACGCCGCCTGCACCCTGGCCTTTGCCGAGCTGGACGACCTGTACGGCGCGCCGTTCTCCGAGGCGGGCCAACGGGCTCAGCTCTGGGTCATCGGCATGGGCAAGCTCGGTGCGCGCGAACTCAACGTGTCGAGCGACATCGACCTGATCTACGTCTACGACCAGGACGGTGAAACCGCCGGGAACGCGCAGGGGCGCAACCGCATCAGCAACCACGAGTATTTCGGCAAGGCCGTCAAACACATCTACAACACCGTGGGTGAGACCACCGAACACGGCAATGTGTTCCGCGTTGACCTGGCCCTTCGGCCCAACGGCAACTCGGGACCGAGCGCGGTGTCGCTGGGGGCGCTGGAAGAATATTTTCTGGTGCAGGGGCGCGAGTGGGAACGGTTTGCCTGGCTCAAGAGCCGGCTGATCGCGCCGGCCGCCTGCGTGCGCGACAAGAGCGCGAACGGTTTGCGCGGCGCGGTGCTGCCCTTCGTGTTCCGCAAGTACCTCGACTACAACGTCTTCGATTCGCTGCGCAGCCTGCACCGCCAGATCCGCGAGCACGCGTCCAAGCGCGCCGCGGGCAACCCGGGCCGTGCCAACGACGTCAAGCTCTCGCGCGGCGGCATCCGCGAGATCGAATTCACCGTGCAGCTGCTGCAGGTGGTGCGGGGCGGCCAGTTCCCCGAGCTGCGCACGCGCCCGACGCTGGACGCGCTGCAGCGCCTGTGCAAGGCCAACCTGATGCCCCCGGCCACGGCCGAGGCGCTGGCCACGGCCTACGACTTCCTGCGCCGGGTGGAACACCGCATCCAGTACCTGGACGACCAGCAGACCCATGTGATGCCCACGCGCGACGACGACCTGGCCTGGCTCGCGGCCACCATGGGCTGCGCCACGGTGTGCGAGTTCCTGCGCACGCTGGACGCGCACCGCGAAACCGTGGCGCAGGAGTTCGACATCCTGCTCGGCGGCACGCCCGGTGGCGGCTGCAACGGCGCGGGCTGCAACGGCAAGAACGGCGCCGCCCGCAGCGCGGTCGACAGCCTGCAGAGCGTGTTACCGCAGCTGCCCGAGGCCTTTGCCGCCAAGGTGGCGCAATGGTGCGAACACCCGCGCGTGCTGGCGCTGCGCGAAGACGCCCGCCTGCGCCTGGTGCGGCTGGTGGAGCGCACCGGCGCCTGGCTGGAAGAAGGCCGCGTCAACGAGCAGGCGGCGCTGCGCCTGGCGGACTGGATCGAGCCGCTGCTGCGCCGCGAAAGTTATCTGGCGCTGCTGCAGGAACGGCCGTCGGTGCACGAGCGCCTGCTGCGCCTGCTGGGCGCGGCCAAATGGCCGGCACGCTACCTGCTGAAACACCCGGGCGTGATCGACGAGCTGGCGAGCCAGCAGCTGCTGACCGACCGCTTCGATGCGCTGCAGTTCGAGGCCGAGCTGGAAAACCGCCGCGACGCGCTGCGGTCCACCGACGAAGACGACGAAGAAACCTTGCTCAACCTGCTGCGCCGGGCGCACCACGCCGAGGTGTTCCGCACGCTGGCGCGCGACCTGGAAGGGGTGCTCACCGTCGAGCAGGTGGCCGACGACCTCTCGGCCCTGGCCGACACGATGCTGCGCGTGACGGCGCGCTGGTGCTGGGGCCGCCTGAAGAACCGCCACCGCGAAGAACCGGCTTTTGCCATCATTGGCTACGGCAAGCTTGGCGGCAAGGAGCTGGGCTACGGCAGCGACCTCGACATCGTCTTCGTCTACGAGGACGAAGACGAGAACGCCGGTGAGATCTACGCCGCCTTCGTGCGCAAGATGATCAACTGGATGACGGTCAAAACGGGCGAGGGCGACCTGTTCGAGATCGACACCGCGCTGCGCCCGAACGGCAACTCGGGCATGCTGGTGACCAGCTTCACCGCCTACGCCAACTACCAGCAGCAGCGCGGCAGCAACACCGCCTGGACCTGGGAACACCAGGCGATGACCCGGGCCAGGTGTGTGATGGCCCCCGAGCGTCTCGCTGCCGATAGCAGCGACCCGGGGCTCCCCGCTGCGCCCCGGCTTGCCGCCAAAGGCGGCGAGACGCAAGGTTCGCTGCCCCCCGAGGGGGCTGACCCCGCCTTGGGGCGGCCCGGCGGCGGGGTCGCGCTCCCGACCTCCCAAGCTTCCCTGAGCGCGCGCTTCGATGCCGTGCGCGAATCGGTGATCACCGCCGAACGCGACAGCGCTGCGCTGGCGGCCGAGATCGTGGCGATGCGCGAGAAGGTGCGCGCAGCGCACCCGGTGCGCTGGGCCATGTTCGACGTCAAGCACAGCCCTGGCGGCATGGTGGACGTGGAGTTCGTGGTGCAGTACCTGGTGCTCTCGCAGTCGCGCGCACACCCCGAGTTGCGCCTCAACACCGGCAACATCAACCTGCTGCAGCGCGCCGAAGCGGCGGGCCTGCTGCGGCCGGGCATGGGCCAGGCGGCGTCGGACGCCTACCGCGTGCTGCGCCAGATCCAGCACCGCGCCCGGCTGGACGAGGCGACCACGCAGGTTGACGCCGCGCTGGTGGCATCGGAGGCGGCGGCGGTGCAGGCACTCTGGCAACACGTGCTGGGCACGCCCCCCGGCGCATGAAACGGTCGGCCAGCTGGCTGCTGCTGTGCGCGCTGCACGCGGTGGCCAGCATGTTGTTGTGGTGGACGCGCGAGGGCACGCTGGACGCCTTCATCTGGCGCGCCGATGGCTGGACCGTCCAGCCCTGGACGCTGTGGACCAGCGCCTGGGTGCACCTGAACACGCCGCAACTGATCTTCAACCAGATCGCGCTGGGCGCGCTGACCGCCTTCGCCTGGGTGATCCGGCCCAACTGGAACTGCACGCTGGCCTGGCTGCTGGCCTGGCCGCTGGGGCAGCTGAGCCTGTTGTGGTGGCCCCAGATCGGCTACGCGGTGGGTCTGTCGGGCGTGCTGCACGCGGGCGTCGCGGTGCTGGCGGTGCAGTTGCTGCGCCAGCGCATCACGATCCCGAAAGCGCAGCGCTGGGGCGGTCTGCTGGCGCTGGTGCTGCTGGGCAAGCTGCTGCTGGAGCGTGGCTGGGCCTACCCGGTGGTGTGGGACGGCGCCCATGACATGTCGGTGGTGCAGGCGGCTCACCTGAGCGCCGCGGCCTGGGGGCTGCTGCTGGGGCTGATCGCGACCTGGGGCCCGATCTGGCGCCGCAGCGGCCTGCCGCCCCGGCCACCACACGCCGCGGGCGGCTGATCCCGCCGCCTCCGATCACCCCTGCCCCCGGGGCACCGGCTGAAACCATGCTCGCAGCATGGTCATGGACAAAAATCTTTCGGACAAATAGTGACTGATCAGTCACAATAGAAACGTTGAAGTTCAAAACAAGAACTCGACGACTTCTCTGACCACCGATCACACGCCGGAAAACCCATGCACACACGGTTACGGAACTTTTTTCAACCGCCGGCCCTCCATACCCACATGGCTGCGCGCCATGTTGCGCGACGGACAGCCCACGTTTTTGCACTGCGAAGCCTTCCGGACATGCGTCCGGATGCAATCCCGAGGCGGAACTCCTCCTCCTCCCTCCCTCCCTCCTTCGTTTCGGGGCGCTTCGCAGGCCTTTGTATTCCAGCCCACCGGGCTGCGGGGGTCTGAGTCATGCGCTCAGACCACCCCCCCCAGCCCATCGGTGGCAAAACCCCCCGACGCCCCCGCATCGCCATCATCGGCTCGGGCATCTCGGGCCTGGCAGCGGCGCACACGCTTCAAGGCCTGGCCGACATCACCCTGCTTGAGGCAGGCGCCTACTTCGGCGGACACACCCACACGGTCGACATGACCCTGCCCGACGCCCAGGGTCAGGCGGTCACCTTCGGCGTGGACACCGGCTTCCTGGTGCTCAACGAACGCACCTACCCCAACCTGCTGGCGCTGTTCGCCCAGCTCGGCGTGCCGGTCGCGAAATCGGACATGTCGTTCTCCGTGCAGGCGCCGGGGGCTGCGCCCGACGGCTCGGCGCTGGAATGGAGCGGCTCCAGCCTGTCGACCGTGTTCGCGCAGCGGCGCAACCTCGGCAACCCGCGTTTCTGGCGCATGTTGCGCGACATCGTGCGCTTCAACCGCATCACCACCCGGCTGGCGCAGCGCGGCGAAGACCTGGCGCCCGGCAGCCCGCTGCTGCAGCCGCTGGGCGACTTCCTGCGCGCACAGAAATTCTCCGACGAATTCCGCGACTGGTACTTCCTGCCCATGATGGGCTGCATCTGGAGCTGCCCGACGGACCAGATGCTGCGGTTCCCGGTGGCGACCATGGTGCGCTTCTGCCACAACCACGGCCTGATCCAGATCACCCGCCGCCCGCAGTGGTACACCGTGGCCGGCGGCGCGCGGCAGTACGTGGCCAGGATCGTGGCCGGCATCGCCGACAAGCGGCTGAACACGCCGGTGCTGCAGGTGCTGCGCGACGCCGAGGGCGTGCGCGTGGTGACCGAGGGCCGGGTCGAACGCTTCGACGCCATCGTGATGGCCTGCCACAGCGACCAGGCGCTGGCCCTCCTGGGCGACGCCGCCACGGCCGAAGAAACCGCCGTGCTCGGCGCCATCCGCTACCAACCCAACCGCGCCGTGCTGCACACCGATGCTTCGGTGCTGCCGGCCGAACGCAAGGCCTGGGCGGCCTGGAACTACGAGCGCTCGCCCAGCGCAGTCAAAGAGTCCGCCCGGGTCTGCCTGCACTACTGGCTGAACCAGCTGCAGCCGCTGCCGGTGCAGCAGCCGGTGGTGGTGTCGCTCAACCCGCAAAGCCCGATACACCCGGCGCTGGTGCACGGCGAATTCGAATACGCCCATCCGGTGTTCGACCTTGCCGCCATCCGCGCGCAGGCCCAGGTCCCGGCGCTGCAGGGCCGGCAACACACGTATTTCGCTGGCGCCTGGATGGGTTACGGCTTCCACGAAGACGGCCTGAAAGCCGGCCTGCACGCGGCGCGCGCGCTGATCGACGCGCACGGCCTCGTGCCCGCGAGCAGCGAAGCCGCCGCCCGCCGCGCCGCGCTGCCGGGGGTTTTTGCGTGAATGCCGAACAGGCCATGATCGGTTTCGGCCAGGTGCGCCACACGCGCCACCGGCCGAACCACCACGCTTTCGCCTACCCCACGTATTTCCTCATGCTGCCGATGCGCAGCCTGCGCGCGCAGGGCAATGGCGCACTCGCACGCAACCGCCGCGCCGCGCTCGCTTTCCACGATGCCGACCACGGCGACGGCCGCAGCGACAGCCTGGCCTGGCTCGACGAACTGCTGCAGCAACACGGCATCACCGACGCCGCCGGCGAGGTCTGGCTGCACGCCTACCCGCGCGTCTTCGGCTACAGCTTCAAACCGGTGAGCTTCTGGTACGCCCACCGCGCCGATGGTTCGCTGCGCGCCGTGGTGGCCGAGGTCAACAACACCTTCGGCGAGCGCCACTGCTACCTGCTGGAGAACCCGGTCTACGGCGTGCCCTGCACGGCGGACAAGGTGTTCCACGTCTCGCCCTTCTGCCCGGTGCGTGGCCAGTACCGCTTCGTCTTCATGCGCAGCAGCGTCGACGGACACGACCGCACCGTCGCGCGCATCGACTACTTCGACGCGCCCGGCGAAGCGGTGCTGATCAACACCAGCGTCAGCGGCCAGCTGCAGCCGCTGGATCCGCGGAGCGTGCGCCGCGCGCTCTGGCGCTACCCGGCCATGACCTTCGGCGTGATCGCACGCATCCACTGGCAGGCGTTGCGCCTGTGGATCAAGCGAGCACCCTTCTTCCGCCAGCCCGAGCCACCGCGCGACTTCGTCACCGCGGGCGACGCCCCACCGCCTGCCCTCTGATCCTCCACCGCTGCCCACCGCCGCCATGAACAGCACCACCGCCCCCAACGCCGGTTTCGCCCTGCCCCGAAGTGCCCCCGCCGCCGCCCGCAGCACCCTGCAACTGCTGCAGCGCCTGCGCCACGGCAGCCTCACGCTGCAACTGCCCGATGGTTCGGTGCAGCGCTTCGGCAACGGCGACGGCATCCACGCCAGCCTGTCCCTTCACAACTGGGCCGTGTTTGGCGCGGCCCTGAAATCGGGCGACATCGGTTTCGCCGAAAGTTACCTCGCGGGCGACTGGCACACGCCCAACCTGACCGACCTGCTGCGCCTCTTCATCGCCAACCGGCGCGACATCGAAGACGTGATCTACGGCTCCTGGTTCGGGCGGCTCGCCTACTGGGTCCGGCACAAGCTCAACCGCAACTCCAGGACCAACAGCCGCAAGAACATCCACGCCCACTACGACCTCGGCAACGCCTTCTATCAACTCTGGCTCGACGGCACGATGAACTACTCGTCGGCCCTGTTCGAAACGCCGGAGCAGGACATGGTGGCCGCGCAACACGCCAAGGTGCGACGCGCGCTGAACATGGCCGGCGTTCAGAGCGGGCACCGCGTGCTGGAGATCGGCTGCGGCTGGGGCGCGCTGGCCGAGATGGCGACCACCGAGTTCGGCGCCTCGCTCACCGGCGTGACGCTGTCCACCGAGCAGCTGGCGTTTGCGCAGCAGCGCATGGAGCGGCTGGGCACGTCGTCGAAGACTGACCTGCGCTTGCAGGACTACAGGGACATCCAGGATGGTCCCTACGACGCCATCTGCTCGATCGAGATGGTCGAGGCCGTGGGCCGCGAGTACTGGCCGACCTACTTCCAGTCGGTCGCGCGCCTGCTCAAACCCGGCGGCCGTGTCTGCATCCAGAGCATCGTCATCGCCGACGAACATTTCGAGCGCTACATCCAGGGCACCGACTTCATCCAGCAGTACATCTTCCCCGGCGGCTGCCTGCCCTGCCCGCGCGCGTTCCGCGCCGAGGCACAGCGCGCCGGGCTGGAAGTGATCGACCAGTTCGCCTTCGGTCCCGACTACGCGCGCACGCTGCAGCTCTGGCGCGACGCCTTCCTGCACCAGCAGGAGCGCGTGCTGCGGCTCGGTTTCGACCAGCGTTTCCTGCGCATCTGGGAGTTCTACCTCGCCTACTGCGAAGCGGCGTTCGCCGAGGGCAGCGTCGACGTCGTGCAGTTCACGCTGCGCAAACCCGATTGACCGCCCGACCGCCGGAACCCGCCATGAACAACCTACGCCCGAACACCCGCGCCCTCTGGCTGGCGCTCGCGCTGGCCGGTGCGCCAGGCGCCGCGCTGCACGCCAGCACACCGGAGCCCACGCTCGACGCCGCGCTCAAGGACCACCAGGCCGTGGGCCAGGCGCGGCTGCGCGTGTGGGGCTTCGAGGTCTACGACGCCAGCCTGTGGACCGCGCCGGGCTTTGAGGCGCAGCGCTACGCCGAACACCGCTTCGGCCTGGAGCTGAACTACCTGCGCCCCTTCAAGGGGCGCGACATCGCCGAGCGTTCGATCGACGAAATGCGCGGCCTCGCCAGCGTCAGCCCGCAGCAGGCCGCCCAGTGGCTGGCGGCCATGAGCGCGCTGTTCCCCGACGTGCAGCGCGGCGACCGCATCACCGGCGTGCATGTGCCGGGCAGCGGCGCGCGCTTCTACCTGAACGGCCAATGGCGCGGCGAGATCGCCGACGCCAGCTTCGCCCGCCTGTTCTTCGGCATCTGGCTCTCGCCCAGGACCTCGCAGCCGCGCATGCGCGACAACCTGCTGCAGCCACTGGCCCAGGCGCGACAGCCATGAGCGCAGCGCCGGGCCGCTCCCAAGCCAGCTCGCACCGAAGTGCGAAGCACGGAGGGTAGTCCAATGAACTCCATGGTGCCCGCCGCCGAGCCCGCCGCGCGCTTCACCGCGCCCGGCGGCTGGCGTCATGGTCTGCGCTACGGGCTGCTGGGCCTGCCGCTGGCTTTCGTGGCGCTGCCGCTCTACGTCATCCTGCCCAACCACTACGCCCGCACATTCGCCGCGCCGCTGGCCGCGCTGGGCGCCGTGCTGCTCGGCGCGCGCCTGATCGACGCCGTGCTCGACCCCTGGATCGGCCGCTGGTGCGACCGCCTTTTTGCACGCTCCGCCGGCGCGGTGCTGGGCGCTGCGGCGCTGGCCGCGGTGGTGCTGGCGCTCGGGCTGTGGGGTCTGCTGTTTCCGCCGGCCGCCGTGCGCGACCACGGCATGGTCGCCCTGCTGGGCTGGGCCGGCGGCGTGATGGCGATCACCTACACCGCGTTCAGCGTCGTGAGCGTGGCCCACCAGGCCTGGGGCGCGCGGCTCGGCGGCAACGAAGCGCAGCGCAGCCGCGTGGTGGCCTGGCGCGAGGGACTGGCGCTGCTCGGCGTTTTGCTCGCCGCGGTCTTGCCCGGAACGCTGGGCCTGGGCGCCACGGTGGCCAGCTTCGCCGTGTTGCTGGCGCTGGGCTGCTGGGTCTGGAGCCGCTCCCTCGCGCCCGTGATGACACCATCCAACGCGCTTCGCGCAGCACCCGTTGCCGCGCTGCTGCCAGGCCGCTCGCCGCTGCGCCAGCCCGCGTTCCGGAAACTGCTGGCGGTGTTCGTGCTCAACGGCACGGCGAGCGCCATCCCGGCCACGCTGGTGCTGTTCTTCGTGCAGGACCGGTTGCAGGCGCCGTCCGCGCTGGAGCCGGCCTTTCTGGCCACGTACTTCCTGTTGGCCGCGCTCTCCCTGCCGCTGTGGGTGCGCCTGGTGGCCCGGTTCGGCCTGGCGCGCACCTGGCTGGCCGGCATGGCGCTGGCGGTCGCGGTGTTCATCTGGGCCGCCACGCTGGGCGCGGGCGATGCCGTGCCCTTCCTGATCGTCTGCGCGCTCTCGGGCATCGCGCTGGGCACCGACCTGGCGCTGCCGGGTGCCATGCTCGCCGGTGTGATCGGGCAGCTGGGCGAACGCGGCCAGCGCGAGGGCGCGTATTTCGGCTGGTGGAGTTTCGCCACCAAGCTCAACCTGGCGCTCGCCGCCGGGCTCGCCCTGCCGCTGCTGGCCTGGTTCGGCTACACGCCGGGCGCCCGTTCGCCCGAAGCCCTGCAGACCCTCACGTTCGCCTACTGCCTGCTGCCCTGCGCGCTCAAGCTCGCGGCGGGCGCGCTGCTCTACACCCTGCACATCCGCCCGGAAACCACGGCCGGCCCCACCCCCAACCCGCTGAAAGCCCACCCATGAAACGTCGCCTCCTGCTCACCACCGGCGTGGCCTCGCTGGCCGTCCTGACCGGCTGTGCCGGCCCCCAGATCGGCGACTACGCGAACGACCGCCCCACCCTCGACCTGCGCAGCTATTTCAACGGCACCCTCGACGCCTACGGTGTCTTCACCGACCGCTCGGGCAAGGTGGTCAAACGCTTCACCGTGGTGATGCGCTGCACCTGGACCGGCGAAGACGGCGTGCTCGACGAAGACTTCAGCTACTCGGACGGCACGACGCAGAAACGCATCTGGCGCCTCAAGCACCTGGGCAACGGCCGCTACACCGGCACGGCCGACGACGTGATCGGCACCGCCCAGGGCGAAGCACGCGGCAACGCCTTCCGCTGGGGCTACACGCTGGCGTTGCCGGTGGACGGCAAGGTCTGGCATGTCGAGTTCGACGACTGGATGTACCTCATGAACGACAGCGTGATGCTCAACAAGGCCTCCATGAGCAAGTTCGGCATCCACCTCGGCGAGGTCACGCTCTCCTTCGTCAAACGTCCCGCCTGAGCACCCCATGACCCTTCCCCTCGCATTCGTTGAAAAAGCGCCTGACCGGTCGCCACCGGCCATCCGCCCGCCACACCCGGGCTGGTCGCTGCTGAAGCCTTTCAACCCGCCCATCACCGACTGGCGCGGCCTGCGGGTCTGGGTGATCGGTGCGTCCAGCGGCATCGGCCTGGCCACCGCCGAAGCGCTGATCGAACGCGGTGCCAGCGTGCAGGTGTCGGCACGCGGCGCGGCGGCGCTGGAGCGCCTGGTGGCGCAACACACCCGCACCGGCACAGCGACCCCGGTGCAGGCCTGGCCGCTGGACGTGACCGACACCGCCGCCGTGGCGGCCACCGCGCGCGCGGTGCTGGCGCAGGGTCCGCTCGATCTGGTGCTCTATTGCGCCGGCCACTACCGCGAGATGCGCGCCACCGAGTTCGACCTGGGCGAGCTGCAGCAACACCTGGCGATCAACTACAGCGGCGCCCTGAACGTGCTCGACGCCGTGTTGCCCGGACTGATCGCGCGCGGCAGCGGCCACATCAGCCTCATCAGCAGCGTGGCGGGTTTTCGCGGCCTGCCCAAGAGCCTCGCCTACGGCCCCACCAAGGCCGCGCTCACCCACCTCGCCGAAACGCTCTACCTCGACCTGGAGCCGCTCGGCCTGGGCGTGAGCGTGGTGCACCCGGGTTTCGTGCAGACGCCCCTGACGGCGCAAAACAACTTCAGCATGCCCTCGCTCATCACACCCGAGCAGGCCGCCGCGGCCATGCTGAACGGCTGGGCGCGCGGCGCCTTCGACATCCACTACCCCAAGCGTTTCACACGCTGGATGAAGCTGCTGCGCCTGCTGCCCTACCGCGCCTATTTCCCGGCCGTGCGGCGCTTCACCGGGCTATAAACCCGCATGCACACCGAAGACAGCCGCGCCGCCGTGACCGGCATCACCCGCTGGTTTGAATCGCTCGCGCCCGGCAGCCTGGCGCAGCTGGCAACGTTCTACACGCCGGACGCCCGCTTCAAGGACCCGTTCAACGAGGTGCAAGGCATCCCGGCGATCACACGCATCTTCGAACACATGTTCGTGGCGCTGAACGAACCGCGCTTCGTCGTGACGCAGCAGATCGTCGATGGTGCACAGGCCTTTCTGGTGTGGGAATTCCGCTTCCGCTTCAAACGCTTCGACACCGTGACGGAGCAGGTGATCCGCGGCGGCTCACACCTCACGCTGGCCGAAGACGGCCGCATCCGCGAACACCGCGACTACTGGGACGCGGCCGAGGAGCTGTACCAAAAGCTGCCCGGGTTGGGAGCGCTCATGCGCTGGCTGAAACGCAGGGCGAACAGCTGAAGCATCAGGCCAGAGAAAGCAGCGCCGTCTCCGGCGCGCGGGCTTTAACCCAGGATGCCGCGGAACTGGCTTTGCCAGGCCGCAGGCATCGCCCCCTTGAGGGGGCTGAGGACCGCGGCTCCCAGCCTGCCTGCGCAGGCTTGGACGGGACGAAGAGTCATCGGCTCTGACGATGACGCGGCCTGCAAGGCACGGCCCTTGGGCGCGGCGCGGGGGTGTGGCTACTCCGGCCGCGTGTCCGAGAAACTCTGACGCAGCGCCAGCTTGTCGCTGAGCTTGGCCAGGTTGGGATACGGCGTGCGCCAGTCGATGTCCGGGAACCGGAAGTCCAGGTAACCCAGCGCGCAGCCCACGGCCACATCGGACAGGCTGAAGTGGATGCCCGAGCAGAAGGGCTTGTCGCCCAGGCCCTGGCTCACGGAGGCCAGGGCGGCGTGGATCTTGCCGATCTGGCGCTCGATCCAGGCGTCGCAGCGCTGCGCATCGGTGCGGCCGGGCCAGGTGGCTTCCAGCCGCGCGAGGATGGCGGCGTCGAGCACGCCATCGGCCAGCGCTTCCCAGGTTTTCACCTCGGCGCGTTCGCGCCCCTGGGACGGAATCAGCTTGCCCACCGGCGACAGCGTGTCCAGGTATTCGACGATCACGCGCGAGTCAAACACCGCTTCGCCGCCTTCCATGACCAGGCAGGGCACCTTGCCCAGCGGGTTGGACGCGGCGATTTTCGTGTCGGCGGACCACACGTCTTCCGGCAGGAACTGGTAGTCCAGCTTCTTCTCGGCCATGACGATGCGCACTTTGCGCACGTAAGGGCTGGTGATGGCGCCGATGAGTTTCATGAAGCAGGCATGTTGCACGGTAGACCGCGGACCGGCCATTTTAGCGAGCGATTCCCGGCCCGCGGCTGACACCCATGACAGAGAAAACACCCGGCCCCTGCGGGCGCTCCGCGCGACCCAGCCGCCCGGCGGTGGCCCGCTCACGGGACCGCCTCCTACAATGGCGGGATGCGCCCGACCTCTCCTTCCCCCTCTGCCTCGTCCACCCCCGCCACCTCGGCCCTGTCGCCGATTTCCGCCCTCTCGCCGCTGGATGGCCGCTACGCCGGTCGCCTGGGCAGCCTGCGCCCGTTCATGAGCGAACAGGGCTACATGCACCGCCGCGTGCAGGTGGAAGTCGCCTGGTTCATCGCCCTGTCCGACGCCGGGTTTGCCGAGTTCCCCGCGCTCTCGCCCGGCGCCCGCACCTACCTGATGAGTCTGGTGAAGAACTTCAACGAAGCCGATGCGGTGGCCATCAAGGAAATCGAAAAAGTCACCAACCACGACGTGAAAGCCGTGGAGTACTGGATCAAATCCAAATTCGACGCCCGCCCCGAGCTGGAAAAAGCCGCCGAGTTCGTGCATTTCGCCTGCACCAGCGAAGACATCAACAACACCAGCCACGCCCTGCAGCTCAAGGGCGGGCGCGACGCGGTGCTGCTGCCGGCGCTGGACGGCGTGATCACCAAGCTGCGCGAAATGGCGCACGCCTTTGCCGCCGTGCCCATGCTCAGCCGCACCCACGGCCAGACCGCCAGCCCCACCACGGTGGGCAAGGAGATCGCCAACGTCGTGGTGCGCCTGGTCGCGGCGCGCGAGAAGATCGCCAGCGTCAAGCTCATGGGCAAGATGAACGGCGCCGTGGGCAACTACAACGCCCACCTGTCCGCCTGGCCCGATTTCGACTGGGAAGCCTTCAGCCGCCAGGTCATCGAAACGCCCGAGCCATTGGGCCTGGGCCTGAGTTTCCAGCCGTATTCGATCCAGATCGAGCCGCACGACTACATGGCCGAGCTGTTCGACGCCGTGGCGCGCACCAACACCATCCTGATCGACCTCGCGCGCGACATCTGGGGTTACGTGAGCGTGGGCTATTTCAAGCAGCGGCTGAAAGCCGGCGAGATCGGTTCCTCGACCATGCCGCACAAGGTCAATCCGATCGACTTCGAGAACGCCGAAGGCAACCTCGGCCTGGCCAACGCCCTGCTCAAACACCTGAGCGAAAAGCTGCCCATCTCGCGCTGGCAGCGCGACCTGACCGACTCCACCGTGCTGCGCAACATGGGCGTGGCGCTGGGCTACGCCGTGCTGGCCTACCACTCGCTGGGCGTGGGCCTGGGCAAGCTGGAGCTCAACGAAGAAGCGCTGGCGGCCGATCTCGATGCGTCGTGGGAAGTGCTGGCCGAGCCGATCCAGACCGTGATGCGGCGTTTCGGGGTGTCCGGCGCCTACGAAAAACTCAAGGAAGTCACGCGCGGCAAGACCGTGACCGCCGAGGCCCTGCACGCGCTGATCCGCAGCCTGGACATCCCGCAGGCCGAGAAGGACCGCCTGCTGGCCCTGACACCGGGCAGCTACGTCGGCAAGGCCACGGAACTGGCGCAGCGCGTCTGATCCCGCCCCCCCAACCGGACGGCCCGGGCTGCCCCGAAATGGCGTGACATAATTCTCGAACCGTTCTGTTTTTGTGGCCTGTTTGTGTGGCCTGTTGGCTTGAAGGTGCGGCTTTGCTGGCAAAGTGCACCGAACAGTTGATGTGGCGCAACCAGGATTCATGATGGCAGCGCCCACCGTCCCGCGCTTGCATCGCGCCTTCAGAAGAACCCCCAACAATCCCCATGGCCATTGAACCTAAAAACCGCAGTTACCCGACGCCCGCGAGGGCCGACGGCTGGGATGACAAGACGGTTTGACGTGTAATTCGCTCGCAGATGTAGCCCAGCAGGACACGCCAGCGATCAATTTTTGGCAACTGCTCCGCAGCGC
>JAURYH010000064.1 GCA_030653975.1 Hydrogenophaga sp. | reverse complement strand
GGCGGCTCGATCCTGGGCGACAAGACGCGCATGGAAAAGCTTTCGGTGCACGAGCAGGCGTACATCCGCCCGAGCCCCAGCAGCGGCACACTGGGCGGCGTGGCCGAGAAGACGCGCGAGGCCATGCTGGTCTGCGAAGCGGCGGGTTCCGACGTGGTGATCGTCGAGACCGTGGGCGTGGGCCAGAGCGAAACGGCGGTGAGCGGCATGACCGACATGTTCGTGCTGATGCAGCTGCCCAATGCGGGCGACGATTTGCAGGCGATCAAGAAGGGCGTGATGGAGCTGGCCGATCTGGTGGTCATCAACAAGGCCGACATCGACCCCGACGCCGCCACCCGCGCGCGTGCGCAGATCACGTCGAGCCTGCGCCTGCTCGGGCTGCATGGACACCCGGAACACGCTCACCACGACCAGACCGTCTGGCACCCCCAGGTGATCCAGATCAGCGCGCTGCACAACCAGGGCGTGGACAGCTTCTGGGCCGAGGTGTCGAAATTCCGCACCGTGCAGACCGCCAACGGCCGTCTCGCTGCGCGCCGCCAGCACCAGGCGGGCGCCTGGATGTGGGAACGTATCGACGCCGGTCTGAAACAGCGCTTCCGTGAACACCCGCAGATCCGTGCGCGGCTCGACGACACCACCCGCCGGGTGCTGGCCGGTGAGCTGCCCGCATCCACCGCAGCGCGCCAGCTGCTCGAACTGTTTGACTGAACCGATACCGATTTTTCTGGAGAAAACGCATGCAAGAAATCCTGGACCAACTGGAGCAAAAGCGCGCCGCAGCCCGCCTCGGCGGCGGACAAAAGCGCATCGACGCGCAGCACGCCAAGGGCAAGCTCACCGCGCGTGAGCGGCTGGAGGTGCTGCTCGACGAGGGCACGTTTGAAGAGTGGGACATGTTCGTCGAACACCGCTGCAGCGACTTCGGCATGCAGGACAACAAGATTCCCGGCGACGGTGTCGTCACCGGTTACGGCATGATCAACGGTCGCCTCGTGTTCGTGTTCAGCCAGGACTTCACGGTCTTCGGCGGCGCACTGTCCGAAGCCCATGCCGAGAAGATATGCAAGGTGATGGACCAGGCCATGAAGGTCGGCGCGCCGGTGATCGGTCTCAACGACTCGGGCGGCGCCCGCATCCAGGAAGGCGTGGCCTCGCTCGGCGGTTACGCCGACGTGTTCCAGCGCAACGTGATGGCTTCGGGCGTGGTGCCGCAGATCAGCATGATCATGGGCCCCTCGGCCGGTGGCGCGGTGTATTCGCCCGCCATGACCGACTTCATCTTCATGGTCAAGGATTCGAGCTACATGTTCGTGACCGGCCCCGAGGTGGTGAAGACCGTGACGCACGAGGAAGTGACCGCCGAAGAACTGGGCGGCGCCGTGACGCACACCACCAAGAGCGGCGTGGCCGACCTGGCTTTCGAGAACGACGTGGAAGCGCTGCTGATGCTGCGCCGGCTCTACAACTACCTGCCACTCTCGAACCGTGAAAAGGCGCCCGTGCGCCCCAGTGGCGACCCGATCGACCGCATGGAGCTGAGCCTGGACACCCTGGTGCCGGAAAACCCGAACAAGCCCTACGACATGAAGGAGCTGATCGTCAAGACGGTGGACGACGGCGACTTCTTCGAGCTGCAGCCCGAGTACGCGAAGAACATCCTGATCGGCTTCGCGCGCATGGACGGCCAGACGGTCGGCATCGTGGCCAACCAGCCGCTGGTGCTGGCCGGTTGCCTGGACATCAAGTCGAGCATCAAGGCCGCGCGTTTCGTGCGTTTCTGCGACGCCTTCAACATCCCGGTGATCACCTTCGTCGACGTGCCCGGTTTCATGCCCGGCACCAGCCAGGAGTTCGGCGGCATCATCAAACACGGCGCCAAGCTGCTCTACGCCTACGCCGAGTGCACGGTACCGAAGATCACCGTGATCACGCGCAAGGCCTACGGTGGCGCCTACGACGTGATGGCCTCCAAGCACCTGCGTGGCGACGTGAACTTCGCCTGGCCCAACGCCGAGATTGCGGTGATGGGCGCCAAGGGCGCGGTGGAGATCATCTTCCGCGAAGAGAAGAAAGACCCGGCGAAGCTGGCCGGGCGCGAAGCCGAATACAAGGCCCGCTTCGCCAACCCCTTCGTGGCCGGCGCGCGTGGCTTCATCGACGACGTGATCCTGCCGCACGAGACGCGCAAGCGCATCTGCCGCTCGCTGGTGATGCTCAAGGACAAGAAGCTGGAAAACCCGTGGCGCAAGCACGGGAACATTCCGCTGTGAGTGACGCGGTTATGAGCTCTTGTCGCGCTGGATCGGGCTGCCCGGTCGTTTTGCTCCGTGTCCCCCGCGCTTCGCGCTCCTCCTTTACCTGCGCAAAACGCCCAGGCAGCCCGATCCCGGGTGCTGGGCGCTCCACCGACCCCATCCCCACATCCTTCGCAGCAACGGGCACGGCGTGTCTGCCGCAGCGAAGTCAAGGAGGAGCCCGCAGGGCGGGGGACATGAGCGTAGGCAGATGCGTCGGGTCCGTTGCGGGCTCAGCGATGCATCACCCCAGAAACAACAAACCTGCTCTCGTCTAGGAGACTGAAATGTTCACCAAAATTCTCATTGCGAACCGTGGCGAGATCGCCTGCCGCGTCATTGCCACCGCCAAAAAGATGGGCATCGCCACAGTGGCGGTGTATTCCGAGGCCGACAAGGAAGCGCGCCACGTGCAGCTGGCCGACGAGGCTGTGCTGATCGGTCCGGCCGCGTCGCGCGAGTCCTACCTCGTCGCCGACAAGATCATCGCCGCGGCCAAGGCCACCGGCGCGCAGGCCATCCACCCCGGCTACGGCTTCCTGTCGGAAAACGAAGCCTTCGCCAAGCGTTGTGAGGACGAAGGCATCGCCTTCATCGGCCCGCGCCATTTCTCCATCGCGGCCATGGGCGACAAGATCGCCTCCAAGAAGCTGGCCCTGGAGGCCAAGGTCAACACCATTCCGGGCTGGAACGATGCCATCGAAACGGCCGAGCGCGCCGTGGAGATCGCCAAGGACATTGGTTATCCCGTGATGATCAAGGCCTCGGCCGGCGGCGGCGGCAAGGGCTTGCGCGTGGCTTTCAACGACAAGGAAGCGTTCGAGGGCTTCACCAGTTGCCGCAACGAAGCGCGCAACAGCTTCGGCGATGACCGCGTGTTCATCGAAAAATACGTGCTGGAGCCGCGCCACATCGAGATCCAGGTGCTGGGCGATTCGCACGGCAACGTGATTTATCTGAACGAGCGCGAGTGCTCGATCCAGCGCCGCCACCAGAAGGTGATCGAAGAGGCGCCGTCGCCCTTCATCTCCGACGCCACGCGCAAGGCCATGGGCGAGCAGGCCGTAGCGCTGGCCAAGGCGGTGAAATACCAGAGCGCCGGCACGGTGGAGTTCGTGGTCGGCAAGGACCAGGATTTCTACTTCCTCGAAATGAACACCCGCCTGCAGGTGGAGCATCCGGTCACCGAGTGCATCACCGGTGTCGATCTGGTGGAGCTGATGATCCGCGTGGCGGCTGGCGAGCCGTTGCCGATCACGCAGGACCAGGTGCAGCGCAACGGCTGGGCCATCGAGTGCCGCATCAACGCCGAAGACCCGTTCCGCAACTTCCTGCCCAGCACCGGGCGCCTGGTGCGTTTTGCGCCACCGGCCCAGACCATGCACCAGTCCAACACCGAGGCGCTCTACGGCGTGCGGGTGGACACGGGCGTGGTCGATGGCGGCGAAATTCCGATGTACTACGACTCGATGATCGCCAAGCTCATCGTGCACGGCAAAGACCGCAACGAGGCCATTGCCAAGATGCGCGAAGCGCTGAACGGTTTCGTCATTCGCGGCATCAGCAGCAACATCCCCTTCCCGGCCGCGCTGCTGGCGCATCCCCAGATTGTGTCGGGTGACTTCAACACCGGCTTTATTGCCGAGCAGTACAGCCAGGGCTTCCGGGCCGAAGACGTGCCGCACGACGACGCCGATTTTCTGGTGGCGCTGGCAGCCTTTGTGCGCCGCAAGTCGCGCGAACGCGCGGCCGGCCTGACCGGTCAGTTGCCCGGCTACGGCGTCAAGGTGGGCCACGATTTCAGTGCGATCACGTTGGGCACTGGCGGCAAGAACCGCTACACGCAGGTGCATGTGGACGAGGTGCTGGGCCAGATCGGCTCTGCTGTGGTCACCGTTGAAGGCCAGCGTTTTGAGATCAGCAGCCCCTCGCGGCTGAACGACATCTGCATCACCGGTGTGTGCAACGGCCAGCCGTTCACCGCACAGGTGGAACGCGGTACGCTGCGCAACCCGCTGGCGCTGGTGGTGCAGCACAACGGCACCCGCATTGAGACCATGGTGGTGTCGCGCCGCATGGCCGAGTTGCATCAACTCATGCCCTTCAAGGCACCACCCGACATGAGCAAATACGTGCTCTCGCCCATGCCCGGCCTGCTGGTCGATGTGGCGGTGCAGGTGGGCCAGAAGGTGCAGGCTGGTGAGCGCGTGGCCGTGATTGAGGCCATGAAGATGGAAAACGTGCTGTTTGCCAGTGCCGACGGCGTGGTCGCCAAGGTGTTGGCAGCCAAGGGCGAGTCACTCACGGTGGATCAGCCGATTGTGGAGTTCGAGAAATGAAAGGCACCCCAAGACCGTTCAAGGTGCTGGGCGTGCAGCAAATCGCCATTGGCGGGCCCGACAAGCTGCGTCTGCAAACGCTTTGGGTGGACATGCTGGGTTTGGAAAAAACCGGTACCTTCCAAAGCGAGCGCGAAAACGTGGACGAGGACATCTGCGCCATCGGCAGCGGCCCATTCAAGGTCGAGGTGGACCTGATGCAGCCCATGGACCCGGACAAAAAACCGGCGGTGCATGCCACGCCGCTGAACCACATCGGCTTGTGGATCGACGACTTGCCTGTTGCTGTTGAATGGCTCATGGCGCAAGGCGTGCGCTTTGCTCCAGGCGGCATTCGCAAAGGCGCTGCGGGTTTTGACATCACGTTTATGCACCCCAAAGCGAATGAGGAATTTCCGATCGCCGGCGAGGGCGTGTTGATCGAACTGGTGCAGGCACCGCCCGAGGTGGTGAGCGCTTTTGCCAGCCTGGTTGGGTAGCCTGTCTGAGCGACTTCACCTTCATCTCCACTAAAAAACCCTGCCGGTGCTTATGCCGCAGGGTTTTTTTGCGTACCTTCGCAGCTGCGCTCCGGTTACGTGGGTTGTTCCGGGTTTGCCGCCGCTTCGCGTCGGGCTCGGGCACGCGCCAGGGCCGCTTCGATCACCGAGCGTTTTTGGTTCAGGGTGGCTGGGTCGGTGTGCTGCGAATGCGCGGCCAGATCGGCCAGTTTCATTTCGGCCTTGGCCTCCAGCCGCTGTTCGTGCTCCACGCTCTCTCGGGCGGTGCGTTGTTGCCGTTGCCGGTAGCGTTCGCGGGCTTGTTCGGCTTGTGTGTCTGTCCAGGCTTGCCAGCCGGTGCGTTCGCCGCTGACCACCTCCAACGCAATGCAGTCCACCGGGCAAACCGGCAAACACAGTTCACAACCGGTGCAATGCGGTTCGATGACGGTGTGCATGCGTTTGTTGCTGCCCACAATGGCATCGGTGGGGCAGGCTTTGATGCACAGCGTGCAGCCAATGCACCAGTTTTCGTCGATCACGGCCACGGTCAGCGGCCCTTCAATACCGTGTGAGGTGTTGAGCGGGGTGATGGGCTGGCCTGTGATGGCCGCCAGGCGCGCAATCCCTTCAGCACCGCCCGGCGGGCATTGGTTGATGTCGGCTTGTTGGCTGGCAATGGCCTGGGCGTAGCGGGCGCAATCGGGATAGCCGCAACGTGTGCACTGTGTTTGCGGCAAGACGGCGTCAATGCGCCGGGCAAGGTCGTTCATGCCGGGGAATATACCCGGGGTCGGGTTCATCCCCGGCAACCCGGGTGGATCAGACGATCGGTGCCTGATCGGACTTGGCTGCTGCTGCAGAGGGCGCCACCGGTTCGGCAGCCACCACCGCCGGGCTGTTGCTTGCCACGGGGGCCGTGGCCGGGGCTTCTGTTTTGGCCACGGTGGTGGCTGCCACCGGTGCAGCCGAAGACTGGGCAGCAACTGCAACCGTTGTCACCGCCTTGGCGACCGGTGCTTTTGCAGTGGTCTTTTTGGCTGCGGTGGTTTTGACAGGCGTGGTTACCTGGGCAGGTTTGGTTTTGGCTGGCGCGGCTTTCACCGGTGCCACCGTGGCAGATACCTCGACTGCCGCCGCAGGAATGGCTTTGGGCTTGGCGGCTCCTTTGGCCGTTGGGTTTGCGCCCGGCTGGTGAGCCAAAATGAAGGCCTTGACCAGCGGGTGCACCATTTCGCGCCAGCGACGACCACTGAAAATGCCATAGTGGCCCGCGCCAGCCGCTTCGTAGTGCATCTTCTGCTTCGGGGTGATGCCGGTGCACAGGTCGTGCGCAGCCGCTGTCTGACCCGAGCCAGAAATATCGTCCAATTCGCCTTCAATCGTCAGCAAGGCGGTGTGGGTGATGTCTTGCGGCTTGACCCGCTCCACCTTGCCTTTGGGATTTTTCACATCCCAGGTGCCGTTGACCAGTTTGAAGTCCTGGAACACGGTGTCGATCGTTTCCAGGTAGTAATCAGCATCCATGTCGAGTACGGCGTTGTACTCGTCATAAATCTTGCGGTGGCTCTCGGCGCTGGAGTCGTCGCCCTTGATCAGATCTTTAAACTAATCGTAGTGGCTGTCGGCGTGGCGGTTCGGGTTCATGGCAATGAACCCGGTGTGCTGCAGGAAGCCGGGGTACACACGGCGCCCAGCGCCCGGGAAACTCTCCGGTACACGGTAAATCACGTTGTTTTCGAACCAGCTGTGGCTGCGCTGCACGGCCAAGTGGTTGACGGCGGTGGGCGACTTGCGCGCGTCAATGGGGCCACCCATCATGGTCATGGTCAGCGGTGTGGTTTCGCCACGGCTCGCCATCAGCGACACGGCAGCCAACACCGGCACGGTGGGCTGGC
>JAURYH010000071.1 GCA_030653975.1 Hydrogenophaga sp. | reverse complement strand
GCATCGCCCGTTTCTGCCCGAATAAAGGCGACCAACTCGTTGGCATAACGAAATTCACCGGGGTCGGCCATGCCGGAGGGCAAATCGCCGCGCAAGGCGACAATGCGGCGGATGCCGCGCGCGCGAAAGAGGGCGAGCAATTCCCGGATGCTCGCCTGCGTTGCACCGATGCACGACAAATGCGGCGCGGCGACATGGCCTGCGGCGGCAATTTCGCTGACAGTCGCCAGCGTGCGCTCCTGCGTCGAACCGCCAGCACCGTAAGTGACGGAGAAAAAGGCCGGTTTCAGTACCGCCAGCTGTTCGCGCGCTTCACGCAATTTTGCTATGCCTTCCGCCGTTTGCGGCGGGAAGAATTCAATGGAGAGTTCGAGGTTCATGGCTTGTCTTTAAAAAAGTCTTGTCCAGAGGCGGATTCAAAAGTCCGTCCCTGGACGGCGCTGGTAATACGACAAATGCACGGTGCTCGCCGTGTTACCAGCGCCGACTTTAGGTGTTTATTGAAATTTAATAACGATAATGTTCTGGCTTGTAAGGGCCGGTTTTCGCGACGCCAATGTACGCCGCCTGCTGCTCGGTGAGTTCAGTGAGCTGCGCATTCAGCTTCTTCAATTGCAGGCGTGCCACTTTTTCATCCAGATGCTTGGGCAGCGTATACACGCCCACCGGGTAATCTGCGTTGCGCGTGAAGAGTTCAATTTGCGCAATCGTCTGGTTGGCGAATGAGGATGACATCACATAGCTGGGATGTCCCGTGCCGCAACCCAGATTCACCAGGCGGCCCTTGGCCAGCAGGATGATCTTCTTGCCGTCCGGGAAGATCACGTGATCCACCTGGGGCTTGATCTCTTCCCACTGGCACTTTTCTTCCAGCTGGGCGACCTGGATTTCGTTGTCGAAGTGGCCAATGTTGCAGACGATGGCCTGGTCCTTCATGGCGGCCATGTGTTCGAAGGTGATGACGTCACGGTTGCCGGTGGTGGTCACGAAGATGTCGGCCTTGTCGGCGGCGTACTCCATGGTCACGACCTTGTAGCCTTCCATCGCGGCCTGCAGGGCGTTGATGGGGTCGATCTCGGTCACCCAGACCTGGGCACTCAGGGCGCGCAGGGCCTGGGCCGAGCCCTTGCCCACGTCGCCGTAGCCGGCCACGCAGGCGACCTTGCCGGCGATCATCACGTCGGTGGCGCGCTTGATGCCGTCCACCAGGCTCTCACGGCAGCCGTACAGGTTGTCGAACTTGCTCTTGGTCACCGAGTCGTTGACGTTGATGGCGCGGAACATCAGCGTGCCCTTGACCGACATTTCCTTCAGGCGGTGCACACCCGTGGTGGTCTCTTCGGTCACGCCGATGATCTGGGCGCTCTTGCGGCTGTACCAGGTGCTGTCCTCGGCCAGCTTGGCCTTGATGGCGGCGAACAGGATGCGCTCTTCTTCGCTGCCCGGGTGGGCCAGCACGCTCTGGTCCTTCTCGGCCTGCTTGCCCAGGTGCATCAGCAGCGTGGCGTCGCCGCCGTCGTCCAGGATCATGTTCGGGCCCTCGCCTTCGCTGCCCTTGGGGCCGAAGTCGAAGATGCGGTGGGTGTAGTCCCAGTAGTCGGTCAGGGTTTCGCCCTTGACGGCGAACACCGGCGTGCCGGCGGCGGCGATCGCAGCGGCGGCGTGGTCCTGCGTCGAGAAGATGTTGCAGGAAGCCCAGCGCACTTCGGCGCCCAGCGCCTGCAGGGTCTCGATCAGCACGGCCGTCTGGATGGTCATGTGCAGCGAGCCGGTGATGCGCGCGCCCTTGAGCGCCTGCTTGGGCGCGAACTCCTCGCGGATGGCCATCAGGCCGGGCATCTCGGTCTCGGCGATGCGGATTTCCTTGCGGCCCCAGTCGGCCAGGCCGATGTCGGTGATGATGCAGTCAGCGTTGACAGCGTTGGGAATGCGTGCGTTCATGGTTCGCTCCAGATGAGGTTGGCAATAACCACTGGACGCGGGGGCAAAAAAAAGCCCATCACACGTTCAGTGGATGAGCGTCGTTGCATGGATTTCCGAGCCTCACGCCCCGCGCTGACTGAGAGTCAGGGGTGCGCTGCAACGCTCCTCGGATGCCGACATTCTACCGCAGGCCCGGTTTTTGGCTATCTGCGAAACTGGCGGGCCTTTATGACCCGTTCACCCCTCTCTGCCTGGCCACTGGCCGCCCGTGCCCGCATCCACGGTGTGCTCACCGACATCGACGACACGCTCACCACCGAGGGCGCGATCACGCCCGACGCCCTGGCCGCGCTGCACGCGCTGCGCGCTGCGGGGCTGCCGGTGTTTGCCATCACCGGGCGCCCCGCGGGCTGGAGCGAGGCCTTTGCGCTGGCCTGGCCGGTGAACGCCATCGTGGCGGAAAACGGCGCTGTCGCGCTGTCACGCGCCCCGGATGGCACGCTGCGCAAGACCTACCTGCAGGACACAGCAACACGCCAGACAAATTTCGAACGCCTGCAGGCGGTTGCGCAGCGCATCCTGAGCGAGCTGCCGCAGACCCGGTTGTCGCAGGACAGTCCCGGGCGCGAGACCGACATCGCCATCGACCACAACGAGTTCACCCAGCTGGACGAAACGCTGATCGTCCAGGTGGTGCGGCTCATGCAGGCAGGCGGGCTGAACGCCACGGTGAGTTCCATCCACGTCAACGGCTGGCTCGGCGAACACGACAAGCTGGCGGGCGCGCGCTGGATCGTGCGCGAGCACCTCGGCCGGGATCTGGACGCCGAACTCGATCACTGGGTCTACGTCGGCGACTCGGGCAACGACGCGGTCATGTTCGGCCACTTCCCGCACAGCGTGGGCGTGGCCAACGTGGCACGGTTCTGGCACCGGCTCGCGCACCGGCCGCGTTATGTGACCCGGAACGAGCGTGGTGCCGGCTTTGCCGAGGTGGTGCAGGCCCTGCTGGATGGCCGCGAGGCGAAGCTGCACCCATGAGCGAACACCCGCTGCCTCCGTGCCACAGCGGCGCCACCCTCCCGGCGGTGGCACCGACCCACGCCCGCCTCGGCCTGGTGGCCATCTTCGGCTCCACCTTCTTCGAGCTGGTGGGCTACTTCATGCTCATGCCGCTGCTGCTGTTGCGCCTCAAGGGCGATGGTGTGTCGAATTCGCTGGCCGGCCTGCTGGCGGCCACGGGCTGGGTGGGCGTGTTCGCCATCACGCCGTTTGCCTCGGCGATCACGCAGCGGCTGGGACGGCGGCCCACGCTGTGGCTGGCGGCGCTGGTGCCCGTGCTCAGCACGACCGGTTTCCTGTTCACCCGCTGGCTGCCCGCCTGGTTTGTGTTCGAGTTCGTCGCCGGCGCGGCGTCGGGCCTGCGCTGGGTGCTGGCCGAGGCGGTGGTGGCCGAGTTCGCACCACCGCAACGGCGCGGGCGCCTGGTGGGTCTGTTCGAGACTATGGTGGGCACCACCTTCGTCATCGGACCCGCGCTGCTCGCCACCGTGGGCGCGCAGAGCCCGGTGGCGCTGTGGATCGTGCTGGCCAGCATGACCCTCGGCCTGCTGTGGAGCCTGCTGATCCCGCGGCTGCCGGGCGCCACCGATGCCCACAGCGCCCGTGTGGGCCTGCACGGCGTGTGGCACGCGCTGCGCGCGCACCCGCTGATCATGACGGTGGGTTTCGTCGGCGGCTTCTTCGAAAGCGGGCTCACGTCCATTCTGCCGCTGTACGGCCTGAGTCTGGGCCTGGGCGTGACGGCGGCGGCCTTGCTGGTCTCGGCCAGTGGCCTGGGCAGCGCACTCATGATGCTGCCCGCCGGGCTGCTGGCCGACCGCTTGGGCGCCCTCCCCCGCTGGGGTGACCCGCGCAGCGCCCGCCTCGCGCTCATGCGGGGGTGCGCGCTGGTCACGCTGGCTGCCACGGCGCTGATCCCTTTTGTCGCGGGCACGCCCTGGCTGGCGGCGGCGGTGGCGTTTTTCTGGGGCGGCGCCGGCGGCAGCCTCTACACGCTGGCGATGATCGACATCGGCTCGCGCGAAGAAGGCATCACCCTGGTCAACAGCACCGCCGTGCTGGTGCTCTCGTACACCCTGGGTGGCGTGCTGGCGCCCGCGCTGGGTGCGGCCATGCTGGACTGGGCACCGGTGCTGGGCTTTCCGGCGCTGCTGCTGGCGGTGGCCGGGCCGGGCTGGTGGCTGCTGCGCCGCGCCGGCCGCGGTTAGGGTCTGTTCAGGGCGCAGCGGTCGGTGCGCTGGCCGCCAAGGGTGCCGGCTCGGGCGAAGGGGCTGGCGCGGGTGCCGGCTTGTGCGCCCCGTCGAACACACGGTCGGCCACACCGCCGCCCACCCACATGCCCACGAGCGTCACCCAGGCCGTGACGGCGAAGATCGCGCCGCCCGTCATGCCCGCGCCCACGGCGCAGCCGCCGGCCAGCATGGAGCCAAAGCCCATCAGGACAGCACCGATGATGTAGCGCGGCATGGTGTAACCGCCGCCAAAACCTTCGAGCTTCCAGTCGCGCCCCACCAGCGCGCCGATCAGCGAACCGAGGAACACGCCGGGCATCAGGCCGAGGTCGAAGTTCCAGGGGTCGTTCGGGTTGTTCAGCACGCGCATCAGCCATTCGGCCGACGGACCGCTGAAGGTCATGCCCTGGATCTGCACCGGTTCGAAAGAATGCGCCAGCACCTGGTAGGTGGCGAGCCAGGCCAGCGCCACGGCCAGACCGGTGCCGATGCCGCCAGCCCATTTCCAGAAGCCCCAGCCGCTGTAGTAGGCAAAAAACAGCGCCGTCACCAGCCAGACCGCGGCGAAAGCCAGCCCGTCCATCGGGCCGACACCCATCAGCGCCAGCAGGCTGCGCGCGGGGCCGCCATCCACCACCCACCAACCGGCGATGGTTTCGCGCCAGGGCGACAACACGCCACTGAGCGAAGCCTGCGCCGTCACGGCAAAGATCAGGCCCGAGAGCAGCGCCCGCAGGTTGCCGTTGGCCGAGAGCACCAGCAGGCGGCTGGCGCAGCCGCGCGTCATGACCATGCCGACACCGAATATCAGTCCGCCGATGAGCGCGCCCGAGAGGCTGCCGCGGGAAGACAGCTGGCGCGCGGTGCTCACATCGAGCAGGCCGGAGACAACGAAGAGCTGGACAGCGACCACGGCGGTGGCGAAGGCCAGCAACCAGACGGTGAGCTTGTCGCCGAACTTGCCGTGCCAGAACTCGATCACGGCGGCGCGCAGGCAGAACCGGGAGCGTTGCGCGAAAAACCCGAACGCCAGCCCGGTGAGCAGGCCAGAGACGGCCAGCACACCCGGCTCACCAAAACGCTCGATCCAGTCCGTCCAGTCCATGACCGCTCCATTCATGAAAATATGCGCAAGCAACCATGTTACGCCCCGGCGCGGCGCGGGACTTGATGCGGCGCAACATCCGGTGAACCGGTCAACACGGGTAAGCTCAAAGCACCCGACTGCTTCCTGAATGCAGCCCTGAAAGGAAATCCATGGCCATCCCCTGGCTGGTTGCCCTGAAAGTCATCCCCTGGGGCGACGTGATCGAACATGCGCCCAAGGTGCTGAACGCCGCACGCCAGTTGCTGGACAAACAGCGCCAGCAGCGCCCCGCGGTGGAAGCGCCGCTCGCTGCGCCTCAGAGCGACGTGATCGAGATGCCGGGCCCCACACCGCCCGAGGTGCGTGAACTGCAGCAGCGCCTGGCCACCACGCGCGAAGACCTGGCCCGGCTGCAGCAGACGCAGGACCAGATCACCCAGACCCTGGCCGATCTGGCCGAGCAGAACACCCGGCTGGTGCAGGCGGTGGAGGTGTTGCGCAAGCGCACGCGCCTGCTGATGGGCGCGGTGGTCGTGCTGGCGGCTGCGGGTCTCTGGTGGGTTTTGCGCTGAGCGGGCGCCTCCCCGGCCCCGTCAGTGCCGGCGAAACGGCGCCTGATAGACCCACACCGGTTTGCCGGCCACCGTCTCCAGCCACGCCTTCGGTTTCCAGCCCACAGCTTCGAACTCCAGGCTGACCAGCCACGCGCCAGGCTTCAGCTCCACAGCGGCCTTGTCCATGGCGCGGGCCATGCTCTCGGGTCGCTGGAACAGGTAGACCATGTCGTAGCCCGACCAGTCAGCGGCCAGCTCCATTCGAGGCCGTGGAGCGCGCCTGGGGGTATTCACCGTGCAGCCAGCCTGGGCACGCCCGGTTCGCGCTTGCGCAACCCGGCCATTGCCGCGGTGTTGCATGAGATCAACTGGGCGGAAACCAAGGGCTCGGGCATTCGCACCATGCGGCGCCTGGCGGCCGATGCGGGTTTGCCGTTGCCCGAGTTCGCCTCCGACCGGCAGAAGAACGAGTTCAAGACCACGCTGTTTTTGCACCACCTGCTGACAGAGGAAGACCATGCGTGGCTCAAGTCATTGACCAGCGAGGCCTTATCCGCCGACGAGGCCAAGGCCTTGATTTATGCGCGCGAAACCGGGGCGGTGGACAACACGGCGTGCCGGGATTTTGCGGGCCTGGACACGCTGCAAGCGAGCAATGTGCTGCGCCGCCTGCGCGACCGTGGGCTTTTGGAGAAGCAAGGGGCCGGGAACCGCACCTATTACGTTTTGAACGGGCGCCAGCCTGAAACAGCAGCTTTGGCGCCCGATCTGTTTGCAGATGAAGGTGGCAACCTGAATGCTGAATGTGGCAACCTGGACCCCGAATGTGGCAACCTGGGCAGCCGCAGCTTGCCACCTTTGCCCCCAGAGTTGGCGGCCAGGTTGCCATCCCAGGGGAAAAGGATGGCGCCAGAGAGCCTGCGGCAGCTCATTGTTGATCTGTGCCGCTGGCACGAACTCCGCGCCGATGAGCTTGCCTTCCTGCTGGGCAAAGACCGCAAATACTTGCGCAACCACCACTTGACCCAGATGGTCAAGACAGGCCGCTTGGTCTTTGTGTATCCGGAATCACCCAACCACAAGTGGCAGGCCTACAAACGGGCAAAGCAGACGGCGCAGGGTGACGACTGATCGCTGAAGAAGGAAACGGGCGCTTCCTTTTACGGTGATAAACGGGTGAGGGCTTCGACAAGCTCAGCCCGATCGGTGGTTTCAGGTCCTTGCCAGCACCGGCCCAAGAACCCGCCCGGTGTGCGTGCCCAGCCGAACCACATCGTCCGGCGGCGCAGCGGCCACCACGCGACCACCACCGCCGCCGCCCTCCGGCCCGAGGTCGATGATCCAGTCGGCCTCGGCCATCACGTCCAGGTCGTGCTCGATCACGATCACGCTGTGGCCGCCGTCCACCAGGCGGTGCAGCACGCGGATGAGTTTTTCAACGTCGGCCATGTGCAGGCCGACCGTGGGTTCGTCGAGCACGTAGAGCGTGTGTGGCGCCTTCTGGCCGCGGCGCCCGATGTCGTCGCGCACCTTGCTGAGTTCGGTCACGAGCTTGATGCGCTGGGCTTCGCCGCCGCTGAGCGTGGGGCTGGGCTGGCCCAGCGTGAGGTAACCGAGTCCCACGTCTTTCAACAGTTGCAGCGGGTGGCTGATGCTGGGCATGGCGGCGAAGAACTCGACCGCCTCGTCGACCTCCATCTGCAGCACGTCGCCGATGCTCTTGCCCTTCCAGGTGACGGCCAGGGTCTCGGGGTTGAAGCGCGCGCCGTGGCAGACCTCGCAGGGCACTTTCACGTCGGGCAGGAAGCTCATCTCGATGGTGCGCAGGCCCTGCCCTTCGCAACCCGGGCAGCGGCCTTCGCCGGTGTTGAAGCTGAAGCGGCCCGGGCCGTAGCCGCGCGCCTTGGCTTCCAGCGTGTCGGCGAAGAGCTTGCGCACCGTGTCCCAGAAACCGATGTAGGTGGCCGGGCAGCTGCGCGGGGTTTTGCCGATGGGCGTCTGGTCGACTTCGAGCACGCGGTCCACCACCTCGGAGCCGAGCAGCTTGTCGCAGCCGGTCCACGTGGGGCGCTCGCCCGCGTCCCAGGCGGTGCGGCCGGCGAAGGTGCTGCGCTGGGACACGGCGGCCGCCGCGTTGGTGAGCAGCACGTCGCGCGCAAACGTGGACTTGCCGGAGCCGGAAACGCCGGTGACCACGACCAGGCGCTGCAGGGGGACGGCGACCGTGAGGTTTTGCAGGTTGTGCAGCTTGGCGCCGCGGACTTCGAGCCAGGGGATGGCTCCCTCCCCCGCTGGGGGAGGGTTGGGGTGGGGGCTCGTCGGTGACACCGTAATCGGCACGCCAGCCCCCATCCCTGCCTTCCCCCAGAGGGGGAAGGAGCCATTCGGGGTCACTGTGCGCCGCGGCTGCAGCGGGTGTTTCATCGCGTGCAGCAGGTAGCGCCCGGTGACCGATTCAGCGTTGGCCGAGAGGTCGGCCACCGTGCCCTGCGCCACCACGCGCCCACCGCGTTTGCCCGCGCTGGGGCCGATGTCGATGATGTGGTCGGCGCGGCGGATGGTGTCTTCGTCGTGCTCGACCACCACCAGTGTGTTGCCCATCTCGCCGAGCTTGTGCAGGGCGTTGAGCAGGATGGCGTTGTCGCGCGCATGCAGGCCGATGGTCGGCTCGTCGAGCACGTAGCACACGCCCTGCAGGTTGCTGCCGAGCTGCGCCGCGAGGCGGATGCGCTGCGCTTCGCCGCCGCTGAGCGTGGGTGCGCCACGGTCGAGCGTGAGGTAGTTGAGGCCCACCTCTTCGAGAAAGGCAAGGCGGCTTTCGATTTCGGGCAGCAGGTCGCGTGCGATGTCGGCTTCGCGGGAAGTCAACACCGCCACCTTCAGCAAGCCTTGAACCCAGCTGCGCACCTCGTTCACCGACAGCCGCGCCACGTCGGTGATGCCCACGCCGCCAAACCGCACCGCGCGCGCCTGCGCATTCAGGCGCGTGCCTTCACAGGCCGGGCACGGCTGGTCGGCCAGGTCTTCCACCTCGGGCTCGGCAAAGCTCTGCTCGCGGCCCTTCTGGTCGTCGTCACGCACCGAGTCGTCGAGCGCCTTGCGCTGCTCGCGCGAGAGCGCCAGGCCCGTGCCCACGCAGTCGGGGCACCAGCCGTGTTTGCTGTTGTACGAAAACAGGCGCGGGTCCAGCTCGGGGTAGCTGGTGGCACAGACCGGGCAGGCGCGGTTGGTGGAGAAGACTTCCAGTTTGCCGAGGCTCACGGTGGATGTGCCGTCCACCATGGCCTGCGCCAGACCCTGCATCTGGTGCAGCACATGCACCTGCCCTTTGCCGATCTCCAGCGCCTTGCCGAGCTGGCTGCGCAGCCAGGCCTCGTTGGCCGGGTCCACCACGCCGTCGGCCACCGGCAGTTCGATGGTGTGCTCCTTGAAGCGGTCGATGCGAGGGAAGCCGCTCGTGGGCAGGAACTCGCCGTCCACGCGCAGGTGCGTGTGGCCGCGCGGGCGCGCCCAGTCGGCCAGCTCGGTGTAGACGCCCTTGCGGTTCACCACCAGCGGTGCGAGCAGGCCGATGTGCTGCCCGGCGTAGCGCGTGAGGATGGCGGCGGCGATGCTCTCCGGGCTCTGCGGCATCACGGCCGCGCCGTCGTGCACGCAGTGCTGCGTGCCCAGCTTCACGTAGAGCAGGCGCAGGAAGTGCCAGACCTCGGTGGTCGTGCCCACCGTCGATTTGCGTCCACCACGCGACAGACGCTGCTCGATGGCGACGGTGGGCGGGATGCCGTACACCGCGTCCACCTCGGGCCGGCCCGCGGGCTGCACGATGCTGCGCGCGTAGGCGTTGAGCGATTCGAGGTAGCGCCGCTGGCCTTCGTTGAACAGGATGTCGAAGGCCAGCGTGGACTTGCCCGAACCGCTCACGCCGGAGATCACGTTGAACTGGCCGCGCGGGATGTCCACGCTCAGGTTCTTGAGGTTGTGTTCCTTGGCGTTGACGATGCGGATGGCGTTGCTGTGACCCGCGGTGCGCACGGCCGACGCCCGCTGGCGCTGCGGCTGTTTCAGGTAGTCCACCAGCCGGCCTTCCTGCACCGCATGCACCTCGCCCATGGACTCGGCGTAGTCGCGCAAGGCCCTGGCGGTGTGGCTGCTGGCGTGCTGTCGCACCTCTTCCGGCGGGCCTTCGGCCACGATCAAGCCACCGCCCACGCCGCCTTCGGGGCCGAGGTCGACCAGCCAGTCGGCGGCGCGGATCACGTCGAGGTTGTGCTCGATCACGATCAGCGAATGCCCGGCATCGAGCAGCTTGCGCAGGCTGCGCATGAGCTTGGCGATGTCATCGAAGTGCAGGCCGGTGGTGGGCTCGTCAAACAGGAACAGCGTGCCCTTGCGCGAAATCGGCTGGCGGCTGGCGCTCGCCGTCTTGGCGGCTTCGGCCAGGAAACCCGCGAGTTTGAGGCGCTGCGCTTCGCCACCCGAGAGCGTGGGCACGGGCTGGCCCAGCTTCACGTATTCGAGGCCCACGTCCACGATGGGCTGCAGCGCGCGGATGACTTCGCGGTCGCTCGCGAACAGCGCGGCGGCTTCGCTCACGGTGAGGTCCAGCACATCGGCCACGTTGAACCAGCGGGCCCCGCGCTCGATGCGCACATCCAGGATTTCGGGCCGGTAGCGTTTGCCATCGCAGTCCGGACAGCGCAGGTACACGTCGCTCAGGAACTGCATTTCGACGTGTTCGAAGCCCGAGCCGCCGCAGGTGGGGCAGCGTCCGTCGCCACTGTTGAAACTGAACTTGCTCGCGGTGTAGCTGCGCTGGCGCGAGAGTGGCGCGTCGGCGAACAGGGCGCGCACGGCATCCCAGGCGCCGACGTAGCTCACCGGGTTGGAGCGCGCGGTCTTGCCGATGGGCGACTGGTCCACGAACACGACCTCGCTCAGGAAGTCGGCGCCGAGCAGGCGGTCGTGCGCACCCGGCGAGTCGGTGGACTTGCCGAAGTGGCGCAGCAGCGCGGGCGCGAGCACGTCCTGGATCAGGCTCGATTTGCCCGAACCCGACACGCCGGTGACCACCACCAGGCGCTGCAGCGGGAACTCGACCGAGACGTTCTGCAGGTTGTGTTCGCGCGCACCTTCAAGGATGAGGCGCGGCGTGCTGTCGGTCACCATGCGCTTGAAACCCATGCCCACGGTCTTGCGCGCGCCCAGGTAGGCGCCGGTCAGCGTGTCGGCGCTGCGGATGGCTTCGGGCGTGCCGTCGAACACGATCTGGCCGCCGCGTTCGCCCGGGCCGGGGCCCATGTCGATCAGGCGGTCGGCCGCGAGCATCACGGCCGGGTCGTGCTCGACCACCACCAGCGTATTGCCGGCGTCGCGCAGGCGCAGCATGGCGTCGTTGATGCGCGCCATGTCGCGCGGGTGCAGGCCGATGCTGGGTTCGTCGAGCACGAACAGCGTGTTCACCAGCGAGGTGCCCAGCGCCGTGGTGAGGTTGATGCGCTGCACCTCGCCGCCGCTGAGCGTTCGGCTCTGGCGGTCCAGCGTGAGGTAGCCGATGCCGACCTCGCAGAGGTAGCGGATGCGGGTGTTGATCTCTTCAAACAGCAGCTTGACGGCTTGTGCCTGGCCACTTTGCAGCTCCTTCCCCCCCTGGGGGAAGGTTGGGATGGGGGCTTGTGCGCCTGCAGGCCCCCACCCCTGCCCTCCCCCAGCGGGGGAGGGAGGCAAAGACGCGAAAAACACCCGCAACTTGTCCAGCGGCAAGAGCATCAAGTCGTGCAGGCAGAGCCCGGGCAAGGCTTCGAGCTGCGCACGCGACCACTTCACGCCCTTCGGCAAATAGCGCTTCTCGGGCGGCAGCACGGCGTCAGCCTGCTGTTTCGTGCCGATGCGCCAGAGCAGGCTGTCGGTCTTCAGGCGGGCACCACCACAGCTCGGGCATTCGGTGTAGCTGCGGTATTTGGACAAAAGCACGCGGATGTGCATCTTGTAGGCCTTGCTCTCCAGGTATTCGAAGAAGCGCGCAATGCCAAACCAGTGCTGGTTCCATTTGCCGTTCCAGTTCGGCGAACCGGCCCTGACCCAGTGCTGCTGCTCGGGCGTGAGCTTGCTCCAGGGTGTGTCGCGCGGGACGCCCGCCGTTTCGGCGTGGCGCATCAGGTCGTCCTGCGCTTCTTTCCACGCCGGTGTCTGGAACACCTTGATCGCGCCGTTGCGCAGCGTGAGCTTGTCGTTCGGGATCACGAGGCCGTAGTCCACACCGATCACGCGGCCAAAACCGCGGCAGGCCTCGCAGGCGCCCACGGCCGAGTTGAACGAAAACATCGACGGGGTGGGGTCGGTGTAGCGGATGTCGCTCTCGGGGCAATGCAGACCGGTGGAAAACCGCCAGATGACCGGCTCGGAACCTTCGTCCCCCAACACATACACCATCAGCTTGCCGCTGCCGCGCTTGAGGCCGGCCTCGATGGCCTCCATCACCCGCGCCTGCTCGGCCGTGCCGATGCGGAAGCGGTCGGCCACCACGTCGAGCACCTTCACCGATTCGCTGGCGGCAGCGCTTTTGGCCGCCTTGTCCGCCTTGGCGGTTTTGGCCTTGGTGGTCTTGGCGGCCTTCGCGTCGGGCGCGGATGCAGCCCGCTGCACGATGCGCTCGGCCTGCACCCGCGTGTAGCCGCTGGCGGACAACCATTGTTCGATTTCTTCGGGTGTGGTGCTGGCCGGCAGCTCCACGGGGAAAGTGACCACCAGTCTGGGATCGCCCAGCTCCAAACAACGCTTCTGCAGTTCGGCGTAGATCGACTCCGGCGAGTCGTGCCGCACCGGCAGCGCGGTTTCGCGGTCGAACAGGTCGGCCCCACGCGCAAACAAGAGTTTCAGGTGGTCGTTCAGCTCGGTCATCGTGCCCACGGTCGAGCGCGAGCTGCGCACCGGGTTGGTCTGGTCGATGGCGATGGCGGGCGGCACGCCGTCCACCCGGTCCACCGCCGGTTTGTCCATGCGGTCGAGGAACTGGCGCGCGTAGGCGCTGAAGGTCTCCACGTAGCGCCGCTGGCCCTCGGCGAACAGGGTGTCGAACACCAGGCTGGACTTGCCCGAACCGCTCGGCCCGGTGACCACCGTGAGCTCGCCGGTGCGGATGTCGAGGTCGATGTTCTTCAGGTTGTGCTGGCGCGCGCCGCGGATGCGGATCAGCCCGGTCTCGGTGTGCGCCGGGCTGTCTGCCGGTGCAGCGTCCGCGGGTTCGGACGGGGACGAGGGGTTCAGGAGCGGGTGCGCATCAGACATGAAGGGGCTTCCGGTGGGGAGGCAAACATTCTAGGAGCGCAAGCCCCGCACCGTGCGCGGCTACGTCATTTCCACAATTTCCCGGAACGCCGCCGCGCCTAGACTGGCGCCATCCTTGGAGACAAACACATGACACCCACCCGCCCTGGGCACCGCCTGGCTCTGGTCACCGCCTGCCTGGCGGCCCTCACCACCCTTGCAATGCCCGCCTGGGCCCAGTTGCGCATCGGCCAGCCCTCGGGCTTTACCGGCTCTGTCGCGGCGGGCGTGAAGGAGAACACCGAAGGCGCCAGGCTCTACCTGGACGCGGTCAACGCGCGCGGTGGCGTGAACGGCCAGAAGATCGAGCTGATTTCGGTGGACGACCAGTTCGACCCCAAGCGCACGGTCGAGGTGGCCCGCGAGCTGATCACCCAGCAGAAGGTGCTGGCGCTGTTCCTGAACCGCGGCACGCCGCACGCGCAGGCCCTGCTGCCGCTGCTGGCCGAGTACAAGCTGCCGCTGGTGGGGCCCAGCACGGGCGCCATGGTGCTGCACACCCCCGTCAACCCCTGGGTGTTCAACGTGCGCGCCACCTACCAGCGCGAAGCGGCCAAGGCCATCGAACACCTGGCCAGCCTCGGCATGACGCGCATCGCCGTGCTGCAGACCGACGACTCGTTTGGCGCCGATTCGGCCGCCGGGGCGCAAAAGGGTTTTGAAAAGGTCGGGCAGAAACCGCTGCTGCTGGAGAAATTTCCGCGCGACAAACCCGAGTTTGCCGCGCTGGCCCAGCAAGTGACCCAGCAGAAAGCCCAGGCCGTGATGGTGATCGGCTCGGCCGGCAACACCGCCAACGCGGTCAAGGCGATCCGCGCCGCCGGCTCACGGGCGCAGATCGTCACCCTGTCCAACAACGCGTCGGAGGGCTTCATCCAGCTGCTGGGTGAACACGCACACGGCGTGATCGTGACCCAGGTCTTCCCCAACGAGCGCTCGCTGACCTATCCCCTGATCCGCGAGGCCCAGACGCTGGCCAAGGCCAGGGGCATGGAAGGTGTGTCGCCCGCGATGATCGAAGGCTTTGCCGCCGCCAAGGTGCTGGTCGAAGGCCTGCGCCGCGCCGGGCCCAACCCGACACCCGTCAGCCTGCGCGACGCGCTGGAGGGCCTGCAGAACCTCAACATCGGCGGCCTCAGCGTGAGCTACGGACCGGACAACCACACCGGCCTCGATTTCGCCGACCTGTCCATCGTGGACGCCGCCGGCAAGTTTCGGAGGTAACCCCCTGCGTCGCCGCTCCCTTGAAAAGGGAGCCACCCAGGGCACCGCCGGGCCGGCTTTGCCGGACGGCTGGTGCCGCCCCCTTGAGGGGGTAGCGCGAAGCGCTGCGGGGGAGGTTCCTTCAACCCTTCACGATCAGCACCGGCATGCTGGCGTGCGTGAGCACCTTCTGCGCCACGCTGCCCAGGATCAGCGCCTTGACGCCCTGGCGGCCGTGCGAGGCCATCACGATCAGGTCGCAGCCTTCGGCTTTCGCGGTTTCGATCACGCCTTCGTAGACCACGTTGCGCTCGATCGTGTCACCCACGAAGGGCACGCCCTCGTCTTTGCAGACCTTGCCCAGGGCCTCCAGCGCCTGCCCGGCGGCGCTGCGGGCTTCGGCCATGTAGGCCTGCAAACCGACAGCGGACGCATCACCGATACCGATGTAGGGAAACGGGTCGATCACATACACGCCCACGACCTGCGCGCCCTGGCTCTTGGCGAGCTGGGCGGCGGTGGAGGCGGCGCTCTGCGCCAGCGTCGAGCCATCGGTAGGGACCAGGATTTTTTTGAACATGCCATATCTCCTTGTGGGTGAAAGTGTTTCAGTTCCGGCCCGCGGTCCGTTTCAGGACCCCGGCCGCGACGGGTGCACGCCATCTTAGCCGCCGTCGCGCGCCCCCGGCTTGAGGCCCGTCAACGACCAGGGCATCAGCCCCCGCGGCGCACGCCCGCAGGCAGCGCCGCTGCGGCGTCCCAGGCACCGGAGTCGAACCACGGGTCACCCTCCAGCTGGGCCCGCAGCATGGGCAAAGCGTCCTGCCCCCAGAACACGCGGCCGTTCACTTCGAGCGCCGGCACGCCAAACAGGCCGAGCGCCAGCGCTTCATCGGTGTTGCTGCGCAGGCGCTGCTTCACCACCTCGCTGTCGGGTGCGTGCCAGGGTTTCTCGCGCTGGGCCATGTGGTCCTGCAGCAGGGTCTGCAGCGCGGCCAGGCGCTCCGGTGCCACCGCATCGCCGCCGCCGCGCCAGACGTGGTGGAACAGCTGCTCGGCCACGTAGCGGTTGGTCTCATAGGGTGCACCGTCGGTGGCGATGGCGGTGGCCAGGCCCAGGCGCAGCAGCGCCAGCGGGTTGAACGGGTGGGCGGCCGGCAGGTCGAGCGGCACGCCGTGGTGGTGCGCCAGCCACTGCACCTGGCGGTAGGTCCAGTCGCGTTTGGCGGGAATCTCCGCCGGCCCGAGCTGGCCGTTGGCTTTGAGCAGGGCCGCGAACAGCACCGGCTTGTAGCGCACGCGCACGCTCAGACCCATCAGCGCCTCGGGCAGTCGCTCGAAGGCGAGGTAGGCGTAGGGCGAGATCGGGTCGTACCAGAACGTGATGTCGTGCAGGGTGTCGCTCATGGGTACATCTCCACAGTCAGTGTGTCACGGTGTCGGAGCGCCACCCCGCTGCGCATGCAGTGGTCCAGCCAAGGGCACCGCCGGGCCGGCTTCGCCGGACGGCCAGTGCGCCTTGCAGGCCGCAGCCTCGCCAGAGTCGAGGCTTCTTCGGGCCGTCCAAGCCTGCGCAGGCAGGCTCGGAGCCGCGGCCCTCAGCCCCCTTGAGCAACTGTGTTGAAAGTCAAGTGGATTGAGCGGAAATCTCATGCTTGAGAGTGCTCCATGAAGCCTGATCTCTGAGCATGGCGTTGAGGATGGTCAGGAGCTTGCGCATGCAAGCCACGATGGCCA
>JAURYH010000067.1 GCA_030653975.1 Hydrogenophaga sp. | reverse complement strand
GAAGCGCTGCGGAGCAGTTGCCAAAAATTGATCGCTGGCGTGTCCTGCTGGGCTACATCTGCGAGCGAATTACACGTCAAACCGTCTTGTCATCCCAGCCGTCGGCCCTCGCGGGCGTCGGGTAACTGCGGTTTTTAGGGTAAATCGTTGTGGGTTCCACCTACCGAGGGATTACACCTAGTCTTGCCCGACAGGTTTTCCTGCCGTGCGCCGGGAGCAGAAACGTTCCGCCGGGATGCAGGTCACCAGGTGCCGGCGGGGCGTTTCCTGCGCACAAAGGACGCGATGAGGTCGGCGGCTTCCTGACGCGCGCCCCGCCGCGCGAAATCAATCGCTGTCAGGCCCTGTTCGTTGCGCAGCAGGGGATCGGCCCCCTCTTCCAGCAACAGCTTCACCACGGCCGGGTGGCCGTAATGCGCCGCCATCATCAGAGGCGTGCTCCGGTTGGGCGATTCGGCGTCGATGTAGGCGTGGTGCTCCAGCAGCAAGCGAACCAGGTCTTCGCTGGCCTCTGTGGCGTTGGAGGCAGCGTAGTGCAGGGCCGTCCATCCCGGTTTGTTGACCTCGGCTTTGCGCTGGATCAGGCGTCTGGCCATGTCCAGATCGCCTTTCAGAGCCGCCAGCATCAACGGGCTTTCACCGTTGGGGTTGCGTGCCTCAACCTTCACCGAGGGTTGTTCCAGCAGGAACAGGGCCACCTTGCGCGACCCCTCGCGCACGGCGATCAGCAGCGCGCTTTCACCGCGCTGGTCAACGGTGTTGAGATCAAACCCACGCAGGGTGAGCCCGACCACCACGGGCTCGTTGTCCAGTTTGGCGGCGCTGAAAAAATCTTCGAAGGCGCCCGCGGCAGCTCCTGAAGTAAATGTAAAAAAATAGGCAAGAACAATAAACTTTTCAATGAACTTAAAGTGTTTCATGAATACCCTCAGGCCACAACGCGATTGAAAAGCTGCTCAAAATTGCGGCTGGTGGCTTCGGCCACGGCTTCCACAGCCATGCCCCTGACTTCCGCAATCTGCTGAGCCACAAAGGGCACGAAGGCCGGGTTGTTGGTTTTGCCGCGGTGGGGCACCGGTGCCAGATACGGGCTGTCGGTTTCGATCAGCATGCGGTCCAGCGGCACGAACCGGGCGATCTCGCGCAGATCGCCAGCATTGCGAAAGGTCAGGATGCCGGAGAAAGAGATGCAGAAATCCAGGTCCAGCGCGGCGCGGGCCACCGCCTCGGTTTCGGTGAAACAGTGAAAAACCCCCCGCGATCTGGGCCACGCCGAAGGGGCCGTGCTGTCAAAGCCGCCCTCCTCGCGCAGGATCGCCAGCGTGTCTTCCGAAGCGCTCCGGGTGTGGATCACCAGAGGCAGATCGGTCTGGCGGCCGGCCCGGATGTGGGTGCGGTAGCGATCGCGCTGCCAGGCCATGTCGGCCACGCTGCGGCCGTTCAGGCGGTAGTAGTCCAGCCCGGTTTCCCCCACGCCCACCACCCGCGGGAGCGCCGCGCGCTGGAGCAGGTCTTCCAGCGTGGGCTCCTGCACGCCTTCGTTGTCGGGGTGCACGCCCACCGTGGCCCAGAGGTTGGCGTGGTCACGCGCCAGCCCGTGCACGTCGTCAAACTCTTCGAGCGTCGTGCAGATGCACAGGGCACGATCCACCTGGGCTTGGCTCATGGCGGCCAGGATCGCAGGCAGGTTCCCGCGCAGTTCCGGAAAATTCAGGTGGCAATGGGAGTCGGTGAACATACGGGGCTGGTTGCGGCGAGAAGACGGGCGCCCCGCCGGAAGCGGTTTGAACCGCCTCGGTTCAGATGGTCTGGGTGGGGCGGTCCGAGCCGAGGCTGGTGCCCAGGATTTCTTCAATCTTGAGCTTGAGCAGGCGCGATTTTTCGTCAGACGGGAAGCGGATGCCCACGCCTTGCGTGCGCCCACCCTGCGCCTTGGCGGGTGTGACCCAGGCGACCTTGCCGGCCACGGGGTAGCGCTGGGGATCGTCGGGCAGGCTGAGCAGCACATAGACGTCGTCGCCGATGCGGTATTCGCGCGAAGACGGAATGAAGATGCCCCCATCTGCAAACAGCGGAATGTAGGCCGCATACAACGCCGCTTTCTCCTTGATGGAGAGCTGGATCACGCTCGGACGTACAGAGGCGTTGGATGCGGAGGGGCTGGTGCTCATGAGCAACAAGTTTAGCGGGAAACCAGCGCCTGCCGCGTGCGCGCGGCCCAGGCCTCCTGCATCAAACCGGGGTTGTACGGGTGTTCCACCGAGCGCGCCGCGTCCAGCAGTTCGCGTGACCACTTGGCCAGCACGCCCCAGCGCGGCGCCGCCGGCAGGTTCGCAGCGGTGAAGAAGCGTGGCGTGCCACCGGCCGCCTGCACCATCAGGTCGTGGCAGAGCTTTTGCAGCAACTCGAGTTGCTGCGCGGCGGGCCAGCCGGTCAGCGTGCTCCAGTCGCCCCGGGCCAGCGCGGCGGGCAGCTCGGCCCAGGCCTTGGCATTCAGGCCGGTGCCAGCCCAGGCCAGGGCATCCACCGGGCGCCCACCGGCCGCGCGCAGCCAGACCTGGGCCTGCTCTGGCGTGGGACGGCTCTGAGCGGCCGCGTTGTCCTGAAGCCACGGCAAGGCTTCCGGCTCCGGAGGCCACTCCATGGCGTGGGTCTGGCAGCGGCTGCGGATGGTGGGCAGCAGCTGGTGGGTGGCCTCGCTGGCGAGCACGAAGCGGGCGTCCCCGGGCGGCTCTTCCAGGGTCTTGAGCAAGGCGTTGGCCGTCACATGGTTCATGCGCTCAGCCGGATAAACCAGCACCGCCAGGCCCCGCCCGCGTGCACTGGTGCGCTGGGCAAAGGCCACGGTGTCGCGCATGGCCTCGACACGGATTTCCTTGCTGGGCTTGCGCTTCTTGTCGTCGATCTCTTTCTGCGCGGTTTCCGACAGGGGCCAGCCGCGTTCGAGCATGACCGTCTCAGGCATGAGCACCACAAAATCGGGGTGGGCGTGGGTGTCGACCATGTGGCAGCTGCCGCAGACCCCGCAGGGGCCGGACGCTGTGGGTTGCTCGCACAGCCAGGTCTGCGCCAGTGCCAGACCGAGCTCGTATTGCCCCAGACCCGACGGCCCCTGCAGCAGCCAGGCATGACCCCGTTGCGCCAGCAGCGCCTGCAACTGGCGCTGAACCCAGGGTGGGCGGGTGGCCGAGGGTTGTGCGACGACTTCAGGGGGTGTTGAACGGGTGGCCATGGGCGCTGCGCTAGGTGGCGGAAGGGCCGGACGCTGCCGGTGCAGGCAACCAGCCCCGCTGGACAAACTCCGCCGCGATCGCCGCCCAGACCCGCTCGCGCGGCTGGTCGGCGTTGATGCGCGCAAAGCGCCGCGGCTCGGCTTCGGCACGCGCCGCATAGCCTGCGGCCACTGCGCGGAAAAACGCCACCGGCTGGGCTTCAAATCGGTCGGGCGCACGGGCGTCGGCCAGGCGGGCCGCGGCGGTTTCGGCCGGCAGATCGAACCAGACGGTCAGATCGGGTTGGCGGATGCTTTCGCCCCGCATGGCGGGCGTGGCCTGCACCCAGCGCTCCAGTGTGGCCAGGGTCTGCAGGTCAAAACCACGACCACCACCCTGGTAGGCAAAGGTGGCGTCGGTGAAGCGGTCGCACAACACCACGTCGCCACGCGCCAGCGCCGGTTCGATCACGGTGAGCAGGTGGTCGCGCCGCGCCGCGAACACCAGCAGCGATTCGGTGAGCGGGTCCATGGCGTCGCCGAGCACCATGGCGCGCAGCTTTTCGGCCAGCGGTGTGCCGCCGGGTTCGCGCGTCAGGGTCACGGTGCGGCCCTGGCCTTTGAAGGCCTCGGCCAGACCTGCGATGTGGGTGGATTTGCCCGCACCGTCGATGCCTTCGAAGGAGATGAACAGGCCGGGGGTCATTTGATCTGGTAGCGACGCACCGCCGCATTGTGTTCGTCCAGCGTGCTGCTGAACTGGCTGCTGCCGTCACCGCGCGCCACGAAATACATCGCGGGCGTGGCCGCCGGTTGTACCGCCGCGAGCAACGAGTTCCAGCCGGGTATCGCGATCGGTGTGGGCGGCAGGCCGGCGCGGGTGTAGGTGTTGTAGGGGTTGTCGGTCTCAAGATCCACCCGGCGCAGGTTGCCATCGAAGCGTTCGCCCAGGCCATAGATCACCGTGGGATCGGTCTGCAGGCGCATGCCGATGCGCAGGCGGTTGCTGAACACGCCGGCAACCAAGCCCCGGTCACTTTCTGTGCCGGTTTCCTTTTCGACAATGCTGGCGAGGATCAGCGCTTCTTCGGGTGTGCGCAGCGGCGAACTGGGCGCGCGCTGGGCCCAGGCCTGGGCCAGGCGCTGATCCATGGCCTGGGCCGCCTGGCGCAACACGCTGGACGCGGTGGCGTGTTTGACCATGCGGTAGGTGTCGGGGAAAAAACGGCCTTCGGGATGCCTCCCGGCGTAGCCGATGCGGGCCATGATCTCGGCCGGGTCCAGGCCTTCGAGATCCTGGTTCAAATCTGGAGAAGCGCGCACTGCCGCCAGCACTTCGCGCACATTCCAGCCCTCCAGCAGGGTCAGGCTGCGCAGCGCCTGCTCGCCGCGCACCAGCTGGCCCAGCAGACTGCTCGGCGTGGCGCCGGGTTTGATTTCGTAGACCCCCGCCTTGATCGAACGGCCCTGTCCGGAAGCACGAAACCAGGCGTAGAGCAGGCTCGGCGGCACGGCGACCCCGGCGCTGCTGACGGCCCGCGCCACGTCCCGCGCGGTGCTGCCCGGCGGAATGTTCAACTCCACCGGCGCCTGTGCGCTGGCATCGGCCGGCAAGACCAGCGGCTGGTGCAGCCACCACCAGCCGGCGCCCACAACCAGTCCCAGCGCGATCAGCGGCAGCCAGAACAGCAGGAACAGGAGGCGTTTCACGAATCGGAATGGTGCGAGGAGATGGGTGGCGTTGCCGGCAGGGAACCGGGCCAAAGATGATAATCGACCGCTGTCACCCCCACCCGCCACGCCACCCATCCGAAACTCCATGAACCCGCCCTCCCCGCCCAGCGTTTCCCCGCCCGCGCTCCAAGGCGCGACCCCGTTGCCCCAACTGGGGGTCATCCGCGTGCAGGGCGAAGACGCGGCGAAGTTCCTGCATGGCCAGCTGACGCAGGATTTTTCGCTGCTCGGCCTGTCCGAAGCGCGGCTGGCGGCGTTCTGTTCGGCCAAGGGCCGCATGCTGGCGAGTTTTGTGGGCTTCAAGCTCGCGCACGACGACGTGCTGCTGGTTTGCAGTCGCGATCTGCTGCCGGCCGCGCTCAAGCGCCTGTCCATGTTCGTGCTGCGGGCGAAGGCCCGGTTGAGCGACGCGAGCGCGGAGTTTCAGGTCTGGGGTCTCAGCGGAACCGCCGCGCCCGCAGGCGCCCAACCCTGGAGCAAGTCCGGTGAACCCGGCGCCGCCCAGACCATCGCGCTGTACCCGTCGCAAGGCCTGTCCCGCGCGCTGTGGGCGGCACCGGCCGGTCACCCGCCACCCGCGGGCGATGCCCTGCCCGAAGCCCACTGGGCCTGGCTGGATGTGATGGCCGGCGTCGTCACCCTCACCCAGCCGATCGTGGAAGCCTTTGTGCCGCAGATGCTGAACTACGAATCGGTGGGCGGCGTGAACTTCAAGAAAGGTTGTTACCCCGGCCAGGAAGTGGTGGCGCGCAGCCAGTTCCGCGGCACGCTCAAGCGCCGCGCGTTTCTGGTGCAGGCCGATGAACCCTTGACCGTGGGGCAGGACGTGTTCCACAGCAGCGACGCCGAACAGCCCTGCGGCACCGTGGCCGCCGCCGCGGCCAACCCCGCGGGCGGCTGGAGCGCCACCGTGTCCATGCAGACCAGCGCGGCCACCAGCGGCAGCCTGCACGCCGGCAGCGCCAGCGGTCCCGCCCTGCAACTGCTGCCTCTGCCCTACCCGCTGCTCGAAGACGTGTGAGCCGTCCAGCGCTCATCTGGCGCCGACACCCATGTGCCTGATCGCCTTTGCCATCGATGCCAGCCCGGTTTGTCCGCTGCTGATCGCGGCCAACCGCGACGAATTCCTGGACCGCCCGACCGAAGCCCTGCACCGCTGGACCCTGCCCGACGGCACGGGAGTCGTGGCCGGGCGCGACCTGCGGGACGGCGGCACCTGGCTCGGTGTCAGCGACACCGGCCGCGTGGCCATGATCACCAACGTGCGCAGCGCCCAGGCCGGGCCGGGCACACGCAGCCGGGGCGAACTGGCCACCCGCTGGCTGGACGGCGGGCAGGGCTGGGAGGCGCTGCTGGACGACCTCGATCCGGCCGCGTACGGCGGCTTCAATCTGGTGGTCGGCGATTTCCACAACAAATTCTGGGCCTGGGCCGGCAACCGCGACCCAGAACGTCCGCACGACGAACGCCCCACCGGCCTGCACAGCCGCCGCCTGGAGGCGGGTGTCTACGGCCTGTCCAATGCAGCGCTCGATACCCCCTGGCCCAAGAGCGAACGGTTGAAACAGGCCCTCGGTGGTTGTCTGGCGCAGCCCGTTTCTTCACCCTTGCCGATCGCCAGCCTAACCGCAGCGCTGGCCGATGCCCGGCGCGTGCCCGCACACGAATTGCCGCAAACCGGTGTGCCGCTGGAGATGGAACACGGCCTGTCCAGCCCCTTTGTGAGCATGCCCGAGCGCGGCTATGGCACCCGCAGCAGCATGGTCCTGAGCGTGCAGAGGTTCGACACCAGCGCGGCGCCAGCGGCCTGGCGGGTGGCGGTGGACGAGTGGACCCACGCACCCGCGGCCGGCCGCGGGCATGCCTGGACCCCCCACAACCGGCGCAGCGAAACCCTTTATTGGTGAGTCAGCCCAGTGGTTTGAACATCTCCTGGTGTTCAATACCCGCCTCTTCGAACGACGCACCCCGGGCCTGGTAGCCCAGCCGCTCGTAAAAGCCCACGGCGCTGCGCTGCGCATGCAGCATCACTTCGCGTTCCCCGCCGTCGCGGGCCGCGTCCATCAGCGCCATCAACACCTGGCGCCCGAGATGGCCGCCGCGCAGCACGCGGTGCACCGCCAGGCGTCCGACCTTCACCACACCGGGCTCGTGTGGCACGAAGCGCCCGGTCGCCACGGGCTGGCCCAGGCGGTTGTAGGCCACAGCGTGCACCGCTGTCAGGTCGGCCGCGTCGCTTTCCAGGTCCTTGGGAATGCGCTGCTCCTCCACGAACACCGCGGTGCGGATGCGCCGCGCGTCGTCGCCAAGCTCGCTCCAGCCACCGACCTTCATCGTCACCATGGCCTCGCCCGCCTCGTAGCCGAGCACGATGTCGCGCAACGCGGGTGGCACAGGGCGCGAGGTTTGCGTGACCGGGTCGGCGAACACGTAGACAAGTTCGCACGAGATCAGGTGTTCTTCACCGCGGAAGATGGCGCCGGTGAAGGTCATGGAAGAAGTGCCGATGCGGCTGCATTTCATCGCCACCTCGATCTGGTCGTCCACCCGCGCCGAGGCGTGGAACTCCACCGTGGCCTTGACCACATAGAGGTCACCGTCGAGCTGGTGCATGGACGCTTCGTAAGGCAGCGCCAGTGCGCGCCAGTAGTCGGCGATGGCGGTGTCGAAATACATCAGGTAGTGCGCGTTGAACACGATTTTCTGCATGTCCACCTCGGCCCAGCGCACGCGCAGGCGGTGGAAGAAGCGGAAGTCGGCGCGTTTCATCTGGGGCATGTGGGTGGTCTCCGTGTGGTGGGTATCAGGTGCCGAAGGCGTGGCGCAGTGCACGGGCGGCATCGTTGTGCGCCGTCAACGCCTGCGGGATGGCGCGGCCAAACTGGATGAAACCATGCACCACACCGGCGTAGATCTCCAGATCGACCGGCACGCCCGCCATGCGCAGGCGGTCCGCATACTGCACGCCTTCGTCCGTCAGCGGGTCGCATTCGGCCAGGCCGATCCAGACCGGCGCCACGCCGTCGAGGTCGCGCACCTGGCCGGATGCGTCCACGCCGTCCAGCGGGGCGAAGCGCCAATCGTCCCGATCGGCCGCGCTGCGCAGGTAGTGGTTGAAGAAATAGGTGACGTGGGCCTCTTCGAGCAAAAAACCTTTGGCGAAGGTCTTGTGGCTGGCGGTGTTCTGGTGGCCCGCGGTGCCGGGGTAGAACAGCAGCTGCAGCGCCAGCGGCCAGCCGGCGTCGCGCGCGCTGATGGCGGTGACGGCGGCGAGCGTGCCACCCGCGCTGTCGCCGCCCACCGCGATCCGGCTGCCGTCCAGGCGCAGCGCTGCGGCGTTGTCGCGCAGCCAGGCCAGGCTGTCCCAGGCATCGTGCACGGCGGTGGGGAATGGCCACTCCGGTGCGAGCCGGTAGTCCACCGAGACCACGGCGCAGTGCGCGAGGTGGGCCAGGTGGCGGCACAGCGGCTCGTGTGTCGCCACGCTGCCGACGGTGAAGCCGCCGCCGTGCAGGTACAGCAGCACCGGCAGCGGGTGCGCCGAAGCGGGCGCGAACAGCCGGGCGGGCAGCTCGAAACCATCGCGCGCGGGGATCTTCAGATCTTCAACGTGCGCCAGCTTGTGCGGCGGGATGTCGAGCACGCCAGCGCCCGCGGCGTAGGCCTGTTTGGCCTGGGCGGGTGAGAGGGCGTGCATGGGCGGGTGGCCGGCGCGGGCGATGCGGTCGAGCACGCCGCGCATGGTGGCGGTGAGCAGGGACCGGGGGTTGGGGTGGTGCGACATGGTTGGAAACGCTTTGCGCCGGATTGTGGCTGTCTTTTCTGCGACCGGCGGTCACCCCGGTGGCATTGGCCTCCAGCGCGTGCGGCCGTATATTCGCCGCAGTGCTGCGCTGGGCAACACCTACACCCTCGAACAACCAGTCGCCACCCAGCGCGCACCGTGGAACCGGCTTTGCCGGGCCACTGGTGTGGTCCCCCTCTGGGGGAAGACGCGAAGCGGCGCAGGGGGAGAGCGGAACCTCATGGCCCAGATCCTCTATGTGACCAACATCCTGATCGACTTTGGCGCACTCGCGCAATTGCAGGCTGAATGCGAGCGCGTGGGCATCCAACGTCCGCTGATCGTGACCGACGCGGGTGTGAAGGCCGCGGGTCTGCTGGACAAGGCGCTCGCCGCCCTGCCCGGCCTGAAGCCCGCCGTGTTCGACCAGACGCCGTCGAACCCGACCGAAGCCGCCGTTCGCGCGGCCGTGGCGGTCTACAAAGCCGAGGGCTGCGACGGCCTGATCGCGCTCGGTGGTGGCAGCTCGATCGATTGCGCCAAGGGCGTGGCCATCGCCGCGGTGCACGAAGGCCCGCTCAAGACCTACGCCACCATCGAAGGCGGCTCGCCGAAGATCACGGACCGCGTGCCGCCGCTGATCGCCGTGCCCACCACCGCCGGGACCGGCAGCGAAGTGGCGCGCGGTGCCATCGTGATCGTGGACGACGGCCGCAAGCTCGGTTTCCACAGCTGGCACCTGGTGCCCAAGACCGCCCTGCTCGACCCGGGCCTCACGCTGGGCCTGCCGCCCATGTTGACCGCCGCCACCGGCATGGACGCCATCGCCCACTGCATGGAAACCTTCATGGCCCCGGCCTTCAACCCGCCGGCGGACGGCATCGCCCTCGATGGCCTGATGCGCGGCTGGGCGCACATCGAGCGCGCCACCCACGACGGCAGCGACCGCGAGGCACGGCTGAACATGATGAGCGCCAGCATGCAGGGCGCGATGGCGTTCCAGAAAGGCCTGGGCTGCGTGCATTCGCTCAGCCACAGCCTGGGTGGCGTCAACCCGCGCCTGCACCACGGCACGCTCAACGCCATGTTCCTGCCCGCGGTGATCGCGTTCAACGCCGGGGCCGAGTCCATCCGGAAAGAAAACCGCCTGCAGCGCATGGCACACGCCATGGGCCTGGACAGTGGCAGCGACATCGGCGAAGCGATCAAGGACATGAACGCCCGCCTCGGCCTGCCCAGCGGCCTGGCCGCGATGGGTGTCACGCCCGACCTGTTTCACAAGGTGATCGAAGGTGCACTGGCCGACCATTGCCACAAGACCAATCCGCGCATCGCCAGCGCGGAGGAATACCGGCAGATGCTGGAAGCAGCCATGTGAGGTGCTCGGACCTGGCCGGGTCGCGGCCTGCAAGGTGTTCGCAGACAGGGGATACTGGCGCCCTTCGACACACCTCAGGAGCACCGCATGAAGGCCCAGAACATCCTCGACACCATCGGCAACACGCCGCACGTGCGCATCCAGCGGCTGTTTGCCGGCGCCTCGCAGCAGGTGTGGATCAAGTCCGAGCGCGGCAACCCGGGTGGCTCCATCAAGGACCGCATTGCGCTGGCGATGGTGGAAGACGCCGAGCAGTCGGGCGCCCTGCAGCCCGGCGGCACCATCGTCGAGCCCACCTCGGGCAACACCGGCATCGGCCTGGCCATGGTGGCGGCCGTCAAGGGCTACAAGCTGGTGCTGGTCATGCCCGACAGCATGTCCGTCGAGCGGCGACGCCTGATGCTGGCCTACGGTGCAAGCTTCGACCTGACCCCGCGTGAAAAAGGCATGAAAGGCGCCATCGCCCGGGCCGAAGAGATCGTCGCCAGCACGCCCGGCGCCTGGATGCCGCAGCAGTTCAACAACCCGGCCAACGTCGCGATCCACGCCAAATCCACGGCCGCGGAAATCGCCGCCGACTTCCCCGAGGGTGTGGACGTGCTGATCACCGGTGTGGGCACCGGCGGCCACATCACCGGCTGCGCGCAGGTGCTGAAAGCGAAATGGCCCGGGCTCAAGGTGTACGCGGTGGAACCGGTGGCCTCGCCGGTCATCTCGGGTGGCAGTCCGGCGCCCCACCCGATCCAGGGCATCGGCGCGGGTTTCATTCCGAACAACCTCGACACCACGCTGCTGGACGGTGTGATCCAGGTGGACGCCGAACCGGCCCGCGAGATGGCGCGCCGTTGCGCCCGCGAAGAAGGCATGCTGGTCGGCATTTCGTCGGGTGCCACGCTGGCCGCCATCGCGCAGAAACTGCCGGACTTGCCGGCCAACGCCGTGGTGCTGGGCTTCAACTACGACACCGGCGAGCGCTACCTTTCGGTGGAGGGTTTTTTGCCCGCCTGACGCCCATGTGAAGAGCCCGGCGGCTTCCCTTCCGGATAGCCACCGGGCTCAGACATTCTTCAGTCTGCAGCCGATCAGATGCGCGACATGGACTTGTCGTAGAACGCGTTGGGGTAGCCCTGAGCGTCCTTGCTGGCGTCGGGGTCGCCGATCCGAAGGATGTTGCCGCTCACGGTCAGCAGCACTTTGGCCGAACCCTGGTCGGCCGTGCCGGCGAACTTGTCGGCGGTCACGCCGCCGACCACCTTGGTGCCGTCGTGCGACATGACCATGTTGGTGAACACCTTCTTGTTCTTGACGCTCGGGCCGGAACACGAGGTGCCGATGTAGGCGTAGGCGACCACCTCGCCGGTGAAGCCGGTGGCCGACGCCTTGGTGAAGTCGGCGCGCAGATGGGCCGAAGCGCCACTGTCTTCATAACACCCGCTTTCCCAGGAGCCGATGTACTTGGCCACCAGATCGCCCGAGGTGTCACCCGGCAAGGGATCGTCGTTGCCGCCACAGGCGGTGAGTGCGGCGATGGCCAGGCTCAGCCCGATCAGTTTGAAACCACGTCGGATGTGCGTCGTCATAGGATGTGTCCTGAAATGAAATGGGGTGCGTCGAACAATAACAAGGGGGTGGCTCGGCCACCGTGCGGAAGCGAACAGAAACCCCATGGCGATTCTGGGGCAAAACCGCCAGGCATCAGGAACACGGAGCGTCCGCGCTTGTAACAAAATCCGCCGTTGATTTCAGCCGCCACGCACCATCGCCAGCACCTTGCCCATGTCCAGCGACTGGGCCTGTGCCTGGATCTGCGGCAGGTACTGCGCCTGCAGCTGTTTGGCCGGCGTGAGCAGGTTCTGGAAAGTCTCCTGCAGCAGCGCCGTGCTCATCACCCGGCCACCCGCGTAATAACGCTTGGCCACCTGACCCAGGGCGTAGGTGGTGGCAAACGAAAACGCCACGCCGGTGGCGGCGCGTCCCAGGCCGCCCACGGCACGGCCGGCCACCTTGCCCAGCAGGCCCCCGAGCAGCTTGCGACCGAACTGCTCAAGGTACTGCGAGGTCGCACCCACGCCCGCCGCTGCGATGAACTCGCGGATGTGGCCCTGGTCCAGCTCCACGCCGTGGGCCTTGCCGATGTTGTAGACCATGCGCACCTGCAGCGGGATGATGGCCATCGAGGCCCAGGATTGCGGCAGCAACTCCAACGCACCGTTGAGCATGGCCGCGTTCAGGATGGTCTTGTCGAGCTGGGCGTCGAGAGCGGTGTTCAGTGGCGCAGCCTGCGGCACAGCTTGCGCCGCCGAGTTGGCCACAACGGCTGGCACGGTCATCGGTGCGGCCTGGTCGGCCGCGTCGAGCACAGCCGCTTCCTCGCGCTCGAATGCCGAGGTCTCGGCCGCGTCGAGTTGCAGACGGGCTTTCAGGTCGGTCAGGAAAGTGGTCTCCGCGGGACTCTGGCGCCCGTCCGCATCACAGACACACACCGCCATTTCATAGGCCAACTGGCGCTGGCCGGCGTCCGTCAGGCCGGCCACGGCGTCGGCCAGCGACACGCGCTTCAGCAGCACATCCTGGTAGAGCTGAGCCAGCCCGGCGCCACCGCTCTCGTGGCCCAGCGTCTCGGCCAGCTGGCGGATGGCTTCGCGCTCGGTGTCGGCCTTGTGGCCGTCGGCAAAGGCGGCCAGCAGGGCGATGGTGAGGATGGACTGTTGTTCGTTGGCTTGCATGGGGTGTTTCGAGTGGGTTTGTGACCAAGGGACCCAGGTAGAGCCCGTTGCGTGTTTCAAGTTCCGGCGCTGGCCCGGGCCGATTGTGATACCCCCTGTCACGCAGCGCCCGCAGCGCAAGCCCGATAATCGGGGCATGCGTTTTCTCATCGACTTCTTTCCCATCGGCCTTTTCGTGGCGGCCTACAAGCTGCACGACATCTACACCGCCACCGCGGTGCTCATGGTCGCCACGCTGGTGCAGACGGGCCTCATTTACGCCATCGACCGCCGGTTGCAGACCCTGCAGAAGGTCACACTGGTGCTGGTGATCGTGTTTGGCATCCTCACCCTGGCGCTGCACGACGAACGCTTCATCAAGTGGAAACCCACGGTGTTGTATGCGAGCATGGCGATCGTGCTGGGCGCCGCGCTCTGGGTCTGGAAGAAGAACTTCCTGCAGATATTGCTCGGTAGCCAGCTGTCGCTGCCGACCGCGGTGTGGGCGCGGCTCACCGTGATCTGGATCGCTTACTTCCTCTTCATGGCGGGCATCAACGCCTATGTGGCGGCCTACTACTCCACCGAAGACTGGGTCAACTTCAAGCTCTGGGGCTACGTGTTCCCGATCATCTTCATCGTCGGCCAGGGCCTGTACATCGCGCGCTACCTGAAAGACGTTGACACCCCCGGCGACCGGGCACGAAAACCATGAACGCAACACCCACCCCTGTGATCACCACCGCCCCGGCTCTGGAAGCTGCGCTGCGCGAGGCCCTGGCGCCCGAGGTGCTGGAAGTGATCGACGAAAGTGCGGCCCACGCCGGCCATGCGGGCGCCAACGGCCTGGGCCACGGCACGCACTTCCGTGTGCGCATCGGCGGGCCGGCCTTCGCCGGCAAGAGCCGGGTGGCGCAACACCGCCTTGTGTATGATGCGCTGCAAAAATTCACCGACGCGGGGCTGCACGCGCTGGCCATTGAAATCAGGACCTGACCAGCCAGCCCACGGACCGGGCACCCCCCGGCAACGATCTGAACCCTGTTTGCTGAAACCCCGCCCTGCGCGTTGGTCCCCCGTTTTTTTTCACCCGAGGAACACCATGAAATTTTCCCTGTCGGCCCTGACCGCGGCCGTCCTTCTTGCAGCCGCTCCCTGGGCCGCTGCGCAAAACGTGGCCATCGTCAACGGCAAAGCCGTGCCGACCGCGCGGGTTGAGGTGCTGGCCAAGCAGATCGAGGCATCGGGTCGTCCGGTGACCGACGAGGTGCGAGCCCAGCTGAAAGAAGAAGTCGTGCTGCGCGAAATCTTCATGCAGGAAGCACAAAAACGCGGTGTGGCCGCGTTGCCCGAATACAAGGACCAGATGGAACTGGCCCGCCAGACCATCCTGATCCGTGCGCTGTTTGCGGACTATGAAAAGAAGAACCCGGTGACGGACGCTGAAGTCCAGGCCGAATACGACAAGTTCGCGGCCAGCAATGGTGGCAAGGAATACCGCGCCCGCCATATCCTGGTGGAGAAGGAAGACGAAGCCAAGGCGGTCATCGCGTCCATCAAGGGCGGCGCCAAATTCGAAGACATCGCCAAGAAGCAGTCGAAGGACCCGGGCTCCGGCGCCAACGGTGGTGACCTCGACTGGGCCAACGCGTCCAGCTACGTGACCGAGTTTTCCGAGGCCATGGTCCAGCTCGACAAAGGCCAGATGACGCAGGCGCCGGTGAAGAGCCAGTTCGGCTGGCACATCATCCGCGTGGACGATGTGCGCCAGGCCCAGTTGCCCAAGCTCGAAGAGATCAAGGACCAGATCGCCCAGCAGATGAAGCAGCAGAAAGTGGCGGCGTTCCAGGCCAGCCTGCGGGAAAAGGCCAAGGTCGAATAAGCAAAAAGACGCAGGCTCATCCCAACGCGACCTCCGGGTCGCGTTTTTTTGCCCTGACGCTATATTTGATCAAATATTCTCGGTTTTTGAAAAAAGTGACAAAATTGCCGCCTTATTTGATCAAATCAGGTGGCGCATGAGCATTTCAACCGACAGCTTGCGCGAGTTTCTCGCCCAGCACCGCATCCACGAGGTGGAGTGTGTGATCCCCGACATGACGGGCATCGCGCGCGGCAAGATCCTGCCCAAGGACCTGTTCCTCAACTCCGGGCACATGCGCCTGCCCAAGAGCGTGTTGCTCAACACGGTCAACGGCCAGCAACCCGACAACACCGCCTTCGTCGGCGACACCGACCCCGACATGGTGTGTGTACCCGACCTCGCCACCGCGCGCATGGTGCCCTGGGCGGCCGAACAGGTGGCGGTGATCATCCACGACTGCGAAGAGTTCGACGGCACACCGGTGGCGCTCTCGCCGCGCTGCGTGTTGCGCCGGGTGCTCAAACTCTACGAAACACAGGGCTGGGCTCCGGTGGTGGCACCCGAGATGGAGTTCTACCTGGTCGCGCGCCACCAGAACCCGCACGAACCGCTGCAGCCGCCGCTGGGCCGCACCGGCAAGCCCGAGGCCGGCCGGCAGTCGTATTCCATCGACGCGGTGAACGACTTCGATCCCTTCTTCCTGGAGCTCTCGCGCTTCTGTGAGGTGCACCGCCTGGGCGTGGAGACGCTGATCCACGAAGCCGGCGCGGGCCAGATGGAGATCAACTTCACGCACGGTGAACCCATGGACCTGGCCGACCGCGTGTTTCTGTTCAAGCGCACGGTGCGCGAGACCGCATTGCGCCACGGCATCTTCGCCACCTTCATGGCCAAGCCCATGGAGACCGAGCCCGGCAGCGCCATGCACATCCACCAGAGCATCCTGGACGCCGAGACGAAGCAGAACATCTTCAGCCTGGCCGACGGCTCGGTGAGCCCTGCGTTTCACCACTACATCGCCGGGCTGCAGCGCTATGTGCCGCAGATCATGCCCATGCTGGCGCCCTACGTGAACTCCTACCGCCGGCTCTCGCGCAACATGTCGGCGCCGATCAACGTGCAGTGGGGCTACGACAACCGCACCTGCGGCATCCGCGTGCCCGAGTCCGACGCCGCCAACCGCCGGCTGGAAAACCGGGTGCCCGGCGTGGACGTGAACCCCTACCTGGCGATGGCCGCCACGCTCGGCGCCGGCTATCTCGGCATGGTGGAAAAGCGCCAGCCCAGCGAACCCATGAACACCAGCGCCTGGGACATGGACTTCGAGCTGCCCAGCCACATGGAGGACTCGATCCGCCGCATGCGCGAGTGCGAGCCGGTGCGCGAGGTGTTTGGCAGTGCCTTCATCGACGCCTTCCTCGCCGTGAAGGAACTGGAGTATTCCACCTACAACCGCGTGATCAGCTCCTGGGAGCGCGAGCACCTTCTCCTGCTGGTTTGAGGTGGCGCCCATGAACGCTCACCCCCTTCAGCGGGCCAGCCGCACCGGCCTCGACTGGCCCCGCGCCCTCGCCTTGCTGGCGCGGGAACGCGAGGCCTACACACAGCGCAACCCGGCCTCCGCCGCCCTCGCCGCCCAGGCCAGCGAACACCTGCTGTTCGGCGTGCCGCTGCACTGGATGAACGACTGGGGCACGCCGTTCGCCCTGCACGTCTGCCAGGCCAGCGGCGCACAGGTCACCGACGTGGATGGCCACCGCCTGGTCGACTTCTGTCTCGGCGACACCGGCGCCATGTTTGGCCACGCGCCCGCGCCGGTCGCCGCCGCGCTGGTGAAGCAGGCCACGCGCGGCTACACCACCATGCTCGCCACGGCCGATGCCGCCGCTGTGGGCGGGTTGCTGGCCGAACGTTTCGACCTCCCGTTCTGGCAGTTCGCCATGAGTGCGACCGACGCCAACCGCTACACCGTGCGCTGGATCCGCGCCGCCACCGGGCGCCAGAAGCTGCTGGTGTTCAACGGCTGTTACCACGGCACCATCGAAGACGTGTTCGTCGATCTGGTCAATGGCCAGCCCACCCAGCGTGACAGCCTGCTCGGCCAGGTGCACGACCTGACACAACACACGGTTGTGGTCGAGTTCAACGACCTCGCCGGGCTGGAAGCGGCTTTGAAACAGGGCGACGTGGCCTGCGTGCTGGCCGAGCCGGTCATGACCAACATCGGCATGGTGCTGCCCAAGCCCGGTTACTGGGCCGCCGCGCAAGCCCTGATCAGACAACACGGCGCCTTGCTCGTGATGGACGAGACCCACACCATCAGCACCGGCCCCGGCGGCTACGCCCGCGCCCACGGCATTCAAGCCGACGCGCTCGTGCTGGGCAAGCCGGTGGGTGGTGGCGTGCCCTGCGCGGTTTACGGCATGAGCGCCGATCTCGCCGCGCGCGCCGTGAAAGCCAAGCAGGACGCCCCGCCCGGTCACAGCGGCATCGGCACCACCCTCACCGGCAACATGCTGGCCATGGCCGCCATGCGCGCCACGCTCGCCGAGGTGATGACGCCCGCCGCCTACGCGCACATGCTGTCGCTGGCCGAACGGCTGGCGGGCGGTCTGCGCGGTCTCATCGCGCGCCACGGCCTGCCCTGGTGCGTGACCCAGGTCGGCGCACGCACCGAGTTCCAGTTCTGCCCGGCCCCGCCCCGGAGCGGTGGCGAAGCCGAGGGCGTGCTCGACCCCGAGCTGGAGCACCTGATCCACCTCGGTCTGCTCAACCGCGGCGTGATGATCACGCCCTTCCACAACATGATGCTGGTCTGCCCGCAGACCACGACCAACGATGTCGCGCAACTGATCGGTGCGCTCGACGAGGTGCTGGGCCTGATCACACTGGCATGAAATCCATCCCACCCACCCAGCAGGACCAGACCTACGCGCGCCTGCGCCAGTGGGTCACGGTGGGCCAGTTCCTGCCCGGCGAGCGGCTGAAGATCCACGACATCGCCGAGCAACTCGGCGTCGGTGTCATGCCGGTGCGGGCTGCGCTGCAGCGTCTCGCGGCCGAAGGGGCCCTCGTCAACGTGCCACACGCCGGCATGCTGGTGCCCCGGCTCTCGCTGGCCGAGTTCGACGACGTGCTGCAGACGCGGCTGCTGCTCGAAGGCGAAGCCGCCGAGCGCGGCGCGCACCGGCTCGACGCCGCCGGCCTGGCCGAGCTGCTGGCGCTGGAGCAGCAGATGCGCGACGCGCTCAAGGTCAATCACGCCAAGGGCTACCTCGATGCCAACGAGCTGTTCCACCTGCGCCTGTACCAGGCGGCGGCCTCGCCCACCCTGCTCTCGCTGATCGAGACCGTCTGGCTCAAGGTCGGGCCGCTGTCCAACAAACTGTTCGAGGTGCCGGCCTCGTTGCGCGTGATCAACGAAGCGCACGGCGACGCGGTGATGGCGCTGCGCCTGAAGGACAGCGCGGGCGTGCGGCGCGCCATCGAGAAAGACCTGTTTGTGGCCGGACAGTTCCTGCGGCCTTTCTGCGCGGGTTGAATGCTCCCCCGCGCCGCTTCGCGTCACCCCCCGGGGGCGACACCAGCCGTCTGGCAGAGCCAGCCCGGCGGTGTCTCTGGGTGGCACTGTTTCAGGCTGCTGGGTCGCGCTCCGGCCCCGTTGGAAAACGGAAAAGACACCGGGTTTCCATGCTCATCGGCTGACCCACACCCAAGCACTCACGAGCCCGATCAGCACCGGCTGGTGCAGCAGGTAATAGCTCAGGCTCCAGCGCCCCATCACCACCAGACCAAGCTTCAAGCCCGTGGCCGGCGCACCGTCCGAGCCCAGCCAGTGCGGCCGGTGCCGCAGCGCCCACTGGCCAGCCGCCAAGCCCCACCACATCACGCCCAGCCAGGGCAGCAGCGGCACATAGTCTTCGGTCACCGGCAGGCGGCTGATGAAACCCAGGGCGTTCCAGCCCGGGGCGTTGAGGAACTCCAGCACCGGTATCGCCGCGATGACCATCGGTGCGACAAACTTGGCCGCAATGGCCAGCGCGCCCGCCGGCCAGAGCCAGCCGCCCCACCCCGCCGTGAGCCGCACCACGATCAACATCACCGCGATGCCGTGCAGCACACCGAAGTAGATGAAGGTGTTGGGGAACATCAGCGCCGAGCCGGCCGACACCAGCAGTGCCGCGCCCGCCACCTGCACCCAGCGTTTCCAGAAGCGCGGCCAGCCCTGGCCCTGTGACAGCGCCACCGCTTGCGACAGGCCGGCGGTGAACAGGAAACCGCTCACGATGGCGCTGCGCTGCCAGGTCCAGAACGGGTCGCGGGCGAAGTTCTCGTGGATCAGCCCGAAGTGGTCGAGGTCGAAACAGAAGTGGTAGGCCGTCATCCACAACATGGCCACCGCGCGCAGCAGATCGATGCGGTCGAGGCGCCTGGGGTACGTGGGCGGAAAAACCATCGGCGCCGCGGTCAGACCGGCTGGCCCTGAACGCTCAGGAGCAAGGTCGCCAGGGCTTCGGGCTCGCTCACCATCGGATCGTGTCCGGTCGCCATCTCGATCACCTGCCAGCCCGGTTCGCTGCGCACGCGCTGGCGCATCACGGCGATGGTCGGCAGCGCGGGCGATGTGCAATCGATGAAGGTCCGCGGCAATGCCGCCACACGCGCGGGATCGAAGTCCAGCGGGTGCAGGTACACCGCCAGCGGCTGTGGCTTCTGGCGGCGGTTGACCCAGTCGCGGTCGGCGCCGGTCAGGCCAAACACGCTGGCGTCGGGCGGCGGAAAGCTCACACCGCCGCTCGGCGCGGCCGCATCGATGCGCGCCTGCCGCGTTTCGGGCGTGTGCTGGCTGCTCCAGCTTTCGCCGGGGTGGGGGGTCACCGCATCCAGGTACACCAGATGCACCAGCAGGCCCGGGCGCTCGCGCTGCAGCCGGTCGGCCACACCGGTGATGACGATGCCGCCGTAGCTGTGGCCCACGAGCACCACGCGCTGCAGTTCTTCGGCTTCGATCAGGCCGATCACATCCTGGATGTGGGTGTTCAGGTCGATGTCCGGGCCCATGAGGTGGGCGCGCTCGCCCACGCCGGTGAGCGTGACCGCGTGGGCTTCAACGCCGGCAGCCCGCAGCGGGGGCAGGACGCGGCGCCAGCACCAGGCGCCGTGCCAGGCGCCATGCACCAGAACGAAAGCGGTGTTTGCGGAAGAAGCAGGTGCAGGCATGGGCGATCTCCGGGACAATATCGGGTTCGATTTCCGCCCGATTCTGCACTGCATTTTTTGTCGATTCATCATGCTGCCGCACCAACTCGAACTGCTTTCCCCCGCCCGCGACGCCGATATCGGCATCGAGGCGGTGAACCACGGGGCCGACGCGGTCTACATCGGCGGGCCCTCGTTCGGTGCGCGCACCAGCGCCGACAACCCGGTGAAAGAGATCGCCCGGCTGGTGAAACACGCGCACCGCTTCGGCAGCCGCATCTTCACGACGATGAACACCATCCTGCGCGACGACGAGCTGGAGCCCGCGCGCAAGCTGGCCTGGCAGCTCTACGACGCGGGGGTGGACGCGCTGATCATCCAGGACATGGGCCTGCTGGAAATCGACCTGCCGCCGATCCAGCTGCACGCCAGCACGCAGACCGACATCCGCACGCCCGAAAAGGCCCGCTTCCTGCAGGACGTGGGCCTGTCCCAGATCGTGCTGGCGCGTGAACTCACGTTGCAGCAAATCGCCGACATCCGCGCCGCCACCGACCCGGAGCGCTGCACGCTGGAATTCTTCATCCACGGAGCGCTCTGCGTCGCCTACAGCGGCCAGTGTTTCATCAGCCACGCCCACACCGGGCGCAGCGCCAACCGCGGCGACTGCTCGCAGGCCTGCCGCCTGCCCTATGAGGTGAAAGACAACCTGGGCCGCATCGTCGCGCACGACAAACACGTGCTCAGCATGAAAGACAACAACCAGAGCGACAACCTGCGCGCCCTGATCGACGCCGGCGCGCGCAGCTTCAAGATCGAAGGCCGCTACAAGGACATGGCCTATGTGAAGAACATCACCGCCCACTACCGCGTGCTGTTCGATGAGATCCTGGAAGAGCGCCCCGAGCTGGCCCGCGCGTCCAGCGGCGAGTGCACTTTCAGCTTCCGCCCCGACCCGGACCAGAACTTCAACCGCGAGTTCACCGACTATTTCGTGCAGGGCCGCAAAGAAGACATCGGTGCCTTCGACACGCCCAAGAACCCGGGCCGCCCGATCGGCTACGTGACGAAGGTCGGGGCCAACTTCGTGGAACTCGAAACCGACGACCCGGCCACCGTGATCCACAACGGCGACGGCCTGTGTTACCTCGACCTGCAAAAAGAACTGACCGGCCTGCAGATCAACCGGGCTGAACCGCTTCCCGCCTCTCACCCTCTCCCCCTGGGAGAGGGCCGGGGTGAGGGCTCCTCCAAGCACTGGCGCGTCTACCCCAAAGACGCCATGGACAGCTTCAAGGATCTGCGCAAGGGTGTGCAGGTCAACCGCAACCGCGACATGGACTGGGTGCGCGGGCTGGAGAAAAAATCGGCCGAGCGGCGCATCGGCGCCTGGCTCAAGCTGGACGAGACACCCGTTGGCCTGAGCCTGACGGTGACCGATGAGGATGGCCACAGTGCCACCGCCACCCTGCCCTGCACACTGGAACCCGCCAAAGACCCGGCCCAGGCCGACGCCCGTCTGCGCGACAACCTCTCACGCCTGGGTGAAACCATCTTCCAGCCGATCGACGTGGCGCTCAACCTGAGTGGACCCCGCTTCGTGCCCGCCTCGCTGCTCAACCCCTTGCGCCGCGAAGCCATCGAGGCGCTTGAAGCCGCGCGCGCCGCCGCCTGGACCCGCCTGCCGCGCGCCAAGCCCGTCGAGCCGGCGGTGAGCTACCCGGAAGACACGCTCAGCTACCTCGCCAACGTGTTCAACCACAAGGCACGCGACTTCTACGCGAAACACGGCGTGAAGGTGATCGCCGCGGCCTACGAAAGCCACGAAGAAGCCGGCGAAGTGAGCCTGATGATCACCAAACACTGCGTGCGCTTCAGCCTGAGCCTGTGTCCCAAGCAGGCCAAGGGCGTGACCGGCGTGCAGGGCACGGTGAAGGCCGAACCCATGATGCTCATCAACGGCCACGAGACGCTCACGCTGCGCTTTGACTGCAAACCCTGCGAGATGCACGTGGTGGGCAAGATGCGGCCCTCGGTGCTGAAAGCCGGGCAGACCAGCCCGCTGAAGTTTTACCGGACGCGACCAGGCCAGGCGAGCCCGGTCTGAACGACACCCATTGCTCTCGACCCCCAGCGCCACAAGCGTTGGCATCGTGTCGTCACACCCGAATACCAAGGGTTTCTGCTAGCTTCCGAATTGGCAATGTGCAGTATATTGCCTATCAACAAGCCAAGGGAGCGCGCCTGGTTTAGGCACTTTAATTCCAGTTTTCTGACGTAAAACGCCCTCCGGGTGTCGGGTCCAGCCAAACCGCTTCGGGTGAAAGTCGGGCGGGAGAGTCTTCAGGATTGAATAGTTTAGACATCAAGTACGGGTAATTCACTATCCACACGGCCGCAGCACCCGCATACATTGAGCCGGTCCATACACACCACCCACAGGAGACACACCATGACCACCCGCCGACTGATCCTCACCCGCAGCGCCGCCGTGATTGGCGCCGCATCCACCGGCCTGCTGCTGCCCCAGATGGCCATGGCGCAATCCGACAAGGTGCGTGTGGGCTTCATGCTGCCTTACACGGGCACGTTTGCGCAGCTCGGCGTGGCAATCGAAAACGGCTTCCGCATGGCGCTCGACGAACAGGGCGGCAAGCTCGGTGGCCGCGAGGTGGAGTTTTTCAAGGTGGACGACGAGTCCAACCCGGCCAAGGGCATCGAAAACGCCAACCGCCTGGTGCAGCGCGACAAGGTCGACGTGCTGGTGGGCACGGTGCACTCCGGTGTGCAGATGGGCATCCACAAGGTGGCGCGCGACAGCGGCGTGCTCAGCCTGATCCCCAACGCCGGTGTGCACGTGGCCACCCGTGCCCAGTGCGCGCCCAACGTGTTCCGCACCTCGTTCACCAACTCGCAACCCACGCTGGCGCTGGGCAAGGCCATGGTGGATCGCGGCCACAAGAAGGCGGTCTGGATCACCTGGAACTACGCGGCCGGCGAAGAGGCCTATGAAGGCTTCGAGCAGAGCTACACCGCCGCGGGCGGCACCATCGTCAAGAAGCTCGGCCTGCCCTTCCCCAACGTGGAGTTCCAGGCGCTGCTGACCGAGATCGCCTCGCTGAAGCCCGATGCCGTGGCCTGTTTCTTTGCCGGCGGCGGTGCCGCCAAGTTCCTGCGCGACTACGCCGCCGCCGGTCTGAACAAGAACATCCAGCTCTACGGTTCGGGCTTCCTGACCGAAGGCGTGCTCGAAGCCGCAGGCCCGGCCGCCGACGGCGTGTTGACCACCATGCACTACAGCGATGCGCTGGACACACCGCGCAACAAGAAATTCCGCCTCGACTACGCCAAGACCTTCAAGGCCCAGCCCGACGTGTACGCCGTGCAGGGTTATGACACGGGTCTGCTGCTGGTCAAGGGCGCCAACGCGGTCAAGGGCGACCTGTCGAACAAGAAGGCACTGTACGCGGCCATGGAGGGCGCGACCATCGACAGCCCGCGTGGCCAGTGGACCATGAGCAAGGCCCACAACCCGATCCAGGACATGTACCTGCGCAAGGTGGAAAACAAGGAAAACAAGGTCATCGGCATCGCGCAGAAGGCCGTGGCCGATCCGGCCACCGGCTGCAAGCTGAGTTGATCCCCCCGCGCTGCCTTCGGCATCACCCCCCAGGGGGCGATGCCAGCCGCCCGGCAAAGCCGGTTCGGCGGCATCCTTGACCTTTCGGGTCTGCCATGGACTTTGCCAATTTCCTGATTCAACTGCTCAACAGCCTGCAATACGGCCTGTTGCTGTTCATGCTGGCCGCTGGCCTCACCCTGATCTTCGGCATCATGGGTGTGGTCAATCTGGCCCATGGCAGCTTCTACATGCTGGGCGCCTACCTCGCCTGGTTTCTGGCTTCGCAGTTTCACAGCCTGGTGCTGGCCATCGTGGTCGGCACGCTGATCGCCGTGGCGCTGGGCTGGGCACTGGAGTGGCTGCTGTTCCGCCACTTCTACCACCGGGATCACCTGGATCAGGTGTTGCTCACCTTTGGCCTGATCTACATCTTTGAAGAAGTGCGTTCCATCCTCTGGGGCGACGACGTGCACTCGGTGCCGGTGCCCGAACTGGTGAACTGGTCCATTCCGCTGACCGAGAACCTGTCCTACCCGGTCTACCGGCTGGTGATCTCGGCGGTGTGCGTGGCGCTGGCGCTGGGCCTGTATGTCCTGATTTCGAAAACCCGTCTCGGCATGAAGATCCGCGCCGGTGCCTTCAACCGCGAAATGACCGAGTCCCTGGGCATCAACATCCGCCTGATCCACGGTGTAGTGTTCGCGCTCGGCGTGGCCCTGGCGGCCATCGCCGGCATGATCGCCTCGCCGATCTCCAGCGTCTACCCCGGCATGGGCAGCTCGGTGCTGATCATGTGTTTCGTGGTGGTGGTCATCGGCGGCATCGGCTCGGTGCGCGGCGCGCTGGTGGCCGCGCTGCTGGTGGGGCTGGTTGATACTTTCGGCAAGGTGCTCGTGCCCCAGATCGCCGGCATGGCGGTCTACATGCTGATGGCCGGCGTGCTGCTCTACAAGCCGGAAGGCTTGTTCAAACAATGAACATGGGCACCCTCGCATGAGCTCCCCCAAAGCCACTCTGGAAACCCTGCCCAAGGGCGTGCAGGCGCTGCTGGCGCTCGGCGCGATCGCGCTGGCCGCGTTCCCGCTGATCCCCTCGGACAGCTCGGACTTCTACCTGCAGATGCTCTCGCAGATGATGATCCTGGCCATCTTCGCCATGAGCCTGGACCTGTTGCAGGGCGTGACCGGCCTGGTCTCGCTCGGCCATGCGGCCTACTTCGGCCTGGCCGGATACGCCCTCGCCTTCCTGACGCCGGCCGACGCGCCCGTGAGCCTGTGGTGGTCCCTGCCCGTGGCGGCGCTGGGGGCCGGCCTGGCCGCCCTGGTGATCGGATTTTTCGTGGTGCGCACCCACGGCATCTACTTCATCATGGTCACCATGGCGTTTGCGCAGATGGTGTTCTTCCTGTTCTTCGACAACAAGGAACTGGGCGGCTCGGACGGCCTGTACGTGAACTTCCGGCCCGACGCCAGCGTCTTCGGCTGGACCGGCATCGACCTGGAAAACAAGACCACCTTCTTCTACTTCACGCTGGCCATGCTGGTGGGCATCTACGCGTTCTTGCGACGCCTGCTGTTTTCGCCCTTTGGCCGTGTGCTGGCGGGCATTCGCGTCAACGAACACCGCATGCGCGCCGTCGGCTACGGCACCTTCGGCTACAAGCTCGCGGCCTTTGGCCTGGCCGGCACGCTGGCCGGTGTGGCGGGCTACCTCTGGGCTGCGCAGACCGGCTTCGTGAACCCGGAACTGATGGGTTTCCACATGAGCGCCCACGCGATCATGATGGTCATCCTCGGCGGCATGGGCAACTTCGCCGGCGCCATCGTCGGCGCCTTTGCCTTCGAATACGTGATGCACTTCTTCAAGGATCTCACCAAACACTGGCAACTGCTCATGGGCGGTTTCATCGTGCTGGTGGTCGTGTTCGCGCCGCGCGGCCTGCTGGGCCTGGGTGAGCGCTTCATGAAAAAGAAGGACGCGGCATGAGTGAGTTGCTGCTCTCCGCCCAGAAGCTGGTGAAGCGGTTCGGCGGCCTCGCCGCGGTGAACGAGGTCTCCGTGGACCTGTTCCGCGACCACATCCACGCCGTCATCGGCCCCAACGGCGCCGGCAAGTCCACCCTGACCAACCTGCTCTCGGGCGACCTGCCGCCGACCTCGGGCACCATCAAGCTCAACGGGGTGGAGACGGCCGGCCATTCGCCCGAATCGATCTCCCGCCTGGGGCTGGGCCGCAGCTACCAGAAGACCAACATCTTCCTGCCCTTCACCGTGTGGGACAACGTGCGCCTGGCCGCTCAGTCGCGCGAACGCCATGTGCCCTGGAACCCGCTGCGCTGGCTCAGCGCGGCCTCGGGCATGACCCAGGTGAACCAGCGCTGCGAGCGCGCCATCGAACTCGCCGGTCTGACCCAGCGCAGCCAGACCGTGGCCGCCACCATCAGCCACGGGGAACAGCGCCAGCTGGAAATCGCCATGACCCTGGCCACCGAGCCCACCGTGCTGCTGCTCGACGAACCCCTGGCCGGCATGGGCCAGGCCGAGGCCGAGAGCATGATCGCCCTGCTGCAGAAGCTGAAAAAGGACCACGCCATGATGCTGGTGGAGCACGACATGGATGCGGTGTTCTCGCTGGCCGACCAGCTCACCGTGATGGTCAACGGCCAGGTGATCGCCAGCGGCACACCGGCCGAGGTGCGCAGCGATCCGCTGGTGCAGGCGGCGTATCTGGGCGAGGAACACTGAAAAATGGACACGCCCCTGATCCAGGCCACCGGCCTGCACACCCACTACGGCGCCAGCCACATCCTGCGCGGCGTGGACTTCACCGTCGGCCAGGGCCAGACCATCGGCCTGATGGGCCGCAACGGCATGGGCAAGACGACGCTGCTCAAGTCGCTCATGGGCATCGTCAAGCCCAGCGGCGGCGGCGTGCTGATCAAGGGCCGGCCCATGACGGGTGCCCCGACTTTCGAGATCGCGCGCCTGGGGCTGGCCTACGTGCCCGAAGGCCGCGGCATTTTTGGCAACCTCAGCGTGAAGGAAAACCTGGTCATGTCGGCCCGCGCCGGCATCAAAGGCCAGCGCGACTGGACCTACGACCGCGTGCTGGAAACCTTTCCCCGCCTGGCCGAGCGCCTGAACCACGGTGGCCAGCAGCTCAGCGGCGGCGAGCAGCAGATGCTGACCATCGGCCGCGCGCTCATGACCAACCCGGACGTGCTCATCCTCGACGAAGCCACCGAAGGCCTGGCGCCGCTGATCGCGCGCGAGATCTGGCGCATCTGCGGCCTGATCCGCGAAAGCGGCATCAGCAGCGTGATCGTGGACAAGAACTGGAAACACGTGACCCAGATCACCGACCGCAACGTCATTCTCGTCAAGGGTGAAGTGGTGTTCGAGGGCAGTTCCGACGAACTGCTGTCGAAGCCGGAACTGCTGGAGCAGTACCTGGGCGTCTGAACCTCAGAGCAACGGCCGCAGCTCCCGCGCCGCATCCAGCAACAGCGGCAACAAATCCTCGCGCATCACATCGGGCTCGAGCCGGTCGGGCGATGCCACCACGTTGAGCGCTGCCACCGTTTTCCCTTTCATGTTGCGCAGCGGCACGGCCAGCGCGTGCACGCCGAGTTCATGTTCCTCGCTGGCGACCGCGAAGTCGTCGGCCCGTACCTGCGCCACGATGGCGCGGAAGGCCTTGTGATCGATGGTCGTTTTGGGCGTCAGGCGCGCCAGTTCCCGCCCCTTGAGCCAGGCGCTGAATTCGGCGCGCGGCAACGCCGCCAGCAGCACCCTGCCGGTGGACGTGGCGTGCACCGGCAGGCGCGCACCCAGGTGCAGGCCATAGGCCATCAGCCGCTGGCCGCCGACCGAGGCACTGCGCGCCACGATCACCACCTCGTCCACATCGAACACCACGGCGGAAAACGACTCGCGCGTCTGCGCGGCCAGCCGGTTCAGCGTGGGTTGCAACAGCCGCGGCAGGCGCGCGGAAGACAGGTAGCTGCCCGAGAAACGCAGCACCTTGGCCGAAAGCCAGTAGTGGCTGCCATCGGTATCGAGATAGCCCAGGTAGGCCAGTGTCAGCAGGTGGCGCCGCGCCGCCGCCCGCGTCAGCCCAGCGCGTTCGGCCGCCTGGGTGGCGTTGAGTCGCTGGCGCTCGGTGTCGAAACTCTCCAGCACGGCCATGCCCTTGGCCATGCCCTCGATGAAGTCGGCCTTGGCGATGAGTCGGGTGTCGCTGTTCATGGCGGAATTATCGATTCTTTCAAGCGCATTGCGCGGTGATCGCACACTTGATCTGGTGATCGCCCAATCCTGCCACCAGCCGCTTGCCTCCGGAAGGCGCAATAACTACGCTGCTCGTTGACACATTTGTTCTGGAGACAACCCCATGAAAACCCAAGTTGCCATCATCGGAGCCGGCCCTTCCGGCCTGCTGCTCGGTCAGTTGCTGCACAAGGCCGGCATCGACGCCATCATCGTCGAGCGCCAAAGTCCTGAGTACGTGCTGGGCCGCATCCGGGCAGGTGTTCTGGAGCAGGTAGCCACCGATCTGCTGGACGAAGCCGGCGTGGGCCAGCGCATGCACGCCGAAGGCCTGGTGCACAGTGGCTTCGACATGCTGTTCAACGGCGAGCGCCACCGCATCGACCTGGAAAAACTCACCGGCGGCAAGAAGGTCATGGTCTATGGCCAGACCGAAGTGACGCGCGATCTGATGGACGCCCGCACCTCGGCCGGCCTGCCCACCGTGTACGAAGCCGCCAACGTGCAGGTGCACGACTTCGACACAAAAAGCCCGCGCGTGACCTACGAGAAAGACGGCCAGAGCCACACCATAGCCTGCGATTTCATCGCCGGTTGCGACGGCTTCCACGGCGTGTGCCGCGCCAGCGCGCCGCGCTCGGCCATCAAGGAGTTCGAGAAGGTGTATCCGTTCGGCTGGCTGGGCCTGCTGTCGGACACGCCGCCGGTGCACCACGAACTGATCTACGTGAACCACCCGCGCGGATTCGCCTTGTGCTCGCAGCGCAGCGCCACGCGCAGCCGCTACTACCTGCAGGTGCCGCTGACCGACCAGATCGAGCAGTGGACCGACGACGCTTTCTGGAACGAACTGAAGTTGCGCCTCGACCCCGAAGCGGCTGAAAAACTCGTGACCGGCCCCAGCCTGGAAAAGAGCATTGCGCCGCTGCGCAGTTTCGTGACCGAGCCGCTGCGCTTTGGCCGCATGTTCCTGGCCGGCGACGCGGGCCACATCGTGCCGCCCACCGGCGCCAAAGGCCTGAACCTCGCCGCGACCGACGTGAAGTACCTGAGCAACGCCTTTGTCGAGTTCTACCAGGACAAGACCGAGGCCGGCATCGACAGCTATTCCGAGCGTTGCTTGAAGCGCATCTGGCGCGCCGAGCGTTTTTCGTGGTGGTTCACGTCCATCATGCACAACTTCCCCGACGACGGCCCTATCACCGGCAAGTTGCAGCAGGCCGAGCTGGACTACCTGATGCACTCTGAATCGGGCTTGAAAACCATTGCCGAGAACTACGTGGGGCTGCCGCTCGATTTTGGGCAGTGAGCGCGACGCAGCCGCGCGTGTCGCCTGCGCGCGGATCACGGGGTGACTTGGCGGTACATTGACGTGAACGTCAACCCGAACTGCCATGTCATCCACCTCTGCTTCCACACCGGTCAAATCCCTCAAACCCCTGCGCGGCATGCGCATCCTCAGCCTGGCGCTCAACCTGCCCGGCCCGGCCGCGCTGATGCGTCTCAAGGCCATGGGTGCGACCTGCCTCAAGGCCGAGCCGCCCGGTCCCAAAGGCGCTCCCGCCGGCACCAGCGGTGACCCGATGGGCCAGTACAACCCGACCGCTTACGCCACGCTGCACAATGGCATCAAGGTGCTGACCATCGACCTCAAGAGTGACAAGGGACAGGCCCGGCTGCACCAGGAACTGGCCCGCACCGACCTGCTGCTCACCTCGTTCCGCCCCTCGGCGCTGGTCAAACTGGGCCTGGGCTGGAAGGCATTGCACAAGACCTACCCGCAGCTCTCAGTGGTGGCCATCGTGGGTGCGCCCGGCGCACGTGCTGAAGAGCCGGGCCACGATCTCACCTACCTCGCCGACGCCGGCCTTGTGACCGGGCTGGACCTGCCCGCCACGCTGTTCGCCGACATGGGCGGCGCGCTGATGGCCAGCGAGGCGGTGCTCCAGGCGGTGCTGGTGCGGAAAACCAGCGGCAAGGGGTCGTTCCAGCAAGTGGCGCTGAGTGATGCCGCGACCTGGCTCGCCCTGCCCCGCACCTGGGGCCTGACGCAACCCCAAGGCGCCGTCGGCGGCGCCCATGCCGGCTACCGTGTCTACCCCTGCAAGGACGGGCGCGTGGCCGTGGCGGCGCTGGAGCCGCACTTTGCGGCCTCGCTCTGCGCCGCCGCTGCAGTGGCCTTTGACGGCATGGGCACGATGTTCCAGACCGCCACCCACCACGCCATCACCGCCTTCCTGGCAGGGCAGACGCGCAAGCAGCTCAACAGGCTGGCCACCGCCAGAGACATTCCGCTGCACACGCTGGCAGCCTGAGCGCCTTCAGACCGCCAGGGCGAAGTCCACCGCCGCCATCGCGTGCAACGCGGTGGTGTCGAAGGTGGGCAGGCAACTGTCCTGCGGACCCACGATCAGCGGCAGCTCGGTGCAGCCCAGCACCACGCCCTGCGCACCGCGCCCTTGCAGGTCGGCAATGCAGCCGCTCAGCCAGGCGCGCGAGCGTTCGCTGACCTCGCCCTGGCACAGCTCCTCGAAGATGATTCGGTGGATCTCGGTGCGTTGTGCCTCGTCGGGCGGCACGCAGCGGATGCCGCGTTCCCGCAACCGGTCCACATAAAACGCCTCTTCCATCGTGAAACGCGTGCCCAGCAGGCCCACGGTATCCAGACCCTGCGCGAGGATCGCATCGGCCGTCACGTCGGCGATGTGGATCAGCGGCACATGCACATCGGCCTGCACCTCCGGCGCGAGCTTGTGCATGGTGTTGGTGCCGATCAGCAGGCATTGCGCACCCGTGTCCTGCAGGCGGCGCGCGGCCTGGCGCAGGATGGCGGACATGCCGGCCCAGTCGCCGGCGCGCTGGCGCTGGGCGATGTCCTGAAAGTCCAGGCTCACCAGGTTCAGGCGCGCGCTGCTCAGGCCACCCAGGCGCCGGGCCACCTCCCGGTTGATCAGCTGGTAATAGAGGGTGGTCGATTCCCAGCTCATGCCGCCGATCAGGCCAATGGTTTTCATGTGTGCTCCAAAGCGTCGTTGTGAATGCATGGAGTGTGCGGGGGTGGCCGCAGAACCGGCTTGCATTATTTGCTTCAAAAATGGCTTAATGGAGCAATCACTTCTATATTCAAGTATGAAAAAGAAACTCGATGCGATTGATCGGCAGATTCTTGCGATCCTGCAACGCGACGCGGAAACACCGCTGGCCGATGTGGCGCGGGCGGTGAACCTGTCCTCCACGCCCTGCTGGCGGCGCATCCAGCGCCTGCGCGAGAACGGCTTCATCACCCGCCACGTGGCCCTGGTGGATCCGCTGAAGATCAACCTCGGCGTCACGGTGTTCGTGGCGGTGCGCACCAACCAGCACAGCCAGACCTGGTTCGAAACCTTCCGCGATGCCGTGCGCGACATTCCCGAGATCGTCGAGTTCTACCGGATGAGCGGCGACGTGGACTACCTGCTGCGTGTGGTGGTGCCCGATATCGCGGCCTACGACGCGGTCTACAAGCGCCTGATCCGCTCGGTCGATCTCTCGGACGTGAGCAGCAGTTTCGCGATGGAAGAGCTGAAGTTCACCACGGCTTTGCCGCTGGACTACGCGGATTGAAACCGACTGGCTTGCCCGCGCCGTTGGGGCCGGCAAGCAGATAAAAGACCGGGGCAGCCAAACCGGGGTTGGTTTTGGCTGGTTCAGGCGGCGCGCTGCAGCGCAGCGTCGGCCTTCTGACGGTTGGCGCTCACGGTGCTTCTCACCGCCTGCACCAGCCGGCCGCTGGTTTCGGCGTCCACGAACCGCGATTCGATGGCGTCCAGCGATTCGTCCAGGGCCCCACCGCGCTGGCGCGCGTCATAGCGGGCGATGGCCTCGGGGGCTGGCTGCACCAGGGCGGCGGGCAGTTTCACGGACGATAACGGGTTGGCAACATGGGGCATGGCGAAATTCCTGTTGGGCGCATTTGGCGCCACTACGGCTCCCATGGCAATCCCAGATAATCCTCGGCGATTCAGGATGAGTACCCATCATGACAAAACAAGGCGCCGTGGTGCGCTGGGTTGAAGCCAAAGGATTCGGCTTCATCCAGAGCCCGCAATCCAACGCCCAGTTGTTCTTCCACGTTCGAGACTGGCGCGGCACCGCTGCCCCCGCTGTCAACCAGCGGGTGAGCTTTGAAGAAATCCATGTGGGCAGCAAGGGTCCCCGCGCAATGGATGTGCGACCCGAAAACGATCGCGCGGCTTCGCCAGCGCAACCGCGCCAGGCCGTTGCGCGCCCAACAACGCAGCACAGCCAACAACACCAGCGGAAAACTCCGTCGCGCCGCGCTTCACCGTCGCGCCAGGCGCCTGCCGCGTGGCCAGCCCTGTTGCTGATGCTGGTCTGGACCGGCCTTTTGGTCGGCGGCGTGGCGCTGGGTCGTCTGAGCTGGCTGTTTCTGCCCGCCGCATTCATTCTCAATCTGGGCACGTTCTTCGCCTACTGGCAAGACAAATACGCAGCGACCCAAGGCCAATGGCGAACCGCAGAGGACACGCTGCATGGGCTCGGCCTTCTGGGCGGTTGGCCGGGCGCCTGGTTCGCGCACCAGATCCTGCGCCACAAGTCGACCAAACAGGCCTTCCGATCAGTCTACTGGGGGACGGCATCGATCCATGTCGCCGCCCTGGCCCTCTGGGTTTTGTTGCCCTGGTTGCCCATCCCTGCGTTGAACCATTGAGTGCGCTGCGCATTCCTGGCGGGTTGCAACCTGCGGGGGATGACTTAGGCAGGGTCGCCGCCGAGGCTCCCCGCGTCATGCAAACGCGTTTTGAGCCAAGCCAAAACGCCCTGCCCCGCCAGCCGTCCGCTGGACAGGCAGGCCGTGAGCAGGTAGCCCCCGGTGGGCGCTTCCCAGTCGGTCATCTCGCCGGCACAGAACACCCCCGGCCGCTGGCGCAGCATCAGCGCCGCATCCATCGCTTCGAAGCGCACACCGCCCGCCGTGCTGATGGCTTCGTCCAGCGGCCGCGCCGCCACCACCGTGACCGGCAGGGCCTGGATGGCGGCGGCCAGCAGCGCGGGTTGGTGGAGCGTGTCGCGGGGCAGCAGCTCGTTGAGCAGGGCGAGCTTGATGCCGTCCAGGCCCAACCGGCTCTTCAGGTGGCTGGAGAGGCTGCGCGAACCCCGCGGGTGGCTCACGTGGGCCAGCACCTGCGCCGCGCTGTGGTCGGGCAGCAGGTTCAGCGTGAAGGTGGCTGAGCCCTGGGCGGTGATCTCGTCGCGCAACAGGCTGGACACGGCGTAGATCAGGCTGCCCTCGATGCCGGTGGCGGTGGCGACAAATTCGCCCCGGCGCTCGAAATGGCGACCCTGGCTGTCGGTGAAGCGCAGGGCCACGGACTTGAGGGGCTGGCCGGCGAAGCGTTCGCTGAAGAAGCGGCTCCAGCCAGCGCTGACGCCATGCACCGGCGAGCCGGCCACGTCGAAACCGCAGTTGCTGGGCTTGAGCGGCGCCGTGTCCACGCCACAGGCCTGGAGCACGGGCCACCAGGCGCCGTCGGAGCCCAGCCGTGCCCAGCTGGCGCCGCCGAGCGCCAGCACCGTGGCCCGGGCCCGCACACGTTTTTCACCTTCGGGTGCCTGAAACAGCAGTGTGTCGCCGTCATCGGCCCAGCCCGTCCAGCGGTGGCGCATGTGGAACCGCACGGGTTCGCCTCCCGCCGCCGGGTGCCGCAAGCGCTGCAGCCAGGCGCGCAGCAGCGGCGCGGCCTTCATGTCGGTCGGAAAGACCCGGCTGGAGCTGCCGACGAAGGTCTGTATGCCCAGGCCCGCCGCCCATTCGCGCACCTCGTTCGGTCCGAAGGCTTCGAGCAGCGGGCGCAGTGTCTCGGCGCGCTCGGCGTAACGGCCGATGAAAGCGGCCAGCGGCTCGGCATGGGTCAGGTTCATGCCGCCCTTGCCGGCCAGCAAGAACTTGCGGCCCACCGAGGGCATGGCGTCGAACAGGTGCACCGCCACACCGGCGCGCGACAGCTCCTCGGCGGCCATCAGGCCGGCCGGGCCGCCGCCGATGACGGCGACTTCCACCGGCTGCACAGGCGCCGGCGTGTTCAGGGATTCGGAATTGGTCATGCAGCCAGTTGTTCGGGTGAAAGCGGGATGAGCTGGCCCAGGGGGTTGATGAAGGCCAGCCGCACTGGCTCGCCGGGCCGCGCCAGCGCCATGGCCTGCTGGTAGCGGCGAATCTGCGCCAGGTACTCGGGCTGGCGCTCGGGGTGTTCGTGGCTCTTGAAGTCGAGCACCCACCAGGTGCCGGCCGAACCGCCCTCGCCGCGCTGGCGCACCAGGCGGTCCAGCCGGAGCAGTTCGCCCTGGTGGAACAGCTCGACCTCGTTGCCCCAGTGGTCGAGCTGCGTCGCGTCCCAGGCCCAGGCGGCAACGCCGGCCACGATGCGGCGCGCCATGGCCAGCGCTTCGGCCGCCTGGGCCGGGCTGAGGCCAAACTCGCGCGCGGCGGCCTGGGTGTGGGTGGTGGCCCAGTCGAAGCCGTTGGCCGGCGTGGGGAACCACTGCAGCAGGCGGTGCAGCGCGAGACCGATGCGGGTGTGTTCGTCGTCCGCTCCTTTCCCGGCATCCACCGCCGGGACGCCCGGCTCCACGCTGCCGGGAACGGATGTGCAGGCTGGCAGCTGGGCCAGCGTGAAATCGGCCGCAGCGGCGGGCGCGGCCACGGCGCTGGCCGGTTCGGGGGTCTCAATGGGCGTGGCCAGCGGCTGCAGGCGCTGGTACCAGCTGGCGTTGCTGCCGCGCTGGTGCGGTTCGAAGCTGGACAACACCAGGCGCTCTTCGGCCCGCGTCAGTGCCACGTAGAGCGCGTTGAGTTCTTCGAGCGCGCGCGCCTGCTGCTCCACCTGCAGCACTTCCACCGCGCAGGCGGGTGGCGATTTTTCACTGGCCAGGAACACGAAACGGCGCGGCGCTTCGGCTTCGCCGGGCCAGTCGACCAGCACGCCCATGCTCTCGGGACGGCTGGGCGGTGCGTCGGTGTCGAGCATGAGCACGGTGTGGGCCTCCAGCCCTTTGGCGCCGTGGATGGTGAGCAGGCGCACGGCGCCCGGCGTCTGAACCGGCGTGGCCTTGATGCCACCGGCCTTGAGCGCGCGCACCAGCCGGTAGGTCGTGAGGAAACGCCCGCCGTCCTGCGCCAGCGATTGCGCGAGCAGATCGCGCAGCTGCGCCAGCACGCCGCTGCGCTGGCTGGCGGGCACGGCTTGGGCGAACCGCGCCAGCACGTCGCCGTGGTCGTACAGGGCCGAGAGCGCGTCGTGCGGCGGCAGGCTTCGCACCCAGCCCTGGTACAGCGCCAGGCGCGCGGCGGTTTCGCGCAACAGGTCCGTCTGTTCCGGCGCGGGCGCTTGGCCCGGCAACTGAAGCAGGTCGCCTTGCTCGGCCGGCGGCAGGCCGGCGAAGCGCTGCAGCACGTCCCACCACGAGGGGCGCAGCGGCGCGGTCGCGGCGCCGGTATCTGCCGAGACATCGGCCCGCTGCGTCCAGCGCAGGCGCAGGCGCGCGAGCTGGGTCAGCGCGTCGTCGCTCCAGCCAAACAGCGGCGACTTGAGGGCGCGCGCCAGGCTCAGGTCGTGGCGCGACGAGACCAGCGCGTCCAGCAACGCCACCACATCCTGCACCGCGGGCGCCTCGCACAGGTCGAGCTTCTCGGGCTGCTCGCTGGCGATGCCGCGCTCGCGCAGCGCCTCGAACATCCAGGCCAGGCGCTCGCGCCGGCGCGACAGCACCATCACCTGTTCGGGTTTCAGATGCCCCGCTTCAATCTCGGCCACCACCCAGTCGGCCGCCTGGCGCGCTTCCAGCGCGGACATGGTGTCTTCGGGCAAGATGCGCGGCGTGGTGAGGCTGTCGCGCCAGACCGGCTCGTCGCCCCCCGCTGCGTCGCGCTCGCGCAGGCTGCGCGGCAACTGGGGCAGCGCCAGCACGGCGCCCGCCTCGTGGCTTTCGGTGGTGTGGGCGCGGTAGTCGCTGCCGTACTCGCCGGCCTGTACGGCCGCCAGCATCGCGCTGTTGAGCGCCTGCACCACGCCCTGCGCACAGCGGCGCGTGTGGTCGCAACTGAGCAGCGCGCCCGCGAGGCCTTGCACCACGAAAGCCTGCGCCGCCTTGAACACCTGCGGCTCGGCGCGGCGGAAACGGTAGATCGATTGCTTGGGATCGCCGACCAGAAACACACAGGGCGCCTCGCCCGACCCGGCGCCCGCGTAAGCCGAAAGCCAGCCATAGAGCGCCTGCCACTGCAGCGGGTTGGTGTCCTGGAATTCGTCGATCAGCACATGGCGCACGCGGGCGTCCAGCCGCTGCTGCAGCCAGCCCGAGAGCTCGGCATCGCCCAGCAGGCGCTGCGCCGCGCCCTCGACGTCGTTCATGTCGACCCAGCCGCGCTCGCGCTTGAGATCGGCGTAGGCGGTCAGCAGCACGCGGGTGAGCCGCGCCAGGCGCTGGTGGTGCAGCCACGCGGCGTGCTGGCGGCGGGCGCTGCACAGGTCCTGCAGCTCGGGCTCGGCTTCCTGGGCGGCGGGGAACTTGGTGAGGTTGGTGTTGAGCCGGTCTTCGCTGGCGACGAAGAAGCCCTTGCGCAGCAGGACCAGGCGCTGGGCCATCAGCGCCGGTTCGTCGGCGAGTTCAAACGCACCCACCACCGAACTGGCCGCCACCTTGGGCGTCTTGTTGCTCTCGCCGCCGAGCAGCTTCGCCCACGCCAGCCAGCGCTCGCGGGCACCGGGCTGCAACAGCGCCTGCTCGGGCGCGGCCAGGCCGGCCCAGCGCGGGTACAGCGCCGCAAACGGCTGCACCGAGGCCTCGACCACCCCGGCGGCGTCCGCCAGCGCGAACTCCACGCGCTTCTGCAGCGCTTTTTCCAGCGCCTTGAGGGTCTGGTGGCGGCCGTGTTCGGCCACCGCGTCCAGGAAGTCCTGTTTGTCCTCAGCGCTGGCGGCCAGTGCGGCGTAAAAGCGCAGCCAGACCAGGGCCACCGCGGGCGCGTCGTCTTCCAGCAGTTCGTACTGGGCCGGCAGCTGCAGCTCCTGCAGCACCGCCAGCGGAGCGCCGCGCAGCAGCGCCGCGAACCAGCTGTGAAAGGTGCGCACCTGCACCGGCCGGCCCAGCGCCGTCATGCGCGCGTGCAGGTTGCGGGCCTCGGGCAGTCGGCGCAACGCTTCGGCGTCCGACAAGCCGCGCGCACGCAGTTCGCCCGCCAGATCCCCGTCGGACAGGCGGCTCCAGCGGCGCAGTTCGGCGTTGAGCCGGTCACGCATTTCACCGGCGGCCTTCTTGGTGAAGGTGATCGCCAGGATGTCCTGCGGCGCGCAGCCGTCGAGCAGCGCACGCAGGATGCGCGAGACCAGCATCCAGGTCTTGCCGGCGCCGGCGCAGGCCTCCACCGCGATACTGCGCACGGGGTCGCAAGCCAGCGCATAGAAGGCCTCGCGCGCCACCTGGCTGCCGTTGATGCGGTAGGCGGCTACGGTCATGCGGCGCTCCAGAAATCCTTGCGACACAGGCCGCGCGCGGCGCAGAAGTCGCACACCCGGCCCTCACCCAGCGCGGGCATGGGCTGGCCGGCGGCCACGCGCGCCATGTCGTGCGCCAGGCCTTCGCGCAGCTGCTCGCGCGCCATCAGCACCTCGGACTGCTCGACCAGCAGGGTCGGTGCGTCCCTGGCCGTGTCACCGCGCTTGTCGGTGATGCTGAGGTAGGCGGCACGCAGGTTTTCGTCGGGCAGCAGCGCGGCGTAGAACGCGAGCTGCGTGTCTTCCAGCGGCTCCTTCACGCGCTCCAGCGTGCCGGGGCGGCCCTCGGTCTTGTAGTCGATCACAAAGGGAATCGCGCCTTCGGGGCTGTCCTGCACATCGACGCGGTCGAGCTTGCCGTAGAGCTTCCAGGGGCCGGCCTGGGCGGTCAGCGCGGCCTCGGCTTTTTCGAAACGCGGCCCGGCGCGATCGGGCGTCGCTTCGAAGCCGGCCAGCCAGTCCAGGTAACCGTCGCGCAGCGCCGGCCAGACCGCCTGGTAAGGCAGGAACCCGGCACCGCCCTCGCCCGCGTTGAGGCCCATGCTGTCGGCCGTGGCGTCGGCCAGGCGGTTCAGCTCGGCGCGGTCGGCCTCGCGGCCGGGACGGCGGTCGCCGCGCTGTTCGTGGAAAGCCCGCAACACGGCGTGCAGCCAGTTGCCCATGTCGCGCTGGTCGGGCTCGGCCTCCAGCTCGGGCGCATCCACCAGCCGCAGCTGCCGCAGCGCAAAGAAACGGTAGGGGCAGTCGCGCAGGTCCTGGTAGGCACTGGCCGAGAGCGACTCGGGCAACACGTCGCCCGCGGCCGGCTGGGGTCGTTGCTGCACCTGTGGCTGAAGCGTGCGCTGGGACCGCGGGTCGGCGCTGGCGTCCGCGCCGAAGCCGGGCAGCGCCTGCACCCAGGGGCTGGCCTGCAGGGTTTCGCCGCGTTCCTGCGTGCGCCACAACACATCGAACTGCGGCAACGCCAGCGTGGCCTGCCAGGCTTGAGCGGCGGCCAGAGCCAGGACTTCGCGCGTGGGCAGACCCAGGGCTTCGCGCTGCGCGGCCGTCCACTGACCGGGTGGCTCCGGGCTGGGGTTGAGGTGCATCTCGTCGCAGCCGGGCACGACGGTGGCGGCGAAGGCGCGGCCCAGCAGTTGCGCCATCGGCAGGATGACCACATCCGGCTCGCCTTCCCCGCGTGGCATGAAGCTCGCGCCTTCGAGCACATCGCGCACCCAGGCGGTGAAACCCGACAGCGACAGCCTGGCGCCGGAGCGCGCGGCTGTCCGGGCCGGGGTGGCGCCATCTGAAGCCGTGGCGGCCAGCGCATCGGTCACCGACACCAGTTCCTGCGCGGCGCCCTCGTCCAGCCGCAAGGCCTGGATCATCTGCTGCCCCGCCGGGTCGCCGGCAAGGTGGTCCCACAGACCGCACTGCGCCAGCGCAAGCGCCAGGCTCTCCAGCCAGGCCACCAGCGGGCGCGCCGGCTGAAGCCCTTCGAGCAGGGCCGGCAAACCTTCGGGCAGCGCAGGCACCAGGCGCGGCGACAACAGCGCCGTGCGCCAGAGCGACACGCCGGCTTCGCGCGCCAGCTGCTCCAGCGCCTGCACCTGGGCTTCGGGCCAGGCCGGACATTGTTTGAGCAGGTCGAGGACGTCGTCCATGCGGGCCCGCGCATCGGCCGCACGCAGCAGGCTCATGAGCTGGGCGGCCGCGTGTGTGGTGGAGAGCTTCCAGCCGGTTTCGTCGCGCACGCTCAGGCCGGCGCCATGCAGCATGGCACTGACACGGCGCGTGAGCAGGCGGTCGTTGGCCACGAGCGCCACCGGCACCTGCGCCGCGTTGACCCGGGCGATCACGCAAGCGGTTGCGCGCTGCGCTTCGTCTTCGGCATCGCCGCAGGCGTGCAGGTCTGCGGACGCCATGGCCGGGTGGGCTTCATGGGGCAAAGGCAGTTCGGCGCCCTGAGCACCCCAGTGCCGCGCGAGCGCCGAGGCCAGCGGGTCCTGCTGGAAACCCTGCAACACGATCAAGGTGTGAACACCCGAACCGGTGCGGGCCAGCGGGCTCCACAGCACATCGGTGGCGTAAGTGGATGTGCTGGCCCAGGCCAGGGCCAGCGATCCCAGCATGGACTCCCAGTGCAGCGACTGCAGACCGGGCGCCAGCACTTCGCGCAGCGGCTCGGCCCAGGCCTCGCGCTGGTCCGGCGGCACCGACGCGACCATCGGCGCGAGCTGGCGTGCCGCCTCGACCAGCCGCGCCACCATCACGGCACGCATGGAAGCATCGGGCCGCCCCTGCGCCACCCGGTCGATGAACGCGGCGGCCACCAGGCTGTCGCGGGCCATGTCCAGGCTCAGATCGGTGGGGCCAGGGGCGAAAGGTTGCAACGACGCGGCCCAGTTGCGGGTGGATTCAAAGCGCGGGGAAAAACCGTTGGGATGCGCCTCGGCCCAGGCGCGCCGCCCCGCATCCATGAGTTGGGCATACGGCACCAGCACCAGCGTTTGGGACGGGTCGATAGCGGCCTTGCAGATCAGGGCATCGATGCCATCGATCCAGACCCGCCATTGGCGCCGGGTCGGGTGTTCGCCCGCGCCTGCGGGCTCCTGTGGACCCGGATCTCGCTGATCCCCTTGCGCCAGTCGGGCTGGCGCTGGTGGTGGTGTTCGGTTCGAAGGCATCGGGTCAGGAGCGTTTCTGTCACAATCAAATGCTTGCATCTGGCGGCCAGTGCGCCAGCGCTTTGACTTTAACTCCCCCGTTCAACGTTCCTTAGGATGGACCATGGCCAGTGACCTGATCAAACACGTTTCTGACGCAACTTTCCAGGCCGATGTGCTTGATGCCCAGGCACCGGTGCTGGTGGATTTCTGGGCCGAATGGTGCGGCCCCTGCAAGATGATCGCGCCGATCCTCGACGAAGTGGCAGGCTCCTACGACGGCAAGCTGAAAATCGCCAAGATGAATGTCGATGACAACCGCGACGTGCCTGCCAAGTTTGGCATCCGCGGCATTCCCACGCTGATGCTGTTCAAGGATGGCCAGCTGGCCGCGACCAAAGTCGGCGCCATGAGCAAGGCCCAGCTCACCGCCTTCATCGACCAGCAACTCGCCTGATCGGTCAGCCGTCAAGGCCGGCCCGGGTGCAACGCCCGGGCCCTGTTCTCGACCGGCTTTTTTTCCTGTCATAATCCGGCCAGACAGCTGGCCAGACACAGCCCAGCCCCTCTCGACAAGCGTCAGTCCGAATCCGGACGCCAGCGCCCCCTCCCCCGGTTTTTGACTCGACTCCCTCCCGGAGTGAATTCCATGCACCTCAACGAACTCAAGGCACTGCACGTGTCTGAAGTCCTCAAGCAGGCCGAAGCGCTTGAGATCGAAAACACCGGCCGCATGCGCAAGCAGGAGCTGATGTTTGCCATCATCAAAAAGCGCGCCAAGGGCGGCGAACTGGTGAACGCCGACGGCGTGCTGGAAGTGCTGCCCGACGGGTTCGGCTTCCTGCGCAACATGGACACGAGCTTCACCGCGTCCACCGACGACATCTACATCTCGCCGAGCCAGATCCGCCGCTTCAACCTGCACACCGGCGACATGATCGAGGGCGAGGTCCGCATCCCCAAGGACGGCGAGCGCTACTTCGCGCTCAACAAGCTCGACAAGATCAACGGTCTGCCCCCCGAGGACAACAAGCACAAGATCATGTTCGAGAACCTGACGCCGCTGTTCCCCAAGGAACAGATGCGCCTGGAACGCGACATCAAGACCGATGAAAACATCACCGGCCGCGTGATCGACATCATTGCGCCCATCGGCCGCGGCCAGCGCGCACTCATCGTGGCGCCACCCAAGAGCGGCAAGACGGTGATGATGCAGCACATCTGCCACGCCATCACCGCCAACCACCCCGAGGTGGAACTGCTGGTGCTGCTGGTGGACGAGCGGCCCGAAGAAGTGACCGAAATGCAGCGCACGGTGCGCGGCGACGTGATCGCTTCGACCTTCGACGAACCGGCCGCGCGCCACGTGCACGTGGCCGAGATGGTGATCGAGCGCGCCAAGCGCCTGGTCGAGCTGAAAAAAGACGTGGTGATCCTGCTGGACTCGATCACCCGCCTGGCCCGCGCCTACAACAACGTCCTGCCCTCCTCCGGCAAGGTGCTGAGCGGCGGTGTCGATTCCAATGCCCTGCAGCGCCCCAAGCGTTTCTTCGGCGCGGCGCGCAAGATCGAAGAAGGCGGTTCGCTGACCATCATCGCCACGGCGCTCGTGGACACCGGCAGCCGCATGGACGAGGTGATCTTTGAAGAATTCAAGGGCACCGGCAACTGCGAAATCCACCTGGACCGCCGCCTGTACGAAAAGCGTGTGTTCCCGTCCATCCAGCTCAACCGCAGCGGTACCCGCCGCGAGGAACTGCTGCTGGCGCCCGAGATCCTGCAGAAGACCCGCATCCTGCGCCAGTTCATGTACAACATGGACGAGATCGAGGCGATGGAAATGGTCTTGAAGAGCATGAAGGCGACGAAGAACAACTCGGAGTTCTTCGACATGATGCGACGGGGTGGATAACACCAGCGGCCCGGCGAAGCCGGTTCCGCGGTGTTTCTGGATCGACTCCCCCTCACTTATCCACCTCCTGCCCTGCCCGGCCGTATCAGGCACGCGTGTCTGATCCGAGGATGCGGCGGAACCGGCTTCGCCGGGCCGCTCGCATCGCCCCTTGGGGGTGACGCCAAAGGCGGCGCGGGGGGTTATAATCACAGGCTTTGCAATTTGCGACAAGTACAGTGGAATGGTTCCGCTGCGGCTGCCGCACCTGAACTCAAGGAAACGTCATGAAAGACGGCATTCACCCCAACTACCGCGAAATCTGTTTCGTGGACCTGTCCAACAACTTCCAGTTCGTGACGCGCTCCTGCGCCAACACGAAGGAAATGATCAAGCTGGAAGACGGCCGCGAACTGCCGCTGTTCAAGCTCGACACCTCCAGCGAGTCGCACCCCTTCTACACCGGCACGCAAAAGAGCGTGGACAACATGGGTGGCCGCGTGGAGCGCTTCCGCAACCGCTACGCCAAGCCCGCTGCCAAGTAAGCAGGCTATGGACCGGACCTCAAGGTGTCCGGCCCCTGCCGCAGATTCTGCAGAAAAGCAGCCGGTTCACCGGCTGCTTTTTTTTGCCCCGGAACTTTCGGCATATGACCCTGTTGCGACAAGCCCTCTGCCCTGACGGCCCTGTATATTCCCCGCAGTGAATCCAACAACCCCTGCCATCGTCACCCAGTCGGCCGTGCGCCGTCTGCCCAGGCTCGCACTCATCCTGTTCTGCCTCGCCTATGTGCTGCCGGGGTTTCTGGGACGTGAGCCCTGGAAAAATGCCGACGTTTCCGCGCTGGGCGCCATGCTGGAGATGGCTTCTGGAAACAGCAGTTGGTGGCAACCCCAGGTGCTGGGTGTGGCCGCCGATGTGGCCGGCCCCCTGCCTTACTGGCTCGGTGCGGTGTTCATCTGGTTCCTGCCTTTTCTGAACGCCGACATCGCAGTCCGCATCCCGTTTGCGCTGCTGCTGGCCCTCACCCTGGTCTGCACCTGGTACGCGGTGTACCACCTGGCACGCCAGCAATCGGCTCAGCCGATTGCCTTTGCCTTCGGGGGTGAAGCCAACCCCGTCGACTATGCCCGCTCGCTGGCCGACGCCGGCCTGCTGGCGCTCGTGGCCTGTCTGGGTCTGGCCCAGATGTCGCATGAAACCACACCCGATCTGGCCCGACTGGCCATGGTCAGTGCGCTGCTGATGGCCGCTGCGCGGCTGGCCCATGCGGATGACCGGCACCCCTGGCGCAGCATGCTGCTCTGGAGCCTCTCGGCACTGGCACTGGTGCTCAGCGGGGCGCCCTGGGTGGCGCTGAGCCTGGGTTCGGGTTTGCTGCTGGCCTTGCTGGTCATGGGCAACCGGCCCGGCGAAGCCCTGCATCCGCTGCTGCCCTCGGCTGCGGCTGTGCTGATCATGGCCGTCGGACTGGGCGCGCTCACAGGCCAGATGAACTGGCCCGCACTGGGCCTGCCGGTGGGTATCGACGACTGGCGCCGCTGGGTACGCCTGCTCGTGTGGTTCACCTGGCCGGCATGGCCCCTGGTGCTGTGGACCCTGTGGGGCTGGCGACGCCAGCTGCTCAGCCCGCATGTGGCGCTGCCCCTGTGGGCGATGCTGGTGAGCGTGGTCAACAGCGCGATCAACGCCGATTTTGATCGCGCCTTGCTGCTGGCCCTGCCCGCCATGGCCGCGCTGGCCGCCTTCGCCCTGCCCACGCTGCGGCGCAGCGTTTCGGCGCTGATCGACTGGTTCACCCTGATCTTCTTCACCATCTGTGCCCTGGCGATCTGGGTGATCTGGCTGGCCATGCAAACCGGCATGCCGGCGAAACCCGCCGCGAACGTGGCGCGCCTGGCGCCCGGCTTTGTGCCCGAGTTTTCCCTGCTGCTCTTTCTGGCGGGCCTGCTGGGCACGGTGGCATGGGTCTGGCTGGTGGTGTGGCGTGTCGGCAGAAACCGGCAGGCGATCTGGAAGAGCCTGGTGCTGCCCGCGGCGGGCGCCACGCTGTGCTGGTTGCTGCTGATGTCGCTGTGGCTGCCACTGCTGGACTTCGCACGCAGCTACGGACCCGTTTCGCGCAGCATCGCGCGCCTGGTACCCACCGGCAGCTGCGTGCTGGCGGATGGGCTGTCCCAGGCCCAGATCGCCGCGCTGCAGTACCAGGGGGGCCTCCAGCTGGTGCGCAGCACCGAGGACAGCAGCCGCCCCGCTCGCTGCCGCAGCATGGTGGTTTCGCCGGAGAGCCAGCCCACGCTGGACCAGCGTGTGCAACTGACCCATTGGGCGTTCAGGGCCAGCGTCAGCCGCCTGAACGACCGCAAGGAGCGTCTGCTGGTCTATCGACGCGTGGCCAACTGAACGGGTGGGTTCAGTTGACCGTGTGCTCGCGAACGCGCACTGGCGGCAGGGCAATGACAAAGGTGGAGCCCCGGCCCACAACACTGTGCACGTCGATCTGCCCGCCGTGGCGCTGGGCCACGTGTTTCACGATGGCCAGACCCAGACCGGTGCCCCCCGTCTCGCGCGAGCGGCTGCGGTCCACGCGGTAAAAACGCTCGGTCAGGCGCGGCAGGTGTTCGGGAGCAATGCCCGGGCCGGTATCGGTCACAAAGAACTCGCCCCAGCCATCTTCGCGCAGGCGCCAGCCCGCCTCGATGCGTCCGCCACCCGGCGTGTAACGCACCGCATTGCTCAGCAGGTTGGACATCGCGCTCAACAGTTCGGTCTTGGCGCCAGACACCCACAAATTGGTCGCCGTGGCCTGGACGATCTCATGCGGCGGGTCGGAAATGACCGCCGTCAGCCCACGCGCTTCCTGCAACACGTGGCCCAGCAACTCGTCACCATCGATCCATTCACCCGGCCCTGGTGCGGGGCTGCCCTCCAGGCGCGACAGCGTCAGCAGATCGCTCACCAGCGTCTGCATGCGGTGCGCCTGCTGGCTCATCAGCCCCAGGTAGGTGATGCGCTCGGATTCTTCCAGCGGCAGGCTCTGCATGGTCTCCACAAAGCCGCTGAGCACCGTCAAGGGCGTGCGGATCTCGTGCGAGACGTTGGCCACAAAGTCGCGGCGCATGGCTTCGGCCAGCTGCACCGCCGTCACATCGCGTGTGATCATGAGCTTGCGCTTTTTGCCGTAGGGATGGATCTGCAGCGAAATTTTGGCGGGCTGTGACGGACGCGGTCCCGGGCCGTCGACCTGGATCTCGTGACCAAAATCGCCTTCTGCCAGGTAGGTCATGAAGGCCGGTGCACGCACCATGTTGCGCACGTACTGGCCCAGGTCGCGCTGCGGATCAAAGCCGAGGTGGTTGGCGGCCGTGAGGTTGGACCATTCGATGCGTCCCGCTGAATCGAGCAGCACCACCCCGTTGGGGGATGCCTGGATGGCGGCGAGAAAGTCTTCCAGCCGGGCATCGCTGTTGCTGGCCTTCTTCTCCAGCTTCTTGATCAGCTTGCGGTTGCGGTCCAGCAGCTCGCCCCAGAGGCCCGAGAGGCCGGGTGTGCGGGTCACGTCGGCCTTGTTGAGCCAGTTGAGCAGACGGCGTGCGCGCAGGCCGTCGAACACGCTCCAGCCCAGCGCGCCCAGCAAGGCGCCCAGGAACGACCAGCCCGCGGCGTCCTGCGTCCAGCCCCAGACCGCCCCCAGCGCCACCAGAAGCAGCAGTTCCACGGAGCGCCGGATCATGCGGCGGAAATGGAGGTGCCTTGCGCCGGACGTCCGGTGTTGTTGATGGCCGTGAGGCGGTAACCGGCGCCACGCACCGTCTCCACCATGCCGGCGGCCTCACCCAGTGATTCCCTCAAACGCTTGACATGCACGTCCACGGTTCGCTCCTCGATAAAGACATGGTCCCCCCATATCTTGTCGAGCAGCGTACCACGCGTGTGCACACGTTCCGCGTGTTTCATGAGGTAGTGCAGGAGCTTGAACTCGGTCGGTCCGACCTTCAGTTCCTGGCCCCGGAAGGTGATGCGGTAGGTGCCGGCGTCCAGCGCGAGCTCGCCCACCTGCACCGAGTCGTTGACGATCTCGGGTGCGCGGCGGCGCAGCACGGCGCGGATGCGTGCGAGCAGTTCCTGGGTGGAAAACGGCTTGGTGATGTAGTCGTCCGCGCCCGCGTCGAGACCCTGCACCTTGTCCGACTCGTCGCTGCGAGCGGTGAGCATCAGGATCGGGACCGTCTTGGTTCGCTCGTGCTTGCGCCACTGGCGTGCCAGCGTGGCGCCGCTCTCGCCAGGCAGCATCCAGTCGAGCAGGATGACGTCGGGCAACACGGCGTCGACCTCGCGCTGCGCCGCCGCACCGTCGAACACGACCGTGGGCGCAAAACCGTTGTGACGCAGGTTGACGGCGATCAACTCGGCGATCGCCGGTTCGTCTTCCACGACCAGGACGCGTGGCAGTTTTCTCATGCTGAAACCCTCGCGCTCATCCGACCACCGACTCCACTTTGTCCATGGGGGTGTGGCGCACGTCTTCGCCCTTCACCACGAAGATGATCTGTTCGGCGATGTTCTTCGCGTGGTCGCCCACGCGCTCCAGCGACTTGGCCAGGAACAGCAGGTTCAGGCTCGGCGAAATGGTGCGGGGATCTTCCATCATGTAGGTGATCAGCTTGCGCAGAAAGCCGTCGTACTCCAGGTCGATGGCATTGTCGTCTTTCATGATGGCAATGGCCATGGTCGTGTCCAGACGGGCGAAAGAGTCCAGCGTCTTGCGCAGCATGCCGGCGGCCAGATCGGCCGCCAGTCGCAGTTCCGACACCGGCAACGAACGCGGCGAACCGCTTTCGATGATCGATTTGACCATGCGCGCGATGCGGGCCACTTCATCACCCGCACGCTCCAGATTCTGTGTCGTGCGCGAGATGGCCATCAGGAAACGCAGGTCGCGCGCCGTGGGCTGGCGCCGGCCGATGGTGGAAATGATCTCGTGATCGATGTTCACTTCCATCTGGTTGATGCGGTTTTCGGCTTCGAGCACCTGCTCGGCCGTCTCCAGGCTCATGTGGATCAGCGCGTACACCGCCTGGTGCAGCTGGGATTCGACCAGGCCGCCCATCTCCAGCACGTGGGTGGAAATGGAGTTCAGCTCGGCGTCGAACTGGCTGGAGATGTGTTTGTCGCCCATGAAGGTCTCCTGAAAGGCCGCCTTGCGGCCAGCCTGCGCCCCCGCAGGGGCAATGAATGAGAGAAAAGTTAGCGGGACCTTGATCAGCCGAACCGGCCGGTGATGTAGTCCTCGGTCTCGGTCTTGGTCGGCTTGAAGAAGATCTGCTCGGTGGAGCCGAATTCGATCAACTCGCCGAGGTACATGTAGGCGGTGTAGTCGCTGCAGCGCGCGGCCTGCTGCATGTTGTGGGTCACGATGGCGATGGTGTAGTCCTGCTTGAGCTCGTGCACCAGTTCCTCGACCTTGCCGGTGGAGATCGGGTCGAGCGCCGAGGTGGGCTCGTCGAGCAGCAGCACCGAGGGCTTGACCGCCACGCTGCGCGCGATGCACAGGCGCTGCTGCTGGCCACCGGAGAGCGACAGGCCGCTCTGGTTGAGCTTGTCTTTCACTTCGCCCCACAGCGCGGCCTTGGACAGCGCCCATTCGACGCGATCATCCATCTCGCTCTTGCTGAGATTTTCGTAGAGCTTCACGCCAAAGGCGATGTTGTCGTAGATCGACATCGGGAACGGTGTGGGCTTCTGGAACACCATGCCGATGCGCGCGCGCAGCAGGTTGATGTCCTGCTTGGCGTCGAGGATGTTCTGGCCATAGAAGTTGATTTCGCCCTCGGCGCGCTGGCCGGGGTACAGGCTGTACATGCGGTTCAAGGTGCGCAGCAGCGTGGACTTGCCGCAGCCCGAGGGTCCGATGAAGGCGGTGACCTTGCGCTCCTCGATGTTCATGTTGACCTCTTTGAGGCCCTGGAACTTGCCGTAGTAGAAGTTCAGGTTGCGCAGCTCAAGCGCATTCTTTGCAGAGGTAGCGGTGTTCGTCATGGGTCAGATCCGGAATAGATGGTGTGTGGCGACGGGTGAGGCGGCGCCTCAGGTGGGGGTCTTTTCCCGCAGGAAGACGCGCGCCACGATGTTGAGCAGCAGGACGGACAAGGTGATGAGCAGCGCGCCGCCCCAGGCGAGGCGGATCCAGTTGTCGTAAGGGCTCATCGCGAACTGGAAGATCACCACCGGCAGGTTGGCCATGGGGCGGCTCATGTCGGTGCTGAAAAACTGGTTGTTGAGCGCCGTGAACAGCAGCGGCGCCGTTTCGCCACTGATGCGGGCCACAGCCAGCAGCAGGCCGGTCAGGACGCCACTTTTGGCGGCGCGCAGCGTGACCAATGTGGCCACTTTCCAGCGCGGCGCGCCCAGGGCAAAGGCCGCTTCCCGCAGACTGCCAGGCACCAGGCGCAGCATGTTCTCGGTGGTGCGAACGACCACCGGCACCGCGATCAACGACAGCGCAAGGCTGCCCGCCCAGCCCGAGAAGGTGCCCAAGGTGGCCACCGCGATGGCGTACACGAACAGGCCCAGCACGATGGAGGGTGCCGACAGCATGATGTCGGTCACAAAGCGGGTGACTTCGGCGGTCTTGCTGGTGTCGCCGTACTCGGCCAGGTACACGCCGGCAAAGACGCCGATCGGCGTGGAGACCAGCACCGAGAAACCCACCATCAACAGGCTGCCCACGATGGCGTTGGCCAGACCGCCGCCTTCGGTGCCCGGTGCGGGCGTGGACTGGGTGAACATGTTCCAGTCCAGCGCGGCAAAGCCGTTGCTGAACAGCACGAACAGGATCCACAGCAGCACCGTCAGGCCCAGGGCCATCGACCCCATCGAAAGGGCCAGGCCCACGTTGTTGGACCAGCGGCGCTGGCGATACAGGGATTGGTTGAAGTCCATGGTTTTGGCTTTCGGTGTGGGGTTCAGAGGCCCTTGGCCTTCTCGGCCCGCACCAGCATCCACTTGGCCAGGCCGAGCACGATGAAGGTGATGACAAACAGCAGGAAGCCCAGCGCGAACAGCGCAGAGATGTGGAAATCGGCGGCTTCACCGAACTCGTTGGCCAGCGTCGAGGCGATCGAGGTGCCGGGTGAAAACAGCGAGGTGGGCATGCGGTTGGCGTTGCCGATCACGAAGGTGACGGCCATGGTCTCGCCCAGCGCGCGTCCCAGGCCCAGCATGACGCCACCGATCACGCCCTTCTGGGTGTACGGCAGCACCACCTTGCGCACTACTTCCCAGGTGGTGCAACCCAGCCCGTAGGCCGATTCGCGCAGGATGGGAGGCACGATCTCGAACACATCGCGCATGACCGCAGCCACGAAGGGCAACACCATGAAGGCCAGCACGATGCCCGCGGCCAGGATGCCGAAGCCGTTGGTGCTGCCACCAAACAGGAAGCCGATCAGGGGCATGCCACCCAAGACCTGCTGCATGGGCACCTGGGCGTAGTCGGCAAACAGCGGCGCAAAAACGAACAGACCGAACATGCCGTAGATGATGGACGGCACCGCCGCCAGCAACTCGACCGCCGTGCCCAGTGGGCGGCGCAGCCAGGTCGGGCAGGTTTCGGTCAGAAACAGGGCAATGCCAAAGGCCAGCGGCACGGCGATCAACATGGCGATGCCCGCACTGGCCAGGGTGCCGACGATCGCTATCGCGGCACCGAATTCTTCGTTGATGATGTCCCATTCCACGTACCAGATGAAGTTCGCACCGAACTTCTGGAACGCAGGCCAGGCATTGATGAACAGGGAAACGATGATGCCCATCAGGGCGATCAGCACCAGCAGCGAAAAGGACTGCGTGATGCGATGAAAAAAGACGTCCTGGAGCCGTTGCCGCCGGGCAATCGACACCATGCTGGCACTGCCCGTTTCATGTGACACTGGTTGCGGACTCATGGTAGTTCCCACGCTCATGTTGACTCCCATTGGGACGCTGAAAACTCAAGTTCAAGGGGCGTTCGCCGGTACGCCTGCGCACACCGGCGAACGCCGCCTTACCAGCCAACTGATTACTTGGCGATCTGCGACCACACCTTGGTGCGGATCTCGGCCGTCAGGCTGTCGGGCAGCGGCACGTAGTCCAGATCGGCAGCAAAGCCCTTGCCCTTGGTGAAGGCCCAGTCGAAGAACTTGAGCGCATCGGCCGAAGCGGCCTTGTCCGCCGGTTCTTTGTACATCAGGATGAACGAAGCGGTGGACACGGGCCAGCTGGTGGCGCCCTTGGCGTTCACCATGGAGATGCCCATGCCAGGCACGCTGAACCAGTCGGCGCCAGCGGCAGCGGCGGCGAAGGCGGCGTCATCGGGGCTGACGTACTTGCCATCGGCGTTCTGCAGTTGCATGAAGTTCATCTTGTTCTTCTTCACGTAGGCGTATTCCACGTAGCCCAGTGCACCCTTGACGCGGTTCACGTTGGCGGCCACGCCTTCGTTGCCCTTGCCACCCACGGAGGAAGCGGCAGGCCACTTCACGGCAGCGCCACGACCCACCTTGTCGGCCCAGTCTTTGCTGATGACGGTCAGGTAGTCGGTCCAGTTGTAGGTCGTGCCCGAACCGTCGGCGCGGTGCACCACGGTGATGGAAGCATCAGGCAGTGCCTTGCCGGGATTCAGGGCGACCAGCTTGGGGTCGTTCCACTTGCTGATCGTGCCGAGGAACATGTCGGCCAGCACGGGGCCGGTCACGCGCAGCTCGCCCGGCTTGAAGCCGTCGAGGTTGATCACAGGGACGGTACCGCCGATGATGGCCGGGAACTGGACCATGCCGTCACGCTCCAGCTCTTCGGGTTTGGCGGGGGCGTCCGAGGCACCGAAGGTCACGGTCTTGGCGCGGATCTGCTTGAGGCCGCCCGAGGAACCGATGGACTGGTAGTTCAGGCCGATACCGGTTTCTTTCTTGTAGGCCTCGGCCCACTTGGCGTACATGGGGTACGGGAACGTGGCACCAGCGCCGGTGATGTCGGCAGCGAAGGCGGTGCCCATCGCCATGGTGGCCAGAGCGGCAGCGGCGACGGTCTTGAGAAGGGTGCGTTTCGTGTTCATGTGTGTCCTCAGGGTTGGGGAAAGAAAATCCACAACCGGGACTCTAGGGACCCAATGTGACATCCCTGTGACAGTCACAAAACCGTTTTGCCGCAAGGCGTATTGATCCCGACACCGCCCGGTCAACTGCCCTGCCCCAGCCGGAGCCGGGCATGAGACACCGCGCCGGGCCGTTCCGAAGGCGCTCAGCCCCGCAGTGCGAAGCACGGAGGGTTGTCCAGTGAGCACCATCGCAATCTGCCACCATCTGGAATGCGGAACCTCCCGCAACACCCCTGGCCATGAGCCGGATGTGCTGGCCCGAATCAACCGGCATCCAGTACCGCAAGCGAGCACGTCCTAGAATCACCGCAACGCTATGAGGTGGTCCGGATGGAACTCGCATTGAAGCTGCTCAACGGAGGCGCTGGAAGCCTGGCTTCCTACCTCGCCGCCCACGTCTTGCTGTGTCTGCTCCCGGCGTTCTTCATCGCCGGGGCCATGGCCGCGCTGATTCCCAAGGCCGCCATCACCCGCTGGCTGGGTCGCAACACGCCGGCCTACGTGTCCTACCCCGCGGCCGCTGCGGCGGGTTCGTTGCTGGCGGTGTGTTCCTGCACCATCGTGCCCTTGTTCGCGGGCATTTACCGCAAGGGCGCCGGCATCGGCCCGGCCATGACCTTCCTCTTCTTTGCGCCGGCGGGCAACATCCTGGCGCTGGCCTACACCGGCAGCATCCTCGGGGCCGAATTTGCCATCGCGCGGATCGTGTTCTGCCTGATGTTCGGCATCGGGATCGGCATCCTGATGGCGCTGGTGTTCTGGCGCGACGATGCGAGTCACGACGCCCAGACCGATGCCCTGTTTGCCGATCAGGCCAGCATCACGCCTGCAGCGCTGGGGGTGCTGCTGTCGCTGGTGGCCTTGTTGATCGCGGGCACGCTGAAGCTGTGGCCACTGACCACCACCGTGGGCACGGTCACCCTGCCCCTCCCCTGGGCCGAAGCCTGGCAGGCCACGCTGTTCAACTGGGTGCCTTTTGACGCCGCCAAGGGCGAAGAAGGTGTGAACTTTCAGGGCTCGGTGCTGATTGTGTTGCTGCTGCTGATATCTGCCACCGCCTGGAAAGGCATGGAAGACATCATCGAGGGCGCCAACCGCTGGACCTGGGTGGCCCTGGGCCTGGCCGCCACCACCCTGCTGGTGGCGGCCCTTCGCCTGACGCCGGGCCCCGAAGGTCTGGAGATCGCCCTCACCGGTCGCGCTCTGGGCGTGGCGCTCACGCTGGGGGCCGTGTGGTACCACGCTAGGCATCTGCCCACCGACGGCTGGCGCGGCTGGCTGTGGGAAGCGTGGCGCTTCGTCAAGCAGATTTTCCTGGTGCTGGTGATCGGCGTGTTTGTGGTCGGCATGGTGCGGCAGCTCATCCGTCCGGAGTGGATCGAATCGCTCGCTGGCAGCAACACCCTGATGGCCAACGTGGTGGCGGTGGGTTTCGGCGTCTTCATGTACTTTCCCACGCTGGTCGAAGTGCCGGTGGCCCGCATGTTCCTGGACCTGGGCATGCACCCCGGCCCGCTGCTCGCGTACCTGATGGCCGACCCGGAACTCAGTCTGCAGAGCATGCTGATGGTGGCCGCGGTGATCGGTCGCACCAAGACCGCCGCCTACGTGGGCTGGGTGGCGCTGTTCAGCGTCTGTGCCGGACTGATCTTTGGCGCCTGGGTGGACGGCGCAGGCTGGTCTACGCTGGCCCTGGTGATGGGCGTGTTCCTGACCGGCTTGTCCGTCGCACTGGCCTGGCTTCGGCGTCGGCAGCGCGTGGTGGTCGCGGCCTGACCGGTTTCACATTTTTTTCAAAGGAGAGACACCATGTTGACCGTCAAGATCCTGGGTTCCGGCTGTGCCAACTGCAAGAAGCTGGAAGCGGTGGCACGGGAGGCTGCCACTGCCGCCCACCTGGAGGCTGATTTCGTCAAGGTAACCGACATGCGACAGATCATGGCCTACGACCTGCTGTCCACGCCGGGTCTGGTCATCAATGAAAAACTGGTGAGCAGCGGGCGCATTCCCACCCAGGCCGAAGTGCAAAAGTGGCTGCTTGTCTGAACCCTCGGTTGCACTGCTGACACATGCATGGGTCATGCCGGGTTGGCCGGAAACAGGCCTGACTGGCGCTGCCCTACGCAACAGGTGTGATCACCCGCCCCTCGCGCACGACCACGATCTGGCCGCTGGTCAAGGGCTGCCAGGCGTCGGCGGTCAAAGGCACGCTGGCCACCAGCACCAGCGACTGGCCAGTCGTCGCGACCGAAATGCTCTCACTCTGTACCGCCGTGGTGGAGGCGTCCGCGCAGAAGCTCTGGAGCATCCAGAGCCCGGGCGGCTCGACCTTGCCGGTGGCACGCTGAATGCGCCGATGACCGTGCGCAAACAACACATCCCCATCGGCGTACAGGAAGTTGGCGGGTCCCATGGTACACAGTTCGGCCGCGAAGCCCTCCAGCAGGGCGAGTCGATCAGACAAGGCAGGCAACATTCCGTCACGCCACAACCCCCGCATGCGCCCGAGCAGGACGCAACAGGCCTGCTCGGAATCGGTCTCACCCACCGGACGGTCTGTGCCCAAGGAGAAACCCGGGTTGTCCCAGATGCCGGGCAGGTGGCCGTTGTGGGCAAACACATGGGATCGTCCACCGAGTTCGCGCACGAAGGGCTGGGTGTTGGCCAGTGACACCGCACCGTGGGTTGCGTGTCGAATGTGCGAGATCGCGAGTTGGGTGCGCGGTCCCTGGTCCTCCAGGTACTGCACGAGCGGGCTGTGGGCGGCGGGAACCGGTTCGCGGAACAGCGCCACATCGTGCCCGGCATAGAAGGCGACACCCCAGCCATCGGGCGCGACGCCGCCCATGTCCCCGTGGGACGCCAAGGCTCGCAACGAGAGGCTGAGACGCGCGGGGCGCGAGCTCGACAGGGCCAGCAACTCACACATGGCGATGGCCCCATGCCAGGCCCACCATGCGCTGCGCGCGCATCACCGGCTTCATCTCGCAAGGCCCTGGTCCGCACCCACCATCATGAGGGTGCCACCTCGCCACAGAGCGGCATGAACGGTTCACGCACCACCTGCAGCGTCACATGGGTGATTTCGAACCGGTCGTGCAACACGTCGGCGGCATGGCGATAGAAGGCGTCGTCCGGGTGGCCACCGGGCGTGATGAGGTGGGCCGTCATGGCGATCTGGGACGTGCCCATGGCCCAGACGTGCAGGTCGTGCACCTGCGTCACCCCGGGCAGGTCCAGCAAGCTCTGGCGCACGGCCATCAGGTCCACGCTGTCGGGCACACCATCAAACAGCAGGTGCAGCGACTGCCGGAACAGGCTCCAGGTGCCCAGCAGGATCACCGCCGCGATCAGCAGGCTCACCACCGGGTCCAGCCAGACCCAGCCCATCCAGAGCGTGAGTGCGCCCGCCACGACCACACCGCCGGACACCAGGGCGTCCGCCGCCATGTGCAGAAAAGCGCCGCGGATGTTCAGGTCTTTTTTGCCGCCCCGCATGAACAGCAGCGCGGTGACCGTGTTCACCACAATGCCCACCGCTGCCACCGCCATGATGGTCCCCCCCTCGGTGCCCGCCAGCGGGTCGGGCGACACAAGGCGCCCCACCGCTTCCCAGACCAGCGCACCGATGGCCACCAGCAGCAGCAGCGCGTTGGCAAACGCGGCCAGGATGCTGCCGCGCTTCCAGCCGTAGGTGTGGCGGACGTTGGGACGCAGCTTGCCCGCCAGTGCCCCACCCCAGGCCAGCACCAGCCCGGCCACGTCGCTCAGGTTGTGCCCGGCGTCGGCCAGCAGCGCCAGCGAATTGATCTTCCAGCCATAAAACGCTTCGATCGCCACGAAGACGGTGTTGAGCCCGATACCGATGGCAAAGGCCCGGTTGAAGTTGGCCGGGGCGTGGCTGTGCTCGTGTGCATCGCTCATTCAGGTCTGGCTTTCCGGTCCGCGAAGGGCTTCACTCAATTGATCGGCCAGCTCGGCCCAATCCGAATCCTGCAGCAGTGCTTCTCTCAAAAAGGTGGCTTGCGCTGGCGACCAGAACGGCGCGTCGGGCAGGCGGACGTCCCCCGCCAGGGGTGCGTTCCGGGTCAGGAACTGCGTGATGCCCTGGGGGTCATTGGGCAACCCCAGCTGGGCGAACAGTTCGCTGAAGCGGTGGTGGGTGTTTTCCATGAAGATGCTCCTCGTGTCAGTCAATTGCCGGACCCGGGTGTGCGGGTCCGCAGGTTGGGCATGGTGAAACCTTTGAGGCCAACCGCCGTCAATCGAGGGTTTCGCTCCGGCGCCGCATCACGCCGCTCAGGTCGGTCCCAGGGGCCACGGTGTTGAAAACGGTGCCGTACTTCTTCACGTTGTCGTGCAGCAGCTCCAGGCGGCGGTCGGATTCGTCGGTGTCCACCACGATCTCGTAGCGAATGGATTCCATGCGCGGCGGCACATCCTGGCGCACACCCTGCACCTGCACCTCCACACCGCGCAGTTCAAATTTGAGGATGGGCGTGACCCGCTCGATACCCTTGATCATGCAGGCCGAGAGCGCCGCCAGCAACAGCTCGGCCGGGTTGAAGGCATCGGGATTGCCGGCCAGGTCGGTGTCCAGGTCGATCTGCGCGTTCTTGCAAATGGAGCTGCTGATGTGCGCACTCTCGCGATGCGAGACCACATGAAATTGCATTTTTGTCGGGGTGTCGGTCATGTCGCGCTCTGTCGGTTGGCTTGAGGACATTCTGCGCTCATACCCACTGCAAACCCAGCGCCAACCAGTACAAGCCCGCCAACGCCAGGAGCACCGCAAACACGCGTTGCCCCGGGGCGCCCGGGCGCGAGATGGTGAACCCTGTTCAGCAGCACCCGGCCGAAGCCTCGGGAACGGCCGGCGCACAGCACGAGGCGGCTACCTCGGTGTCCACCGCGGTGCCACCGCAACAGCCCGTGCTGGTGGCAGGTGCCTGATGGCGCTGACCGATGACGGGGAAGTTCTTGCCCATCCATTTCAGGAGGCCGCCTTCCATGTTGCTCACGCGGGCGAAACCGTGGAACTGCAGAAAGTAGGTGGCCTTGAGGCTGCGTGCGCCGTTTTCGCACACCAGCACGATGTCACGGTCTTTGGGCAGCTCGCTCCAGCGCTGTTCCAGCGCCATCAGCGGGATGTTGACGATGTCTGGCACATCGAACGCCAGCGCCGCCACTTCGCTCGGCTCGCGCACGTCCACCAGCAAGGCACCCTCGCCCACCAGGCGGCGCGTGGTCGTTGGGCAGACCTGTTTCGCTTCTTCCAACATGGTGTGTTCTCCGTTCAGGCAGCGAGCCACTGCTCAATTTTTTCGCGGGTGGGCACACCACCAGCGTGCACCACCTTGCCGTTGATGACCACGCCGGGCGTGCTCATGACGCCGTAGCCCATGATGTCGCGCAACTCTTCGACCTTCTCCAGCTTGACTTCGACGCCCTTGGCTTTCGCCACCTGGTCGATCAGCGCGATGGTGTTCTTGCAGTTGGTGCAGCCGGTGCCGAGTACCTTGATGTCCATGATTTACTCCTGTTCCATTTCGAGATAGGTGAGGTTGGCGATCTGGGGCAGCCAGACCTCCACGTGCTTGAGGTGCTTGTAGGGCGCGGCGTCAAACGTCTTGATCGCCGTGCTCATGTCGGCGCCCGCCTCCACCGCTTTGCCCATGTGAACGCGCAGGGCCTTGAGCAGGTTGCCAGTGTCCTTTTGCGCCTGGGCCAGCGTGGTCACGCGGCCATGGCCGGGCACCACCACCTTCGGGTTCAGGGCTTCGAGCGCCTCGAACGATTCCACCCAGGTTTTGGTCTTGCTCACCGGGTGCAGGCCCAGGATGCGGTCCACATAGACCACGTCGCCGGTGAACACCACGCCGCTCTGCGGCAGCCAGACAAGGCTGTCACCGGGTGTGTGGCCGCCTTTGCGGTGCACCACTTCGATGACCGTGCCGCCGAGTTCGAGCTTGGTGTTGGCGTCTTTCAGCCAGCGCGTGGGCAACACGATCTCGGTGCCGTCCATCTTTTCTTTCAGCACCGGCGCGTTGGCCTTCAGGTGCTCGGGGCCGCGGGCCTTCATGTCGGCCTCGGCGTTGGCGTGGGCCATGATGTCCGCGCCCTGCGCCTTGAAATAGCCGTTGCCCAGCCAGCGGTGGTCCTGCCCGCCGGTGTTGATGACCCATTTGATGGGCTGCAGTGTCACCTTCTTCACCGCCTCGGCGATCTGGCGGGCGCTCTGGAACGTGGCGCCGGAATCGATCAGCACCGCGCCGGCAGGCGTGACCACCAGGCCGATGTTGGCGTTGAGCGCTTCGTTTTCGTAGGTGCGGCCTTCGATGTCGCCGACGTGGGCGAACACGTTCGGCGCCACCGGTTTGAAAATCACCTCGACCGCGTGGGCCGACCAGGCCAGGGTGGCCGCGAGGCCGGTCAGCAGCGAGCGCTTGAAGTGGCGGGATAGGGTGCAATGCATGCGGGTTTGTCTCCGTCGGGTTGAAAAAAGCGGTGTCACAGGATGGCGTTGAAAAGGAAGCCCACGGCCAGGATGCCGGTGGATACGATGCCCACAAAGATCGCGATCAGGCGCAGCTTGAGCACCTTGCGCAGGATGATCATCTCGGGCAGCGACAGCGCCACCACACTCATCATGAAGGCCAGCGCCGTGCCCATGGCTGCGCCTTTGGCGGTGAGCGCTTCGATCACGGGCAGGATGCCGGCGGTGTTGGCGTACATGGGCACGCCCATCAACACGGCCAGCGGCACCGACCACCACGAGGCGTCCTTGCCCATGAACGAGGCCAGGAATTCGGAAGGCACGAAGCCGTGGATGCCCGCACCCACCGCAATACCGCCCAGCACATAGGGCCAGACCTTGCCCACGATCTCGCGCACCGAGGCCAGGCCCGCGGCCATGCGGTCGCTCAGACCCAGTTGCTGGGCCTCCACGTCAGAAGACACCTGCGGCATCTCGCGCACCCAGTCTTCCAGGTGGCGCTCCAGCTTCATGGCGCCCATGATCAAACCGGCCACGATGCCCAGCAACATGCCAAAGCCCACGTAGAGCAGCGCCACCTTCCAGCCAAACAGCGAGAACAGGATGGTCAGCGCCACGGTGTCCACCATGGGCGCGGTGATCAGGAAGGAAAACGTCACCCCCAGCGGCACACCGGCCTGCACGAAGCCGATGAACAGCGGCACCGACGAGCAGGAGCAAAACGGCGTGACCACGCCCAGCGCCGACGCCATGCCGTTGGCCACGCCGTGCGTGCGACCGGCCAGCAGCGCGCGCGTGCGCTCCGGCGTGAAGTAGGTGTTGACCATACCCATGACGAACACCACCCCGGTCAGCAACAACAGCACCTTGGGCGTGTCGTAGAAGAAGAATTGCAGCGCGCTGCCCAGATGGCTCTGGCGCTCCACCGGCAGCAGCGCCACCATGGCCTCCGAAAAGGGAATCAGCAGTTGGTAAAGGCCGAGCCAGATGGCTGCGGCCACGACCAGAAAGACGGTGGGCTGGCGCTTGGGCCAGGTTGATATGGAGGCAGTGAGGGTCGTCATACCGGGGAGGACGGAGCCAGTGGCCAAAAGATGCAGGTCGGCGCGAACTATTTTTGTGCCGCGAACACCTCTTCGGCCATGCGCATGGCGTTCTGGCCGCGAAAGCGCTTGTCTTCATAGTTCGCCAGATAGGCAAATGCCGACTGGTCGAGCTTGTCGGCCACTTCCACCGGGTCAAAAGCCCCGTCGGCGATGAGCTTTCGGCTGCCATCGCGCAGCATCTGCAGGTAGCCCAAACTGTCTTTGAGCGCCTTGTCCAGCGTGGTCACATTGCCGTGCCCGGGAATCACCGTGACCGGTTGGAGTTCATCGCGCATCCGCTCCAGCGCGGCGATCCACTTGAAACCCAGGCCGGGCTGGATGCCCAGCAGGCGCTCGGCAAACACCGAGTCGCCCGCGAAGACGATGCGCTCTTGCGGCAGCCAGACCCATAAATCGCCGTGCGTATGCGCACCACCGGTGTAGATAAGCTCCACCTGCACGCCTTTCACGTCCAGGCGTTGCCGGCCCTTGAACGTGGTGTCCGCATAGGCCTCTTTTGTGCCAGCAAAGCCGGACTCGCCAATGTATCGGCGGGCCATGTCCATCTGCTGGAAACCGCGCGCCTGCTGGTCTTTGAGGCCCTCTTCAGCAGCAAGAATTTTCGCACCCTGCACGGAGCGGAAGTAGTCATTGCCCAGCCAGCGGTGGTCTTGCCCGCCGGTGTTGACGGCCCAGCGGATGGATTTGTCGGTCACCGCGCGAATGGCCTTGACCATCACCTCGGCACCGGCGCGCGAACCGCTGGTGTCGATGACGACCACCCCGTCGTCGCCGATGATGAAACCCGCCGTCATGTTGTTGCCCAGGTTGCTGGGCGAGCGCTGACCGAGTTCGCCCACCAGGGCGTAGACACGTTCATTGACCTTGACGGTCTTGAATGCGCCGGTGTCGGACGGGGTGGCAAGTGGGGAAGCCGGCGGCGTTGGATGGGCACAGCCCGCCAACACCACCAGACCGGCCAAAGCACCGTTCAAAAAATCCTTGCGTCGCATCGTTGTCTCCTTGTTGGGCTCAACAGGAGACGGAGCCGGGGTCAAAAAGACGCAGGTCGGTGCCAACTATTTTTTTTGTTGCGCTGCGGGCTGCGCTTACAGCATCTGCGCGATGGCTTCCACGTCTTCTGCAAACATCTGGCCTTTTTCTGCCAACACCAGCCGGCCGTCGCGCCCGCGCAGCAGCGTGATCGGCAGCCCCCGGGGCTTGGGGAAGGCCTTGCGCCATTCCGGACTGGCCCAGGCGGCAGGAAAGCTGTAGCCCTTCTTCTGCAGATACGCGGTGGCGTCTTCGGGCTTCTTGTCGATGGACAGCGCCACCATCTGCAGCCCCCGGGCCTTCTGGCTCTGCCAGAGCTTTTCCATGCTCGGGCTTTGCAGGGCGCAGAACGGGCAGGTGCTGGACCACCAGTACACCAGCAGCGGTTTCCCTGCGCTGGCGGCGGGTTCATGGACCGAACCATCCAGCAGGGTGATGCGCGGCAGGTTCAGTTCGGAGCCGATCGCTGGCAGGGGCGGCGCCTTGGCTTCTTCGGCGGCGGCTGATACCGGCTGTGCCAGGGTCGGCAAACCCGCGCCCGCGAACAGTCCGGCCACGCCGCTGGCGCGCAGCCACTCGCGGCGGGTCCAGCGGCTGCTGGCCTCGACAGCGCCTGCGGCAGAGAAAAATTCTTGAGGTGTCATGGGGCTTTGCAAAAAGTGGGCGATCCGGAAACGGCGCTCGCAGCGCCATGAGCCGTGTCAGACAAAGGTGGTCGGGGCACGAAGTCATCGACGCGACCGCCGGGGTCGAACGACACCTGACAGCCCTTCGCCATGCGTTCGCGCATGCGCAGGCGAGCGCGCTGCACACGCGACTTGGCGGCCGGCAAGGTCAAGCCCTTGAGGCGCGCGAACTCGGCTTGCGACAAACCCTGCAGGTCGCACAGCTCGATGGCCTCCCGGTCGCCGGGTTCCAGTTCAGACAGCACACGCGGCACACAGGCGACCAGATCGTCGACCACGGCCGCCTGCGGTGCTTCGTCAGGCAGTTCCTCCCAGTCCGTTGGCAAGGGCGCCAGCGGCTTGTGGGCCCTGAGCCGGTCGATCAGGGTATTGCGGGTGATTTCAAACAACCAGGCCCGTGGCTGCACAACGGACCCGATGCGATCGCCCTGGCGCAGGGCCTTGATGAAGGTGTCTTGCAAGATGTCTTCCACCTCGCTGGGAACGGGCGCGCGGGCGCGAACCCAGCCGCGCAGTTCGGGTTCGTGACGGGACCAGATCGATAACAAAGCGTTCATGGCAGGCGCATCCAGGCCGAGATCCTAGCTGCTTCATGTTGATTTTCAAATATAAGCGTTGGGTGTTTCTACCTATGGGCACATGCGCCCCCTTCTGTGACAGTTCACGCCTTGCATTGATTTTTGTCAATCCCTTGTCGTCAGGAGCCCCGAATGACCGTCCCCACCACCCGCCGCACCGCCATCCAGTCCACCGGCGCGTTCGCCTCCCTGATCGCCCTGGGCCTCGTGACCCAGAGCCAGGCCCAGGCCGCCGTCGACCACGCCAGCTTCCAGGTCAAGACCCTGGAAGACGCCCTCAAGGCCATCGGTGGCACCGCTGCTTCGA
>JAURYH010000058.1 GCA_030653975.1 Hydrogenophaga sp. | reverse complement strand
CCGGCCCCTGCTTACGCTGCCCCCAAAGCCGCCAAGCCGGGCACACACCGCGACAACGCGGCCGACAAGCGCAACATCAACGGCAAGACCGACGTCAACCAGCTGGTGCCGTTCAAGTACAAGTGGGCCTGGGAAAAATACCTCGCCACCTGTGCCAACCACTGGATGCCGCAGGAAGTGAACATGAGCCGCGACATCGCGCTCTGGAAAGATCCCAACGGGCTGACCGAAGACGAACGCCGCATCGTCAAGCGCAACCTCGGCTTCTTCACCACCGCCGACTCACTCGCCGCCAACAACATCGTGCTCGGCACCTACCGCCACATCACGGCGCCCGAGTGCCGCCAGTTCCTGCTGCGCCAGGCGTTTGAAGAAGCGATCCACACGCACGCTTACCAGTACATCGTCGAGTCGCTGGGTCTGGACGAATCCGAGATCTTCAATGCCTACAACGAAGTGCAGTCGATCCGCGACAAGGATCAGTTCCTGATCCCCTTCATCGAAGCGATCATGGACCCGGCCTTCGCCACCGGTTCGCCGGAGAACGACCAGACCCTGCTCAAGAGCCTGATCGTTTTTGCCTGCTTGATGGAAGGCCTGTTCTTCTACGTTGGCTTCACGCAGATCCTCGCGCTGGGCCGCCAGAACAAGATGACCGGTGCGGCCGAGCAGTACCAGTACATCCTGCGCGACGAATCCATGCACTGCAACTTCGGCATCGACCTGATCAATGCGATCAAGATGGAGAACCCGATGTTGTGGACGACCGAATTCAAGGCCGAAATCAAGGCGCTGTTCATGAAAGCGGTCGAACTGGAATATCGCTACGCCGAAGACACCATGCCGCGCGGCGTGCTCGGCATGAACGCCTCCATGTTCAAAGGTTATCTGCGCTACATCGCCAACCGGCGTGCGACTCAGATCGGCCTGGAACCGATGTTCCCGAGCGAAGAAAATCCGTTCCCCTGGATGAGCGAAATGATCGATCTCAAAAAGGAACGCAATTTCTTCGAAACCCGCGTGATCGAATACCAGTCTGGCGGAGCGCTTTCCTGGGACTGACACCGTCACCGCCCGGGGCCGCAACCATCCATCACATGTTTTTTGAAAATTCAGAACCCTGCTTCCTGCGCCTTGGCGTTGGGGTCAGGGTTTTGTCACAGGATTCAACGCCTTGGGGTCATCCGTGGATGCATCCGCACGACCCCAGGGCCTTGAATCACTTCTTCGGCACAAAGACCGACTGAAGTGCTCTTTGCAACTTGATCAAGGAGAAAACAATGGCAACTGCGAAAAAAGCCCCGGCTAAAAAGGCCGCTCCGGCTAAAAAGGCCGCTCCGGCCAAAAAAGCCGTCGTGAAGAAGGCAGCCCCAGCGAAGAAGGCCGCTCCGGCCAAGAAAGCTGCACCGGCCAAAAAAGCCGTCGTGAAGAAGGCAGCCCCAGCGAAGAAGGCCGCTCCGGCCAAGAAAGCTGCACCGGCCAAAAAAGCCGTCGTGAAAAAGGCAGCCCCAGCGAAGAAGGCCGCTCCGGCCAAGAAAGCTGCACCGGCCAAAAAAGCCGCTGTGAAAAAGGCAGCCCCAGCGAAGAAGGCCGCTCCGGCCAAGAAAGCTGCACCGGCCAAAAAAGCCGTCGTGAAAAAGGCAACCCCAGCAAAAAAAGCTGAGCCGGCCAAGAAGCCGGCAGCCCCTGCGGCACCTGCAGCTCAAACCAAGCTGAACCCTCAGGCGGCCTGGCCGTTCCCGACGTCCAGCAAGCCCTGAAGTCGTCCCTGCGATGACTTGTCAAGCCCGGCGTGAAAGCGCCGGGCTTTTTCATCTGTGGTGCGCGGGCGATCAGACTGCCAGTGCGTAGTTCTGTCCGCCGCGGCTGGCGATCTTGGTCGCGCCGATGCGGTTGCCCAACTCGGCACAGCGCGGCAACGACCAGTCTTGTGCCAGACCGTGCAGCAAGGCCGCACGGAAGGCATCACCGCACCCCGTGGGGTCGAGCACCTCGGTCGCTTTCACACCGGGCACCAGGGTCTTGCCCCCCTGCTCCCAGACCTCACACCCGTGCTCACCCAGGGTGACGATCAGCCCCTTGACCCGGGCCGCAATGGCCTCAAAGCTCAGACCGGTGCGGTCGCTGAGCATCTTGCCTTCGTAGTCGTTCACGGTGACCCAGGTGGCAAGCTGGATGAACTGCGTGAGTTCCTCGCCGTTGAACATGGGCAGGCCCTGACCCGGATCGAACACAAACGGGATACCCGCAGCGTGCAGTTGCTGCGCGTGCTGCCACATGGCTTCGCGGCCATCGGGCGAGACGATGGCCAGGCGGATGCCAGCGTCGACTGGCACCGCGTTCGCATGGGCCTCGGACATCGCACCGGGATGAAAGGCCGTGATCTGGTTGTTGTCACGGTCGGTCATGATCATGGCCTGGGCGGTGTAGTTGTCCGCGGTCGTGCCGATGCAGCGGATGTCCACCCCCAGCCCCTGCAGGCGATCCAGGTAGTCCTGTGCGTCATTGCCTACCATGGCCAGCGGCACGGCCGGCGAGCCCAGCTGGCGCAGGCCGTAGGCGATGTTGCCGGCACAGCCACCGTACTCGCGGCGCAAACCGGGCACGAGAAAAGACACGTTGAGGATGTGCAGCTGGCTGGGCAGTATCTGCTCGGCGAAGCGGCCCTCAAACGTCATGATGGTGTCGAAAGCGAGCGAGCCGCAGATGAGGATGGACATGGATGGAGGGGAAGGGTTCAGGGATAAAAAACGAGTGCACGGTAACCCACCATCGCGCTCGCCCCGCCTTCGGCGAGCGAGAGGCGCAGACTCACAGCCTGCGTACCCTGGGCAGGCAAGACCGCTGGTGCACCAGGCAATTCCTCTGCCAGAAAGACGCGACGAGCGATGACGGTGTCGGCGGCATCGGTGAGGCTGAGTTCCAACGCCGGCATGGCCACGGGCATGCCGGCGCTGTTCTTGAGCACCAGATCGAAAGAGTAAAAATTGCCCAGACGACGGACCAGGGTCGAGCTGTCGATCACCACCGCATCGATGTCCCGCGGCGCCTGCAGCACACACCCCGAGGGTTTGCACAACAGGTTCAGCAGGGGTATCAACGAAGCGTGCCGCGCGGCGAGTTGATCGCGCTCCTGCACAGCCCATTGCGCCGTGAGCAGCGCCGCCAAAGCCACCGTCAGCAACAGCAGCGCAGCGCGCACGCCCGGGGAATGCCAGAAGGCCTGTCGCCGAGCCTGCAGCACAAAACCGGGCTCGACGTCCTGCACAGTCAGATCGTCTCCCAGCGAGACCCTTTCGGGTTTGGGCAACGGCGCAGGCGGTGGAGCAGGTGGTGGCGATGCCGTTTTGACTTCGGCTTCAATGGCCCGGGAAGCGCCGGCCGCCGCGGCGGCGAACCGCGCCAGTTCCGCCTGAAAGTCCGCATTGTCATCCCGGCCCGCCACCGCCGGCGACTCCGGCTGGTTGGTCAGATCCAGCCGGCCGTCGAAGTCCAGTGGCCCGGATTCAGCCAGCGCGCGCGTGGCCTCCAGCGGCGCGAAGGGCGAGTCAAACGGTGGGGAGACGGGCGCCTGCAGCGCCAGCCGGTCAGCGGCATCTTGTGCTTCCTGCTGCGGCGACCATTCTTCTGCTGGCGGCGCGAGAAGCCAGTCACCGTCGTCGATATCGGACGACACCAGCCACCCGCTTTGCGGTGTTTGACCGGGCAGTTCGTTGGCATCCTCGATGACCGCGGCGCTGGGGTCCCAGACCCCCGGGGCTTGCGGGATGGCCTCGTCGATGGCAGGATTCAGCGGCTCCTGGGTCGGAAGGTCGTTCGCTGCCTCCGATGGCACCGAGACCGGCGCCATGCCTAACGGGTGCCTTGCGGATGATTCGAGTGCTGCTGCCGGGGCGGCCGCGGATGCCGGCTGGGGCTCGGGCGCTGGCGCCTCCCAGGTCTGAAGGTACAGTGTGGCGTCGAACACATCGGCGCAGTGGCCACAACGCACCCAGCCGCCGGAGATCTTCAACTGGTCGGGAACGACCTTGAACATCGTTCCGCAGGCCGGGCAACGGGTGGTGAAACTCATGCCAAGATTATTGCAGGCCGGCAGTGCCCGACCGGCCCGCCGGCCACGACGCAGGCATCAGGCATTGCGACGCATCAAGGTGTCAGGCCTTGACCGCGGTCATCAGGATCCAACCATCCTCTTCGTCGCTGACGGACAGAGTCACCCAGGGGGCATAAGCCTCCCTCAGTTCATCGGCCTGCCGCGCCAGAATGCCGGCCAGTACCAGGTGCCCACCGGCGCGCACATGGCTGCACAGCAGCGGCGCCAGCACCTTCAGTGGCGTGGCCAGTATGTTGGCCAGCACCAGGTCGTATTCGCCCAGTGCCCGGTCGGGCAGGCCCGCATTCAGCTGGGCATGATTGGTCGCGGCGTTGAGCCGCGTGGCTTCGACCGCAGCGGGGTCGATGTCGACCGCGTCGATCTCGCGCGCCCCGTGCTTGGCCGCACCGATGGCCAGGATGCCCGAGCCACAACCGTAGTCGAGCACACGCTGGCCCTGTGCACCTTGTTGCGCCGTCCAGCGCAGACACATGCGCGTGGTCGGGTGGGTGCCGGTACCGAACGCCAGACCCGGATCAAGCCTGATCACTTGTTGTGCTTCGGCGGGCGGCTCGTGCCAGCTCGGCACGATCCAGAACGTGGGTGTGATCTCCACCGGATCGAACTGCGACTGGGTCAGCCGCACCCAGTCCTGCTCGATCACGGCCTGCACACCCAGCACCTCACAGCCTTCAAAGAAGTCCTGAACGACCAGCAACGCAGCCGCTTCCCGCGCCTCGGTTTCGGTCTGGAACAGCGCCACCACCCGCGAGCTGTTCCAGCCCGCCTTGGGCGCGGGCATGCCGGGCTCACCAAACAACGCCTGTTCAGACGGCGTCAGGGCATCGGCGTCTTCCACCGAGACGCTCAAGGCATCCAGTGCAACCAGCGCGTCACTGACCATCTCCACCGCGACTTCCGGGGCCAGCAACACCAATTCGTAGAGGGCACTGCCAGCCTGCGGCAGCGCCGGTGCATCAGCGTTCACGCTGCGACAACCATTCTTCAAGGTAATGAATGTTGGTTCCGCCGGTCACGAAACTGGCATCCACCATCAGCTCGCGGTGCAGCGGGATGTTGGTCTTGATGCCTTCAATCACGGTTTCGGCCAGGGCCGTGCGCATGCGCGCCAGGGCCTGCTCACGCGTGTCGCCGTGCACAATGATCTTGCCGATCATGGAGTCGTAGTTTGGCGGCACGAAGTAGTTGGCGTAGGCGTGCGAATCGACGCGCACCCCCGGACCGCCCGGCATGTGCCAGGTGGTGATGCGGCCGGGCGAGGGCGTGAACTTGTAAGCGTCCTCGGCGTTGATCCGGACCTCGATGGCGTGGCCGCGCAACTGGATCTGGCGCTGCGTGAACGGCAGCTTCTCGCCAGCCGCCACCGCGATCTGGGTGCGCACGATGTCCACACCGGAAATCCACTCGGTCACCGGGTGTTCCACCTGCACGCGGGTGTTCATCTCGATGAAATAGAACTCGCCGTTTTCAAACAGGAACTCGAACGTGCCCGCCCCCCGGTAGCCGATCTTCTTGCAGGCGGCCGCGCAGCGCTCACCGATTTTTTCGATCAGACGGCGCGGGATGCCGGGTGCCGGCGCTTCTTCGATCACCTTCTGGTGGCGCCGCTGCATGGAGCAGTCGCGCTCGCCGAGGTACACCGCGTTGCGGTGCGTGTCGGCCATCACCTGGATCTCGATGTGGCGCGGGTTCTGGAGAAACTTCTCCATGTACACCTCGGGATTGCCGAAAGCGGCCCCGGCCTCGGCCTTGGTCGTCTGCACCGCGTGCAGCAGTGCCGCTTCGGTGTGCACGACACGCATGCCACGACCGCCACCGCCACCAGCCGCCTTGATGATGACCGGGTAGCCCACCGCTTTCGCGGTGCGCTTGATCACCACCGGATCGTCGGGCAAAGCCCCTTCCGAACCCGGCACGCAGGGCACACCGGCACGGATCATGGCCTGTTTGGCCGAGACTTTGTCGCCCATCAGGCGAATCGACTCGGGCGACGGACCGATGAAGGTGAAACCGCTCTGCTCGACCCGTTCAGCGAAATCGGCGTTTTCGGACAGGAAGCCGTAACCCGGGTGAATCGCTTCGGCATCGGTCACCTCGGCTGCGGAGATGATGGCGGGCATGTTGAGATAGCTCTGACCCGAGGCCGCCGGACCGATGCAGACCGACTCATCAGCCAGTCGCACATACTTGGCATCGCGATCGGCTTCGGAATAGACCATCACCGCCTTGATGCCCATCTCACGGCAAGCGCGCTGGACCCGCAGGGCGATTTCACCCCGGTTGGCGATCAGGATTTTTTTGAACATGGGCCGACCGCTTATTCGATGACAAACAGGGGCTGGCCGTATTCGACCGCCTGCCCGTTGTCCACCAGGATCTGCTTGACGGTGCCACTCTTGTCGGCCTCGATCTCGTTGAGGATCTTCATGGCCTCGACGATGCAGATGGTCTCGCCTTCCTTGATCGTGTCGCCGACTTCAACAAATGCCTTGGCGCCAGGGCTGGACGAGCGGTAGAAGGTGCCGACCATGGGCGATTTGACGGTGTGCCCGGCAGGCTCGGCCGCCACGATGGCGGGTGCTGCCGCCACCTCGACCGCCGGCGTTGCTGCCACGGTGGGCGCCGGAACCGCCGGGGCCATGGTGTAGGTCACCGGGGCGTGCATGCCAACCGGCGCGCTCTTGACGATGCGAACCTTGCCTTCGGCCTCCGTGATTTCCAGCTCGGACACGTTCGACTCGGACACCAGATCAATCAGCGTCTTCAGTTTTCTCAGATCCATGATTACTCCAACGAAAATCTGTCAAATCCGACCAATTGCATTCAAATTCCCTGAACATGCATGCAGCCGGTCAAATGGGGTGCCGCAGTGTACACGAAGCAACCCATTCCAGACTTCATGGAACGCAGACGCAGGACACCACGCACAAGCTGAAGAAACGACCGTTTGGCCGCAATTTATGGGACTTTATCCCTTTTTTCGGCAGATTTGAGCCGTCATGACAAACGGCATGTGCGACCGTTTTTTGGAGCGGAAGTATCCCCATACTGCATCACCTGTCAAGCCAGCTGTGCCCACAAATCCAGATCGGCCTGGCTGACTTTGCCCACCTTTTGATGCTGCACCACGCCCGACCGATCGAACACGACGGTGTAGGGCAGGCCACCACCGGGATTGCCCAGTATCCGGCTGAGTTCGGTGCCAGCAAAGCCGACCATCCCCACCGGAAACGCCAGCGGCAACTTCTGGAGAAAGCTGCGCACCGCAGGCACCTGGTCAACGGCCAGTCCCACCACCTGCCAGCCCCGCGCCTGGTGCTCACGGTAGAACGCATTGAGCAGTGGCAACTCCTCGACACAGGGTGGGCACCACGTGGCCCAGAAATTCACCAGCAAGGGCTGGCCGCGAAAGCGCTCCAGCACCAGCGGCTGGCCGTCGGGGTCTTCAAAACGCGAAGCCCAGAACTCGGCCTCGGCGTCGGACAACACCGCCTGCGGCTGGTGACGCCACAGCGCCAGCCCCACCCCGGCCGCGCCTGCGGCAGCCGCCACGCCCAGCATCCAGGCGCTCCGTCGATTCATGTTCATGCGGTATTTTCCTCGGTGCCCCGCGCCATCAAGTCGCGCAAAGCCTGCGCGTCGCCGCGCGGCTTGCGGCCTTGTCCATCGGGTTTGAGCGCCCCGCGCAAATCGTCCAGGTCGTGCACGAGCAGGTGGATCAGCACCCATTGCCCCAGTTCCTCACAGCGCACGCGCAGGGACAACACATCCACCGGCTCGCCGCGCCAGCCCATGACCGTACCCGTGTGGTAGTCCACCCGGCGATCGAGCAAGGCCCATTCGGCCGCCTTGGGGTCGTCGCAGAACAGCTGGATATGGATGTCGCTGTGCCGGGTCGCGGTGCCGTGCCAGACAGCGCCGCCCAGGTGCGGCCTGAAACTCGCCAGCCGGTCCAGCCAGACCAGTGCCAACCGCCGCAACACCTGCAGCTCGATCGCCTGGGTGTCGGCACAAAAAATGGCGATGTGCTCGCGCACCGCCGCATCCAGCATCTCGTTGTCGGGCCAGAGCCCGCGCGAGGGCAAACCGAGCTGCTTGCCAGCCTGGCGCTTGGCCGCGGCGTATTCAAGCCCTTCTTCCACCACGAGGCGGGCAGCCACGGCGGCCATTTCAGCGGTGGGACCAGATCGATCAGCTTGCATCGGGGCATTTTGCCTGCTGGCCCACACCCATGCAGCCTTGGGCGCCTTTGGTCTGTCAGCCACCAGGGCTGGCCCCCCCTAAAATCACCCGATGCATATTCATATTCTGGGCATTTGTGGCACCTTCATGGGCGGCCTGGCGGCGCTCGCACGCGAGGCCGGCCACCGCGTCACGGGTTGTGACGCCGGCGTCTACCCCCCCATGAGCGACCAGCTCCAGGCGCTGGGCATCGAGCTGATCGAAGGCTTTGACGCTGACCAGATGGCGCTGGCTCCCGATATGTTCGTGGTCGGCAACGTGGTGAGCCGCTCTCGCCTGCCGGATGGAAGCCCGAAGTTCCCGCTGATGGAAGCCATTCTGGACGCCGGTGCCCCGTACACCAGCGGTCCGCAATGGCTGGCCGAACACGTGTTGCAAGGTCGCCATGTGCTGGCGGTGGCCGGCACCCACGGAAAAACCACCACCACCGCCATGCTGAGCTGGATCCTGGAGGCCAACGGCCTGAACCCGGGTTTTCTGGTCGGCGGTGTTCCCATGAACTTTGGTGTCTCGGCTCGACTGGGTGGCGGGGATGCTGTGCGTTCTGCGCAGGTCAAGGAGGCGCCCGCGCAGCGGGCGGGGGACACGGAGCAGAGCGCGCAGCCGCCCCGCCACCCCCTCTTCGTCATCGAAGCTGACGAGTACGACACCGCTTTCTTCGACAAACGCAGCAAATTCGTCCACTACCGCCCGCGCACGGCCATCCTGAACAACCTCGAATTCGACCACGCGGACATCTTCGACGACCTCAAGGCCATCGAGCGCCAGTTCCACCACCTGCTGCGCACCGTGCCGGGCTCGGGCCGGGTGGTGGTCAATGGTCTGGAAGAAAGCCTGGACCGGGTGCTGCACCAGGGCCTGTGGAGCGAGGTGCGCAGCTTTGGCGCCGCGGTCAGCGACTTCACCGCCGTGGGTGAGCCCCACGCGTTCGATGTGCTGGAACGCGGGCAAACCGTGGCCCGGGTTGAGTGGGCGCTCACCGGCGTGCACAACCAGCTCAATGCACTCGCTGCCATCGCCGCCGCACAACATGTGGGCGTTGCGCCGGACGCGGCAGCCCATGCACTGGGCCGCTTCGAGAATGTGCGCCGCCGCATGGAAGTGCGCGGCACCGCCGCTCGACCGGGCGGCGCCATCACGGTGTACGACGATTTTGCCCACCACCCGACCGCCATCCACACCACGCTGGACGGCCTGAGGCGCCGCCTGGATCAAGAACTCACACCCGGTGGGCGCATCCTCGCGGTGTTCGAGCCGCGCAGCAACACCATGAAGCTGGGCACCATGAAATCCCAACTGCCCTGGAGCCTGCAAGCGGCCGATCTGGCGTTTTGCCACACCGGTGGTCTCGACTGGGATGCCGCGGAAGCCCTTCAACCCATGGGCGAGCGCGCCCATGTGGCCCGCTCCATCGATGAACTGGTGGCTCAAGTGGTGGCCGCCGCACGCGACGGTGACCACGTGGTCTGCATGAGCAATGGCGGCTTTGGCGGCATCCACGCCCGCCTGCTGTCAGCCCTCGGGACGGTCTGAAACGGCGTGGAGCTTCAGTAGCCGAGCGACTGTGTCACCAGATCCACAGACACCACCGGCTTGGCCAGGGCGGCGCTGGTGGCACGGGCGAACGTCATGGCCCATTCGCGGTGGGCCGCTTCGCGAAAGTGATCTTCACCCGCGGCCTGCGCCACACACAACACCTTGTCGGCCGTCAGCACCTTGCCGGTCAGGCGGATCGGCTCACACCCCAGCGTGGTGAACTGTTCATCAAGCCAGGACCGGGCCTGGTCGTGCGGCATGGGCTGCACCTCCTCTAGGTCAAAACGGTAGGTGGATGTTTCACCCCAGGTCACGGTGACTTGGCTGCGCATACGGACAACTCCTCGGTGTGGATCTTGGGTCTTGGTCAGGTCTTGATTGTGCCTTGGCGCGTCAAGACTGACCAGCAGCCCCCCTGTCAGGAGCGCACCGGTGAAGGTGGCGACGCATCTCCGGGTGCAACGGACGCGGTCGAGACGCGCAAAGGCGAGTGCGGTGCCTCGCGCAGAATGCTGGAGGGCGGCATCTGCTCGGTCAGTCCCACACGCGAACGCAGATCGTTCTCCTGATCATTCTGGTCGAACTGCAGCGCCGTCATCGCGCGCCGCGCAGCGGGCTCGGCCCGGCGCGCGCTGTCAGCGTCCGTGGTCAGACCGCCTGCGTGGTAGAGCACCGCCAGATGGTGCGCCAGCTCGACCGATTCGATGCCGGTGCGCTCCCGCAGCACGTCAAAGCAGGCCGGCGTCGCCAGCAGCTCGCGCATGAGGAGCAGGTGCACCTGGTCAAACCAGCGCGCCGGCACGTGCGGTACCCGGCGCAAATAGACCATCTTCTCGCGGTAGCGCTCCGGCAACACATCCAGGCGCGTGCGCACGGCGTAGGTCCACATGACCCGGTGCAACGGCAGCCGGATGAAGGACGACGGGATGTCGCGCGACAACCCGGGCCGCTGCACCCACTCGGCCACCGCCAGATCCACCGGCCGGGCCGGGATCAGCAAACCGGCCAGCCAGCGCTCGAAATCGATCACCGCGAGCAGTTGGCCTTCGTGCACGATGTGCACCCCGTTTTTGTAGAGACCGTTGCGCTTCACCACTTCGGCCCCGAGCGCAAACTGGCTGCGCAGCGGCCGCAGCCAGGCTTCAAAACGCTGCAGGCGCTGGCGCACGCTCCGTTCGTCGTCCGCCTCGAAAAACTCGGCTGAGGCAAAACCCTGGGGCAAGGGCGTGGCAAAGGCGAGCGGTCGATCCACCTCGGCACGGTTAAGCGTCAGGCGCTCGCTACTGCCGAACGGGTGGTGGATGACCACCTCGTCCCGACCCAGCACGTCGACCGACGCACCATTGATCATCCAGGCGTCGGCCAGATGGGGGTCACAACTGCGCCACTGCGGCCAGCCTTCGCGCACCTGGGCTGCCCAGGCTTGCAGCCGCAGACCCACCGGTTCGGCAAATCCCAACAGCCCCAGACGCAAAACCGGTTGCTCCACGCCAACTCCCCATGACCTCTGGCCTGGCCTCCCGGTCCGCTGTGCGCGCGGACGCAAGAAGGTTCCACCACTTTCCTATCGGCACGGAGACCAGAATACCAAGGGCCTTGAATTCCGACAACGGTCCGTGGCGTGCAAACTGCACAGGTCTGTCCAGTTCGACACAGGACTTGACCAACGTCGGGATGCGCCAGGGCACCCCAGCCCGGCATCAAGACTTCAACTGGCGAGCGCCCTGCACGGCCGCAGAGAGCACCTCCAGCGCCTCCAGCGAATCGGACCAGCCCAGGCAGGCGTCGGTGATGCTTTGACCGTAGGCCAGCTTGCTCACGTCGTCTTTGCCGGGGGTGAATTTCTGTGCGCCCGCTTCAATATGGCTTTCGATCATCACGCCGAACACGCTGCGCGAGCCGCCTGCGATCTGTGCCGCGATATCGCGCGCCACATCGAGCTGCTTTTCGTGCTGTTTGCTGCTGTTGGCGTGGCTGCAGTCCACCATCAGGCGCGGGGCGAGCTTGGCGGCTTCGAGCTCCTTGACCGCCGCGGCCACGTGGCCGGCGTCGTAGTTCGGGGACTTGCCGCCGCGCAGGATCACGTGGCAGTCCTTGTTGCCATTGGTCTGCACGATCGCGACCTGGCCGTTCTTGTGCACCGAGAGGAAATGGTGGCCACGCGCCGCGGCCTGGATGGCGTCGGTCGCGATGCGGATGTTGCCGTCGGTGCCGTTCTTGAAGCCGATCGGTGCCGACAGGCCCGAGGCCAGTTCGCGGTGCACCTGGCTCTCGGTGGTGCGCGCGCCGATGGCACCCCAGCTGATGAGGTCACCGATGTACTGCGGTGAAATCACGTCCAGAAATTCGCTGCCTGCGGGCAGGCCCTGGCGGTTGATCTCGATCAGCAGCTGGCGGGCGATGCGCAGGCCTTCGTCAATGCGGAAGCTCTGATCCAGGTAGGGGTCGTTGATCAGCCCCTTCCAGCCCACCGTGGTTCGCGGCTTCTCGAAATACACGCGCATCACGATCTCCAGCGTATCGGCGTATTTGTCGCGCAGAGGCTTCAAGCGGCGCGCGTAATCGAGCGCGGCGGCCGGATCGTGGATGGAGCACGGGCCAATCACCACCAGCAGGCGGTCGTCGTGCCCGTGCAGCATGTTGTGAATGGACTTGCGCGTCTGGCTGATGAGAGCCTCCACCGGCGTGCCGCCGATCGGGAAAAAGCGGATCAGGTGTTCGGGAGGCGGGAGCACGGTGATGTCCTTGATGCGTTCGTCGTCGGTCTGACTGGTCTTGTCGGCGGGACGCGAATGCCAGGCATCGGCTCTGGCGGGGGTGGCTTTGGCGGTCATCGGTGGGCTCCTCGGTGGGGGTTGCGGAGAAAACGTAAGAAGAAAAACAGAGACCAAAAAAAACCGCCGGGCTTGTGGCTCCGGCGGTTTTTTCGAGATTCGGTGATGCGCTTACAGCTTCGCCTCTCGTCCGCCGGGGACTGAGAACCAAAAGTAAAAGGCGAAGAAGGCAAAGCGCGAGCACATGGGATCGAAATGTAGCACAGCAAAGCCAGAACGCCGCGCACGCCCCATCAGGGCACCCGTGGAGCCGGCTTGGCCGGGTCGCCTGGTGCGCCCCATGGAGGGGGCAGCGCGCAGCGCTGCGGGGGAGTCGATGTTCAAGCGGTGCCGCCGACCGTCAACCCATCAATGCGCAGCGTGGGTTGGCCCACACCCACGGGCACGCTCTGGCCCTCCTTGCCGCAGGTGCCGACGCCGCTGTCCAGCTTCATGTCGTTGCCGATCATGCTGATCTTCTTGAGCGATTCCGGACCGCTGCCCACCAGCGTGGCGCCTTTCACGGGGTACTGGATCTTCCCGTTTTCCACCCAGTAAGCCTGGCTGGCGGAGAACACGAACTTGCCGCTGGTGATGTCGACCTGCCCGCCGCCGAAGTTGGTGGCGTACAGGCCCTTCTTGATGCTGGCCACGATTTCTTCGGGGCTCTTGTCGCCACCCAGCATGTAGGTGTTGGTCATGCGCGGCATGGGCACGTGGGCGTAGCTCTCGCGCCGGCCGTTGCCGGTGGGCTTCAGGCCCATCAGGCGCGCGTTCATCGCGTCCTGGATGTAGCCGCGCAGGATGCCGTCTTCGATCAGCACGTTCTTCTGCGTCGGACAACCTTCGTCGTCCACGTTGAGCGAGCCGCGGCGGTCGGCCATGGTGCCGTCGTCGAGCACGGTCACGCCCTTGGCGGCCACGCGCTGGCCGATGCGCCCGGCAAACGCGCTGGAGCCCTTGCGGTTGAAGTCGCCTTCGAGCCCGTGGCCCACCGCCTCGTGCAGCAGCACGCCCGGCCAGCCCGACCCCAGCACCACGGTCATTTCACCCGCGGGCGCGGGCCGCGCGTCGAGGTTGGTGAGGGCCGCGTCCACGGCCTCGTCCACATACGACTGGACCATGGCGTCGTCAAAATACGCCAGGCCAAAACGGCCGCCACCACCCGAAGAACCGACCTCGCGCCGGCCCTGCTGTTCGGCGATCACCGTGACCGACAGGCGGATCAGCGGGCGCACGTCGGCCGCCATGGTGCCGTCGGCACGCGCCACCAGCACCACGTCGTGCTCGGCCGCCAGGCCCGCCATGACCTGCACCACGCGCGGGTCCTTGGCCTTGGCGAGTTTTTCCACCTTCTCCAGCAGCGCGACCTTGGCGGTGCTGTCGAGTGTGCCGATCGGGTCCAGGCCGGGGTAGAGCGAACGCGATTTCGCCACCCTGGTGGCCGGCGTGCGCACCTTGCGGTCCTGACCCTGGGCCGTGATCGTTCGCACGGTGTGCGCCGCGTCCAGCAACGAGGCCCAGGAGAGGTCGTCCGAATACGCGAAAGCGGTCTTTTCGCCGCTCACGGCGCGCACGCCCACGCCCTGGTCAATGCTGAAGCTGCCGGTCTTGACGATGCCCTCTTCCAGGCTCCAGCCCTCGCTGCGCGTGGTCTGGAAATAGAGGTCGGCATCGTCCGCGCCACGCGACATGATCTCGCCCAGCGCGCGCTGCAAATGGGAGGGTGTCAAACCAAAAGGATCGAGCAGGAGGCTCTGGGCGCTGGACAGTCGGGCCAGGGTGGGTTCGCGTGCAATCATGGTGCCATTGTAAGAAGGACCGCGTTCGCGCGCTGGCGGCGTGGTCTTGCCGGGCGCAACGCGCTTCAAGGTCGCGGGCCGCGCAAGAGCTGCAACAGCGCCGCGTCGTCCAGATCGGCCATGCCGGCGGCATGCGCCTGCTCGAACACGCTGGCCGCAACCTCGCCCAGCGGCCCGGCAAAACCGGCTGCCCGCGCGGCTTGCACCGCCAGCCGGGTGTCTTTTTCCAGCAGGGTCACATGGGCGCGCGGCGCCAGATCGCCAGCAATGGCGCGGCGCATGCGGTCCGAACCGATCCAGCTCTGGCCACTGGATTGTTCGATCACGTCCAGCGTCGTCGACAAGTCCAGCCCCAGGCGTTCGGCCAGCGCGAGCACTTCGGCGGCCCCCACCAGGTTGATGCCGGCGAGCAGGTTGTTGACCAGCTTGGTGCGAGCGCCATCGCCCACGCGCTCGCTGATGCGGAACACCTTGGACGACAGGGCAGCGAGCAGCGCCGCATGGCGCTCCAGCAAACCATCGGGCGCGGCCACCATCAGGCTCATGCTGCCCTCGCGGGCCCGCGCCGGTCCGCCGGACATGGGCGCATCGATGCAGTCCAGCCCCTGCGAGGACAGGGCCGCTGCCAGCGCTTCGGTGTCTTGGGGTGCGATGGTCGGGCACAGCATCACGGTCTGTCCGCTGTGCAGGGCAGCAGCGGCGCCGCCCGTACCGAACAGCACTTCATGCGACTGTGTCGCATCCACCACGCAGACAATCAGCACGCCGTCGGCCACCAGCGCACGGGCCGCCGTCCCGGGCGTGTCAGCGAGGCAGGCGCCGGCTTCCAGCGCCTGTTGCTGGCGCACGGGATCGATGTCACACACCACCACCGACCAGCCCAGTTCACACAGGCGCGCGACCATGGCACCGCCCATGTTCCCGGCGCCCACCACGGCGACCCGAACCGACGTCAGCGACCCGCGCAGCGGCGGAGCCCCGGATTCACCCCGCAGGGGGGAAGACGCATGGGGGCCCTGAAGATCCGGCGCCGGGCCGCCCCAAGCCGGATCAGCCCCCTCGGGGGGCAGCGACCCGCGCAGCGGCGGAGCATGGGGGCCCAAGTTCATGACTGCATCAGGCGTTTGGACTTGGCCACCGACATCAGAATGCCCAGGCAGACGCCCAGCGTCACCATCGCCGTGCCGCCGTAACTGATGAACGGCAGGGGCACGCCCACCACCGGCAGGATGCCGCTCACCATGCCCATGTTGACGAAGGCGTAGACGAAGAAATTGGCGGTCATGGCGGCGGCCACCAGGCGGGAAAACAGGGTTGGCGCTTCCACCGCGATGATGAGTCCGCGGATCAGCAGGAAGAGGAACGCCACCATCAGCCCCAGCGTGCCCACCAGACCGAATTCCTCGGAAAACGCCGCGAAGATGAAGTCGGTGGTACGTTCGGGAATGAACTCCAGGTGGGTCTGCGTGCCCTGCATGAAGCCCTTGCCCCAGACACCGCCGGAACCGATGGCGATCATGCCCTGGATGATGTGGAAGCCCTTGCCCAAAGGGTCCTTGAACGGATCGAGCAACGTGCACACGCGCTGTCGCTGGTATTCGTGCAGGATGCGCCAGTCCACATCGGGGGCGCACCACTCGGGCTCCATCGCGATCAGGGTGGCCACCCCCACCAGCCCCAGCAGCACCGGTGGAACGATCAGCTTCCAGCTCAGGCCGGCAAAGAAGATGACCGCCAGGCCAGAGGCCACCACCAGCAGGGTGGTGCCCAGGTCGGGCTGCTTGAGGATGAGCGCTGCCGGTATCGCCAGCAACAAGCCCGCCACCGCAAAATCCAGCGGCTTGAGCTGGCCCTCGCGGCGCTGGAACCACCAGGCCAGCATCAATGGCATGGCTACCTTCATGAGCTCGCTGGGCTGGATCACGACGCCCACGTTGAGCCAGCGCTGGGCCCCCTTTTTCTGGATGCCAAACAGGAACACCGCCAGCAGCAAGGCCACCCCGACCACGTACATCGGGACCGCCAGCGCCAACAGGCGCTGCGGCGGCACCTGCGACACGACAAAAAGCACGCCGGCCGCGAGCATCATGTTGCGGCCGTGGCTGGCGAAGCGCGAACCGTGATCGAAACCCACCGAATACATGGTCATCAGCCCCGCACCCGCGAGCAGCAGGATGGCAAAGACCAGCGGACCGTCAAAGCCCTGAAAGATCGGGGCGACGCGCTGCAGCAGGGTGGGTTTGTCAAAGACGACGGCCATGGGCACCGATTATCCTTCGGCGATGAACCCCGCCACCCCCCCTTCACCAGAAACCACCCACCTGCTCTACCTGCACGGCTTCCGCTCGTCGCCCCAATCGGTGAAAGCGCAGAAGGTGGCCAAGCGGGTGCACACGCAACATCCGCGCGTCACCTGGTGGTGCCCGCAACTGCCGCCCTCGCCTGCGGCTGCCACCTGCCTGATCCGGGAAGGCACCGCCGCCTGGCCGCGCGGGCAGATGGCCGTGGTGGGCTCGTCACTCGGTGGCTTCTACGCCCGCTGGCTGGCACTGCAGACCGGCTGCCGCGCGGTGCTGCTCAATCCGGCCGTGCACCCGTCGCGCGATCTGGCGCAATACATCGGTGAACAGACGGCCTGGCACGATCAGCAGGAGCGCTTCTTTTTTGAACCCGCCTTCGTGGACGAGCTGCGCGCGCTGGAGACCGACATCCAGCGCCTGGCACCGCAGAACCCGGCCACGCCGCAGCGCCAGTTCGCCATCGTGGCGCAGGGTGACGAGGTGCTGGACTGGCGGGAGATGCAGGCTTTCTGTACCGGCGGTGCGCTGCGCCTGCTGCCCGGCAGCGACCACGCCATCAGCGACTTTGACGACCACATTGAGGCCGTGTTCAAGTTTCTCCGGCTGATGGACTGAGTCGCCGGGGAAGCGTCCATCGCCCGCATGGGACAATCCCGCCCATGCACATTCTGTTCGACGACGCCGGCAAACTGATGACCGGCCGCCTCCTGTCCGAAGCCGAAAGTTCCCTGCAGGTGGAGCTGGATTCGGGCAAACGGGTCAAGGTCAAGTCCGCCAACGCGCTGCTGCGCTTTGACAAGCCCGCCCCCGCCCAGCTGATGCCCGCGGCCACCACCCTGGCCGGAACCATGGAGCTGGAACTGGCCTACGAGTTCGCCCCCGAAGGCGAGTTCGGTTTTGCCGAACTGGCCCAGGAATATTTCAGCGCCAGCGCCGGCACCGAGCAACAGGTAGCGGCCCTGCTCTGCCTGCAGGGTGCGCCGCACTACTTCCGGCGCGCCGGCAAGGGCCGCTACAAGAAGGCGCCGCCCGAGATCCTGGCGCAGGCGCTGGCCGGCATCGAGAAGAAGAAACAGGTGCAGGCGCAGATCGAAGCCTGGGCCGCCGAGCTGGCCAGCGGGCAATGCCCCGAGCCGGTGCGCCAGCAGCTCTACAAGATTTTGTTCAAGCCGGACAAGAACGCGCCCGAATACAAGGCCGTGGTGGAAGCGGCGCGCAACAGCCACACCGCACCGCTCACCCTGCTGCAGAACGCCGGCGCCATCGCCAGCGCCTACCAGTTCCACTGGCAGCGCTTCCTGTTCGACCAGTTCCCCAAGGGCACCGGTTTCCCGGCACTGCAGGCCCCCGTCATCGCCGACGAGCTGCCGCTGGCCGCGGTGCAGGCCTTCTCCATCGACGATTCGCACACCACCGAAATCGACGATGCGCTCTCGCTGCAGGGCCTGGGCAGTGGCACCGTCACGCTCGGCATCCACATCGCGGCGCCCGGCCTGGCCGTGCTGCCCGACAGCGCCATCGACCAGGTGGCGCGCCACCGCCTGTCCACGGTCTACATGCCGGGGCACAAGATCACCATGCTGCCCGACGAGGTGGTGCAGGCCTACACCCTGATGGCCGGGCGGAACTGCCCCGCGGTGTCGCTCTACGTCAGCTTCGACGAGGCCACGCTGGAGATCAAGGACAGCCGTACCGAGCTGGAACGGGTGCCGATCGTGCACAACCTGCGCCACGACCAGCTCGACACGGTGATCACCGAAGACTGGCTGACGGGCCAGGCGCCGGCCAGCGCAGCGATCACCGAGGCCCATATTGAAGAGCTGCAGCCGCAACTGGCCTTCATCTTCCGCCTGGCGTGCCACCTCAAGGCGCAGCGCGAGGTGGTGCGCGGCAAGCCGGAAAACTTCAGCCGGCCGGACTACACCTTCCGCCTCGAAGGCATGGTGGGCAGCGAGCCTGCGGGCGACGAAACCGTGGTGATCGGCACGCGCCAGCGCGGTGCGCCGCTCGACCTGATGGTGGCCGAGGCCATGATCCTGGCCAACAGCAGCTGGGGCAACTGGCTCGCCGACTGCGGCGTGCCCGGCATCTACCGCAGCCAGGCCAGCCTGGCGCCCGGCGTGAAGGTGCGCATGGGCACCAAGGCGCAGCCGCACGCGGGCATTGGCGTCAAGAGCTACGCCTGGAGCACCTCGCCCCTGCGCCGTTACGTGGACATGGTCAACCAGTGGCAGATCATCGCCTGCGCGCGCCATGGCAAGACCGCAGCGCTCGCCGCGCCGTTCAAGCCCAAGGACGCCAACCTGTTTGCCATCATCAGCAGCTTCGACGCCGCCTACACCGCCTACAACGGTTTCCAGAACGGCATGGAACGTTACTGGACACTCAAGCACCTGGGCCAGGCCGGCATCTCCGAACTCACCGCCACGCTGTTCAAGGACAACCTGGTGCGAGCCGACAGCCTGCCGCTGGTCTTGCCGGTCATGGGTGCCGAAGGCCTGCCGCGCGGTGCGCACGTGCGGGTGCGGCTGGGCGCCATCGATCACATCACGCTGGACGTGCACGGCACCGTCATTGAGCGGCTCGACCTGCCGGTCGACAGCTCGGATGACAGCAGCGAATCCGAGGACGGCGAAGACGACGGGCTGGCCGCACCGCTGGCGCTGGCCATTGACGTCGACGAAACGCCGGTCGATGGCCCGGAAACTGGCACCGAAACCCCAGCCGAGGCGCCCGGGGCATGAGCCACCAGCACGGATAATGCTCGCGTGAAACCGGTCCTGGCCTTTCTCAAACAACTGAGCACCCTGCAACTCGCGCTGGGAATATCGGTCGCCGTGCACGCCGCGCTGCTGACGGTGCGTTTTGTCGACCCCGAGGGTTTCAACCGGGTGTTTCAGGACACGCCGCTGGAAGTCATTCTGGTCAACGCCAAGAGCGACGAGAAGCCCGAAAAGGCCAAGGCCATTGCGCAAGCCTCACTGGCCGGTGGCGGCGACAGGGAAAAAGGGCGTGCCACCTCGCCCCTGCCACCCAACCCCACGGTCCGCATTGGCGACACGCCCGAAGAAGACGAGCGCATGATCGAAGCGCTCAAGGAGCAGCAGAAGCAGATCCTCGCCCAGGTTCGCAAGCAGCTGGCCAACATGCCACCGGCGGACCTGCAGGCCGTCAACCCCAGCCAGGAAACCATTGAGCGCGAACACAAGCGACGGGCGCTGGTGAAGGTGCTGGCCGAGATCGAAAAGCGCATCAATGAAGAAAACGCCCGGCCGCGCAAGCGCTACATCAGCCCGGCCACGCGCGAAGAGGTCTACGCGATCTACTACGACGAACTGCGCCGCAAGATCGAAGACCGGGGGACCACCAACTTCCCCGAAGCCGCCGGTCGCAAACTCTATGGCGAGCTCACCATGGTCATCACGGTGAACCACACCGGCACCGTGCTGGACACCGAGGTGGTGCAGACCTCGGGCAACACCACGCTGGACCGGCGTGCCCAGGCGATCGTGCGCGGCCTCGGCTTTGGCCGCTTCAATGAAGCCATGCGCCAGCGGGCCGACCAGATCGTGGTGGTGTCGCGCTTCCGTTTCACGCGCGACGCCACCTTGCAGACACAAATGTCCAGCCAGTGATGAAATCGATCGGTCGCTGGCTGTTGTGGGTGGTGCTGGCCGGCTTGGCGCTGCAGCTGTTTTTTGTCTTGCGTGTCGCGCTGATGGTGGTGATCGATCCGCAAAGCACCGCCTTCATGCGCTCGGAGGCCTGGCGGATCGCTGGCCAGAGCTTCAGGTCCGACAAGGACTGGCGCTGGTCGGCCCAATGGGTGGACTATGACCAGATCAGCCCGCACCTCAAACGGGCCGTGATGGCGTCCGAGGACGCGGGCTTTGCGGAACACGGTGGCGTGGACTGGAGCGCGATCGAAGCGGCCTGGGTCAAGAACGAAAAACGCCTGGAGCAGGTCGAGAAACGGACCGCGCAACTGGAACGCAAGCTCGCCAAGAAGCCCGAAGCGGCCGAAGCGGCCATCAAGGCGATCAAGCCGCCCAAGGTCATCGGTGGCTCCACCATCACCCAGCAACTGGCCAAGAACCTGCTGCTCTCGGGTGAACGCAACCTGCTGCGCAAGGGCCAGGAGTTGGTGCTCGCGCTCACGCTGGACGCGCTGCTCAGCAAGCAGCGCATTCTGGAGATCTACCTCAACAGCGTGGAGTGGGGTGAAGGCGTCTTCGGCGCCGAAGCCGCGGCCCAGCGCTATTTCAAGAAACCCGCCGCCAAGCTGAGTGCTTACGAGGCGGCCCGCCTGGCCGTGATGCTGCCCAGCCCCAAGTTCTTCGAAACCCGGCAGGATTCGGCCTACCTCGCCCGCCGCACGAGCACCATCGTGGCGCGCATGGGCGCAGTGCAGGCGCCGTGAGGACACGCTCATGAACTGGCGTGCCCAGGCCATGAGCACCTTCCTGCTTGGCCTGGTGCGCCTGCTCACCGGCGCCCAGGCCCGCTGGTACGGCTGCCCGCCCAAGGCCGAGCAGCGCATCTATTTCGCCAACCACCAGAGCCACGCCGACCTGGTGCTGATCTGGGCGGCCCTGCCCCAGGAGCTGCGCAGCATCACCCGCCCGATCGCTGCGCGCGACTACTGGACGGCATCGAACTTCAAGCGCTGGATCACCACCGAGGTGTTCAACGCGGTCTATGTCGAGCGCGAAAAGAAGGGCGACGAAGACCCGTTGCAGCCCCTCATCGACGCCCTGGAGAGCGGCGATTCGCTGATCCTCTTTCCCGAAGGCACGCGCGGTCATGCGGAAGATCCGCAGGCTTTCAGGTCGGGTATCTACAACCTGGCCCGACGCTTTCCCCAGGTGGTGCTGGTGCCCGCGTGGATCCACAACGTACAACGGGTGATGCCCAAGGGTGAGGTGATCCCGGTGCCGGTGCTGTGTCCGGTCACGTTCGGTGAGCCACTGGCCCTGGGCGCCGATGAAGCGCGCACCGATTTCCTGAACCGCGCACGCGCCGCCGTCATGGCCCTGCGGGAGGTCTGATGGGTTCCTTCCTGCGCAGCCTTACCCCCGAGCAGCAGGTCAGCCTGATGTTTGTGCTGCTGTTCGGCCTGCTGCTGATCGCCAGCGGCGTGGGCGTGCTGCTCTCGCTGCGCGAACGCCGGCAAGCCGACGATGACACGGGTGATCGCGCCCAGCGGCTGCACGACTACCAGGCCCTGCTGCGCAACTCGTGGCTGATGACGCTGGTGTTCTGGGTCGCCTGGGCGGCCGGCGAGAGCGTGGCCATCGTGCTGTTCGGCCTGGTCTCGTTTTTCATCCTGCGCGAATTCATCAGCCTCTCGCCCACCCGGCGCGGTGACCACCGCAGCCTCGTGCTGGCGTTTTTCATCGTGCTGCCGCTGCAATACGCCCTGGTCTGGAACCAGCACTTCAACCTGTTCACGGTGTTCATCCCGGTCTATGTGTTCCTTGCCATCCCCGTGGTGAGCGCGCTGGGCAACGACCCGCAACGCTTTCTGGAGCGCAACGCCAAGCTGCAGTGGGGCATCATGGTCTGCGTCTACGGCATGAGCCATGTGCCGGCGCTGCTGTGGCTCAACTTCCCGCGCTTCGCCGGCAAGACCGCATTCCTCGTGGTGTTCCTGGTGCTGGTGGTGCAGACCTGCATGCTGATCCAGCATCTGGTAGCCCGTCGGTTGAGCAACCCGGTGGCACCGGCGATCAGCGCCAGTTTCCACTGGCGCAGCTGGTTGGCGGGCCTGGCCGCCGGTGGCCTGCTGGGCGTCGCCCTGGCCGGGTTCACGCCCTTCAAGCCACTGCCTGCCCTGGCCATGGCGCTGGTGGCCTGCGTGGCCGGTTCGTTCGGCCACCTGGTCATGAAAGCCATCAAACGCGACCGCGGTGTGACCCACTGGGGTTCGGCCGGCCGCTCGGTCACCGGGGCCAGCGGCCTGCTCGACCGCGTGGACGCCCTGTGTTTTGCCGCCCCGGTGTTTTTCCACTCGGTGCGCTGGACCTTCAACCTCTGAACGCTGAAACGGCACACCACCCATGCGCATCCTCGGCATCGACCCCGGCCTGCAGTGCACCGGATTTGGCGTCATCGACGCCGAGGGCGCTGCGCTGCACTACGTGGCCAGCGGCACCATCCAGACCAGCCCGAAAAACGGTGCCTTGCTGCCCGAACGGCTGAAGATCCTGTTTGATGGCATCAGCGAGGTGGTCAAGCGCTACCAGCCCGAGGTCTCGGCCTGCGAGATCGTGTTCGTCAACGTCAACCCGCAGGCCACGCTGCTGCTGGGCCAGGCGCGTGGCTGCTGCCTCACGGCGCTGGTGGCCAACGGCCTGCCGGTGGCCGAATACACCGCCCTGCAACTGAAAAAAGCGGTCGTCGGCTACGGCCGCGCCGACAAGGCGCAGATGCAGGAAATGGTCAAACGCCTGCTGCAGTTGCCGGGCCTGCCCGGCAAGGACGCGGCCGATGCCCTGGGCCTGGCCATCACCCACGCTCAGGTCAACCGCACGATGCAGGCCATCAACAAGGTATCGCCCCTGCAGGCGCGTACCCATGCGGCCTACAAAGGCAGCCGGAACTACTGAAAACGGTGGACAGGCCGTCAGCGGGCCGATGGTGCGCGGTTGTTATGAACCGTACATGGACGTGACAACAGTGCGTGAACTCCCCATGGCATCGCCCATTTGAGGGATGAAAACAACAGCTTCACTGGGTGTTTCCCCCTGAAAACCCCTTTTGTACCAATTGATAAATATCAATGGCCTCGGGACGAGCCGATGCAACTGCGCACAGAGGACCACGAGATCGGTAAGCACATTAGCGGCCAGGGCTTCGATGCAACCATCCGACGAGCCCCGGAGCCCGTTTCTGTCGGGACAGTCCTTGACCCTTCACCCGGATACCTCAAATGGAACTTGAATTTTCACGAATGGCCCTCGTCCATGCCCACCTGATCGCCTGCTGCGCAGCCATCGCGTTGATCCTCATGAGCGACATCGCCATGGTCAAACAGCTCATATCAGGCGACCCCCATGAGCGCATGGACCCGAAACACCTGCAGGATCGGCAGAACACCGTGGCCCTGGCCCTTACCGCACTCTGGGCCACCGGCGCGGGCATCATCGCGCTGGACGCGTCGGTCAAGGGCTGGGAGTACTTCGCCAATCCCAAGCTGCAGGCCAAGATCACCGTCGTCGCCCTGCTGACGCTCAATGGCATCCTGCTGCACCACCGCGTCCTGCCACTGATGAAGAAGGCCGGCACCCTGCTGAACATGTCGTTCTCCCAGCGCAGCTTTGCCGTGTTTGCGGGCTCGGTGTCGGCGGTGTCGTGGTTGTACGCCGCGATGCTGGGCGTTGGCCGTCCGCTGAACTGGAAATACCCCCTGAGCCAGATCCTCGCTGCCTACCCGGTGCTGATCGCCGGTGGTTTTGCCGCGCTGATGCTGATGGTGGCCTGGGCGCGGTACCGCACCAGCGGCGAGTCCCGCTCGTTCGAAGGCACCCGCTTCGTCGGTGCCCACTGAATCCGGCTCAACACCTGAAAGCCAGAGGCCATCCTTCGGGATGGCCTCTGGCTTTTCAGCGCTTCAGAGAAGACGCTCCAGCACCAGCACACCAAAAAAGCCCAGCGCCGCGATGACCGTCCACTTCAGGATCACGATCCCGTACTGGCGAAACCGCACCTGACCGGTGCCGATGTAGAAGGCGAACGACACGCCGGCCGCCAGCAGGAGCATGAAGAGGGTCCAGCGAAACAGCAGCATGGCTCGTTTGTCGGTAAAGCCCCGGGCGCGCGCTGGCGCTTACCAGGCGGGAGCGAGTTGCGCGAAGCCCGTGGGCGCTTCACGCTCCTGCTCGAAGCTCACGATCTCGTAAGCATCGGGCCGGGCCAGCAACGCACGCAGCAACTGGTTGTTCATGGCATGGCCCGAGCGGAAAGCGCTGTAGGCGGCCAGCAGCGGCTTGCCGATGATGTAGAGGTCCCCGATCGCGTCGAGGATCTTGTGCTTGACGAACTCGTCCTGGTAGCGCAGACCGTCGGCGTTGAGCACCTTCACATCGTCCATGACGATGGCGTTGTCCAGCCCACCGCCCAGCGCCAGGCCATGGGAACGCATCATCTCCACGTCGCGCGTGAAGCCGAAGGTGCGGGCCCGGGCGATTTCGCGCGCGTAGCGGCCACTGCCCATGTCGAACTCAACGCGCTGGCCGCTGGAATTCACCGCCGGGTGGTTGAACTCGATCTCGAAGCTCAGCTTGTAGCCGTGGTACGGGTCCAGCCGCGCCCACTTGAGGTTGCTGCCCTCGCCTTCGCGCACTTCCACCGGCTTGGTGACGCGAATGAATCGCTTGGGCGCTTTCTGCGTCACGATGCCCGCGCTCTGCAGCAAGTAGACGAACGAGGCAGAAGAACCGTCCAGGATCGGCACCTCTTCGGCCGTGATGTCCACATACAGGTTGTCCAGCCCGAGGCCGGCGGCGGCGCTCATCAGGTGCTCGATGGTGTGCACCTTGGCCCCGCCATTGGCGATGGTCGAGGCCAAGCGCGTATCGGACACGGCATCGGCATTCACCGGAATCTCCACCGGCTCGGGCAGATCCACGCGGCGGAACACGATGCCGGTGTCCGGCGCGGCCGGGCGCAGCGTCAGCTCCACCCGCTGACCGCTGTGCAGGCCGACGCCCACCGCCTTGGTGAGGGATTTCAGGGTTCGTTGAGCAAGCATCCAATAGATTTTATTCCCCCCTGCGCGGCTTTGCCGCTTCCCCCTGCGGGGGACGGTGCCCCTTGACCGGCAAAGCAGGATCGTCGGCACCCCTGGCAAGCAACCCTCCGCTCCGGACATGCTGCTGGAGCGACAAGGACCACACCGGGAACGCCGTGGAACCGGCTTTGCCGGGCCACAGGCGTTGCCCCCCTCAGGGTGAAGCGGCGGAGCCGCGCAGGGGGAGACTATCAATCAGCCTGTTTGCGCAGAAAAGCCGGAATCTCGAAATCGTCCATGCCACCGGACGCCAGCGCATCCACCTTGGCCGCGGCCTGGGTGCGGTTGGTGCGCCAGACACTGGGCACCGCCATGGAGTTGTAGTCGGGCTGCCCAGCACCCGGGCCACCCACCGCGGAATTCACCGTCGGGATGTTGAACGCCACGTTGTCAGTACCAGTGCGCAGCACCTGCAGCGGCGGCGCGGTGCGGCGGGCGCCCTGGCGGGACAGGCCCGTGGCCACGACGGTGACACGCATCTCGTCGCCCAGGCTGTCGTCGTAGGCCGCGCCGTAGATGACGTGTGCATCGGGCGAAGCGTAGGCGCGGATGGTGTTCATCGCCAGCTTGGACTCGGACAGCTTGAGCGAACCCTTGGCCGCCGTGACCAGCACCAGCACACCTTTGGCGCCCGACAGGTCGATGCCTTCGAGCAGCGGGCAGGCCACGGCCTCCTCGGCAGCGATGCGGGCGCGGTCCGGGCCAGCGGCCACCGCGGTGCCCATCATGGCCTTGCCGGGTTCGCCCATCACGGTGCGCACGTCTTCGAAGTCGACGTTCACGTTGCCGTACTCGTTGATGATCTCGGCGATGCCGCCGACGGCGTTTTTCAGCACGTCGTTGGCGTGGGCAAAGGCTTCGTCCTGTGTCACGTCATCGCCCAGCACTTCGAGCAGCTTCTCGTTCAGGATCACGATCAGCGAATCCACATTGGCTTCCAGCTCAGCCAGGCCGCTGTCGGCGTTGGTCATGCGGCGGCCACCTTCCCAGTCGAAGGGCTTGGTGACCACGCCCACGGTGAGGATGCCCATTTCCTTGGCCACGCGCGCGATCACGGGCGCCGCGCCGGTGCCGGTGCCGCCGCCCATGCCGGCGGTGATGAACAGCATGTGGGCACCGTCGATGGCGGCACGGATTTCGTCGATCGCCAGTTCGGCCGCATCACGGCCTTTTTCCGGCTTGCTGCCAGCGCCCAGACCGCTGGTACCGAGCTGGATGGTGCGGCTGGTGGCGCTGCGCGCCAGGGCCTGCGCGTCGGTGTTGGCACAGATGAACTCAACCCCTTGCACGCCGCGGGAGATCATGTGTTCCACGGCGTTGCCGCCGCCACCACCCACGCCGATGACCTTGATCTGGGTACCCAGATTGAACGCTTCCACTTCAATCATTTCGATGCTCATTTTTCTCTCCTGTTGTTGCCCTTGAACCAGAGGTGCCGGGCATTGTTTCAATAAAAATTCGTTGCATGGATCAGAGGGTTGGCCGCAGCGCGGCCCCGGCATCACCCAGGCGGCCCGGTGCATACCGTACATCGGTGCACCGGGTAGTGGCCCGCCGCGCCATGGCGCGCGGGGCGGACTGGGGACCCGAACAAACCGCTCATCGTGTGTGTGTGATTCATGATCAGAAAGTCCCCACAAACCAGTTTTTCATGCGTTCCAGCGCGCTCTGCATGGAGCCCGCCTTCTGCGCAACCTTGTGGCCTCGGACGCGGGCCAGGCGGGCTTCTTCCAGCAGGCCCATCACCGTGGCCGCCCGCGGCTGGGCGACCATGTCGGAGAGGGCGCTCGCGTAGTGCGGCATGCCGCGGCGCACCGGTTTCAGGAAGATGTCTTCGCCCAGCTCGACCATGCCGTGCATGACGGCACTGCCGCCCGTGAGCACGATGCCCGAAGACAGGACTTCCTCGAAGCCGGAGTCGCGCACCACCTGCTGCACCAGCGCAAAAATTTCTTCCACCCGCGGCTCGATCACCCCGGCCAGCGCCTGGCGACCGAGCAGGCGCGGCCCCCGGTCCCCCAGACCCGGCACTTCCACCTGGGTGTCGGGATCGGCCAGCAGCTGCTTGGCGCAGCCGTATTCGACCTTGATGTCTTCGGCGTCTTTTGTCGGCGTGCGCAGCGCCATGGCGATGTCGCTGGTGATCAGGTCACCCGCGATCGGGATCACCGCCGTGTGGCGGATCGCACCGCCGGCGAAGATGGCCACATCGGTGGTTCCGGCGCCGATGTCGACCAGGGCCACACCGAGTTCCTTCTCGTCGTCGGTCAGCACCGCCTGGCTCGACGCCAGCGGGTTGAGCATGAGCTGGTCCACCTCAAGCCCGCAGCGGCGCACGCACTTGATGATGTTTTCAGCCGCGCTCTGCGCGCCAGTGACGATGTGCACCTTGGCTTCGAGGCGGATGCCGCTCATGCCGATCGGCTCTTTCACTTCCTGGCCGTCGATCACGAACTCCTGCGGCTCCACCAGCAGCAGGCGCTGGTCGGTCGAGATGTTGATCGCCTTGGCGGTCTCGATCACGCGCGCCACGTCGGCCGGCGTGACCTCGCGGTCCTTGATGGCCACCATGCCGCTGGAGTTGATGCCGCGGATGTGGCTGCCGGTGATGCCGGTGTAGACGCGGGCGATGCGGCAGTCGGCCATCAGCTCGGCCTCTTTCAGGGCCGCCTGGATGCTCTGCACCGTGGCGTCGATGTTGACCACCACGCCGCGCTTCAGGCCGTGGCTGGCCGACACCCCCAGGCCCGCGAGCTTGAGTTCGCCGTTGGCCTGCACTTCGGCCACCACCACCATGATTTTGGCGGTGCCGATGTCGAGTCCAACCACCAGATCTTTGTATTCCTTGGCCATGATGCTTTCTTGATTACCGGGTGTTGTTCGCGGGTTTCGCGTCTGCTTCGTTCACGGTGGTGACGCCGCGCATGCGCAGGGCGTAACCGTTGGGGTAGCGCAGGTCGACGGACTGCACCGCGCCGGGGTAGCGTTCGGCGAGCTGGCTCACGGTGGCGGTGAAGCGTCGCGCACGCTCCAGCAGTTCCTCGGATGTGCCCCGCCCCAGTTCCATGCGTGCGCCGTTGTCCAGCGTCGCGCGCCAGCTGCCGCGTTCGCTGAGCTCCAGCCGCTCGATACCGAGGTCCAGTCGCTTGAGCTCGGCGCTGAGCAACTGGTACAGGGACCAGACTTCGGCCACCCGCTCGGAGGGGCCGTCCAGTTCGGGCAGGCCGTCGCCGTCGTCCGGGCTGGCATCAAAGATCTCACCCAGGTGGTTGACGAGTTGCCCCGCACCGGCCTGCCCCCACCAGGCCACCGCCCGGTGTTCTTCCAGCGTGACGCGCAACCGGTTCGGAAACTCGCGCTGCACCAGCGCATGGCGCACCCAGGGCACGGCCTCGAACATCTGCCGCACCGGTTGCAGGTCCATGGCCAGCAGGCCACCGGACAGCCGGCTCCTCATCTGGGACGCGAGCTGGGCACGCAAACCCACCGCGTTCTGGTGGTCCACCTCGCCGTGCACCGCGATCGCCCGCACCGCCCAGACCGGGTGGCGCAGCACCCAGTTGGCCAACGCGCCCAGGCACAGCACGACAAACACCATCACCAGGGCGTGGGTCACCATGGTCATGAGCTTGACGTCCAGGGGCAGGTCGGGCTGGGTCATGGCGGTACTTTCAGCCGGGGCCTTGTGCCGGGTTGTCCAGCGAGGCGCCGGCCAGCACGCTCAGGCACAGGTCTTCGTAGGACAGCCCGGTGGCGCGCGCCGACATCGGCACCAGCGAATGCCCGGTCATGCCGGGCGAGGTGTTGATTTCCAGCAGGTACGGCTTGCGCGTCCTGGCGTCGATCATCACGTCGGCGCGTGCCCAGCCACGGCAATCCAGCGTGAGATAAGCCTTGAGCACCAGCGCCTGGATGGCGGCTTCTTCGCCGTCGGGCAGACCGGCGGGCACGAGGTATTTCGTGTCGTCGGTGAAGTACTTGTGCTGGTAGTCGTAGTTGCCGTCGGGCGCCACGATGCGGATCACCGGCAGCGCGCGGGCTGTCGGACCCGTGCCCAGTACCGGGCAGGTGACCTCGTCGCCGGCGATGAACTGTTCGCACATCACCATCGGATCCTGGCCCGCCGCGAGCGCGTAGGCGGCGTCGCAGGCTTCCAGCGTCAGGACCTTGCTCAAGCCGATGGTGGACCCCTCGCGCACCGGCTTCACGATCATGGGCGAACCCAGGGCGGCGAACGCGGCGCGGGTTTCTTCGGCACTGTGCACCTGGCGCCAGGCCGGGGTGGACAGCCCTTCAGCCAGCCAGATGCGTTTGGTCATGAGCTTGTCCATGGCCACCGCCGACGCCATCACGCCGGGGCCGGTGTAGGGAATGCCCAGCAGCTCCAGCGCGCCCTGCACGGTGCCGTCTTCGCCGAAGCGGCCATGCAGCGCGATGAAGCAGCGCGCGAAGCCTTCACGCTTCAAGTCACCCAGATCGCGCTCGGCCGGATCAAATGCGTGGGCGTCCACCCCTTTGGAGCGCAGCGCGGCCAGCACGCCTGTGCCCGACATGAGCGACACCTCGCGCTCGGCCGAGCGCCCCCCCATGAGCACGGCCACATGGCCCAGTGCCTTGACGTCGATGTTCACGGTCTTCACCCCTGCGTTCATGTCCTGTCCTTCTGCGCCAGCTCAACCACCTGCCCGGCCACCGCTCCAATGGAACCCGCGCCCATGCAGAGCACCACGTCACCATCGCGCGCGTTGTCCAGGATGGCCTGCGGCATGGCGCCGATGTCGTCCACAAACACCGGCTCCAGCTTGCCCGCCACGCGCAGCGCGCGCGCCAGCGAACGGCCATCGGCCGCGACAATGGGTGCCTCGCCGGCGGCGTACACCTCGGCCAGCAGCACGGCGTCGGCGTTGCCGATCACCTTCACGAAATCTTCAAAACAGTCGCGCGTGCGGCTGTAGCGGTGCGGCTGGAAGGCCAGCACCAGGCGGCGGTCCGGAAAGGCGCCGCGCGCGGCCGACAGCGTGGCCGCCATTTCCACCGGGTGGTGGCCGTAGTCGTCGACGATGGTTGCCTGGCCACCCGATGGCAGGGCCGCTTCGCCGTAGCGCTGGAAACGCCGGCCCACGCCCTTGAACTCGGCCAGTGCCTGCTGCACCGCCGCGTCATCCACCCCCAGCTCCACCGCGATGCCGATCGCGGCCAGCGCGTTGAGCACGTTGTGGTTGCCCGGCAGGTTCAGCACCACGTCCAGGTCGGGCAACTGGATGCCGTTCTTGCGCTGCACCGTGAAGTGCATCTGGCCACCGACGGGGCGCACGTTCACCGCGCGCACCTGGGCGTCTTCCGAAAAACCGTAGCTGGTGATGGGGCGCGCGATCAGCGGCAGGATCTCGCGGATCGACGGATCGTCCACGCACACCACGGCGGCGCCGTAGAACGGCATCTTGTGCAGGAACTCGATGAACGCAGCCTTGAGCCGGCCGAAGTCGTGGCCATAGGTGTCCATGTGGTCGGCGTCGATGTTGGTGACGACCGACAACACCGGCTGCAGGTTCAGGAACGAAGCGTCCGACTCGTCGGCTTCGACCACGATGTACTCGCCGGAGCCGAGCTGGGCGTTGGCGCCCGCGCTGTTGAGGCGGCCGCCGATCACGAAGGTCGGGTCCAGGTTCGCCGCGGCCAGAACGGAGGCCACCAGGCTGGTCGTGGTGGTCTTGCCGTGCGTACCGGCAATCGCCACGCCCTTTTTCATGCGCATCAGCTCGGCCAGCATCACGGCGCGCGGCACCACCGGCACCAGCCTGGCGTGTGCGGCGACCACCTCGGGGTTGTCCTCCTTCACCGCGGTGGAGGTGACGATGGCGTCGGCGCCTTCGATGTGCTTCGCATCGTGACCGGCAAACACCTCGGCCCCCATGGACACGAGGCGCCGCGTGGCGGCGTTCTCGCTCAGGTCGCTGCCGGAGATGCGGTAGCCCTGGTTGAGCAGCACTTCGGCGATGCCGCTCATGCCGCTGCCGCCGATGCCGACAAAGTGGATGTGGCGAATGGCGTGTTTCATGCCGGGTTCACCTTCGCGAGCTGCTCGCAAGCGGACACCACGGCCGCCACGGCGTTTGTCTTTTCCATCTGCTTGGCCTTGCCGGCCATCTCCATCAATTGTTCGCGCTGCAGGGTCTGCAGCTTTTGCGCCAGCGAGGCCGGCGTGAGTTCGGTCTGTGGCACCAGCCAGGCGCAGCCACTGTCGGACAGGAAGCGAGCGTTGGTGGTCTGGTGGTCGTCCACCGCGTGCGGGAACGGCACGAACAGCGCCGCCGCGCCCACGGCAGCGATCTCGGTGACGGTGCTGGCACCAGCCCGGCAGACGATCAGGTCGGCGTCGGCAAAAGCCTGTGCCGTGTCATCGATAAAGGGCGTGAGTTCGGCCAGCACACCGGCGGCCGTGTAGTTGGCGCGCAGCGCCTCGATCTGCTTTTCGCCGCTCTGGTGAGTCACCTGCGGGCGCTGCGCCGAGGGGATCAATGCCAGCGCGAGCGGCACGGTGTCGTTGAGCGCCCTGGCACCCAGGCTGCCGCCCACCACCAGCAGGCGCAAGGGGCCGCTGCGACCGGCGAAGCGGACTTCGGGCGCCGGCTGGCGCAGGAAGCCGGAGCGAAGCGGATTGCCCACCCACTCGGCCTTCTTGAACACGCCAGGGAAGGCGGTGAACACACGGTCGGCGATGCCGGCCAGCACCTTGTTGGCCATGCCGGCCACAGAGTTCTGTTCGTGCAGCACCAGCGGTTTGCCCAGCAGCGTGCCCATCATCCCGCCGGGGAAGGTGATGTAGCCGCCCAGACCGACCAGCACGTCGGGCTTGACCCGGCGCACCACCTGCAGCGCCTGCCAGAAAGCGCGCAACAGGCGCAGCGGCAGCAGGAACAGCGTCTTGAGCCCCTTGCCACGCACGCCGCCGAAATCGATCAGCTCCAGCGGGAAGCCGCGCGGTGGCACCAGGCGGCTCTCCATGCTGCCGGGCGCGCCCAACCAGTGCACGCGCCAGCCGCGCTCTCGCAGGGCCTCGGCCACGGCCAGACCCGGGAAGATGTGGCCACCGGTGCCGCCGGCCATGATCAGGGCGCAAGGCGTCTTGCTCATGACCGCCCACCTTTCATGAGCTGGCGGTTTTCATAATCCACCCGCAGCACGATCGCGAGTGCGACCAGTTCCAGCAGGATGGCCGACCCCCCGTAGCTCATCAGTGGCAAGGTCAGGCCCTTGGTGGGCAAGGCACCCAGGTTCACGCCAATGTTGATGAAGGCCTGAAAGCCCATCCACACACCCACACCCTGCGCCACCAGACCGGCAAACACCTGGTCGAGCGCGATGGCCTGGCGGCCGATGTGCATGATGCGGCGCGTGAGCCAGAGGAACAGGGCGATCACGATCAACACCCCCACCAGTCCGAATTCTTCGCCGATCACCGCGAGCAGGAAGTCGGTATGGGCCTCGGGCAGCCAGTGCAGTTTTTCGACACTGCCCCCCAGGCCGACGCCAAAGATCTCGCCACGACCAAAGGCGATCAGCGAGTGCGAGAGCTGGTAACCCTTGCCCAGCGCGTGTTCGGCGCTCCAGGGGTCGAGGTAGGCAAAAATGCGCGCCCGCCGCCATTCGCTGGCCATGACCATGAGCGCAAAGGCACCCACCACCACCAGGGCGATCAGGAAAAACATGCGGGCGTTGACACCCCCCAGGAACAGGATGCCCATGGCGATGACCACGATCACCATGAAGGCGCCCATGTCGGGTTCAGCCAGCAACAACATGCCCACCACAGCGAGGGCCACGGCCATCGGCGCCACGGCGCGGAAGAAGCGCTCCTTCACTTCCATCTTGCGCACCATGTAGTCGGCCGCGTAGAGCAGCACAGCGAGCTTGCCCAGCTCCGAGGGCTGGAAGTTCATGATGCCCAGCGAGATCCAGCGCCGGGCGCCGTTCACACCTTTGCCGATGCCGGGAATCAACACCAGCACCAGCAACAGCAACGCCCCCGCAAACAGCCAGGGCGCGAGCTTTTCCCAGGTGCGCAACGGGAACTGGAACGCCATCAGCGCGGCCACGAGGCCGATGATGATGGAGATGCCGTGGCGCACCACAAAATGCGTGTGCGAGTAGTTGGCGAAGCGCGGGTTGTCGGGCAAGGCGATCGAGGCCGAGTACACCATCACCAGACCCCAGGCCATCAGCGCCACGGCGACCCAGAGCAAGGGCTGATCGAACCCGAGTTCACGAACCTGGCCCTGGCGCATGCCCGCGTAGGTGCGGTTGGACAGTCGCACCGGCAAGCCGTCACCGCCGGCCGGGCCAAGGCCCACCAGGCGCGGCAGCAGCCCGCCCAGCGCGGCGCGCAGGCTGTTCAGGGCGGCGCTCAGGCGGTTGCTCACAGCCCACCCTCCAGTTCCACGCCCTGTTCATGCGCCAACGCGGCGACCGCCTCGACGAACACCGCGGCGCGGTGCTTGTAGTCCTTGAACATGTCCAGGCTGGCACAGGCAGGTGACAGCAGCACGGCATCGCCCGACTGCGCCTGCTGCGCCGCCAGCGCGACGGCTTCGGGCAGGCTGCTGGCGTCCAGCAGGGGAATGCCGGCGTCTTCGGCGGCGTGCGCCACCTGGGCGCGGATGGCGGCCGCGTCGCGGCCGATCAGCAGAACGGCGCGTGCGTGGCGGGCCAGGGGCTGGCCCAGGGGCGCGAAATCCTGGCCCTTGCCGTCACCCCCCAGGATGACGACCAGGCGCCGGTCAGCGCCCAGGCCGTTGATGGCGGCCAGCGTCGCGCCCACGTTGGTGCCCTTGCTGTCGTCGAAGTACTCGACCCCGTTGATGATGGCCACCGGCTCCACGCGGTGGGGTTCACCGCGGTACTCGCGCAGACCGTGCAGCATCGGGCCCAGCGGCGCGCCGGTGGACGTGGCGAGCGCGAGCGCGGCCAGCGCGTTGGCCGCGTTGTGGCGCCCACGGATGCGCAGCGCATCCACCGGCATCAGGCGCTGGAAGTAGATTTCCTCTTCCTCGTCAGTTGCACGGCCCCGCTTGCGGGTTTCGTCCAGCGCCAGCGCACGCACCAGCCAGGTCATGCCGTTGACCGATTCGACGCCCCAGTCGCCGGGGCGTGTGGGTGCATCCAGACCAAAAGTAGCGTAAGGCCGGGCCGGCTGCTGGCGGTTGCGACCACCAATCTTCACGGTCACGTTGCCCGGCTTCATGGCCATGACCTGTGCATCGTCCCGGTTGAGCAGCATCAGCGCCTGCGTGCCATGCACCGCGGCCTTGGCCTGCGCATAGGCGGCCAGCGAACCATGCCAGTCCAGGTGGTCTTCGGTGATGTTGAGCACGGTGGCCGCGGTGGGCACGCCATCCCAGGCGCCACCGGCCGCGCCGTCGAGCTGGAAGCTGGAGAGTTCCAGCACCCACACGGCGGGCAGGTGCGGCGGCTGCGGCGGCACCAGCGGCGGAGGCACCAGCATGAGCGGCGCGTCGTCGTCTTCGACGGGTGCCGGGACGCTGTCATCGTCTTCCGGTCCCACACCATCTTGCGGCTCCAGCTCGGCTGCATCCGCGGCATCGGCAGCGGCCACCGGCAGGGCTTCAGGAGCAGGCGCCACCCGAAGCTCGGCGGCTGCTTCGGCTTCGCGCTCCGCATCGGCCTGTTCGGCCACGGCTTCGGCATCCAGTGCCGCGGCCAGCACATCCAGCAGCGCCGGGCCGATGTTGCCGGCCACCGCCACGTTCAGGCCACAGCGCTGCAGCAGCAGACCTGTGAGCGAGGTCACGGTGGTCTTGCCGTTGGTGCCGGTGATCGCCAGCACCCGGGGCTTGTAGGGCAGGCGCTCGCGCACCGAAAGCTCGTTCAGCGCCTGGGCAAACAGATCCAGTTCGCCCACAAAGGGCACCGCCCGGGCCAACGCCCACTGGCTCAATTCGACCAGTTGCGCGGGCGCCAGACCGGGGCTGCGGGCGATCAGCGTCCAGGCGCCACGGGCGATCAGCGAGCCATCCAGCGGACCGGCCACAAAGTCCACCTGCGGACACTCGGCGCGCAGCGCAGCGAGGTGGGGCGGGTTGTCGCGGGTATCGGCCACGGTCACCTGCGCGCCACAGCGCACGCACCAGCGCGCCATCGCCAGGCCGGAGATGCCCAGGCCCAGGATCAGAACGTGTTGGTCCTTCAAGTGGTTCATCGCAATTTCAGGGTCGAGAGACCCACCAGGCACAGCAGCATGGTGATGATCCAGAAACGCACGACCACCTGCGTCTCCTTCCAGCCCTTTTTCTCGAAATGGTGGTGCAGCGGCGCCATCTGGAACAGGCGGCGACCCTGTCCGAAACGGCGCTTGGTGTACTTGAAGTACGAGACCTGCAGCATCACCGACAAGGCCTCCACCACGAAGATGCCGCCCATGATGGCGAGCACGATTTCCTGCCGCACGATGACGGCGATGGTGCCCAGGGCGCCACCCAGCGCCAGCGCGCCCACGTCACCCATGAAGACCTGCGCGGGGTGGGTGTTGAACCACAGGAAGGCCAGACCGGCGCCGGCCATGGCGGCGCAGAAGATCAGCAGTTCGCCGGCACCCGGGATGTGCGGCAGCAGGAGGTAACGGGAAAACACGGCGCTGCCGGTCACGTAGGCGAACACGCCGAGCGCCGAACCCACCATCACCACCGGCATGATCGCCAGACCATCGAGCCCGTCGGTGAGGTTCACCGCATTGCTCGACCCCACGATCACCAGGTAGGTCATGACCACGAAACCGAACACACCCAGCGGATAGGCCACTTCCTTGAAGAAGGGCACCATCAGGCCGGCGCGCGGCGGCAGTTCGAGCGTGAAGCCCGAGGCCACCCAGTTGAAGAACAGCTGCAGCACACGCAGGTTGCTGGTCTCGGCCACGCTGAAGGCCAGGTAGAAGGCCGCCACCAGACCGATCACCGATTGCCAGAAATACTTCTCGCGCGAGCGCATGCCCTCGGGGTCCTTGTTGACCACCTTGCGCCAGTCGTCCACCCAGCCGATGGCGCCAAAGCCCAGCGTCACCAGCAGCACGATCCAGGTGAAGCGGTTGGACCAGTCGAACCACAGCAGTGTGGACAGTGCGATGGCGAACAGGATCAGCACGCCGCCCATGGTCGGCGTGCCGCCCTTGCTGATGTGGCTCTGCATCGCGTACTCGCGGATCGGCTGGCCGATCTTCAGCGCGGCGAGGCGGCGGATGAAAAACGGTCCCGCCACCAGGCCGACGATGAGCGCGGTCAGCGCGGCCATCACGGCACGGAAGGTGAGGTACTGAAAAACCCGCAGGAACCCGTACTCGGGTCCGAGACTCTGCAGCCACTGGGTCAGGCTAAGCAGCATGGGTGGAATCCTTTTGTTCTTGTAGCGTGGGCGCGGTCAGGGCCAACAGGCCCTGCACCACACGCTCCATGCGCATGAATCGTGAGCCCTTCACCAGCACGCTGCGCACCGCGGGCGCTGGCGTGGCCGCGACCAGGACGCTCGCATGCACGGCCAGCGCGGGCACGTCGCTCCAGTGGATGGGTGCGTTGTCGCCGGCGGCGTTCAGGGCGGTGACGGCCTGCAGCATCCAGTCGCCCGCGCAGTGCACGGCCTCGATGCCACTGGCCTGCGCCAGGCGCAACACCTCCAGATGAAAGGCGAGCCCCTGCTCACCGACCTCGCCCATGTCACCCAGCACCAGCAGGCGCGGGCCGGGCAGTTCGGCCAGCACGTGGATGGCCGCGACCACGGAGTCGGGGTTGGCGTTGTAGGTGTCGTCGATCAGGGTGACCTGGCGGTCCGGCAGCGTCAGCGAGAGCGCGCGCGAGCGGCCGCCCACGGGTTCGAAGGCATCCAGTCCGCGGCCAATATCCGCCAGCGACACGCCCGCCGCCAGCGCACAGGCCGCCGCCGCCAGGGCGTTGCGCACGTTGTGCCGACCGGCGATGCGCAGGCGGCAGGCCTGTTCGCCCGACGGCGTGGTGAAGCGCAGTGCCCAGGCACCGTCCAACCAGTCGGCGCTGAGCGCGTGCACATCGGCCGCCGCATCGCTGTCGCTGAAGCTCAGCACGCGCTGGCCCGTGGCCAGTTCGCGCCAGACCCGGGTGTATTCGTCGTCGCTGGGGAAGACGGCCACGCCGCCATTGCGCAGGGCCGTGATCACCTGCCCGTTTTCGCGCGCCACGGCCTCGACCGTGCCCATGAATTCCTGGTGTTCGCGCTGGGCGTTGTTGACCAGCGCCACCGTGGGCTGGGTCAGCGCGGCCAGGTAGCCGATTTCACCCGGGTGGTTCATGCCCAGTTCGATCACCGCCAGCTGGTGCGTCTCGCGCAGGCGCAGCAGCGTGAGCGGCACGCCGATGTCGTTGTTCAGGTTGCCCTGCGTGGCGAGGGCGGCGTCACCGGCCGCGGCGCGCAGGATGGCCGCGATCATCTGCGTCACCGTGGTCTTGCCGTTGCTGCCGGTCACGGCGATCAGCGGCAGGCTGAACTGTTCGCGCCACAGGCGCGCCAGCTCGCCCAGCGCCAGGCGCGTATCGGGCACTTCCACACCCGGCAGACCTGCTGCAGCCAGTCCCCCGTGTGCGATGGCGGCCACGGCGCCCGCTGCGCGCGCCTGCGACAGGAAGTCGTGCGCATCGAAGTGCTCACCCTTGAGGGCCACAAACAGGTCGCCCGGCTGCAGGCTGCGGGTGTCGGTGTGCACGCGCTGGATGACTGCTGCGGGCGTTCCCACGGCGCGGGCGCCACCGAGTTGCATCATCAGCTGGTTCAGGGCCTTCATGCGGCAGCTCCCGGCGCCGCGGCGCGCTGCGCGAGCGCCTCGCGCGCCTGCACCAGATCGGAGAACGGCTTTTTCACGCCCATCACGTCCTGGTAGTCCTCGTGCCCCTTGCCCGCGATCAGCACCACATCGCCCGCCTTCGCGTGCCGCACGGCCAGGGCGATGGCCGCTGCCCGGTCGGCCTCAACCAGCGCCTGGGCCGGATCGCTCAGACCGGCCACCATCTGTTTCAGGATCGCCAGCGGGTCTTCGGTGCGGGGGTTGTCGCTGGTCAGCACCACATGCTGCGCCTCGCGTTCGGCCACCGCGGCCATGAGCGGCCGCTTGCCGGCATCGCGGTCACCACCACAACCCGCCACCGCCCAGAGGGCACCCCCACGCTGCTGCGCCAGCGGCTGCAAGGCTTGCAAGGCCTTTTCCAGTGCATCCGGCGTGTGGGCATAGTCCACCAGCACCAGCGGCTGGCCCGCTGCGGCCGCCACCTGTTCCATGCGGCCAGGCACCGGCGTCAGCGCGTAGCAGGCGCTCACCGCATCGGCCATCGACACACCGAGAGCGCGGGCCGAGGCCAGCACGCCCAGCAGGTTGGACACGTTGTACAGGCCGACCAGCGGCAGGCTCAATCCGTGGGACTCGACCACATCACCCGCGGCGTCACGCTCTCCCACGGTGAACTGCATGCCATGGTCGGTGAAGCCGATGCCGCGCGCGAAAACCCGCGGAGTGCTTGAAACGCCCGCGGCCTCGATGCCCACGGTCCAGAGGTCGAGCCCCTTGCCGCCCAGCAAGGACGCCAGCAACGCACCCTGCGGATCGTTGAGGTTCACCACCGCATGGGCCAGGCCCGGCCATTCGAACAGGGCCGCCTTGGCGGACCAGTAGTTGGCCATGCTGCCGTGGAAGTCCAGATGGTCTTGCGTGAAATTGGTGAAGACCGCGACGCGGATCTGGGTGGCGTTGAGACGGCCCTCGATCAGGCCGATGGACGAAGCTTCGATGGCGCAGGCTTTCAGCCCTGCGTCCACCATGCCCCGCAGGCGCGCCTGCAGCAGCACCGGGTCGGGCGTGGTCAGGCCGGTGGACACCAGGGTGTGGCCCTCGTCGCCCGACAGCGGGGGCTGGCCAATGCCCAGGGTGCCCACCACCGCGCAGGGCCGGCCCGCCGCCGACAGCAGCTGGGCCATCCACCAGGCGCTCGAGGTCTTGCCGTTGGTGCCGGTGAAGGCCACCACGTCGAGCACCGCGCTGGGCTCGGCATAAAACGCACTGGCAATCGGACCCGCCTGAGCTTTGAGTCCGGGCACGGCAGCCACACGTTCGTCGTCGAAATCGAAGGCTTCCACACCGTCGCGCTCGACCAGCACCGCCGTCGCCCCCGCCTGCAGCGCACCCGCCACGTAGCGGCGCCCATCCGTGGCGGCTCCGGGCCAGGCCACGAAACCATCGCCTGCCTGCACAACGCGGCTGTCGCAATGCAGATGACCACGCACGCGCTCGCGCAGCCAACCTGCCACGGCCTGGGGATGCTGGATCGTCTGCATCAGAACGACTCCTCCACGATCTCGGTCACGATCTGTGGCTTCACGTTCATGTCGGGCTGTACACCAAGAATCCGCAGGGTCTGCTGCACGGTTTCGCTGAAAACCGGCGCAGCCACCAGGCCGCCGTAATACTGCCCATTGCTCGGCTCGTCCACCATCACCGCCACCACGATGCGCGGGGCTTCCACCGGCGCCAGGCCGACAAAGAAGCTGCGGTACTTCCTGGCCGCATAGCCCTTGCCTTCCTGCTTGCGCGCGGTGCCAGTCTTGCCACCCACCGAATAGCCCATGGTCTGCGCCTGCGTGGCCGTACCGCCGGGACTGGTGGCCATGCCCAGCATCTTGCGCACCGCGATCGCGTTCTTCTCGCTGAAGACGCGCACCCCGGTGGCCGGCGTCTCGGCCTTGAGCAGCGTGACCGGAATCAACTCACCGTCGCGCGCGAAGATGGTATAAGCCTGCGCCAGCTGGAACAGCGAGGTGGAGAGCCCGTAGCCGTAGCTCATGGTCGCCTGCTCGATCGGACGCCAGGTCTTGTAAGGGCGCAGGCGCCCACTCACCGCGCCAGGGAATGGCACCTGCGGCTTCTGGCCAAAACCCGCCTGGGCAAAGATTTCCCACATCTCGCGTGGATGCATCTGCATGGCCATCTTGACCGTGCCCACGTTGCTCGATTTCTGAATGATCTGATTGACCGTCAGGATGCCATGCGGGTGGGCATCGCCAATGCTGGAGCCACCGATCATGATGCGGCCCGGTGCGGTCTGTATCTGCGTCTCCGGCCTGACCAGGCCCTTGTCGAGTGCCAACGCAGCGATGAAAGGCTTCATCGTGGAGCCGGGCTCGAAACTGTCGGTCAGCACGCGGTTGCGCAACTGTTCACCGCTGAGCTTGCCCCGTCGGTTGGGGTCGTAGCTCGGGTAGTTGGCCAGCGCCAGCACCTCGCCCGTCTGGGTGTCAAACACCACCACGCTGCCGGCCTTGGCCTTGTGCGTCAACACCGCCTCACGCAGCTTCTGGTAAGCGAAGTACTGCACCTTGCTGTCAATGGAGAGCTGCAGGTCGGGGCCGTCCACCGGCGGCACGACATCGCGCACGTCTTCGACCACGCGGCCCAGGCGGTCCTTGATCACCCGGCGCGAACCGTTGCGGCCCGACAGCTGCTGATTGAAGGCCAGCTCCACGCCCTCCTGCCCCCGGTCTTCCACGTTGGTGAAGCCCACCACGTGCGCAGCGGCCTCACCTTCGGGGTACTGGCGCTTGTATTCACGGGTCTGGTAGATGCCCTTGATGCCCAGCGCAGCGATTTCCTTCGCCACCGGCTCGTCCACCTGGCGCTGCACCCAGACGAAGGTCTTGTCCTCGTTGGCCAGTTTTTTCTTCAGCTCGGACAGGGGCTGGCCCAGCAACTGGGCCAGCGACCGGAGCTTCGGATCGGCCTTGTCCACGTCTTCGGGAATGGCCCAGATGCTTTGCGCCACGACGCTGGTGGCCAGGATCAGCCCGTTGCGGTCCAGCACGCGACCGCGGTTGGCCGGCAGTTCCAGCGTGCGCGCAAACCGCACCTCGCCCTGGCGCTGGAAAAAGTCGTTGCCAAAGACCTGCACATACGCGGCCCGAGCGCCCAGGCCAGCAAACGCCAGCGCCAGTGCGGCGACGATGAACTTGCTGCGCCAGACCGGCGTCTTGCTCGCCAGCAGGGGACTGGCGCTGTAGTTGATGCTGCGGCTGCCGCGCGGGCTCATGGCCGACCCTCCTCGGTGGCCGCTGCCACTGGTGCAGCGTGCACCGTCACATACTCCGTGATGCCGGGATTGACCGGCCGCATCTTCAGCTGCCGTGTGGCGATCTGCTGCACGCGCGCCGACGTGGCCTGCGCCTGCTTCTGCACACGCAGCTGTTCGTGGTCGGCTTCGAGCCGTCGCGACTGCGACTGGGCGCGGTCCACCGCGGTGTAGAGCCGGCGAAACTCGTACTGGGTGTGCACCAGATAAAAGGCGCTCACCATCACCGCGGCCAGCAGCATCAGGTTCAGGCGGATCATGAACGGTACCTCACGTTCATACCGGCGCCTCCGTGCGCTCGGCCACGCGCATCACGGCGCTGCGCGAACGCGGATTGCCCTGCACCTCGGCCGCAGAAGGCATCACCCGGCGCACCCGGACCAGTTGCATCTCGGCCGGCTCGGCAAACGGCACGCGGCGGTCCACCACGGCGCGCGAATGGCGCGCCATGAACTGCTTGACCATGCGGTCTTCCAGCGAATGGAAGCTGATCACCACCAGTTGACCTCCGGGACGCAGGACATGCAGACTGGCCTCTAGCGCTTGTTGCAGCTCTTCAAGCTCGGCGTTGATGAAAATCCGAAAAGCCTGAAATGTGCGCGTTGCAGGGTCCTTGCCCGGCTCGCGGGTTTTGACCGCGCCAGCCACGACTTCGGCCAGCTCGCGGGTGGTTCGAAGAGGGCCCCGTTCCTGTCGGCGACGATCAATCGCCTTTGCAACCTGTTGAGCAAACCGTTCTTCGCCATATTCACGTATCACCTCCGCGAGGGTGGAGACTTCGGCCGTTTCCAGCCACTGCGCCACGCTCTGGCCGCGCGTGGTGTCCATGCGCATGTCCAGAGGTCCATCGTGACGAAAAGAAAAACCCCTTTCGGGGTCGTCGATCTGGGGCGAACTCACGCCCAGATCCATCAGCACCCCGTCCGCCGTGTGCGCCCCCAGATCGCCCAGATGGCAAAAACCCTGGTGCCGGATGGAAAAGCGGCCATCGCTGGCCGCCAGTTCCTGCGCAGCCGCCACGGCCTGCGGGTCCTTGTCGAACGCCGTGAGGCGCCCGCTCGCTGACAGCTTCTCCAGGATCAGGCGCGAGTGCCCACCGCGCCCGAAGGTGGCGTCGACATAATGACCGTCCGGCTGGATGCCCAAGGCCTCGACAGCCTCGTCCAGCAGAACGGTTTGGTGATTCCAGGCGCCTTGCTCCATGGGGCCTCAGAACGAGAAATCCTTGAGCACATCGGGCATCTCGGCCTGCATCGCTTCGGCTTCCTTGGCCGCGTAGGTCGGGGCATCCCACAGCTCCAGGTAAGAGCCCATGCCCAGCAACACGGCGTCCTTGGCAATGCCGGCGGCGGCACGCAGTTCCGGCGACACCAGCACACGGCCCGACGCGTCCATCTCGACGTCCATGGCGTTGCCGAGGAAAATGCGCCGCCACCACTGCGCATCCATGGGCAGGGCAGCGATGCGGGCCCGGAACTTTTCCCACTCGTCGCGAGGGAATACCATCAGGCAGCCGTGCGGGTGCTTGGTGATCGTGAGTTGACCGGCGGCCGTGCCCAGGGCGTCACGGTGCCGGGTCGGCATGGAGAGCCGACCCTTGGCATCGAGACTGAGAGAGGAAGCACCCTGGAACACCGTGATCAGCCTTTGGAAAACACTTTTCACCACTTAATTGCACTTTTTTCCACTTTATCAGGAAATCCAGTGCATGCAAGCTGGCGGCTGAAAAATTTCTCCAATAAAATCAAGCACTTAGAACACATTTTGAAGCATTTATTGCTCAAAAATGCAGCAAAAGCAAGCACTTACGAGCGCCTCTGCATGTGATGCTTGAAAGCCCTGTTACACCCAGGGATTCCCGACGGACGGAATGGGTGGCGTGAGGCGGGCCTGGCAGCTCGGGTCGGACGCTCATCGTTCACAAAAAAACCGCGGTCGCCGGGCGGGCGAACGCGGTTTCGAGGGGTCCGTGGACCTCATACGGTTTTGTATTCAAGCGCAGAACAAGGCGGGAGCCGCAGACAGTGCTGTAACGGCCAAGGCGAACCAACGCAGTTATGCGTTTGAAGGCGAAACCGCATCAGAGGATGTATCGGGACAAGTCCTCGTTGCGGCTGAGCTCGCCCAGGCGACCGTCCACATAGGCCGCATCCACCTGCACCGTCTGTCCCTGCAACCCGGTGGCGCCAAAACTCACTTCGTCCAGCAGGTGCTCCATGACCGTGGCCAGGCGGCGCGCACCGATGTTTTCGGTGCGTTCGTTCACGTCGCAGGCGATCTGCGCCAGGCGGCGGATGCCTTCGGGTGTGAATGCCAGCGTCACACCTTCGGTGGCCAGCAGCGCCTGGTACTGGCGCACCAGCGACGCGTGCGTCTGCGTCAGGATGGCCTCGAAGTCGTCCACGGTGAGCGACTGCAGTTCGACCCGGATCGGAAAACGCCCCTGCAGCTCGGGAATCAGGTCGCTCGGTTTGGACAGGTGGAACGCCCCGCTGGCGATGAACAGGATGTGATCGGTCTTGACCATGCCGTATTTGGTGGACACGGTGGTGCCCTCCACCAGCGGCAACAGGTCGCGCTGCACGCCCTGGCGCGACACCTCGGCACCACCCGCATCGCTGCGCGAGGTCACCTTGTCGATCTCGTCGATGAAAACGATGCCGTTCTGTTCGGCGTTGTGCAGGGCGCGCGTCTTGATTTCTTCTTCGTTGACCAGCTTGCCCGCTTCTTCGTCCACCAGGATCTTCATCGCTTCGGCGATCTTGAGTTTGCGCGAGCGGCGCTTGTCCTGGCCCATCTGGCTGAACATGCCGCGCAACTGCTCGGCCATGTCCTCCATGCCGGCAGGACCCATGATCTCCATTGAGGGCCGAGGCTCCGCCAGTTCAATCTCGATCTCCCGGTCATCGAGCTGACCTTCACGCAGCTTCTTGCGAAAGCTCTGCCGCGCGGTGCTTTCGGGGATGGCCACCGGCTCGGCGCCGGTGCTGCGTGGAGGCGGCAGCAGCGCATCAAGGATGCGCTCCTCGGCCGCGTCTTCGGCGCGCACACGCTGGCTGCGCATCTCGACTTCGCGGGTCTGCTTGACGGCGATCTCGGCCAGATCCCGGATGATGGCGTCCACGTCCTTGCCGACGTAGCCCACCTCGGTGAACTTGGTGGCCTCGACCTTGATGAACGGGGCATCGGCCAGCCGGGCCAGCCGGCGCGCGATCTCCGTCTTGCCGACGCCGGTGGGACCGATCATCAGGATGTTCTTGGGCGTGATTTCGGGCCGAAGCTTGTCGTCGACCTGCTGGCGACGCCAGCGGTTGCGCAGCGCAATGGCCACAGCGCGCTTGGCGCCTTTCTGGCCAATGATGAAACGATCGAGTTCGGAAACAATTTCCTGGGGAGTCATGGAGGACATGTGAACGCTCAGTCCAGGGTTTCGATGGTGTGGTTCATGTTGGTGTAGATGCAGATCTCACCCGCGATGGCGAGCGATTGCCGCACCACCTCTTCGGCGCTCAGCGCTGTGTGCTGGGTCAGGGCTCGCGCGGCAGCCTGGGCATAGGCGCCACCCGAACCGATGGCCACGACGCCGTGTTCGGGCTCCAGCACATCGCCATTGCCGGTGATGATCAACGCAGCGCTGTGATCCGCCACAGCCAGCATGGCTTCAAGCCGGCGCAACACGCGGTCGGTGCGCCAGTCGCGCGTCAGTTCAATGGCCGCGCGCACCAGGTGGCCCTGGTGTTTTTCGAGCTTGGCCTCAAAGCGTTCAAACAGGGTGAACGCGTCCGCGGTGGCGCCGGCAAATCCAGCCAGCACCTTGTCGTGGTAGAGCTTGCGCACCTTGCGCGCCGTGCCCTTGACCACGATGTGGCCCAGGGTGACCTGACCATCACCACCGATGGCGACTTGCACACCTTCGGGCGTCTCGCGCCGCACGCAGACGATGGTGGTTCCGTGAAATGATTCCATAGGGGATAACAGATTGGGATGATCGGATCGATCTCAAGTCCATCAGAAGCCGATGGACCCCAGCAAGGGCACCGCGGAACCGGCTCCGCCGGGCCGCCAGTGCCGCCCCCTTGAGGGGGTCGCGCGCAGCGCGGCGGGGGTGGGTCAGACCTAGGGGGTCAGTCGTTCCTCACCACCACTTTGGCGTATTCGGTGATGCCGATGACGTGGAAAAAAGCGGACACCAGGCGGTGAGCATCCACGAACTGGATCATTCGGCCTTCGGCATGGTGGCCCGAGACCCAGTTGAGCAGGGTTCCCGCCGCGGAAAAATCCACGCGGATCAGGTTGCGACAGGAAATGATGAGCACATCGGCACCTTGCAACCGCTTTTCCAGGGTTTCCAGTGTGGCCTGGGGATCGCCCCGGATTTCGCCCGACAGCTCCACCAGACCGAGCTGATTGAGCCCTGAGCTGTGACTCTCCATCACAGAGTCTCCCGGGAAAACCGAAGACATCTGTTCCAGGACCACTTCGCCCAGCACGGACGAGCCACTCTCCGAAGATTCGCCCGACAAGGCACGGAAATGGCAACGTGGCTTTTCCCACCCCGGCGGTGACACCTCGTAGGTGACGCAGAAGTCCAGCGCGGCCAACTCGAATTCGTCCGGGTGGTTCATGACCCGCAGCACGGCCATGCGCAGCTCCCACCAGAGCTGCTCCACGTCGCGCCGGCCGGAGGGCGTCAGGGACTTGAGCAGATCGAGCAGCTTGTTCGACCCGATGAAACACAACTCCACGTCCTGATCACCCCAAAGAGTGAAGATGCCCAACAGTGCACGAGCGGCCTTGACATCAACGGCCTCCAGCGGTTCCCAATCCAGCACCCAGGGCTGGTTGGCCCGCAACAGCACTTTCTGCAGGGTTCCCACGGCGTGCGCATCGAGTTCGGGCTCGCACACCCAGACCGCGCGACCATTGGTCACCGACGGTTTGTAGGCCTTGCCGGTCATGGCCGACACCGCCCCGAGCATGTCCTCCCACTGCGGTGCCGAACGGCCAAAACGGTTCACAAAATCCAGCGCCTGGCTCTCAAACGGAGCGAGTTGGCCCGTGGCCCGGTACAGGTCGAACAGGGCCAGCCAGTTGTCGACGCCACTCTGCGCCTCACCCAGGGTGTCCAGCAAGCCTTGTTCAGCCCCGGCATCGTCGCCGTTGGCGAAGCGGATGGCGGCTTCTTCCACCTCCGGGTCCTGGGCAATTTCATGAACGTCCAGCGCAAAGAAGTGCGACGCCGAAAAGGCCGGACCCGATCCGCTCGACTCGCCACGCAGTGTTGGCGCCATCAGGCCGATGCGCGCGGCGGCAGGGGCAGGCGCTGGCGTTGGCGCGTTCGCCGCTGGCACGCTGTCTGATCGGCTTCCGGAGCGCGTGGCGGCCATCCCGCCAGAGCCCGCACCGGGTGTGGATGGTGGTGGGGCCGGCAAAGTCGAGGCCGGATCGACCAGGGGCGATGCCTCCGTTTCGTTGTACTGCACAGCGCGACGACTGGTCAGGGGATCGGCCAAAACACCGGTATTGGTGGAAGCACCCTTGCGATCCAGCGGTGTGCCCCCGGTGCTGTGGGCCCCCGAATTCAGGGTGGAGCCGGTGGTCTGGGAGTCAGCCCCCTTGGTCTTCCACCATTGCATCGACATCTGGGCCTCGATCTCGTCGATCTTCTTGAGCGTCATCGCCCTGTCGTCCGGCTTGGACGGCAGGCTGCTCTGGAAGAACGAGGGCCGAACCCCCTGCCAGCCTTCACTGGGGCCTTCGCGGCTCCGGATCTTGCGCAGCATGTCGAACTCGCGCTTGCGCACGAAGTCGTTGCGCCGTTTGCGCTCGATCATTTCCTTCAAGGCCGCTTTGCTGTACTCGCTCTCGCGATCCACAATGCGGGTGTCCAGATCCCACCAGCTCGTGGTCGGATGACGAACGAACTTCACCACCTTGGACAGGAAGCCGCCGTTGGAGTCGTCCTTGGACATGAAAGCTCAGCGCAGAGGGGTTGCTGGTGAAGGCGTGTTTCCGGACCGGTGATCAATCCCCGAACATCTTCTGCTTGAGTTCGCGCCGCTGCTGCGCTTCAAGCGACAGACTGGCGGTCGGGCGGGCCATCAGGCGCGCCACGCCGATGGCTTCACCCGTTTCTTCGCAATAACCATAGTCGCCCGAGTCGATGCGGGCAATCGCCTGTTCGATCTTCTTGAGCAGCTTGCGTTCGCGATCGCGGGTCCGGAGTTCCAGCGCGTGTTCTTCTTCAATCGTCGCGCGGTCGGCGGGATCGGGCACGACCACGGTGTCTTCACGCAGGTGCTCGGTGGTTTCACCGGCATTGGCCAGCATGTCGGCCTTGAGCAAGGACAGCTTGCGGCGGAAGAAAGCCAGCTGCACTTCGTTCATGTACTCGTCGTCGGGCATGGCCTGCACGTCCGGGTCGGTCAGCTGCTCAACCGGCAGGTTCTTCCAGTTGTTGACCCGCTTGGGATCTTTCTGGATGGAGGATGGCACGGGAGGGGTCATTACGCGTTCGTTCATGGTGGAGAAGGTCGCCTTGACGGCATCGGGTGCATGGGTGGGGACCACCGCGGCCTGCGTCATCTGCTCCATCATCACCTTCTTGGCCGCGCGCTTGCCCAGAGGGCGTGGCGTCGATTCGACCACAACGGGTGCGGGAGCGGGAGGGGGGCGCTTGGCAACAGGCGCCGACGCCACCGTGGCGACGGGCCGGGCGGGCTTGCTGGATGGGACGGTTGCCGCGTGAGCAGCGCCCGTCTTGGATTCTGACCGGACTTTCACAGCCGGCGCCACCTTGGCCAGGGCTTTCGCTGGCGCCGGTGTTTTGGCTGCAGGCTTCGCTGCGCCCGCCCGGGTGTCCACGGCCTTGGTGCCAGATTTTGTCTGGGTCGCCGAGCGGCTGTTGGATGCCGCGGTCACCGCTTTGGCGGCAGAAGTCTTCTTGACCGGCGCAGCCTTTTTCGCGACCGGCTTGCTGACCACCGAAGACGCGTTCCCTGGCTTCGCAGCGGGTTTGGTGGTGGTTTTTGTCACGGCCTTGGCAGGCGCTTTGGGCACGGATTTTGAGGGCACGGCTGGCTTTTTCTGGGTCGACACCGGCGATACCCGCCCCTTGGCCGCCTTGGTCGCGGTTGGGGTGGTTTTCGCTGTCCTGGTAGCCGGGGCTTTCACAAGGTGTCTCCTCTCAGTGCCTGTCAATGCCTGGTCTTGGGGTTGTGCGCTGCCGCGAACCGGTGTCCGTGGCGCGTCACCATCCACCGGCGGTGCCGGCTGTTTTGTTGTTATACCCCGTTTGCTGTCCGCCTCCGGACTGCGCGCGGCCCGCAGACTTGAAGCAGGCCTGGCCGGACGCTGGGCGCCCGACTTGGGGGGCGATTGTAACGATGACGGCGGAGTGGGCACTGACACAGCATCTGATCGAAAGCCCAGGCGTTGGAGAAGCGCGACAAACAGCACGTTCAGGTCGGGTTCGGGGTATGGAAACTGGCGGCCACCGGCTCACACCAGCGACTGGTCGAGGCCCTGGACCAGGATGTCCTGGGGCAATTCCAGCCCGATGAACACCATCTTGCTCACACGCGGCTCACCCTCGGCCCAGGCCGGACCCAGGTCGCTGCCCATGAGCTGGTGCACGCCCTGGAAGATCACCTTGCGGTCGGTGCCCTGCATGTCCAGCACGCCCTTGTAGCGCAGCATGCGCGGACCGTACACCTGCACGATGGCACCCAGGAAGTCTTCCAGCTTGGCCGGGTTGAAGGGTCGGGTGGCGCGGTAGACGAAGCTCTTCACATCGTCGTCGTGATGGTGGTGGTGGCCATGCCCTTCGTGGCCGTGCTGGTGCGAGGGGTGATTGCAGGCTTCACCGTGCTCGTGATCATGGTGGTCGTGATCATGCTCGTCCTCGGCCTTGAGGAAATCCGGGTCGATGTCGAGCTTGGCGTTGAGGTTGAAACCGCGCAGATCGAACACCTCGCTGAGCGCCACTTCGCCGAAATGCACCGGGCGCATGGGCGCGCGCGGGTTCATGTGTTTCAGGCGGTGGATCAGCGCGTCGAGCTCGTCCTGGCTAACCAGGTCGGCCTTGCTGATGAAGATCTGGTCGGCAAAGCCCACCTGGCGGCGCGCCTCCTGTCGGTCGTTGAGCTGGTCGGCCGCGTGTTTGGCGTCCACCAGGGTCAGGATGGAGTCCAGCAAATACTGCTCGGCGACCTCGTCATCCATGAAGAAGGTCTGTGCCACCGGACCGGGATCGGCGAGGCCGGTGGTTTCGATCACCACGCGCTCGAAGTCGAGTTCACCCTTGCGCTTTTTCTCGGCCAGATCGTGCAGCGTGGCGCGCAGGTCGTCGCGGATGGTGCAGCAGATGCAGCCGTTGCTCATCTGGATGATGTTTTCCTGCGTGTCGGCGACCAGGATTTCGTTGTCGATGTTCTCCTCGCCGAACTCGTTCTCGATCACCGCGATCTTCTGGCCGTGCGCCTCGGTCAGCACGCGTTTGAGCAGCGTGGTCTTGCCCGAGCCGAGGAAGCCGGTGAGGATGGTGGCGGGGATCAGGGACATGGCGGGAAAAACTCCTGCAACGGGGGAACGGGAACGCGACAGCGGGGGAGTGTATGCGACCTGCTGGTTCTACGCCTTTTTCATCACCACCAGGCCCTTGAGGTATTCGCCTTCGGGGAAGTTGATCGTCATCGGGTGGTCGCAGGCGCCGCCCAGGCGCTGCAGGATGGCGCCGTCCACGCCGGCGTCCAGCCCGGCCGAGGCCACGATCTTGTGGAACAGCTCCACCCCGATGCCACCCGAGCAGGAAAAGGTGAACAGCACACCACCAGGCGTGAGCAGCTTGAAGGCCTGGCGGTTCAGGTCTTTGTAGGCCCGGGCCGCGCGCTCCGCGTGGGCCGCCGTGGGCGCAAATTTGGGCGGATCGAGCACGATGGCGTCGAAGCTGCGGCCCTCGGTCACGAACTGGCGCAGCGAGGTGTTGACGTCGGCGTCCATGAAGCTGGCCTGCGCCGGGTCCAGTCCGTTGAGCAGCAGGTTGGCGCGCGCCTGCTCCAGCGCCGGGCCGGACGAGTCGATGCTGGTCACGTGCCCCGCCCCGCCGGCCAGCGCGGCCACGCTGAAGCCGCCGGTGTAGCTGAAACAGTTGAGCACCTGGGCAAAACCCAGGCGCTTCGTGTATTGGTACAGGGCCAGGCGGCTGTCGCGCTGGTCCAGGTAATAACCGGTCTTGTGGCCGTGCGCGATGTCCAGCCCCAGGCGCCAGCCGTGCTCCAGCAGTTCCAGCGACGTCTCGCCGCTGCCGCGCAGCCAGCCGGTGGCATCGGGCAGGCCTTCGAGCTTGCGGCTGCTGGTGTCGGAGCGTTCGTACAGGCGCGGGCATCCGGTGAGTTCAACCAGCGCGTCGGCAATCTGCGCTTTCCAGCGCTCCACGCCGCAGGCGGTGAACTGGGCCACCAGCGTGTCGCCGTAGCGGTCCACGATCAGGCCCGGCAGACCGTCGGACTCGCCGTGCACGAGACGAATACCGTTGCTTTCGATGCCCAGGCGATCGCGCAGGGCGATGGCGCGCGCCAGCGTGTCGCGGAAAAAGGCGGCGTCGATGCGCTGCGCCTCGTCAAAGGTCCAGGCCCGCACGCGGATGCGCGAGCTCGGCGAGAACGCACCCCAGGCCAGGAACCGGCCCTCGTCGCTTTCGACACGCACGGTTTCGCCCGCGTCCCCGCCGCCTCTGGCGACGGCGCCGTCAAACACCCAGGGGTGGCGGCGCAGCAGCGAACGCTCTTTACCGGTTCTCAGTCGAATGGTTTTCATGAAGGGTATTGTCCCCCCCCCCGCGCCGCTTGCAGCGTCACCCCCCAAGGGGCGGCACTGGCCGTCCGGCAAAGCCGGCCCGGCGGTGCCCTTGGAGGGCTCCCCCTCTGCGCGGGGAAGTGGCCCCTTTCCGGAGCGAAATGCACAAACCCAGGATGTGGCGGAACCGGCTCCGCCGGGCCGCTCGCGTTGACCCCTTGAGGGGGTGACGCCCCCTTCCGGCGCGAAGTGCCCGAACCCAGGATGCGGTGGAACCGGCTCCGCCGGGCCACTCGCATCGCCCCCTTAAGGGGGTGACGCCGCAGGCGGCGCGGGGGTGTTCCTATTCAGGGCCGCAGGTAGACAAAGCCTTCACGCGCCTGCAACCGGGCGACCTCGGCCACGCCCGAGGGCACGATCTTGGCTTCCATGGCCACCTTGGCGGCGTCGATCTTGCGCGAGACCAGGGTGTTGTTGCAGACGCGGAACTCCACGCCCTTGGCAGCCAGTTCGCCGATGGAACCCGCAAAGGGCTGCTCCATCTGGTTGGTGGCACCGTCGAGCAGGAAGTCGATGCCCAGGCCATGGGTCACGACCACGATCTTGGCCTTGGGGTCGGCCGCCAGGTGGTTGCGGATATTGTTGATGGCGCGCGAAGCCTGGGGAATGCCCTCGCTCATGTGATAGACGGTCTTGATGACGTCATCGGCCGCCTGCGCCGACAGCGAGGTGGCCATGACCGCCGCGAGCAGCAACGACTTGAAGGCAATGAGGAACTTGAACATGGTGGTCTCCTGATATCGAAAATAAAGCAGTTGCTTATGAAGCAATTGTCAAGGCTGGGGCGGTAAATCCTACAGGGATAACCCGCCCTACCGCCCACCCATCCGGGTCGGGCGTTCCGGGCCGGTCAGCCCCCGGGCTTGCGCACCGGTGGTGCCCCCACGGCGGGCGGGCTGGCTGGGCCATCGCCGCCCGCATCCCCGGCACGCGCCTGTGCCCGTGGGTGCGCCGCGTCGTACACCTGCGCCAGGTGCTGGAAATCGAGCCGGGTGTAGACCTGCGTGGTGCTGATGCTGGCGTGGCCGAGCAGCTCCTGCACCGCGCGCAGGTCGCCGCTGGACTGCAGCACGTGGCTGGCAAACGAATGGCGCAGCATGTGCGGGTGCACCGGCGTGGACAAGCCCGCCAGCAGCGAACGCCGCTTCAGGCGCACACGGATGTGTTGCGGCGTCAGGCGCTGGCCGCGGCTGCCGATGAACAGCGCCGGATCGTGCTTCGCCCAATCGCCGCGCACCGCCATCCACTGCTCCAGCGCGGCCAGTGCGGCACGGCCCACGGGCACGCTGCGGCGCTTGGAGCCTTTGCCCAGCACGTGCGCCTCGCCGGCCTGGGCGTCGATCCAGCCGCGCGCGCTGCCACTCGCCACCGCGTCCAGCCCCACCAGTTCGCCGATGCGCAGGCCGCAACCGTAGAGCAGTTCGGTGATGCAGCGGTCGCGCGCTTCGAGCCGCGGGTCGTCGGCCTCTTCGACATGTGAAGCCAACTGCACCGATTCGTCCACACCCAGCGCCTTGGGCAGCGGCTTGCCGGCCTTGGGCGCGCGCACGTCCTGCACCGGGTTGTGATCCATCAGCCCCTGGCGGCCGAGCCAGACATAAAGACCCCGCCAGCCCGAGAGAATGAGTGCGATGCCGCGCGCACTGCGCCCGCCGCTGTGCATCTGCGCCACCCAGCGGCGGATGTGGGCGTTCTGCACGCGACGCAGCGCCACACCGGCGGCCTGCGCCTGCTGCACCAGCTTTTCAAGGTCGAGGGTGTAAAGCGCCACCGTGCGATCGGCAAGGCGTTTCTCCACCCGCACATGGGTCAGGTAGGCCCGCACCAGGGCGTCGTCGTCGCTGGTGGTGACGTTCATGCGTGCGACCGGACTGCCGCCGGGCCGCCCCAAGGCAGGCCAGCCCCCTCGGGGGGCAGCGCACGACACGAAGTGCCCAGCGTGGGGGTCATGTCCTCAGACCGTGGCGGCCGGGATCACCGGTCGCAGGCGCGAGAGCGCTGCGCTGGTGAGTTCGCCGATGCGCACCAGGAAATCGGTGCCCATGTCGGCCGCGAAACGCTGGGCATCCGGCGACGCCAGTACCAGCAGACCGAAGGCCTGGGGCGCGATGCCGACGCGCAGCGGAATCAGGGCCAGCGAGGCCGCTGCAGCCGGGTCGGCCAGCCATTGCGCGGCCTCCAGCCCCGGGTTGGCACCGCAATAGGGGAGCGTGAGCGACGAGGCGAACGCCACCACGTCTTCGCTGGCGCCCTGGGCGTAGGGTTCGGCAGCGAATTCGGGCGACACGCCCCAGACCTTGATGGCCACCTGCGGCACCAGGAACTGGTCGGCAATGCCACGCGCCGCCACGGCGGGCAGGTCCTTGGCCAGGCGCGTGAGCAGCAGCTCGCGCGTCCAGCGCTGCAGCTTGTCGGCGATGGTCGTGTTGTCCTGCCCGTGGCGGATCATTTCAGCGGCCTTGAGTTCAAGCCCCTTGATCTTTTCGCGCAGCATCTCGGCCTGCCGTTCCTGGAGGCTGACGGCACGCTTGCCGTGCGGACTGGTGAGCTGCACGGTCCCCAGCACATCTGCGTGACGCTCGAAGAAGTCGGGAGTGTTGGCCAGGTAGTTGGCGATGTCGTCTTCGGTGATCGGGGGAATGCTCTGGTGGGTCATGGTGGTTCGGTTCGGTGAGGTTCAGGCCAGATCGGGCACATTGATATCGCCCTCGAAAACGGTGGTGGCCGGGCCGGTCATGAACACCGGGGCGTCGTGCGCCGGGGTGTCCTGCCACTCGATGGTGAGCACGCCGCCTTGTGTCTGCACGTCGACTTTCGAATCCAGCAGCCCCAGGCGGATGCCGGCCACGACAGCGGCGCAGGCGCCGGTGCCGCAGGCCAGCGTCTCGCCAGCGCCGCGCTCGTAGACGCGCAGGCGCACCTGACCACGGTTGACGATCTGCAGGAAACCGGCGTTGACGCGGGCCGGGAAGCGCGCGTGCAATTCAACTTGAGGCCCCTGGCTCAGCACCGGCGCGGTGTCGACGTTGTCCACCAGCTGCACCGCGTGCGGGTTGCCCATGGACAGCACCGACACCAGCGCCTCACCACCGTCGTGCAACGCCAGCGGCCAGCGCTCGAAGCCGCCCATCGGGGTCGACACCAGCCCCCTCGCATCGAACGGCACCCGGTCCAGCGCAAACACGGGCGCGCCCATGTCCACCGTGACGCGGCCGTCGTCATTCAGCGCCAGGCTGATCTCGCCCTGCTTCACTTTCACGCGCACCGGGTTGGCGGTGGTCAGACCCTTGTCGCGCACATAGCGCACGAAGCATCGCGCGCCGTTGCCGCAATGCTCCACCTCGCCACCGTCGGCGTTGTGGATCACGTACTCGAAGTCCAGCCCCGGGCCCGGCGAGGGCCGCACGCTCAGGATCTGGTCGGCGCCAACGCCGAAATGCCGGTCGGCCAGCCAGCGGTATTGCGCGTGGCTGAGCCCCAGGCGCCCGCGCGTCTCGTCGAGCACGACAAAATCGTTGCCCGCGCCCTGCATTTTGGTGAACCGGATGTGCATGGGCGGATTATCCGTCCAGAGCGGTGCGCACCGGTGGGTGGCGTCGCCGCAGCGTGGTGCGCCTCACTCCGGTGCGCCCGCACCGCGGTGGCCTCTCGTCCCGCGCGCAGCCCTTTTTGCGCACAAAATCTGTGCTGTTTTGTATGCAATCCGGTGCACATTGCGTACAAAACAGCTGGCACGGTTGATGCACTACCGCCGGTCATGGATGACCACACGCCCCAGCCCGCCGCCATCGAACTCATTGCACTCACCAAGCGCTACGCCCAGGGCAGCGTGGCGGTGGACAACATCAACCTGCGCATCGCCAGCGGCAGCTACTGCTGCCTGCTCGGCCCCTCGGGCTGCGGCAAGAGCACCACGCTGCGCATGATCGCCGGCCACGAAAGCACCACCAGCGGCGACATCCTGCTGGAGAACCGCAACATCACCGCCCTGCCCGCGGCCGTGCGCGGCACGGCCATGATGTTCCAGAGTTTCGCGCTGTTCCCGCACCTCACGGCGCTGGACAACGTGGCCTTCAGCCTGAAGATGAAAGGCGTGGACAAGGCCGAGCGCCACGCCCGCGCGCAGGACCTGCTCGAACGTGTGGCCATGGGCCACCTGGCGCAACGCAAACCGGGCGAGCTCTCGGGCGGCCAGCAGCAGCGCGTGGCGCTGGCGCGCGCACTCATCACCCAGCCGCGCGTGCTGCTGCTCGACGAACCGCTCTCGGCGCTCGACCCCTTCCTGCGCATCCAGATGCGTGCCGAACTGCGCCACTGGCAGCGCGAGCTTGGCCTGACCTTCATCCACGTCACCCATTCGCAGGAGGAAGCGATGGCCCTGGCCGACACCATGGTGGTGATGAACCACGGCCGCATCGAACAGGTGGGTGCACCGCGCGAGGTCTACAACCGGCCCGCCAGCGAATTCGTGGCGCGTTTCATGGGCGGCCACAACGTGCTGGCCACCACGCAGGGCAAGGTGGCCGTGCGCAACGACCACATCCGACTCGCACCGGCCGAGGGCGCGGGCTGGCCCGCCACCGTGAGCGATGTCGAGTACCAGGGCAGCTACGTGCTGCTGGGCCTGCAACTGGACCAGGCCGAGGCCAGCGACAAGGTGTCGGTGATGTTGTCCGAGGCCGCTTTCGTGCAGGCCCCCTACCACCCGGGCGACCGCGTCGGCCTGACCTGGGCGCCCGAGCAGGCCCACAGCTTCGGCGCCGCCTGACGGCCACTCTCCCATCCCTACGTTCACACATCCCTTCCCCGTTCCAACCCCAGCCACAGGAGCTTCACCATGTCCGATCCGATCGACCCCATTTCCGCCACGCCCGCCACCGGCCTCTCGCGCCGCAGCCTGCTGCAGGGCACCGCCGGCATGGCCGGCATCCTGGCCAGCGGCCTGTCGCCGGCCATCGCGCAGGAGAAGATCACCCTGCGCTACCTGGGCACCGCGGTGAACCAGGACAAGACGATTGCCGAGAAATTCGAGAAGGACACCGGCATCAAGATCCAGTACGTGGCCGTGACCACCGACGACGTGACCAAGCGCGCCGTCACCGCGCCCAACAGCTTCGACCTGATCGACACCGAGTACTTCTCGCTCAAGAAGATCGTGCCCACCGGCAACCTCAAGGGCATCGACGTCAGGAAGATCAAGAACGCCGACAAGATCACGCCGCTGTTCACCACCGGCAGCGTGGCCGGCAAGGCCGTGGGTGACCAGGGCACCGCGCCCAAGAAGGTGATCTTCCTCGAAGGCGAAAAGAGCAAGGTCTTCGCCAAGAGCCCGACCCAGTTCATGAGCCTGATCCCCACGGTCTACAACGCCGACACGCTGGGCATCCGCCCCGACCTGATCAAACGCCCCATCAACTCCTGGGCCGAGCTGCTGAACCCCGAGTTCAAGGGCAAGACCGCGATCCTGAACATCCCCTCCATCGGCATCATGGACGCCGCCATGGTGGTCGAAGCCATGGGCCTCTACAAGTACCCCGACAAGGGCAACATGACCAAGGCCGAGATCGACCTCACGATCAAGACCCTGATCGAAGCCAAGAAGGCCGGCCAGTTCCGCGCGCTGTGGAAAGACTTCAACGAGTCGGTGAACCTGATGGCCTCGGGCGAGGTGGTGATCCAGTCGATGTGGAGCCCGGCCGTGACCGCCGTGCGCACCAAGGGCATCGCCTGCAACTTCCAGCCGCTGAAAGAGGGATACCGAGCCTGGGCCGCCGGCTTCGGCCTGCCGGCCACACTCAGCGGCCGCAAGCTCGACGGCGCCTACGAGTTCATCAACTGGTTTCTCGACGGCTGGGCCGGTGCCTACCTGAACCGCCAGGGCTATTACAGCGCCGTGCTCGACACCGCCAAGGCCAAGATGGAAGCCTACGAGTGGGCCTACTGGATGGAAGGCAAGCCCGCCGCCCAAGACATCAAGAGCCCGAACGGCGATGTGCTGGCCAAGGCCGGCGCGGTGCGCGACGGCGGCAGCTACGAAGCGCGCATGGGCGGCATCGCCTGCTGGAACGCCGTGATGGACGAGAACGAGTACATGGTCAGGAAGTGGAATGAATTCGTCGCGGCCTGACGGCCTCCCCCCGCGCCGCGCCTGCGGCGCGTCACCCCCCCTGAGGGGGGCAACACGAGCGGCCCGGCAAAGCCGGTTCCGCCGTGTTCTGGGTTAAGGCATTTCACGCCGGAAAGGTTTTCGGCTCTTTCCTCTGACGGGTCTTTCCATGAGCAGCACATCCACAGCCACCGCCGGTCCTGTCGCCGACAGCCCGAACCGCACGCTGCACGCCTGGTGGCAGGCGGCGCCGTTCACATTGGTGTTTGTGCTGTTCTTCCTGATTCCGCTGGGGCTGATCGTGATGGTCAGTTTCTGGGATTTCAACGAGTACGAGCTGCTGCCGGCGTTCACGCTGCGCAACTATTTCGCCATTTTTGAAGGCTGTTCCACGCTCACCGAACACGGTGACTTCTGCGTCTCGCTCTCCACGTATCTGTCCACGCTGAAGTTCAGCCTGCTGGTCTGGGGCATCACCCTGGTGCTGGGTTTTGCGGTGGCGTATTTCCTGGCGTTTCATGTTCGCTCGTCGGGCATGCAGACGGCGCTGTTCATTCTGTGCACCGTGCCGTTCTGGACCTCGAATGTGATCCGCATGATCTCCTGGGTGCCGCTGCTGGGGCGCAACGGTCTGGTGAACCAGTCGCTACAGGGCCTGGGCCTGATCGAGACGCCCATCGAATGGCTGCTGTTTTCCGACTTTTCGGTGGTGCTCGCCTTCGTGCACCTCTACACCATGTTCATGATCGTGCCCATCTTCAACAGCATGATGCGCATCGACCGCAGTCTGCTCGAAGCCGCCAACGACGCGGGTGCCAGCGGCTGGCAGACGCTGTGGAACGTGATCGTGCCGCTGTGCAAGACCGGCATCATCATCGGCTCGATCTTCGTCATCACCATCGTCATGGGCGACTTCGTGACCATCGGCGTCATGGGTGGCCAGCAGATCGCCTCGGTCGGCAAGATCATCCAGGTGCAGACCAGCTACCTGCAGTTCCCGCTGGCGGCGGCCAACGCGGTGATCCTGCTGGCCGTCGTTCTCATGATCATCTGGGGCCTGACACGGCTCGTGGACATCCGGAAGGAACTGTGACCATGTCCCACACCACCGAATCGCGCGCGCCGGGTTTCTGGCCGCTGGCGGTTGTCTTCGCCCTCTTCGTGCTGTTCATGTACGGCCCGATGTTCGTCATCTTCGTGCTCTCGTTCCAAGGGCTGGAAGGCGGCCTCACCTTCCCGCTGCGGGGTCTGTCGCTGCACTGGTTCCGCCAGCTCGCCGAAGGGCTGGGCACGGTGGACATCGGCTCGGCGTTCCTGCGCTCGCTGCTGCTGGGCGGCGTGGTGATGCTGCTCACCGTGCTGCTCTCGGTGCTGGCGGGGCTGGCGTTCCGCAAGAAGCTGAGCGGCGGCAACGCGCTGTTCTACGTGACCGTGGCCAGCCTGATCATGCCGTCCATCATCGTCTCGCTGGGCATCGGCCTGCAGTTCCGACTGCTCGACGGTGGACTCAAGTGGTTGCTCGAAGCCGTGGGCGCGACCACCACGCTGGAGGAGTACGGCACGGCGCTGGGCCTGTTCACCTCGGCGCTGGGCGCGCACCTCACCTGGACCCTGCCCTTCGGTCTGTTGATCATGTTCGCGGTGTTCAACCGCTTCAACCCGGCCTACGAAGAAGCGGCGCGCGACCTCGGTGCCACGCCCTGGCAGACCTTCCGCCACGTGGTGCTGCCGCTGATCGGCCCCTCGGTGGTGGGCATTGGCATGTTCGGCTTCACGCTCAGTTGGGACGAGATCGCCCGCACCTCGCAGGCCATCGGCGACGTCAACACCCTGCCGCTGGAACTGCAGGGCCTCACGGCCACCGTCACCACGCCGGCCATCTACGCGCTCGGCACCGTGACCACCGTGGTGTCGTTTGCGGTGATTGGCGTCACGGTGGGCGTGGCCACGCTATGGAGCCGGCGCCAGAAGGGGCATGCCGGATGAGCGCCGCGCCGGGCCGCTCCCAAGCCAGCTCGCACCGCAGCCCGCAGGGCGAAGGTACTCCAGTGAGCGCCACCCGCGTCCGCAAGACCGCCGACGAGGTGCCGGCGCCGCTGTCGGACAACGACATCTACGAGCGCATGGTCTCGGCCATCCTCGACCACCGGCTGCCGCCCGGCACCAAGCTGGTGGAGGACCGGCTGGCCGAGGCCTTCGGTGTCTCGCGCACGCGCATCCGGCCGGTGCTGGTGCGGCTGGCCAACGAACAGGTGGTGACGCTCACGCCCAACCGCGGCGCGTCCATCGCCCAGCCCAGTGAACAGGAAGCGCGCGAGGTGTTCGAGGTGCGGCGTTTGATCGAGCCCACGCTGGTGGAGCGCTTCATCGCCTCGGCCACCACGGCCGACATCCAGACCCTCACCCGCTGCATCCGCGACGAAGAGGCGGCGCGCGCCGCGGGCGACATGCGGCGCGCGATCCGGCTCTCGGGCGACTTCCACCTGCACATCGCCGACCACGCCGGCCACGGCACGCTGGGCCGCATCCTGCGCGAACTGGTCTCGCGCACCTCGCTCATCCTCATGACCTACAGCGCGCCGCACAGCCAGGCGCGCGAAGACGCCACGGCCTGCGGCTGCCAGGAACACCGCGCCCTGCTCTCGGCCATCAAGCTGCGCGATGCACGCGAAGCGGCACGCCTGATGCGCGAGCACCTGGAGCGGCTGGAGTCGCAGCTGAGCTTCGCGCCCACGCGCGACGGCGCGCCGGACCTGATGCAGCTCTTCGCAGGAATATGAAAGCCCCCCTGCGCCGCTTCGCGTCTTCCCCCCGGAGGGGAGACCCCACCTGCGGCCTGGCCAAGCCAGTTCCGCGGTGTGCCCCGGACGGAGCGTCTTCGCCATGAAACGCTTGCTGGTCATCAACCCCAACACCTCGGCGCGCGTGAGCGCGCTGCTGCAAACCCACGTGCAGGCCGCCGCCGGTCTGCATGTACAGGTCCGCACCGTGACCGCGCGCTTCGGCGCGCCTTACATCGCCGACGAAGCCAGCTACGCCGTGGCCGCCCACGCCGCGCTCGACACCTGGGCCGCTGCGCTGGCCAGCCCCGAACCCCGGCCCGACGCGGTGCTGATCGGCTGCTTCGGCGACCCGGGCCTGATGGCGCTGCGCGAATCCAGCCCGGCACCGGTCACCGGCCTGGCCGAGGCGGCCTTCATCGAAGCCGCGCGCCACGGCCGTTATGCCATCGTCACCGGCGGTGAGCGCTGGGGGCCGATGCTGCAGCGTCTCGCGCAAGCGCTCGGCCAGGCCCAGCAGCTCGCGGGCATCCACACCGTGGTGCCCACGGGCGCCCAGCTCGCCGCCGACCCGGCCGCCGCCCACCGCCTGCTGGCCCAGGCCTGCCGCGATGCGGCCCACCAGTTGGGCGTGCAGGCCGTGATCCTCGGGGGCGCCGGTCTGGCCGGCATGGCCGCGGCCATCCAGAGCGATGTGCCGGTGCCGGTGATCGACAGCGTCACCGCCGGCACCCACTGGGCGCTGCGCACGCCGCCGCTGCCACCCGCGCGCGGCACCCCGGGTTTTGACATCGCCTGGCAGGGGCTGTCGCCCGAGATGTGCGCGCTTGCGCCAACCCAGGCGGCCTGAACCTGCCCGGGAGGTGACAGCCGGGCCACACCAGCTGACGGCACAATGTCCGGATGGTCCGCCCCACCCAACTGCTTCACCCCGCCCGCACGCCCGCCGCCGTGCGCCCTGCCGCCACCGTGCTGCTGCTGCGCGACGGCGCCGACGGCGTCGAAGTGCTCATGACGCGCCGCTCGATGACGGCCTCGTTCGCGCCCGGCGCCTACGTGTTCCCGGGCGGCGGCATCGACGCCGCCGACTCGTTGGCGCACAACCAGTCCACCCGTCGCGCCACGCAGAGCGACTTGCACCTGACGCAGGCCATCGCCGCCATCCGCGAGAGCTTCGAGGAACTGGGCGTGCTGCTGGCCCGGCGGACCGACGGCTCTCACCTCGGAACCGACGAGATTGCTGCGCTGGACCGCCAGACACCGTTTGCCGCCCAGTGCACGGCACAGTGCCTCACGCTGTCGGGCGACGAAGTGTTCGTGCTCGCCCACTGGATCACCGACCGCGACCTGCCGCGCCGCTTCGACGTGCCCTTTCTCGTCGCGCGCATGCCCGCCGGACAGCAACCCGTGGCCGACGAGGCCGAGCAGTTCGAACCCGTGTGGGTGCGTCCGGCCGACGCGCTGGCGCGCCATGACGCGGGCGACTTCTTCATCATCTTCCCGACCATCCGCACGCTGGAACGGCTGCAGGCCTACCCCAGCGTGCAGGCGGTGCTGAATGCCTGTGCGGTGAACGACGAACCGCTGTTCACCAGTTGCCCGCGTGCCGGGCTGATGAACGGCCACGAGTCGCGCCACATGGAGCACGAGCCACCGTTTGGCGAACTCGCGCTCGTCAGTCCGGACGGCCAGATTGTTCATGAACTCGCGTGGCAGACACAGCGCCCGGTGCCGCTGCTGAAAAATGTGCAACGGCTCACGGCGCCCAACCCCGGCTTCATGACCGGCCCGGGCACCAACAGCTACCTGGTGGGCGACCCGGTGGGCGGTCACATCGCCATCGACCCGGGACCGGACATTCCAGAACACATCGATCGCCTGTGGCGCGCCGCGGGCGGTGACATCCGAGCCATCGTCTGCACCCATTCACACCCCGACCATTCACCGGGCGCCGCGCGGCTGCAAGCCCTGTGTGCCGAGAAGCCCCCCATCCTCGGTCTGCCCAGCGCACCCACATCGCGCGAGAACAGCCGCTTCACGCCCGAGCGCGCGCTGGCCGACGGCGAACGCCTCGTCTTGCAAGGTCAGGATGGCGCCACCCACACGCTGCAGGTGGTCCACACCCCCGGCCACGCAGCCAACCACCTCTGCCTGCTGCTGGAAGAAGACGGCCTGCTGTTCAGCGGCGACCACATCCTCAACGGCAGCACCACCGTGATCGACCCGCCCGACGGCCACATGGGCGCCTACCTCGAATCGCTGGACAAGCTGGACCGACTCTGCGAGCTACATGGCGTCGATTTCATCCTGCCGGCCCATGGCTACGTGCTGGGCGACCTGAAGCAAACACCCGACAACCCGAGCGCGCCCGGGCATGGCGGCGCCCGCGCGGCCATCGCCCACCTGAAAGCCCACCGCCTGGCGCGCGAAGCCAAGGTGGCGCGCGCCATGCAGAGCCAACCCCAAGGCACGATGGACGACTGGGTGAAGATCGCCTACGACGACGTGCCCGAGCGCCTGTGGCCGGTGGCCAAGCGCTCGCTGCTGGCCCACGTGGAGCGCATCCAGAGCCTGGGCGGCTTCAACCTGTAGCCGCAGTGGCACCCATGCAGGGAGTACGCATGAAAAACGCCACAGGCCTCCTCGCGACGGGGATCGCACTGGCCCTTGCGCTGACAACCCTGCCTGCGCGGGCCAGCATGAACCTGGCCCTCGACAAGGGCTGCCTGTCCTGCCACGGCACCCCGCCGCGTGGCAAGGCGCCGACCATCGCACAGCTGGCCGACCGCTACGTGCCACTCAAAGGACAGGAAGATCAGATTGCCGGAAAGATCGGACATCTGCGCGAACACCACCTGTTTGGCGGTGTGCCGGCCCATGAGCGCCTGAGCGCCGAGGAGGCCGAGCGCTTTGTGCGCTGGCTGGTGGACGGCGGCCGTTGAACCGCCGGATCCGAAAATAGTGTGAAGCGCGCCGATACGCCGGATTTTGTGCGCCCAGGTTGCCCTGAACGTGACCGTCATTCATCTGGGCCGGGGGTCACCCACCCGGCTCGGTGCTACCTACCCGCCAGCTCTCCTCGCGGAACCACGAGGATCAACAACACGGCGAACCGTGTCGCCTCAGGCTGGCCTATTTGGTATTGCTGCGCGTAGAGATTGCCCGTTTCACCCGCACTGAAGCGGCTCGTCTCTGTTGCTCTGATCCTCACCTTAGGGCCTTGCGGCTTGTCGGTGGAGAGGTGTTACCTCCTACGCTGTCCTGTGCAGTCCGGACGTTCCTCCAGCACTCCCTTTCGGGTTCCCTTGCGGGCTGTGCCAGCGACGGCCTAGCGCGCTTCACGCCTCGATTATCCACCCCCAAGCGGGTTCCCGCCTTGGGCGGCCCGGCGGCGAATCCTTTTCACCTTACAAGCGGCATCAAACGAGACGCTCGATCTTCTTGAAGCGCCACACCAGCTGGTGGTAGCCGGTCTGCAGCGCCAGCATGGCCGCGTAGGTCACCGGGAACGCCATCCACACGCCCTCCAGCCCGAAGCGCTGGTTCAGCCCGTAGGCCACCGGCAGCTGCACCACCAGGATGCAGGCGATGGAGATCGCCACCGGCACCAGCACCACGCCGCTGGCGCGCATGATGCCGCCCACCACCGACTGGAAGCCGAACAGCAGCATGCTCCACAACATGATGTGCAGCAGGTGCTCGGCCTGCGCCAGCACTTCGGGCTGCGTGATGAACAGGCCCAGCAACCAGTTTGAAAGCGCGTAGCCCAGCAGCACCAGCGAGCCGGTCACGCACACGTTCATCCACAGCCCTGTGCGCAGGATGGCGCCCAGGCGCTCCACCCGGCCCGCGCCGATGGCCTGCGCGCCGAGGATGGACGCGGTGATGGCAATGGACAGCGCGGGGAACTGCACGTAGTTGACGATCTGCGTCACCGCGCCGTAGGCCGCCGTGGCTTGCGAGCCATGGCCGTTGACCAGCGACAGGATCACCAGCTCGGAGATCGAGATCACCACCATCTGCAGCCCCGTGGGCAGACCGATGCGCATCACCTGGACCAGGATCTTGCCGTCCAGCCGCAGGGACTTGAGCAACAACCGGTCGGGCGCGAGCACGCTGCGCTTGCGTCGCAGGCGCCAGACCAGGAAGCCCAGCGACGCCGCCTGTGACACCAAGCCGGCCAGCGCCGCGCTCTGGATGCCCATGGGCGGCAGTCCCAGCCAGCCTTTGATCAAGGCCGGTGTCAGCACCAGGCCCACCCCGGTGGACAGCAGCAAGGCCAGCAGCGGCGTCACGGTGTCGCTCACGCCGCGCAGCAGCTGCGTGTAGAGAATGACCACCAGCAGCAGCGGCATCAGCAACATCATCACCCGCGCGTAAGCCGTGGCATCGTCGATCACGTCGGCCGGCGTGCCCAGCAGTTGCATGCCTTCGCGCGCAAACACGCTGCCCAGCAGCGCCGCCACGATGCCGATCAGCGCTCCCAGCGCCAGCGCCGAACCCGCGATGGCCTTGACCTTCTCGGGTTCGCGCGCGCCCCAGGCCTGACCGATCAGCACCGACGCGCCCGCGCCCAGGCCGATCACCAGGGAGATGAAGAAAAAGAAGATCGGGAACATGCCCGACACCGCCGCCAGCGCGTGCGTACCGAGCATCTGGCCGATGAAGATGCCGTTGAGCGTGCCCGAGAGGCTCTGCAGGAAGTTGGACAGCACCATGGGCGCGAGAAACACCAGGTAGATGCGCCAGAGGGGTTTTGACGGGCCGGAAGAATGGGGTGGCATGGATCGGAACGCTGAAAACGGGGGGATGGTTGGATCGGTGGCGCTCAGTCGGCGCTGATGGCCGGGAGCGGGGTGGCGGAAAAGGCGTCACGTGCCAGCCAGGCGAGGTGGTTCCGCACATCGGCGGGCCAGTGGGCGGTGCGGTGGGCGAAGGCCTTGGCATCCTGCGCAAACAGCGCCCGCGAAGCCTCCTCGAAGCCGGGCAGACCACCGCCGATGGCGCTCATGCAGCGGTAGACCCGCTCCTTGGCCAGGCGTTGCGCCTCCTGGTCGCCCTGGCTGCGTCGCGCTTCTTCGACCAGCCGGCGCAGGGCGGCCGACGCGCCACCGCGCTGCTGTGCGAGCCACGCCCAGTGGCGCGGCAGCAGCGTGACTTCGCGCGCCACCACACCCAGACGCGGGCGGCCCACGCCCTGTGTAGCGGTCGCCGCTTCGGCCTCGTCCGGTGGAGCGCCGGCGGCCTGTGGGGGTGCATAGCCGGCTGGCCAGGGGTGGTCCACCAGGGCACCACTGGCGTCGTCAAACACCAGCAGGCTTCCGGCACTCAGGTCCAGCGCACGCAAGGCTTGGTCCACCTCGGCGTAGGGGCCGCTGGCAACGCGGCGGTGACCCAGAAAAGCGGTGCATGTGGCGACGGTGAGGGTGTTCATGGTTTTTATTTTATACGGGTTTTATTATTTTACCCGGGTTTATTTACATCAGCCTGCCCGAGGCCGCGCGCACCACAAAGCCGTGACCGGCTTTGACGACAATAGGGGCCCCTTGCTTGATAAACACAAGCCCTCTTCACCATGATCCGACTCTCCGAACTCAAACTCCCCCTGTCCGAGGTGCCTGCCGAACACCGCCGCGCCGCCGACGCTCCGGCCGAAACCGACGAAGACCGCACCCCGCCGCCGCACCCCGTTGTGGCGCTGACCCGGCTGTCGGCCCAGGCCCTCGGCGTGGACTCCGCAGCCATCACCCACCTGCACGTCTTCAAACGCAGCTTCGACGCCCGCAAGGCCGAACTGCTGGCCGTGTACATCGTGGACGTGACGCTGGCCGATCCGGCGCTGGAACCCGGCCTGCTGGCGCAACACGAGAAGAACCCGCACATCCAGCCCACACCCGACATGACCTGGCACGAACCGGGTCATGCGCCCCCCGGCTGGCCCGCGGATGAGGCCGATCGCCCGGTGGTGGTCGGCCTCGGTCCCTGTGGCCTGTTCACCGCGCTGGCGCTGGCGCAGATGGGCCTGAAGCCCATCGTGCTGGAGCGGGGCAAACCGGTGCGCGAGCGCACCAAGGACACCTGGGGCCTGTGGCGCAAGAAGGTGCTCAACCCGCAAAGCAACGTGCAGTACGGCGAGGGCGGCGCCGGCCTGTTCTCCGACGGCAAGCTCTACAGCCAGATCAAGGACCCGCGTTTCCTCGGCCGCAAGGTGATGCAGGCGTTCGTGGACGCGGGTGCACCGCCCGAGATCCTGTACCAGGCGCATCCGCACATCGGCACCTTCAAGCTGGTGAAGGTGGTCGAGGCGATACGCGAAAAGATCATCGCGCTGGGTGGCGAAATCCGCTTTCAGCAGCAGGTGATCGGGCTCATGCTGGCGCCTGCGGGTGCAGGCCAGCAGTTCACCGGCCTGCGCGTGTTGCATCTGGACAGCGGCGAAACCACCGAACTGCCGGCGCGCCGCGCCGTGCTCGCGCTGGGCCACAGCTCGCGCGACACTTTCGCGCTGCTGCACGATGCCGGCGTGTTCCTCGAAGCCAAGCCGTTCTCGGTGGGCTTCCGCATCGAACACCCGCAAAGCGTGATCGACCGCGCGCGCTGGGGCCGCCACGCCGGCCACCCGCTGCTGGGTGCGGCCGACTACAAGCTCGTGCACCACGCGAAGAACGGGCGCGCGGTCTACAGCTTCTGCATGTGCCCGGGCGGCACCGTGGTGGCCGCCACCAGCGAGCCGGGCCGTGTGGTCACCAATGGCATGAGCCAATATTCGCGCAACGAGCGCAACGCCAACGCCGGCCTGGTGGTGGGCATCGACGTGGCCGATTTCCCCCAGGTGTTCCCGCAGGACACACCGCTGTGGACCGCTGCCTTCGGCGAGACCGATGGCACGCGCTACGCCACACAGGCCCAGGCCATGGCCGCGTCAGGCCAGACCCACCCGCTGGCCGGCATCGTGCTGCAACGCCAGCTGGAAGCCCGGGCTTACGAGCTCGGCGGCGGCACTTACGAAGCACCCGGTCAGCTGGTGGGCGATTTCGTGTCACAGAATCCGTCCACGGCGCTGGGCACGGTGGATCCTTCGTACAAGCCGGGTGTGAAGCTGGGCGACCTCTCGCCTGCCCTGCCCGCCTACGCCATCGAGGCCATGCGCGAAGCCATCCCCGTGTTTGGCCGCAAGATCAAGGGCTACGACATGGCCGATGCCGTGCTCACCGGCGTGGAAACGCGCACCTCGTCGCCGTTGCGCATCACGCGCGGGACGGACTGTCAGAGCCTGAACACCCGGGGCCTGTACCCGGCGGGCGAGGGTGCGGGCTATGCCGGCGGCATCCTCTCCGCCGGCGTGGACGGCATCAAGGTGGCCGAAGCGCTGGCGCGCGATCTGCTCGGGATACCCGCGGAAGGGTGAAGGCGATACCAGTCGTTACAGGTCTGGCGGCGGCTTTACACAGGCGCCAAGTCGGCTTGACACAAACCCCGCACGATGGAGGCTCTTCAACCAAGGAGCTTTCCATGAAATCCCCTGACCGTTCCGTCCTCCTTCCCGTCCTCACCGGTGTGATCGCCCTCGCAGGCGCCGGTGCCGTCCAGGCCCAGGATGAACGCGCCCGTGTGCTCAGCAGCCAACCCATCATCCAGCAGGTGGCCACACCGCGCGAGGTGTGCCAGAACCAGACGGTGACCGTGCCCGGCCACAAGTCGGGCGCCGGAGCGCTGATCGGTGGCATCGCCGGCGGTGCCATGGGCAACGCCATCGGCGGTGGCAGCGGCCGCGCGGTGGCCACGGCCATCGGCCTGTTCGGCGGTGCCGTGCTCGGCAACCACATCGAAGGCGGCGGACAGCCCCGCACGCAGACCGTGCAGCAGTGCAGCACCCAGACCTTCTATGAGAACCAGACCGTGGCTTACGACGTGGTGTACGAGTACGCCGGCCGTCGCTACAACGTGCAGATGCCCGAAGAACCGGGGCGCTACTTCCATGTGAACGTGCAACCCGTCATCACCGCGCCCGCGCCGCGCCAGCAAATGCAATACCGCCCGGCTCCCCCGGCGGCACCCGAGGTGGTTTACATCGGCGGCACGCGCCAGTATCCGGAGGTGTACCGCGGTCACCGCCGGGATCGTGACAACGAACAATGGGACCGCAACTGGCGCTGAAGTCCGGGTCACACCCACAAAAAAGCCCCGTCAAATGGACGGGGCTTTTTGTTGGCCGGGCAGCGCCGGGCGCTGCGACTGCGCCCGATCAGACGCTGAAGCTGGAGCCACAACCACAGGTGGTCGAGGCATTGGGGTTCTTGATGACGAACTGGGCACCTTCCAAGTCTTCCTTGTAGTCGATCTCGGCGCCGACCAGGTACTGGTAGCTCATGGCATCGATCAAGAGCGACACACCGTTTTTCGTCATGGTGGTGTCGTCTTCGTTGACCACCTCATCGAAGGTGAAGCCGTACTGGAAACCCGAGCAGCCACCGCCCTGCACAAACACGCGCAGCTTGAGTTCCGGGTTGCCCTCTTCGGCCACCAGCTCGGCCACTTTGGCCGCGGCGCTGTCGGTGAAGACCAGCGGTGCTGGCATGTCGGTCTGGATGTTTTCTGCAACTGCGCTCATGGGGTGTCCTGACATAGGGCTGAGCCGCTTCCGGGTGCTCCCGGAACACGGCTGGTGGACGCCATTCGTCCACGTCTGATGGAATGCTATAGCAAATCGCTCGGGTTTGCGCTCACCCGTTGTTTGCCGCCAGTTTCAATGTGGGTTTGTCTTCCAGGCCAGCGGCCATGGGTTTGAGCTGACCCGAGATCGTTGCGCCCTGGTGCATCTCCAGGGCCTTGTAGGACACGTCGCCCTCGATCCGGGCCTTGGGCTGCAGTTCCAGCAGGTCAAACGCAAACACGGGGCCCTTGACACTGCCGTTGATGATGACGTGGTCGGCATGGATCTGGCCGGTCACGCTGGCCGATTCGCTGATCACCAGGATGCTGGACTGTTCATCGCTGGCACGGATGTCGCCCACCACTTCACCATCCACCCGCAGTCCGTCGTGGAACAACACATGGCCTTCGATGCGCGTTCCATGGGCGATCAGGCTTTTGATGGGGGGTTGCTTCTTCTTGCCAAACATGGAGTTCTCCGAAACGACAGTTGATTACAGCTTGATGGTGTGCAGGGCCAACACCGCGCCGTCCTGCAGGATTTTTGCAGTCACGGTTTTTACCACGGCCTGTTCGGGAACGTTCACCAGCCCTTCCTGGCGCAGGTAGCCCTTGATCAGCACCGGTTGCGGCGACGGCGCCTGAACGGCCGACCAGGGTTTGCCTTCCAGCGTGCCGGCAAAAGTCACCTCCAGGATGCCCCTGACCTCGGGAGCGTTCTTGGTGGCCTGGATCAACAGCACCTGCCACTTGAGCTGGTTCTGCGCCAGGCGATCGACCTGCAGGCCGCGAATGTTCAGTGCGCCGCTCCCCGATCCCGGGATCAGGCGCTCGAAGAATCCCAGGTCGCTGCGCAGCACCTGGTTGTCCGCCTCCAGTTGGCGAATCTGCTGCACCAGTTGCTCCTGGGCCGCCTTCTCCGCCGTCAGCAGGCTTTCCGAGGTGTTGGCGATGAACTGCGCCCGGCCCAGTTCGGCACGCAGATCCTGCACCTCGTTGCGCAGGCGCTCCAGCTCCTGTTTGGCATTGCGGTCCAGCCCGGCGATGTCTTTGCCCACCTCGAAAGCCCAGAGCGCCAGTGCGCCCGAAAAGCCGAGCACCACGGCACCCAGCAGCCAGCGGAACGGCCAGGGCATGGCGCTGCGCACCGACACCCGGGGCGCGCTGACCGTGAGCCTTCGTCTCAGGAGGCGCAACCTCATTCAGTCACCTTTCGAAGGGAACGTGGGCATCCACACCACCCGACCCCCAAATGCAAAAACCGCCCCAAGACAAGCTTGCAGGCGGCTTTTGCGGCAGGAGCCAGGCGCTTTAGCGCTTGCTGAACTGCTTGGCGCGGCGTGCGGAACGCAGACCGACCTTCTTGCGTTCGACTTCACGGGCATCGCGCGTGACGAAGCCGGCTTGCGACAGGCTCGGCTTGAGCGTTGCGTCGTAGTCGATCAGGGCGCGGGTGATGCCGTGGCGCACCGCACCGGCCTGGCCGGACTCGCCGCCACCGTGCACGTTGACCATCACGTCGAAGGTTTCGGCGTGGTTGGTCAGCATCAGCGGCTGCTTGGCGATCATGATCGAGGTTTCACGGCCGAAATAGGACTGGATGTCCTTGCCGTTGACCACGATCTGACCGGAGCCTTTTTTCAGAAACACACGGGCGACGCTGGATTTGCGACGGCCGGTGCCATTGTTCCATTCACCAATCATCTTGAGGCTCCTTTAGATGTCCAGCACTTGCGGCTGTTGGGCGGTGTGGGGATGCTCGGCACCGCCGTACACCTTGAGCTTCTTGATCATGGCGTAGCCCAGAGGACCCTTGGGCAGCATGCCCTTGACGGCCTTCTCGATCGCGCGGCCGGGGTGCTTGGCCTGCATGTCGCGGAAGTTGGTGGCGTAAATACCACCGGGGTAACCCGAGTGGCGGTAGTAAATCTTGTCGAGGGCTTTGGTGCCCGTCACGCGGATTTTGGCCGCGTTGATGATGACGATGTAGTCACCGGTATCGACGTGAGGCGT
>JAURYH010000057.1 GCA_030653975.1 Hydrogenophaga sp. | reverse complement strand
TCATGGTCAAGGACACCTCCTACATGTTCGTCACCGGCCCCGAGGTGGTGAAGACGGTGACCCACGAGGCGGTAACCGCCGAGGAGCTCGGTGGCGCGATCACTCACACGACGCGCTCGGGCGTGGCCGACCTGGCCTTCGAAAACGATGTCGAGGCGCTCTTGATGTTGCGCCGCTTCTTCAATTATCTGCCGCTCAACAACAAGGAAAAGGCGCCGATCCGGCCGACGCCGGACCCGGCCGAGCGGCTCGACTATTCGCTCGACACCCTGGTGCCGGATAACCCGAACAAGCCCTACGACATCAAGGAACTCATCACCAAGACGGTGGATGACGGCGAATTTTTCGAGCTGCAGCCGGATCACGCCGGGAACATCGTCATTGGCTTCGCGCGCATGGAAGGCCAGGCAGTGGGCATCGTCGCCAACCAGCCGATGGTGCTGGCCGGCTGCCTCGACATCAAGTCGGCGATCAAGGCGGCACGCTTCGTGCGCTTCTGCGACGCCTTCGGCATTCCGATCGTCACCTTCGTCGATGTGCCGGGCTTCATGCCGGGCACCGCGCAGGAATACAACGGCATCATCAAGCACGGCGCCAAACTGCTCTACGCCTACGCCGAGTGCACCGTGCCGAAGGTGACGCTGATCACGCGCAAGGCTTATGGCGGCGCCTATGACGTGATGGCCTCCAAGCATCTGCGCGGCGACGTCAACTTTGCCTGGCCTTCCGCGGAAATCGCCGTGATGGGGCCAAAGGGCGCGGTCGAGATCATCTTCCGCGAGGAGAAAGGCGACCCGGAAAAGGTTGCGGCGCGCGAGGCCGAATACAAGGCCAAGTTCGCCAACCCCTTCGTCGCCGGCGCGCGCGGCTTCATCGACGACGTGATCCAGCCGCATGAAACGCGCAAGCGCATCTGCCGCTCCTTGGTGATGTTGCGCAACAAGAAAATCGAAAACCCGTGGCGCAAGCACGGCAACATTCCCCTATGAAAACATGCATTAACCACGGAGGACACGGAGAACACGGAGAGAGACATTCTTTCCAGCTGCATTTTCTCGGTGGCCTCCGTGAACTCCGTGGTGAAAGGGTTTGACCATGTTCAAGAAAATATTGATTGCCAATCGCGGTGACCAGCCGCGTAGCGGCGCAGCAGCGAAGCTAAATTGCATTGCACGCGAAGCGTGCTCAGGCGATTTCTCCCCGGAGGCGAATCATGTTTAAAAAGATCCTGATAGCGAACCGGGGAGAAATCGCCTGCCGCGTCATCAAGACCGCCCGCAAGATGGGCATCCTGACGGTCGCCGTGTATTCCGAGGCCGACCGCGATGCGCTGCATGTGGAAATGGCCGACGAGGCCGTCTGCATCGGCCCCGCGCCCTCGAAGGAATCCTATCTGGCGATGGACAAGATCATCGCCGCCTGCCAGCAGACCGGCGCCGAGGCGGTGCATCCGGGCTACGGCTTTCTCTCCGAGAACGAAGCCTTTTCGCGACGGCTGGAAGAGGAGGGCATCGTCTTCATCGGCCCCAAGCACTACTCCGTGGCCGCGATGGGCGACAAGATCGCCTCGAAGAAGCTCGCCCTCGAAGCCAGGGTCAATGTGATTCCCGGTTACAACGAGGCCATTGATACGCCTGATCAGGCGGTGAAGATCGCCCGTGACATCGGCTACCCGGTGATGATCAAGGCCTCGGCCGGTGGTGGCGGCAAGGGCTTGCGCGTCGCCTTCAACGACCAGGAGGCGTTTGAGGGCTTCGCCGCCTGCAAGACCGAGGCCAAGAATGCCTTCGGCGACGATCGCGTCTTCATCGAGAAGTTTGTCGAGGAGCCGCGCCACATCGAAATCCAGCTGATCGGCGATGCCCACGGCAACTGCATCTACCTGCACGAGCGCGAGTGCTCGCTGCAACGCCGCCACCAGAAGGTCATCGAGGAGGCACCCTCGCCCTTCATCGACCCGGCAACGCGGAAAGCCATGGGCGAGCAGGCCGTGGCGCTCGCCAAGGCGGTCAATTACCAGTCCGCCGGCACGGTCGAGTTTGTCGTCGGCAAGGACAAAAGCTTCTATTTCCTCGAAATGAACACGCGTTTGCAGGTCGAGCATCCGGTGACCGAATTCATCACCGGCCTCGATCTGGTTGAGTTGATGATTCGTGTCGCCGCCGGCGAAAAGCTGCCTTTTACGCAGGCCGACATCAAGCTGGAGGGCTGGGCGATGGAGTGCCGCATCAACGCCGAAGACCCGTTCCGCAACTTCCTGCCCAGCACCGGCCGTCTGGTGCGCTTCCAGCCGCCGGCGCAGACCATGTATCAGTCCAACACCGACGCCCTGTACGGTGTGCGCGTGGACACCGGCGTGGTCGATGGCGGCGAGATCCCGATGTACTACGACTCGATGATCGCCAAGCTCATCGTGCACGGCAAGGACCGCAACGAGGCCATCGCCAAGATGCGCGAAGCGCTCAACGGTTTCGTGATCCGAGGCATCAGCAGCAACATTCCGTTCCAGGCCGCGCTGCTGGCGCACCCGAAATTCGTCAGTGGTGAGTTCAACACCGGCTTCATCGCCGAGCACTACGCGCATGGCTTCCGGGCCGAAGACGTGCCGCACGACGACGCCGACTTCCTGGTCGCGCTGGCGGCTTTCGTGCGCCGCAAGTCGCGCGAGCGCGCGGCGGGCCTGACCGGCCAGCTGCCGGGTTACGGGGTCAAGGTGGGTCACGATTTCAGTGTGATCACGTTGGGCACCAGCGGTGAAAACCGCTACACGGCGGTGCACGTGGACGAGGTGGTGGGGCAGGTCGGTTCCGCGGTGGTTACCGTGGACGGCAAGCGCTTTGCCATCAGCAGTCCTTCGCGCCTGAACGACGTCTGCATCACCGGCGCGTGCAACGGCCTGCCGTTCACCGCCCAGGTGGAACGCGGCACGCTGCGCAACCCGCTGGCCCTGGTGGTGCAGCACAACGGAACGCGCATCGAGACCGTGGTGGTGTCGCGCCGCATGGCCGAGCTGCACCAGCTCATGCCGTTCAAGGCGCCGCCCGACATGAGCAAATACGTGCTCTCGCCCATGCCCGGCCTGCTGGTCGACGTGGCGGTGCAGGTGGGGCAGAAGGTGCAGGCGGGTGAACGCGTGGCCGTGATCGAAGCCATGAAGATGGAGAACGTGCTGTTCGCCGCGGCCGATGGCGTGGTATCCAAGGTGCTGGCCGCCAAGGGCGAATCGCTGGTGGTCGACCAGCCGATCGTCGAGTTCGGCTGATCCCAGCCGAACACAGTGGCACACAGACAAGCCTGGCGGAAATGGGATACCCTTCACATCCCGTTGGCTTTGAGGGGTGCCGCATGGACCATGGTCTGGCTTTCGCTCTCGGCTGTCTGCGCAATCCGCGGCGCGTGGGTGCAATTGCTCCCGCGTCCCGTGCGCTGGCCCAGGCGGTCTGCGAAGAGGCGTTGCGCGGTGCACCACGGGTGCTGATCGAGGTCGGCGCCGGCACCGGGGCCATCACCCGCAGGCTGGCAACCGCTGTGCAGGCCCTGGACCGCTTCGTGGTCTACGAGCTCGACGCCGACTTCGCCGGCCTGCTGCGCATCGCTTTTCCCGAGGTCGAGGTGCTCAACCACTGTGCTTCCCGTGTTGACCGGCTGGCCATCGGGGCTGACGTGCCGGTGACGCTGGTGTCGTCATTGCCCCTGTTGTCGATGCCGGCGCACGAGGCGCGCCTGTGCATCGACGCCATGCTGGCACTGGTTTCGCGCCAGCCCGATTCCCGCCTGGTCCAGTACACCTATGCGTCGCCGCACCTGCGCCCGTTTGACAGCATTCCGCCCGGCTGGCGCTGGCGGCGCGCGGCGTCCGTCTGGGCCAACCTGCCGCCGGCCACCGTCTGGACGCTGGAGCGGACTCCCCATTCACTCAACAACGGCATTCACTGATTCATGGAACCACAACAACGTCCCTTCAAGGTGCTGGGCATCCAGCAGATCGCCATCGGCGGACCGGACAAACAGCGGCTGCAGAAACTCTGGGTCGACATGCTCGGGCTGGAGGTGACCGGCAGCTTCCAGAGCGAGCGCGAGAACGTGGATGAAGACATCTGCGCCATCGGCAGCGGCCCGTTCAAGGTCGAGGTCGATCTGATGCAGCCGATCGACCCCGAGAAAAAGCCGGCCGTCCACACCACGCCGCTGAACCACATTGGCCTGTGGATCGACGACCTTCCCAGGGCTGTGGAATGGCTCACGGCGCAAGGCGTGCGCTTTGCGCCGGGCGGCATCCGCAAGGGCGCTGCGGGTTTTGACATCACCTTCCTGCACCCGAAGGCGAACGACGAGTTCCCGATCGCGGGCGAGGGCGTGCTGATCGAGCTGGTGCAGGCGCCGGCCGAGGTGGTGAGCGCATTTGACAGGATGGCGGGCGCGGCCTGATGCCATGACGGACCGAGGAGGCAGGCCCTGCGGTGTTCGCATCGGCAGGGTTTTTTTCAATGTGACCCGTCGTGCCAGAAGCTGACAACTTTTCCGGGAAGAAAAGGCATGTCTTGTGGAATCAGGCTTCAAGCGCACGCAGCGCTTGATCGGCTTGCACCAGTGTGTTTCAGGGGCACAGAGGTCAATCTGTGTCAGCATGGGTCAAATTCAGGTCTTTGACAGGAGTTGGCTGCATGGAGCAGGTGGATGTGGTGGTGATTGGTGCAGGCGTGGTCGGGCTGGCTGTGGCCCGTTCGCTGGCGCTGGCCGGGCGCGAGGTGATGGTGCTGGAGCGTGAGGCGGCCATCGGCACGGGCACGAGTGCGCGCAACAGCGAGGTGATCCACGCGGGCATTTACTACCCGCAGGGCTCCCTCAAGGCCCTTTTGTGCGTGCATGGCCGGCAGACGCTCTACGCCTACTGCGCCGAACGAGGGATCGCCCACCGGCGTTGCGGCAAGCTGATCGTGGCCAGCACGGTCTCACAGGTGGAGGCCTTGCCCGCCATCCAGGACAAGGCCGAAGGCAATGGTGTGCGGGACCTGCGTCTGCTCACCAGGGTGGAGGCACGGGCAATGGAGCCGGAACTGGAATGCCTGGCCGCCCTGAGTTCTCCGTCAACCGGTATCGTGGACAGCCATGGCCTCATGCTGAGTCTGCAGGGGGATCTCGAAAACGCGGGTGGCCTGGTCGCCTGTCGCAGTGAGGTGGACGCTCTGCGGTTCACGACGTCGGGGATTCAGGTCCTGATGCTGGACGGAACCGTCTTGCTCGCACGTGGCGTGGTCAATGCCGCAGGTTTGCGGGCCTGCGATCTCGCGCGGCGCACGCAGGGCTTGCCGGCACGCCATGTGCCGAAGGCCTGGTTCGCCAAGGGCAGCTATTTCACGCTGAGCGGGCGGTCGCCCTTCGAACGGCTGATCTATCCCGCCCCGGATCCCGTGGCGCACCTGGCTGGACTGGGTGTGCACCTGACCATCGATCTCGGCGGGCAGGCCAAATTTGGTCCGGACGTGCAATGGACCGACGATCCCGATGACCTGCTGGTGAACCCGGCTGAAGCAAAAGGCTTCTACACGGCCGTGCGGCAGTACTGGCCAAGCCTGCCCGACGGAGCGCTTCTGCCCGGCTATGCGGGCATGCGACCCAAGATCAGCGGTCCCCACGAGCCGGCGGCCGATTTCCGCATCGATGGCCCGGACGTGCACGGCGTTCCGGGGCTGGTCAATCTGCTGGGGATCGAATCACCGGGGCTGACCAGTTGTCTGGCCATCGGCGAGCACGTGGCCGCCAAGCTGTGAGCCCGGTCGTTCCGGGCTTGCCGCTCATGTGCTGCGGAGCGCCTTGATCGCCATGGCGGCTTCCCGGACCAGGGACGGCCCCTTGTAGATCAGTCCGGTGTAAATCTGGACCACGTTGGCCCCCGCCTGGATCTTGCTCACGGCATCGGCACCACAGAGGATGCCACCCACACCGATGATGGGGAAGCTCTTGCCCAGGCAGGCCCGCAGGCGCCGGATCACGCAGTTGCTGGACGCCAGCACTGGCGCGCCCGAGAGTCCGCCCGCTTCTTTGGCGTGGGGTAGGCCGGCCACGGCTTCGCGGCTGAGGGTCGTGTTGGTGGCGATCACGCCAAAGGCGTTGTTGGCCTGCCCCGCGCTGTCGGCGCCGTAGCGCATCAATGTGGTGGCAATCATCTCGATCTGCGTGTCGTCCAGATCGGGCGCGATCTTGACGAAGATGGGGATGCGCCGACCCGTTTGCTGGGCCAGGGTTTCGCGCCGTTCAGCGACCGCGCCCAGCAGCCCATCCAGCGCTTCGTCGCTTTGCAGGCTGCGCAGGTTCTGCGTGTTCGGGCTGGAAATGTTGACCGTGACGTAGTCAGCGTGCGGGTACACACCCTCCAGGCAGGTCAGGTAGTCGTCGGTGGCACGCTCGATCGGCGTGCTCGCGTTCTTGCCAATGTTCAGGCCCAGCAGCATCGGATGGGCGCCGCCCTTGCCGCGAAAGCGGGCGCGCTGCACATTGGCGATGAAGGCATCCAGACCTTCGTTGTTGAAGCCCAGCCGGTTGATCAGTGCGTTGGCGGTGGGCAGGCGGAACATGCGCGGCTTGGGGTTGCCAGGCTGCGCCTTGGGTGTCACGGTACCCACCTCGACAAAGCCAAAGCCCATGGCGGCCAGTCCGTCGATGCAAGCAGCGTTCTTGTCCAGTCCGGCAGCCAGGCCGACCCGATTGGGAAAGTGCAGGCCGGCGAGGGTGACGGGATCGTCCACCCGGTGGTTGCCGTAAAGGCAAGTCAACGGCGAATGCTGCAGCTTCGCGATGCTGTGCAGCGTGAGTTCGTGGGCGGCCTCGGGGTCCAGACCAAAGAGGAAGGGGCGCGCGACAGCGTAGGGCAGAAGGGACATTGGATAATGGGCTGATTCTTTGTAACCGCTGATTGTCTCAAATGACCCAAGACGAACTCAAAACCCTCGTGGGCCAGGCCGCCCTTCAATACGTGACCCCTGGTCACATCGTCGGGGTGGGCACCGGCTCCACGGTCAACAAGTTCATCGATGCCCTGGCCTCAATGAAAGACCAGATTCCGGGTGCGGTGTCGAGCTCCGAAGCCTCCACGGCCCGACTGAAAGCGCTGGGCATCCCGGTGTTTGCGGCCAATGATGTGGCCGAACTGTCGGTTTACATCGATGGTGCCGATGAGATCGACGCGCAGGGCCACATGATCAAGGGTGGTGGCGCCGCGCTCACGCGCGAGAAGATCGTGGCCGCCCAGTCGCGCCAGTTTGTCTGCATCGCAGACGAGTCGAAGATGGTGAAGGCCCTGGGTGCGTTTCCATTGCCCGTGGAGGTGATTCCCATGGCAGCCGCCCGGTTGACTCGCCAGTTTGAAGTGCTGGGTGGTCGGGTGCACCTGCGAACCAAGGACGGCCTGCCGCTGGTGACCGACAACGGCCAGCACATTCTGGACGTGACCGGCCTGCAGATAGCCGACCCGCTGGCCTTCGAGAGCGAAGTCAATCAGTGGCCAGGGATTGTCACCGTGGGTGTGTTCGCTCACCAGAAGGCCAGCGTCTGCCTGCTGGGTACCAGCAGCGGCGTGAAGACGCTGACTTTCTGAGCGCCAACCAGCGCCTGATCGTCAGAAACGGATGCCGGCCGGGTTCTCTGTGGGCGGGGTTACCGGTGTCTCAGCCGGCTGCACAGGGGGCCTGGCCGGAACCGCATTTGGCCTCGCTGCAGCAGCCTGCACGGGTTGTGTCGCCACCAGCGCTGTCGCAGCAGGTCGGCGGAAGTTGGTCGGCAGGACGGACTGCTTGGGGTAGCCTGCTGCGTCCAGGTACTGCGTCCAATCGGTTTCCGAGAACCCTTTGAGCTGTTGCCCGCCGATGCTGAGGAAGGGCAGCGACGATTCTCCACTCAGGCGTTTCAGTGCCGCTGCGTCTTCGGCGGAGGTGACTGTTTTTTCGGTGTAAGGCACGCCGCGCGCATTGAGCAGGCTGCGTCCGGTGTTGCAGGGTGCGCAATCGGTCGTGGTGTAGAGGGTGACCGGATAGCGGCTGACCGTCTGGCGCAGTTCCTGCGGCAGTTGTGGGTTGTTAACCGCGGCGCTGGCGGAGGCTCCGTCCACGACGGAAGCCCTGGCGCTGGGTGGTGGCGGCTGGTCCGAATAGGTCACCTTGCCATCGGGTCCCACGATGCGGTAGACGCCTTGGGCCGAGGCCCAGGAGGTTGCGAGTGCGCCGAGCGCCACGCCGACAACCGCCGCGCGCACCAGCTTGTGCATCGGGAAAACAGGGGAAGGGGTGATGGTCATGTCAAATCCTTCTGGCAAAAGCAGGTTCTCAACCACATTCAGGAGGGCGTTCGCTGTCAGGCCATACCCTGGTGACGCAGCAAGGCATCAATGCCCGGCTCCCGCCCGCGGAACGCTTTGAAAGACGCCATGGCCGGACGGCTGCCCCCGGCTTCCAGGATCGCCTCTCGGTAGCGTCGGCCCGTTTCCACATCCAGCGTGCTGTGCCCATTCTTCTGGGCCGCTTCTTCGAAGGCGGCGTAGGCATCGGCCGACAGCACTTCGGCCCACTTGTAGCTGTAGTAGCCGGCAGAATAACCGCCCGCGAAGATGTGGCTGAAGGTGTGGGGCGTGCGGTTGTAGGCGGGCGGCTGCAGCACGGCCACTTCGTCGCGCACCTGTTGTTGCAGCGCCAGGATGGCGTCGCCCCCGGTGACGGGCTCGCCCTGGCTGTGCAGCAGCATGTCGAACAGCGAAAACTCCACCTGGCGCAGGGTCTGCAGACCACTCTGGTAGTTCTTGGCTGCGAGCATCTTGTCGAACAGTTCGCGCGGCAGCGGCTCACCGGTGTCCACATGGGCGGTCATGTGTTTGAGCACGTCCCATTCCCAGCAGAAATTCTCCATGAACTGGCTGGGCAATTCCACCGCGTCCCACTCCACGCCGCTGATGCCCGAGACATCGCGCTCGTTCACCTGGGTCAGCATGTGGTGCAGTCCGTGGCCGAACTCGTGGAAGAGGGTGATGACGTCGTCGTGCGTCAGCAGCGGTGGCTTCCTGACACCATCGATCTCCACGCCTTCAGCGAAGTTGCACACCAGGTGCGCCACCGGTGTCTGCATTGCGCCGGTGTCCGGGCGCAGCCAGCGGGCCCGAACATCGTCCATCCAGGCACCGCCGCGTTTGCCCGTGCGTGCGGCGGGGTCGAGGTAGAACTGACCCACGAGCTGGGTGCCGGCTGGCTTCATGCGCTCGATGCGGTAGAACTCGACGCCGGGGTGCCAGACCGGTGCCGTGTCGCGGCGAATGGTCACTTCGAACAGCGTTTCGACGATCTGGAACAGCCCGGCGAGCACCTTGGGTGCGGTGAAATAGGGTTTGACTTCCTGCTCGCTGAAGGCGTAACGCGCTTCCTTGAGTTTTTCGCCGATGTAGGGCCAGTCCCAGGCTTGCGGGTCGGTCAGACCGAGCTCGCTGGCGGCAAATTCGCGCAGATCGGCCAGGTCCTTGTCGGCATACGGGCGCGCCTTGCCCGCCAGATCGCGCAGGAACTGGATCACCTGTTCGGGTGATTCGGCCATTTTGGGCACCAGCGACACGTCGGCAAAGTGCCGGTAGCCGAGCAGCCGCGCTTCTTCATGGCGCAGGGCCAGCAGCTCGGCCATGATGGCGGTGTTGTCGAACTTCAATGCCTCTGCGGCCGCCTGGTCACTGGCCCGCGTGACGTAGGCCTGGTAGAGCTTTTCGCGCAGCGCGCTGCTGTGTGCGAACTGCATGACCGGCAAATAGCAGGGCATCTTGAGGGTCAGCTTGTGACCCGTCTGGCCTTCTGCCTGGGCTGCAGCGGCCGTGGCCTGCAACACGTCGGCCGGGACGCCCGCCAGTTCTTCGGTGGAGACGATCAGTGAAAACGCGTCGGTCGCGTCCAGCGCGTTTTCGCTGAATTTCTGCCCCAGCTCGGCCTGACGCTCCTGCAACCAGGCAAAACGGGCCTTCGCCTTGCCCTGCAGTTCCGCGCCGCCGAGCACAAAGCTGCGCATGGCGTTCTTGTGCGCCTGGGCCTGCTCGGTGTTGAGGCTGGCCGGGTCCATGGCCTTGTACTTGGCGTAGAGGCGTTCGTCCGAGCCAAGCCGGGTCCAGAATTCGGTGACCTTGGGCAGGGCCTCGTTGTAGGCCGCGCGCAGCTCGGGTGTGTCGGCCACGCTGTTGAGGTGGCTGACGGCGCCCCAGGCGCGCGAAAGCCGTTCGGTGGCGACGTCCAGCGTGCGGGCCATCGCGGCCCATTCCGGGGGGAAAGCCTCTTCAGTGACCTGCTCCAGCGCACGGTTGGCGTCGGTCAGCAAGACCTCCAGCGCCGGGGCCACCTGGGACGGTGTGATGGCGTCGAAGCGCGGCAAATCGGAAAAGTCCAGCAGGGGTTGGGTGGCGTCCGGAGCGGATTGAAGGTTCATGCGGTCTAAGATGGTGCACGATGGGGGAAGTTCAAGCGGACGCTGGGTGGAAACGGGTCAGCGGGCGCTCTTCTTGATGCTCTTTTTCATGACCTTGGCGCGTTTCACCTGACCGCCGGGGGTGAGGCGCTGGTTGCCCAGAACACGCACCACCTTGACCTCGGGCCGCTGACCACCCCGCTTGCTGAACTTGAGCACCTTGACGTCGCGCGGTCCCGGCATGCGCTCTTCGTCTGTCGTCTTTTCTTTTTCTGGCATCGGGCGCCACAACACCAGCAATTTTCCAATGTGCTGGATCGGCGCGGCGTCGAGTTCGTCGGCCAGCGTCTTGAGCATGAGCTCGCGCGCGGCACGGTCGTCGCTGAAGACGCGCACCTTGATCAGGCCATGGGCCTTCAGGGCGTTGTCGATTTCTTTCTTGACGGACGGGCTCAGTCCATCGCCGCCGACGAGGACGACCGGATCGAGGTGGTGGGCATCAGCGCGGTGGACTTTGCGCTGGGCGGGAGTGAGTGTGATCTGGGGCATGGGACAATTATCGTTTACACAGAACTGAAAAGACCTTATGGGCATGAAAGTCAAGACCCAGAGCAAGAAGGTCAACAAGGCCTGGCTCAACCAGCACGTCAACGATCCCTATGTGAAGCTGGCGAAAAGAGACGGCTACCGCGCGCGGGCCGCCTACAAACTCAAGGAAATAGACGAAACCCTGGGCCTGATCCACCCGGGTCACTGCGTGGTCGACCTGGGCTCGGCGCCAGGCGCCTGGAGCCAGTATGTGCGCCGCCGCCTGAGCCCGCAGGGGGCGGCGGTGGGAGAACTGCACGGCCAGATCATTGCGCTCGACATGTTGCCCATGGATGCGGTGGAAGGCGTTCACTTCATTCTGGGCGATTTCCGCGAGCCCGAGGTGCTGGCTGCGCTCGAACAGGCCTTGATCGACCGGGGCGTGGAGGCTGTGGATGTGGTGGTTTCCGACATGGCACCCAATCTGTCGGGCATCGGATTGTCCGATGCCGCGCGCATCACCGACCTGGTCGAACTGGCGGTGGATTTCAGCGTGCATCACCTCAAGCCCGATGGGGCGCTGGTGGTCAAGCTCTTCCATGGCGGGGCCTACGACCCCACGGTCGCCCTGTTTCGCCAGACCTTTCGCGTGGTCAAGGCCATCAAGCCCAAAGCTTCCCGTGACAAATCTTCTGAAACCTTTCTGGTGGGGCTGGGTCTGAAACCACAGGCGCGCACCTGAAGACACCGCGCGGATACAAAAAAAGCCAACCATGCGATTGACATGACCAAGTCATTTGTCAATGGTGGGTCTTCTTGAAAGACCTAAAATGGGACCCATATGCGCATTTACGACAATGTTCTAGCCAGGAGCTGCACTTGAACAACCAGTGGTTCTCGAAAATCGCCGTGTGGATGGTTATCGCCATGGTGCTTTTCACCGTCTTCAAGCAGTTCGACGGTCGCGCGACCGCGAGCGCCGGCTACATGGGGTACTCCGAGTTCCTCGATGAGGTCAAGGCCCAGCGCATCAAGAGCGCCACCATCCAGGAAGGTCAGGGCGGCACGGAGATCGTGGCCGTTACCCAGGACGACCGTCGCATCCGCACCACTGCGACCTATCTGGACCGCGGACTGGTGGGCGACCTGATCAACAACAATGTGAAATTCGACGTGCGTCCGCGCGAAGAAGGCTCTCTGTTGATGACCCTGCTCGTGAGCTGGGGCCCGATGCTGCTGCTGATCGGCGTCTGGATCTATTTCATGCGCCAGATGCAGGGCGGCGGAAAGGGTGGTGCATTCAGCTTCGGCAAGAGCAAGGCCCGCATGCTTGACGAAAACAACAACACCGTGACCTTTGCCGACGTGGCGGGTTGCGACGAGGCCAAAGAAGAAGTCAAGGAGGTCGTGGACTTCCTGAAAGACCCCGCCAAGTTCCAGAAACTGGGTGGCCGCATTCCACGCGGCCTGTTGCTGGTCGGCCCTCCGGGTACCGGCAAGACGCTGCTGGCCAAGGGCATCGCTGGCGAAGCCAAGGTGCCGTTCTTCAGCATTTCGGGCTCCGACTTCGTGGAAATGTTCGTTGGCGTGGGTGCGGCCCGCGTGCGCGACATGTTCGAGAACGCCAAGAAAAACGCGCCTTGCATCATCTTCATCGACGAAATCGACGCCGTCGGCCGCCAGCGTGGCGCTGGCCTGGGCGGTGGCAACGACGAGCGCGAGCAGACCCTGAACCAGATGCTGGTCGAGATGGACGGTTTCGAAACCAACCTGGGCGTGATCGTGGTGGCCGCCACCAACCGCCCCGACATCCTGGACGCGGCCTTGCTGCGCCCCGGCCGTTTCGACCGTCAGGTGTATGTCACGCTGCCCGACATCCGCGGCCGCGAGCAGATCCTTCACGTGCACATGCGCAAGGTGCCCCTGGGTACCGACGTGAACCCGAGCGTCATCGCCCGCGGCACGCCCGGCATGAGCGGCGCCGATCTGGCCAACCTGTGCAACGAAGCCGCCCTGATGGCGGCACGCCGCAACGCACGCGTGGTCGAAATGCAGGACTTCGAGAAGGCGAAAGACAAAATCTTCATGGGCCCTGAGCGCAAGAGCATGGTGATGCCCGAGGAAGAGCGTCGCAACACGGCCTACCACGAGTCGGGCCACGCGCTGATCGGCAAGCTGCTGCCCAAGTGCGACCCGGTGCACAAGGTCACCATCATCCCGCGTGGTCGTGCCCTGGGCGTCACCATGAGCCTGCCGGCTCAGGACCGCTACAGCTACGACAAGGACTACATGCTGAACCAGATCAGCATGCTCTTTGGTGGCCGCATCGCTGAAGAGGTGTTCATGCACCAGATGACGACCGGCGCTTCCAACGATTTCGAGCGCGCGACTACGATCGCGCGCGACATGGTGATGCGCTATGGCATGACCGATGCGCTAGGCCCGATGGTCTACGCTGAAAACGAAGGTGAAGTGTTCCTGGGCCGTTCGGTGACCAAGACCACCAACATGAGCGAGTCCACCATGCAGAAGGTGGACGCCGAGGTGCGCCGCATCATCGACCAGCAGTACAAGCTGGCGCGTGGTCTGATCGAAGAAAACAGCGACAAGATGCACGCCATGGCCAAGGCCTTGCTGGAGTGGGAAACCATCGACGCCGAGCAGATCGACGACATCATGGCCGGCAAGCCGCCCCGTCCTCCCAAGGACTGGACGCCGCGCAATCCCTCGGTGGGGGGTGGCGGGGGCAGCGGTGGAACACCCGCTGTGAACACCGATCCGGCGCCCACAGTGGCCTGATATCGCAGGTCGTCACCTGCATTCACCTAACGGGGCCTCTGGCCCCGTTGCTTTTTCCGGGTTCCCTTCATGCACTGGCAAACCTCCCGTTTTGATATCGACCTGACCCAGCCCAAGATCATGGGCATCGTCAACGTCACGCCCGACTCCTTTTCAGACGGCGGCCAACATGCCGGCACACGAGCCGCGCTGGCGCACTGCGAGCAACTGCTGAAAGATGGGGCGCACATCCTCGACATCGGTGGCGAATCCACCCGACCGGGCAGCCCGGCGGTGCCACTGGACGAGGAACTGGCGCGCGTGTTGCCCGTGGTTCGCGAAGCTGCCAAGCTTGGTGTGCCCCTGTCCGTGGACACCTACAAACCCGAGGTCATGCGCGCAGTTCTGGACGAAGGGGCTGACATCATCAACGACATCTGGGCACTGCGCCAGGGCGACGCGTTGCAGGTGGTTGCATCCCATCCGCGCTGTGGCGTGTGCCTGATGCACATGCACCGCGATCCGCAGACCATGCAGGTCGCGCCCATGCAGGGGGATGTGGTGCCGCTGGTGGTGGCATTCCTGCGACAACGCGTGGATGCCCTTCGTGCCCAGAATGTGGCTGAAGAGCGCATCGTTCTCGATCCCGGCATCGGGTTTGGCAAAACCGTCGAGCAGAACTTCAGCCTGCTCGCGCGCCAGCGTGAATTGCTCGCCGAAGGCTATCCCCTGCTGGCCGGCTGGTCGCGCAAATCCTCATTGGGTGCGCTCACCGGGCGAGACGTGCCTGCCGAGCGCGTGTCGGCCAGCGTCGCGGCGGCCTTGTTGGCCGTGGAGCGGGGTGGACGGGTGATTCGAGTGCACGACGTGCGCGAGACCAGTGACGCGTTGGCGGTGTGGGCGGCCATGCAGGCCAAAACAGCACCGGGGTCCTGAACCGTGCACTGATCACAATTTACAAATTGAGACAACTAAGGTGTCTGAATATTGCTTCATGATCGGATTTTTATAATACACAAGTTACAATAATCGGCAATAAAACTGATTTTCAGGAGGAAGCGGCCGCACCCCGGCGTTCGCTCTGGTCATCATTGCCGACATCTTCGCGGCAGTGCACTGATCCAGGGCATGGTGCGATTGCCGTTGATGGTTTCATGCTGGATTGCCCCGATCTGTCGGTACCCCATGAAGTGATGCAGCACGTGGTTCACGTGGAGTCGTCACGCAATCCTTTCGCCATCGGCGTCGTGGGTGGGTATCTTGCAAGCCAACCCAAAAACCTTGTAGAGGCGCTGGCGGCGGTCCGCCAGCTGAAAGAAGAGGGCTACAACTTCTCGGTCGGTATTGCTCAGGTCAATCGCTACAACCTGGCCAAGTACGGCCTGAATACCTACGCTGAAGCGTTCGATGTTTGCTCGAACCTCAAGGCTGGTTCCCGCATTCTTCGCGAGTGTTACGACCGCGCACAGGACTGGGGTAAGGCTTTCAGTTGCTACTACTCCGGCAACTTCGCCACCGGGTTTGATCACGGTTATGTCCAGAAGATCTTTGCGTCCATGCGCAAGGTTCAGTTTGGCCTTGTGGCTCAAGCCGAGCCGGTCAGGATCATTCTATCCAGAGCCGTACATCGGCAAATACCAGCCATCGAAGCCATTGTCCGTGACTGCGGCGGCGCGGGCCAACTCCCAGACGCCCTCGCAGCGATTGCCAGCCAGCGGCACCGGCACCGGCATCGAAATGGCAGAAAGCCGTCCTGCAATATCCGTTCCTGGACCGGCGGGAGCGACAAAGCCTTCATCGGGCGGCCTGAACAACATCCCTACCCAACTGGTGGGTGTCCATGGCGATCCCTATCAAGTTACGAACTCTATCAGTCAGAAGCGCTACCGCTAAAAGACGCCGCCGCTGTTTCTACGGGGTTGTTTCACGTCGATCACTATCAGTCTGATGATTGCCGCCTTGCGCCGGTCCGCCTGCTGTGGGCCTTCATGCCTTCCGTTTCAATGCCATCCCAGGCTCATGCTCGTAGGATACGACTAGTAGCGTATTGTCGAGGAGCCTTGTGCTAAACTTTTTTTCTTCACTAAGCCAAAATGCGGTGCAGTTGGTTAGTTCTATTTGTTTCATTTTTGTTAATCGGGGAGGGGCGATGCTCAGCAAGTTTCGGTTTCTAGTGGTCGTGACAGTTGCTGCGACATTGACAGCATGTGGCGGCGGAGGCAGCGTTGACGACGGCACTGTGGAGTTGACGGTTACACCTGCCGAGGTGGTGTTGACCAGTGCTGGATGCGCCGGGTCAGGTGTGGGGCCAAAGGTAATGGTGTTCGGTGGGGTTGAGCCCTATACCATCCACAACCCCTTTCCTGCCCACATTAGGCTTTCTTCGTCCTATGTCGCGAATGCGGGTGACTCTTTCGACGTGACAGTGCTTGGTGGTGCGTGTCTGGATGCAATACCGTTGACCATTACTGACGGCGATACCAACACTGTAACAGTATCGATCACTCACTCCAGCACCAGCAATTGATGAGTGCCATGTTATCGCTGGTGGTTGTGGTGTTGAGTTTGGCTAGTGCAGATGCTCTGGCGTCTTGTGGGGTGGCGTCTTCTGATAGCCGAGTGATATACGGAAAATCGATCCAAAAAAGCGGGTCTTCTTTACTTATGTGTGGAGGCATATCTGAATTTGGGTCCGTCGGTCGTTCGCAAGCGCGCGTGCCTTCTATAGCGGAAAGTACTGCCAAACCATCATCTGCCGGCACTACGGATTCGCCTGAGGTTAGATCGGAGCGTGTGGCCATACTTATGCAGGAGTTGCTGCGCTCCCGCGATCAGCTCAATGCCCATCAACGTTCTGGCAAGGGTGGATCTGTCGACCTTGCTGCAGTGAAACGACTCGAGTCAGACATTGCTGCCTTGAAGAATGAGCTGAAGCGTCTGGGGCGCAGCACTCCTTGAGTGACCATTGGATTGCGTAGGTGCCTGCATAGCAGCAAGCATGAACAACTTCTTCAAAAACTTTTTCGAGATCGCTCAGCAACTACTGTTCACTGGCTGGGAGAGGGTGCACTCGCTTTTGGCCAGAGCTGCAGGACGGGGTTCCAGTCCGGAGTCCAGCTTGCCCAAGACAGAGGGCAAATACCTGAATTCTGCCACTCGGCGCAGTCGCAGAATGGCGAGACTGCTAATCTTTGGCGTGGGGATCGGTCTCGCGGGCATGTTAATTTGGAAGGTCTTACCTCAACAACCTCGCGCCGCATCAGATTTGAGTGCTGACTGGTTGGCTGAGTATCGTGCCTTGATTGTCAAGGCTGATCGCAACGAATTGCCCATCTCATCAAATATGGCGTTCTCGGGCGCTGAAACTGATCACCCGTTACCGCCCCGTTTGAGAGAACACTTGCGGGCCCGTGTGCTGTTTGCACAGCGATTGTCTTTTCCCTCTTCGGTGGCGACCTTCCTGCCTGGTAAGTCAGTTTTTGGTTTCTCTGCGCAAGAAAAAATTTTGTATGTGGATGCGCTCCTGAACGAGTGGCGCGGATTTCTCTTTGCCGGAGATATCGATTCCGCAGACGCATATGCCAGCCAGTTTAGGTCTGACAGCCAGTTCCTCGCGTTGTCAGCAGATCAACAGCTGCAGGCCGCAACGTTGGACCTGCGGACAACTTTGATCAGTGGAAAGGCTGTTTCCCGAGAGCGTCAGGAGGAATTTGCCAAGGGTATTGAGAAATCCATCCAACCTTCTATGAATGCCAGTGCCGACATTGCACAACTAACCCTGATTGAGGCGTATGTCCGAGATGGACGACTTTTCGATGCCAACGATCGTCTGGATCGGGTGATGGTCAGGGTGCAGGCCGACCAGGTTACAAGCGGCTCCCCTGCTGGGATTGTTCAGCGCATGCTTGCTGATACGGCAATGCTTGTCGGTCGCTTCGGCGATAGCAGAGTGGCGCTTCAGGGGTATCAAAAGGTGCAAGATGAGCTTCCAATGTGCCATAACCACCTCGAATACTGGCTGTCACAGGCTGAGTTGACGCTGAATGAAGGACTTGCGATGCAAGCGGAGTTCTCCATTTCTCAAGCAGCACAATGTTTTGAGTTTAAGAAGACACTAGATCATTTTCAGTTTGCCCGAATGAAGAATACAGAGGGGCTTCTACATGTGTTGATGGAGCGCCCTACTGAGGCCTTGACCGCATTTGATGTGGCCGCGAGTATCTGGAGAAAGAGACTGGGGGAACAGCATTTCTGGCTTGGGCAAGCGTACAACAACAAAGGTGCCGCGCTCCGTATCAAGGGAGACCTGCCTTTGGCAGGCCAAGAGTTCGAAAAATCCGCTTCACTTTGGCGCGATGTGCTTGGCGAATCTCACTTGGTTATGGCGACTTTCTATAACAATATTGCTGAACTGGAGATGCGGCAAGGAGGACTAGGGAAGGCGCAGGAGACGTTTTTCAATGCATATGCGATCCGTCGACAGGCATTCGGAGACGATCATCCCTGGACGGCAGTGGTCATCAGCAATCTGGGCGAAGTTGCTAGCTTGGCAGGGGCTTACGAGCAAGCCCTTAAATGGCATGTCAAGGCGTTATCAATTAGGACAAAAACTTTGGGGAACGTGCATCCTGATACAGCTTTGAGTCAGAACAATCTCGGGTCCATTTTGTTTCGCACAGGGGAAACCCAACGAGCGTTATCTGCATTTCGAGAAGCACTGACGATCAATCAGAAGCTCTTGGGTGAAGAACATCCACGCACAATGGCTGTGCAAGCCAATCTGGCCGCCTCCCAAGTCGCTCTGGAAGACTATGCAGGCGCGGAGGGAACACTTGTTCGCTTAGCCGAGCTTGAGACAATTCGTGGAATAGAGGCTCGCCTCTCTTTGGCAATGGTGCTTGTCAGGCTGGGGGATGTGCGGCTTAAGTTGGGATTGCTCTCAGACGCAGAGGTTGTTTACTTGGCTGCGCTCGACACGATGAATCAAATGGAGAGTGAACGGCGTTCACCCGATGTAGCGCGCCAAGCTCTTACGGGTTTAGGAAGCGTGCAAAATCAATTCGGAAAGTCAAGGGTGCGGGAAAAGGTTGAATCCCAGTATCCATGGTTGAGAGATATCCGATGATTCATACGGTTTCGGTTTGGTGGTTGATCTGGCTTCGTCCTCCGACTTACCTGTGGATCGCTGCAACTGGAACGACAGCGTACGCGCAGACTCCCTCCACGACGCCCATAGAATTGCACTCGCTTGTCGGTAGGATTGAGGGGCTTGTCAATCATGGGCTGGCGTTGTCAGACGGTGCGGGGAATATGCTACATCCCTCCGCTGGCGCCAGAGTGTTCGCCTTTCGAGAAGGCAGACCTTACCTAATTCCGGGTAAGCCGGTCCATTTGATGGTTGTTCGGCAGCCGATGGGGCAGGCCTGCCGAGTAGTTCCGGAAGGCGGTGATGATCAAAGTGATGCCCAGCAAGGACTTGTTTCCTGTGTTGCAGTATCTGAGGGCCCACCTACCATGCGTGACTGTTTCCAAGTGTTTACCAGTGGTGCATCTTTTAAGCTCGGGCGGATGGCTGAGGGTCAGTGGTTTCCATATGCCGACGTCACAATGGATCCCGTAGGGAGCAGCCGCCTTCATCACCGGACTTTGGTTCAAGGCAAGGTTTTAATGGAATCCGTAACTTACTTCTCGGAAGACCGCGCATTGGCGGTGTTGGAGTTGCTGATTGCTGGCACTGTCGGATCTGGCCAGCGCATACGTGCCGTGGGTGATCAGGAGGGCCTGCCAATTGACCTTGCGGTTGGTGAAGATCGCTTCTACATTGTGACTACATCGCGCCAGTACGAGCATCAAGCTAAAGCAACAGAGTCAGTTTTAGAGAAAAGGTGGGCGAAGCTGATAGGTGTCGGCCCACTGGATACTCGCGCAGGGCGTTTTCCTGTCACCTGTCATCTGCTGGAACGTAGCGATGAGAGTGGGGTATCTCGAATTTGGGAGACTTGGTACGCGCCAGGATACGGCCCCATTCGAATGCAAGGCGCAGCCGAGGGTGGAATGCCTTCTATCACCGTGGAGGTGACCGAAATCCAGCTGCGGCCTCGGTGACGCTCATGCTCCCGGGGTCCACCTGCCTAGCTTTTAAGCAGAAGGTCTCCATCAAGCTCGACCTATATGCAGCAACAGATATAAGTGTACAGAAAGTTCTCATTATTTTTTTTTTTCAATCTATAAGTCCGAAAAAACAACAAGAATCTGACTTGCCTTTGGTGCTCTCTGTACACCACGGGTCTGGTCTGAGTCTCTTGAAATATGGACATGCCAGTGGGAGGAGGTGGCGGGTCTTTCGGTGCCTCCGTATCAAGTACCTTCTTGTTGGAGTCAACTATGGCTTTTTCCTTTCTCAAGTCCGTGCGCACGAACAAGCGCAATCAGCGCGGTCAAGGCATGACCGAGTACATCATCATCACAGCGCTGATCGCCATCGCAGCCATCACTGTGTTCGCCGCCTTCGGTGATGTGATTCGCGGGCAGACCGCTCAGATGGCGTCTGAACTCGCCGGTGAACACGGAACAACCGGAAAGACCGCCGCAGAAAGCGGTAAGACCCGAGCAGAAGGCCAAGCTGTAGAACGAAATCTCAAGACCTTCGGCGGTCAACAGTAGCCCTCCAAAGCATCCAGCTTTGCCCAGGACGTCTTGGGCAAAGCTGACTTGGCGCACCTTGTGGTCAGTCGGGATGCCGATCGACGGGGGTTCGCTTGGGTTGCGATGTTTCTGGCTTGCTTACGGTAATAGACATCAGGGGGTGAGATTGAGAATCGAATCGGTAGCGCGCTTCTTCGCGCCTTGGTTTTTGTTGCTTTTGGGGGGGGCTGTTGCGCAGCAAGCGATGGCGCAAGGAGCAAATCCGGAGGGATTTCAAACACCTTCTGGCTACGAAATACGCTCTAGTAAGATACAAGATTTTGGAGCCTTTGCTGTAAATGGAAAATTTGATTGCTTGGACGGTGGAGCCTGGGCAATGTGCGGCACGAAACATGGCCCATTCGACAGCAAAGGGCATGTAAGGCTTGGTGGCAAGATTGAGACGACTTCGTACCGTCGCCTTTCTGAAAGAAGTACCAACTATTTGCTATACCTGAACTTCAAGCGTGTGATCCAACAAGCTGGCGGTCGGCATGTGGCGCAATACAGGGATGGTGATGAAGCAAGAGGATTTTTTAAACACCTGCTTGTGATCGAGAAGGGTTTAAACAAGCGATGGGTTCTGTTTGATGCGTACGGCGCCAATCAAAAATTTCCTACGATCACAGTCATCACTTTGACGGATGTTCCTAATATCCTTTCAGAGATTGATTTGCAACAGCAGCTTGAATCGCTGGGTTTTGCCACTCTGCAGCTCAACTTTGATAACAACATGGTAGCCGTCCGGCAAGACGCTGAACCCACCCTCAACGAGGTGGTCAAGTTGATGAACTCATCGACGAAGTTACGGTTGTCCGTCGAAGGTCATACCGACAACGTAGGCTCTCCTCAAGCGAACAAAGATTTGTCCCAACGGCGCGCTGATGCAATCTTGACTTACCTCGTGAGGCATGGCGTCACGGCTTCTCGATTGCAATCGGTTGGACATGGTCAAGAGAAGCCTGTTGCCGACAATCGCAGGGAGGAAGGTCGGTCTTTGAACCGACGGGTGGAGTTGGTCAAACTCCCCTGAGTTGTGATTTGTCCGTAGTCTGCATGCGCGAAATGCTGATTGCAGATGTGGATTCAAGAGTGTTGTGGTGGGAAGGGTAGGTAGGTGGGAACTGACAATAACAATGGCTAGAAGGGAGTGATTCATGCAGATCAAAACAGCGAACGTGAAGCCTCAGGCTCGGTTAGCCCACCATGGTGTGCGTGGTCAGGCGCTGCTGTGGTTTCTTGGGTTGATTGCGTCACTGTTGGTCGCCGGTGTCGGTGTGTACAGCATTGGTCAGGTCACATCCGAAAAGCAGAAAGTGGTTAATGCCACTGATGCTGCGGCCTATTCCGGCGCATTGGTTCAAGCCCGCGCGCTCAATCTTGTGGCCTACGGAAATCGTGCTGAAATCGCGAACGAGGCGTTCCTCGCCCAAGCGATCAGTATTCAGTCTTGGGTACGGTATCACCAAAAAGTTATTGAGAACATTCAAGAGTATGTGGTTCCTGTGCTGTATGGCTTTGTGATTACTTCACCAATTGCGGCAGTGGTCGAGGGGATCATCGAGGTCATTCAACCGATTGTAGATGCCTTAGAGGAAGGTGCTGATGGAGTTGCGTCTGGTCTCGCGACTGTGGTTGAGGCATATGGGAAATATGCATTAACTAACGCATCCTATTTGTTACTCAATGAAGTGGCGCTGTCTGCGGCCGCAAAAGACGCTGCTGACAAGGTCTTGGCTCAAAATTTGGCTAATCAGGATGGCAAGACTGACGTAGCTCCAAACTCCATCAAAGGCGTGGAGTTGGGGGCTTTGAATTTTGCAGCCTGGAGCGATTCCTTTGCTCAATATACCAAGAGAAAAACGGTATATCAGGCTGATGATGGTCGGTATACGGCGGCAGAAATTGTACTTGCTTCTCGCGACGATTTCACCGAGCGGCGGGATGGCCCTTCCCGGTCCAATCCGTTAAGTTATTTAATTGGCAATAGCACATTCGGAAATTGCTGGGTCATCGAAATTGGCTCAAGCCGGGATGGTGGTACACAGTTGCAGGATTATGAACGATGGGAGGCACAAGATACTTCAGAGCTCACCGCCAAGAATCGCAATAACCGACGGCTTCGTTGTCGGAGTTTTTTCAGTCTTCCTACTGGTTGGGGCAGAACGACCGTTGATGAGTCCGGTGATGAGGGTGACAGTCGTTTAAATCCGCACGACTGGGCAGGCAGTCTGGCCTACTCAGACAGTCCGGTCAATCATGATGGTTGGACGGGGGTCAAAGAGTTATACGATCTGGAGCGCAAGTCCAATAACTACGGACGACCTACTCAGGTGGACAACAACAATCCCACCAAGACGGAATTCATTTTTCACTACGCGGCGGCCAAGTCGCGCACACAGGTGAAAACTTCCGACCAACTTGGGATTTTCGAACAAAGCATTGCTGGCAACAAGCCATTGGGTGACACGACCCTTAAACCAGGCATGATGGAAGACCAATTGGCGGCTGTATCTGCTGCCAAGGTGTTCTTTGCTCGCCCCAAGAGGGATAGCCGGGATTTCACCGCCACGACACTTTTCCGCGCAGACGCACATCATGAGGTGGCCAGTCTCTACAGCCCTTATTGGCAGGTGCGTCTGACATCGCCTAGCAACACAGCTCTGGCGTTTACCTATGGGAATAGATTTGGTCTTTTGATTTTTTCACCAAATTCAACAGTGGGGACACCATGAAGCTCATGCATCACTTCAGGATGAGCCCTTCGATCTGGGCCAACGTACTCGCAAAGATCGTCAACCTTGATGTCAAAGACCAGGAAAAAGAACGACCCACAGAGTACGGAGTACTGATCCATTTTGTGTTGCCCTTTGTCGTTTTGATGCTGGTGCATGGATTGGGCTTGGCGCAATCCACGGGGTCAAACCCCGTTTGGCCAGACAATATTATTATCATAAAACGCCTTGTCGGCGAGAGCAAGATTGACAAAAATAAGGCCGCCTCTTGGGAAACTGCGACCGCCTATGTTTGTTCGCAGGTGGGCAAACAATATGAACAGGGGATGATGACGAAGCTTTATGAAGGCGATATAGTTATAAAAGAGAGCATTTATCTGTCAGGTCGGGAACGCATTGTGATCACCGAATACTTGATGGATGTTGGTAGCGAAGGTTCTGATTGTGTCGCACGTCTTCGACCCGCTGTACGGTACGACTACTCTGCTCCCGGGGCAGGTTGGACTGTCATTCAATCACCAAAGGGACCATATTCGCCCGAAAGAAGCGGCCGAGATAATTCTCTGGTTATGCAAGCTCAAGAGAGGCAATTTCAGAATCGTCTGAAAAATTTTCAAAGAAAATGGAGCGCAAATAAATACGATGATGTCGAGGAGCATTTTGGCCACCGATGTGGATATCTACCCAATCCGGCTAATTTGCAAAGACCAAAAGGGATGGGGGGGTACGGGGTCCTGTACGACCAAGCAGTAGCGGCTGCCCAGCAATTTCATCAAGAGGGTACGAAGCTTTGTTCTCTTATAGGGTCCCCTGAGCATGTTGGAACTGGTGAGAAGCTTGTGCTTCATATCAAAGAGCCCAAGCGCAATTATGATGAAAAAACTGGCTGTTTCGATTTTGAAGGGGCAGACAATTTGCTCAAAAGGAAGTGTCTTCCAATTGTGGTTGATTTCAGGGTCAATGCGGCGATGTCACCGGGGATTTTTGAAAAACCAGATTGGGCGCGCGGTGATGTTAAAAAGCCCGCCAACGAAGAATCCTCGGTCCATAGTGAAACCGTCGATCGTAACAAGATCAAGGGGTCGAAATGAATCCCAGTGCCAAGAGTCCTGCGCGTTGCAGGCAGCTCGGTCAGTCCACATCCGAATTTGTGGTCATGGCCTTGTTGCTAGTTCCATTGTTCTTTTTTGTCGTCTATATGGCCAAGTATGGGGATATCAAACAGGCTGCTCATCAGGCCAGTCGCTACGCAGCTTTCGAGCGTAGCTGGGACCCTAACCAACGGCTGAAAACCGACGCAGAGTTGCAGGAAGAAATGCAGGTGCGCTTCTTCTCAGCCAAGCGCGAGCTTCACTTCAAAGACAAACTATCGCAGGTGGCCGTGAACGGCAGCATTCCATTGTGGAACGACGTGAGCGGGCAGCGGATGCTCAGACAATTCACTGATGCCAGGCTCACGGTTGACCGAAGTGCTGATTTTGGTTCTAACGTACTGGATGTTGCCGAGTTCGCCATTGGCGTTGGAAGTCAATTGCCCAAGCCAAAGATGGTCAAGGCCCAAGTGTCGGTCTCTCTGGCGGATGTAGCGCACTTTGAGCCGTTGCGCAACATCGGGATGGTGATTCCAGCCGCGACCGCGATCGGGGCAAACGGTTGGAACTCCAGCGGCACTAATGCTGGACCTGCGTCAACCTGTGCATCTCTTAAACCCTTGACGATCTATGGCAAAGGTGACGCATTGTTTCGCCCTATCGGAGACTTGGTTCGTACCTTGGCAAATGACTTGGACTTGGAACAGCGCGACTTCCACATGGGCATCATGAAGCCCGACGTGGTGCCGGCCGGCAGCCTGTACCGCAATGGCAACCTTCAGCCGTCGCAGATCGTGCCCGAGTCGGAGCAGAAAGGTAGCCCAGCGTGCTGAGTTCCCCGCTCACTGGTGCCTTGCGCACGTGCTCAAACTACAGCGTGTTGCGCCGCTGTGGGTATGCCGCGGCTTTGTGGGCACCGGTGTCCATTGTCTGGGGGCAGGTGTTTGTCAAACCGGTAGAGCCATGGCCGCAAATTCCCGGGCCACCCAAAAGCAAGGTCGAATGGGTTTCGCCCGACATGCGTATTAACGGCATTCCCACACAGCTACTCACTTTCCAAAGCGCTGCCTCCTTAGAGGAAGTGGTGGCGTTCTATCAAGGGCATTGGGATGCTCTTGATAGTCGCTCGCCAGCGCCAGCTGACGGCAAGGTCAAGGGTGCCTTGGTGACACGGCCCCATCCGGGTGAAGCGGTGATCGGGCGGTTTCATAGCGTGTTTTACCAGACGGTCCACGTCAAGCGTGCCGGGCTTGGTGGTAGCAAAGGAACGTTGTCTGTGGCCTTGTTGGGTGGGCAACAGGCAAAAATGGACACTGCCAGTATCCCGTTTCCTCAGCGCGCGCGCGCCATTGGCGTTGTGGAGTCGGCGGACGCCGGCCGCGTCAGCAAAAACGTCCAGTTCCTGGTGCATGAAGACGCTGGGCAGGTCAAATCGTATTACTTGAACCGGTTGCCAACCCAAGGCTGGGCGCTCTTACAACAACACGGATCTGACCGCCTGCCGGATGGCAGCAGCGGTTACATGATGGTTTTTCAGAAAGAGGTCGATCAGATGGATGTGGTGATCTCAGAAAAGCCCGGTTTGCGCGAGACGACGTTTCGCGTCAACCTGATCCGGGGGGTGAGCGTGAAATGAGCGCCTCTCACAAACGCAGAACCCCACATCAGCAAAAAGGATCGGCCATGGTCGAGTACATGGTGGTGGGAACCGCGATCGTAGCTGCACTGTTTCTGAAGTACGACGACGACAAGAGTGTGGTTCAGCTGCTCACCTCCTCGCTCGTCAACTACATCCAGTCCCTGTCCTTTGTCATTTCCTTGCCTTGAGTTACTGATGATCTCCAAATTCAACAAAAACTGGCTATTGCTGGCAGGAGCCATCGTCCTGGCTGTGCTGGCCTTTTACCTGAGCAATACGGTCATCTCCAACCGCATGAGTCAGATTGAGGCCGAGCTCAAAGCTGGGCGTAAAACCAAAGCGGTGGTGGTCGCTTCGCGCAACCTGGAGGCGGGTGACGTTCTCACCTCGGATACCGCGGCGGTGCGTGAATTTCCTGTGGAGTTTCTGCACGACTCGGCCGTGTCTTCCGAACAGTTTGACCGTTTGGAGGGCGAAGCCCTGCTGGTCGGGGTTCGTGCGGGTGAACCGATCCTCCCGGTGTATACCGTAACTCGCGGCGGCGCCTTTTTCTCGGGTAGCGTCAAAGAAGGGCGGCGCGCATTGTCCATCGAGGTAGATGAGCTCAGTTCCATCGCCGGTATGGTCCGCCCCGGTGACAAGATTGATCTGATCATGACCGCCAAGCCACCCGCCATGACGCAAGGCGTGGCCATGGTGGGTGCGCGGACAGAGCGCTACACGTTTCCCTTGCTTTCAGGCGTCGAAGTACTGGCCACGGGACGGGCGCAGCGCGGAACGGGTGGGCAAGCCGCTACTTACAGCACTGTCACGCTCAATGTCACGCCGCAGGAGGCCAATGCCATCATCGTCGCCAAAGCAGACTCATCGGTAACGGCTGTACTCCGCAGTCCTAAGGATGAAAAGCCCAATCCCAGCCATGCCATCTCGGTATCGGATGTGGTTGCCGAAGTCTCCAACCTCAAGAAGCTCAACGCCGTCGAGTACATCGTGGGCGGGCGTGGCAGTGCTGCGGGCGCATCCAGCGTCATGTCTGTGCCTGTGGCGAACAAGGGCGCTTCCCTCAGCGATAACACACCAAATGGGGTGCTTCGTTGAGTGCTTTCAATACGCACCGCCTGATGACCGGCAATCCAACAATAGCTCACATGAAACACAAACTTCTCAGCGCTGCCTGTGCATGCATGTTCGCCCAGGCGGTCAACGCCACGCCTTTTGGCTATTCCGACCTGATCGTGGCCTTGGCTGATAGTGGGGGGGGGGGGCGAGCTAACCCCACCTCCGCGGTATTGTTGGCCCAGGGTACGGCCAATGTCGAGCGATCGGGGTCTCCCGGTGTGATAGTTCAAAAGGCGGATATCAAGCCCGAAACAGCAGCTACCGGAATCGCGTTGTACCCCGGCGAGGTGAAGGTCTTACCCATCGCCAAGGTCGATCGCGTCGCCATTGGCAACGGGTCTGTGATGACAGCCACCATCGTGGATGACAAACAGATCGTGCTGCTCGGTGAAGCAGTCGGCAAAACGACAATGCACCTGTGGCTCAAGAACGGACGTCAACAGCGCTTTGAGGTGGAGGTCTCGGGCACCAACGTTGCTGAACTCGCTGCATCTGAACTGCGGAGAATGCTCAGCCATGAGCCGGCAATTGTGGTGACGGTTGTCAACGACAAGATCAAACTCAGTGGGGAATACTCTTCGATGGAGGAGGCTGCAAAAGTAAAACAATTACTGCAGCACTATCCCCAGGCGGTCAATTTGATTCATGACAGGCCTGCAGCCGTGATTGTGCCCAGAGAAAAGATGATCCTGATGGAGGTCAAGGTCATTGAGGCTCGCAAGTCGGCGCTGGACAACCTGGGCATCAGCTGGAGCACCCAGGCCGCAGGCCCAACCGTGGCCAACAGCGCACTGTTCTACAGCAACTCGCGATCCCGCCCGGAGTTGCCTGGAGACTTTGGTCCCGCGACTTTGGCCAGACCGTTCCTCTCATTTGTTGGCATGGCCAACCAGATCACCTCCATGATCAATTTCCTGGAGCAAAACGGTGACAGCTGGACACTGGCCGAGCCCAGAGTCTCCACCGTCAATGGCGGCAAGTCCAAAGTGCGTGTTGGTGGGGAAGTGCCCATTCCGGTCTCGACCGGTCTGGGCCAGATTTCTGTGAGCTATAAAGAATACGGCGTCATCCTGGAGATTGAACCTTTGGTGGATGCCAACGGCAACATTCGCTCCAAGATCACCACCGAAGTTAGCAAACCCGATGGCTCCACCGGTTCGGGTGATTTCATTGGATTCATTACCAACCGTACCGAGACCGATGTCAGCCTGACTGAAGGCGAGTCACTCGTCATCTCTGGCTTGTTGCTCAACAACGGCAGTCGGGCGGATCAGAATGTCCCAGGTCTGCACAAGATCCCTTTGTTTGGTGGCCTTTTTTCAAACCGCAACTTCACCAATGAGCGGACAGAAATGCTGGTGATCGTCACACCCAAACTCTATGTGCCTGGGTCGGTGGTCGCAAAGGCACAGGAAGATCGCGCGCTTTCTGAGGTGATACGCATTGAAAAGAGCATTCGCCAAGGGGCAGATCGACAAGCCGAATAACGATGTTCACCATCCATCTGAAATCCAAAGAGCTGAGCCAGACCCATGAGGTTGCAGGGACCCGGTGCCTGATCGGCTCGGCCCAAACAGCCGATGTAACCCTGGCTGGCTGGAAAGTGCAGAAAGAGCATGCAGAGCTTTTCGTGTCCAACGAACAGCCTTTCGTCCGCGATTTGGGCAGTATGTTTGGCACCCTAGTTAACGGGAAAAAAGCTTCCACGTACGGTCCTCTGCAACCCGAGGACACCATCTTGATCGGTGGTTTCGAAATCAATGCCCGATGGGGGCGGAAACATTCGCAGAGACAGGTCCAACCCGCTGTATCGGCGCAGGCTTCACCCCGCGTCGCAGGAAATTCAGGCGTCCCGTTGCCACAGGCGATTGAAGTCCCTGCTCCAAACTCGGTCATGGGGAGAACCAAGGGCGACGGCTTGACGATGCAAGAGCACGCTTCGCACCCGCTTCATGCCTCGCCTCTGCGGCCCGCACCAAACGTCCGTGCACGTGCTCATCCGGTACCTGCTCCTGCAGCCAGGCTGGCTACGCCTCAACCACTCCCCACCTCTGCGTCTCCCCAAGCGGCGCATGACGAGCCCGCTCCCGCTGTCGCACGCCCTGTGGATCAGGCGCGCCTGGCCCTGCGCCGCAGCCTGCAGGACAAGCTCATTGCCTCCTTCGACCTGCGTCGCATTGATGTGCACAAAATGGCTGACCAACAACTGCGCGAACAGGCCGACAGCGCCTTGCGGGAAATCCTGCGCCTGCACCCGCCGCCTGCTGGCACCGACCTGGATGAGTTGATCAAAGAAGTGCGCGACGAAGCCATCGGTCTTGGGTTGCTTGAGCCCTTGCTGGCCGACCCATCCGTGACCGAGATCATGGTCAACACCTACGACGAGATCTTTGTCGAACGCAGCGGCAAGCTCACCCGCATGCCCTTGGCCTTCTCCAGTGAGCAGTCGGTCATGGGCATCATCGAGCGCATCGTGTCGCCCGTGGGGCGTCGCATCGACGAAAGCTCCCCGCTGGTGGATGCGCGGCTCAAAGACGGCTCTCGCTTCAACGCCATCATCCCACCCCTGGCCCTCAAAGGGCCGTCCATCACCATTCGAAAGTTCGCCACCAAAAAGCTCGGGGGAGAGGACCTTGTCCGGTTTGGATCTTGCAGTCCCAACATGGTCAAGTTCATGCAGATCGCGGTGCAGTACAAAAAGAATGTGATTGTTTCGGGTGGCACCGGCTCGGGGAAAACCACCTTGCTCAACATCTTGAGCAACTTCATCCCCAACGGCGAGCGTATTGTCACGATCGAAGATGCGGCCGAACTGCGCCTGCACCATGAACATCTGGTCTCGCTCGAAGCCCGCCCGTCCAACGCGGAAGGCAAAGGAGCAGTCACCATTCGCGATCTGGTGAGGAACTCCCTTCGAATGCGCCCTGATCGCATCGTGGTCGGTGAATGTCGAGGTGGTGAAGCGCTGGACATGCTCCAAGCCATGAACACCGGCCACGACGGCTCCCTGACCACCGCGCATGCCAACTCTCCGCGCGACATGCTCGCGCGCCTGGAAGTCATGGTGCTGATGTCGGGGATGGAACTGCCCGTGACCGCGATCCGAGAACAGGTGGCCTCGGCGGTCGACGTCGTGGTACAGCAAACGCGCTTTGCCTGTGGTACCCGAAAGGTAACCAAGATCTGCGAAGTCACCGGCGTTGAATCCGGCAAGATCCAGTTACAAGACCTCTTTGAGTTCAAAGAAACGGGGTTTGGTCCGGAGGGCAAGATTCAAGGCTATTTCACCGGCTGCGGCGCCATCCCCGAGTTCTACGAACGCATGCAGGCGGCCGGCATGAATCTGGATATCGCCATCTTCCAGAAAGAGGAATAGGGCCATGGAGACCACCACCTTGTTCATCTCCGGGGCCGTCATGCTCAGCGTGGTGCTCATCCTGCTGAGCCTGCGCGGCTTCTTTGCCGATTACCAAAAGGGGTTCACCGCAAACGCTTCGGTCACCTTGCAGGAAATGTTCCTGTTCATTGACCCGCAAAGGCTCTTCTTTGCCAACATCCTGGTCGTGCTCATCGTGCCGGTGCTCGTCTGGATGCTCACCGGCAAACTCGTGCTGGCTGTCGTCGTCACTGTCGTGGCCTTGATCCTGCCTCGCTTCATGTACAGCGTGCTCAAGCGCCGGCGGCTGGACAAACTCATCGAACAACTCCCCGACGCGCTGAACATGATGGCCGGCTCGCTGCGCTCTGGTGCGAGCCTGGCCATTGCGCTGGATCTGGTGGCCAGCGAAGCCGAAGCGCCGCTGAGCCAGGAGCTCTCGCTACTGCTGCGCGAGCAGAAGCTGGGCATCAGCATGGAGGACGCGATGCAAGGCATGGCCAAACGCCTGCGGCTGGAAGAAATCGAACTCTTCGTCTCGGCCGTGACCATTTCCAAGAGCGTGGGCGGCAACCTGGCCGAAGTGCTGGAACGCCTGGCGCAGACCCTGCGCAGCAAAGCCGTGATGGAAGGCAAGATCAAAGCCCTGACTGCCCAGGGCAAGCTCCAGGGCATTGTGGTGGGCATGCTGCCCATCTTCATGGCCGTGGTGCTCAACTACCTCGAGCCCGAAGCCATGGCGCCCTTGTTCACCACCTGGTACGGTTGGGTGGTGGTCGGCGTCATTTCGGTGCTGCTTATTGTTGGCGGCATCTTCATCCGAAAAATCGTCTCAATCGACGTTTAGGAGCCGCGCCCCATGCAATCCCTGCTGGTTTCTCTCATGTTCAGTATGGCGCTGATGGCCATGCTCTATGCCGCGTGGAAATTGTTTCAGGACGCACCCGACGACGACCGCTCTTACAAAGACAAACCGCCGCTGCTGTTTCGAATCTTCTGGCCACTGATACAGCTCATCGCAGGCACTATCGATCCGATCTTCAGCAAGACCACCGCCGACACGTATCAGGTACTGCTACGCCGCGCGGGGCAGGATTACGCATTGAACCCGCTGCAGTTCTACGCCGGAAAAATCTTGTGCGTGTTCCTCGGTTTTGGCTTCGGTTTGCTGTTGACCAATGCCGCCGGGGCGATGCATATGGGTGCGGCGGTCCTTCTCGCTGCGCTGGCCTACTACTACCCCAACCTGTGGCTGCGCGAGACAACAACAGCGCGCAATCTGCAGATTCTCAAAGCGCTGCCGTTTTACATCGACCTCTTGACGCTCTCGGTCGAAGCGGGCCTGAACCTCTCGGGTTCCATGCGGGCCGCGGCCGACCGCAGCCGGCCCGGCCCCTTGATCGCGGAAATCAACCGCGTGCTGCGCGACATCGGATCGGGCAAACCCAGGGTCGAAGCGCTGCGCGAATTTGCCGAGCGACTGAAATTCTCGCCCGTCAGCAGCTTTGTCAGCGCACTTATCCAGGGCGAAAAAACCGGCTCCAGCCTAGGCCCCATCTTGCGCGCGCAAGGGGACCAGCGCCGCCAGGAGCGTTTTCTACGGGCTGAAAAACTGGCTATGGAAGCGCCGGTGAAGATGCTCGGGCCGCTGATCCTGTGCATCTTCCCCTGCACGTTCATCGTGATCGGGTTTCCGATTGCCATGAAGTTCCTGGCGAGCGGCATCTTCTGATGCACCAACACCGCACATAAGGCGCAAGAGCACAACAAAAGGCCGGTACACCGGCCCAGGAGGAACCCAACATGCACCGAGAACGCAGGCCCCAGCGTGGCGCCTCCATGACCGAATTCATCATCATCACGCCTGTGGCGCTGCTGCTGATGCTCTCGATCTTGCAGTTTGCCCTCGTCTACATGGCCAAAAGCACGGTCAACAACGCCGTGTTCATGGCCGCGCGCCAAGGGGCCACGCAAAACGCGAGCATGAGCGCCATCCAGGGCGCGCTGGCCCGGGGCCTGATCCCATTTCATCTCAAGACCAGTGCCAGCGAGCCTGGCGTGAGCGAGATGACACAAGCGCTGGGCAAAGCCACGGCCGACATGCTGGCCTTTGGCAAGATCGAAATCGTCAGTCCCGCGCCCCAGGCGTTTACCCACTTCGGACTCAAGGACGCCAAAAACCAGACCTACATCCCCAACGACAACCTGGAGTACCGGTTGGCTGATCAGGGGCACACAAGAGCCGGACCAGGAGGCGGCGTGATCAGCATCCGGGATGCCAACGTGCTCAAGCTGCAAGTGACCTACGGTTACGAGCTCAAGCTGCCGCTGGTGCGCACCGTGCTGAAAAAGATCATGTGCCTGGGGCAGGCAGGAGGGGGCGAAGTGGATGCCTGGCGCTCCAACGTTGCTGCCTTTGATCCGGGGAACTGTCGCTATTGGCAGGCGGGACGCATCCCGCTGGTGGCGCAGGCGACGGTGCAGATGCAAAGCAATGCTTATGAGGGGGATCGGTTGGCTGGAATGGATGGGGTGGGTAGTAGCAGCGACACCGGCGGCGGTGGCAGTGGCAGTGGCAGTGGCAGCGGAGGGGGCGGCAATACCGGTGGCGGCGACACCGGCGGTGGCGATTCTGGAGGAGGGACTGGAGGCAACGATGGTGGAGGGAATGACGGTGGGGGTAATAACGGTGGCGACGATGGGGGCGCAGGAACATGCTTCTAAATCACTCTGAACACAGTGTCGCCCCGTCGGAAAACCTGCTCATGCGCTTGCTGAGTATCTTGCTGGTACTGGCTCTTTTAGGGGGGACTCTGGGCGTGGCCCATGGGCAAAGCGGCGGCACAAGCGCCAGCGATGCCAGCAACTCTTCGTTCTCCCCGGTCACGGAAGAATGCAAGCCTGATCAGTGTTTTACCAGCGTTCAGGCCCGGCAGAGTTACGCCAAGGCCAACAGTTGCTACTTCCTGGAGGACGTTTGCGATCCAGAGGGAAGCAAAGGCAAAGAACAGGGTACGTGGGCCGCGGCACAGTCCTTTGCCGAGGGATTGTGGGACGGGCTGGGCGACCAGATTGGCGAATTGCTGGAGATGCTGGGCAGTCCGATCGAAACTGCTCAGGCCGTCTATGAGCTGGCCAAGGCCTTCTATGATGATCCGGTAGGTACGGCCAAGGCGCTGGCCTCGCTGGCCGGGGAGGGCATCAACAACCTATTGATTCAGGCCACGCAGTGCGGGGCCTATGACTTGGGGAAGGTCATTGGTCAAAATGTCAGCCCTGTGGTGGCGCTCAAGGTGGGCGTCCGATTGGCGCGCTACGGGGGGAAGATAGACGATGCCGTGCGTGCGACCAAACTGGAAGTGGGCTGCGCCAGCTTTGTGGCGGGCACACCCGTCTGGCTCGATCACGGCTCGGGGGTGCAGGCCAGCATCGTTCCGATTGAGCGCATTGCCATCGGTCAGAGCGTACTCTCGCGCAACGACCAACTATTGAGCGACCAACCACAGAGGGTGGAAAACACGTTTGGGCGTGTTGCACCGGGCTATTGGGAGCTGCAAACTGAGGGGGAGAGTTACCGACTGACTGAAGAGCACCCGGTGTGGGTGCAGGGCAAGGGCTGGACCGAGGCCCAAGAGGTTCGGGAAGATGATGTGCTGGCCACGGCTATGGGCGATACGCTGGTCCGTGGCAACACCCCAGTGAACCGGTCCATTCAGGTCTATAACTTCAGTGTTGCCAATACCCCGAGTTACTTTGTCGGTGAGCGTGGGCTTTGGGTGCATAACGCGAAGTGTGACATCGTGCCTGGCGGTGGGTTGAGTGCCCACGAAGGGAAAGGACATACGCTGGAGAAGCACGTAAATGTGACAACAGATGATTTGCGTGACCGGGCGAACGGTCGGGGAAAATATACTGGAGAAAGAGTGCCCGGTATGTCTTCTCGGTACAGTGATCGTGCGACTGCGGAGGCTGCTATTTCAGTGGTATTAGCTGATCGTCAGCCGGAAATTCAAGCGTGGTTGAGCAACCCGAATTCTACCGGGTTGATGCTAACTTCGAAGACTCCATTCTCCAAACCCATTGGTGAAGGTGTGCCGAGAGGAAGCGAACAGACTCAGTCACTCTCAAATGCTACTGTGATTCTTCGAAAGGATCCGGGGTCATCAAGTGGTTATTACATATTGACTTCGCATCCTAGTTGAATTTGCGCCCTGGAGTTTAGTGTTTATCGCCTTCGACTGTTGCAATGAAAAACAATGAATTGTCTGTTGTTGAGAACTTGCTTGGTGCTTATTTTCATCAAGATTGGGGTTCATTATTTGAAAATTGGAGGGGGTGCCTATTTGCGGCTATTGAAAGTAACTCGCTAATTTGGGAGCAGCAATTGCAAGTTCAGCTTGAAACCATGCTAGCCAATCTGAGTGATGCAGATATTGAAGCATTTTTTCGTCAGAGTCACACCGATATTGACCCCATTTACGACTCAGGTATGAACCATCGAGCCTGGTTGCAGGAAGTCAAACGATTGATAGCTGAAGACATCGCTCGCCGCACCGCCGAGTTCTAATAGGCATTGTTATCCTTTCATTTTCCCTGACGAATCATCATTTTCAAGTTCCTCTTATTCGGATTCAAAAAGATAATCTGTGCATCACTTGATGCTCAGAATGGTCGATGGGAGAAGGTCGGCGGAAAGACGGGGAAGAACATCTCAGAGGTTCATTTATATCAACCCGAAAAATATATTAAAAATTCGCAGAAAAATGATCACGGATTGATGGTGAAATAATGAATTTTGAATGAAAAATTTTAGCAAATGAAAGGCTTGAAAAGACTATTCCTCATGGATCGTTTTTTCATTAAAAGATGATTCTTGGTGCGGCGAAATTGTTGTGTTGATGATTTGCGAATGGATTGGATGCCCAGATTGTCGGCGCTCTATTGTTCAGGTTTCTGGTGGTAAAAATGGAATAAATCGGCTTCAATTGCTGCTGCATTCGGATTTCGAGTTCGGCGAACAGCTGACCGTCGGGAGGTTGATTCAAAATTGGAATAAATGGATATGGATAGAATCAAAAATTTCCACCGCCAAGGTTTGCTACGGCCCAGTTCCAGCCGAGTGCTTCGAATGAACTTGAGGCAACAAGCAATAGGGGCTCTCCTTCGATGGGTAGTCGGGAGGATTGCCGCGCTTGTGGTCGTTCTGACCGCCCCTGTCCAAGCCCAGCCGCAAGTACCTGAAATCGCTGCCTCTGACCTGCCGGCTTATCTGAAGGCCCACGAGAAGGTAATGGTGTTGTTCACCTCAGCCGATCGCAAATGCGGTTTCTGTGCGGGCGCGGACAAGGGATTTGAACAAGCGGTGCAACAGCTGACCGCTTCCAAGACGGGCAATTCCGAGTGGCGGTACGTCGTTGTTCAGTGGCAGCCCTGGCGCAGTTTCCCAGCCGAAGTGCAGGCCCTGGGTGTTGGTGGCATTCCGCACCGCGGCGCGTTTGTGCGGGGCCAGCCGGTGGGCGAGGTCGGCGGGCGCGTGACAAGCATCGATCAACTGGCCCAAGGCATTCTGGCAGCGCAGGCAGGCCAGCGCTGGTTACCGCCGCCTTCGCCACCCAGGCCAACCTCGTCCTTGCCCACAGGAGAACCGGGACAGCCCAGGTTGAGCGCTGAAGAACACCTCAAAAAAATCACCAAGCCCATGCGCACGGACTGGGTGGACGTGCAGGCGCGGCGGGAATACCTGCAGGGCTTGCTCAAGCGCTGCACGGTGCTGCACGACCAGGCCGAGGCCTTGCTGCGTCCGCAGCACAAGGAATGGAACAAGAAGGTGTTTGAAACCGCCTATGACCTGTCTCAGGCCGGTTGGCTGGAGACCACGGACGGCGTACGGGCCATCGCCCGGCAACAAGCCGTGTTCGAGCAGAGTTTGCGTGAACAAACCGGGCTCGCGCCGCAAGACAGCTTGAGTCTGGCGCAGTGCCAGAAGCTGTTTGTAGCTGCGACGGAGCGACCAGTGCCGCCGCAGCCACCGCGCGGGTCCTGGATTCGTGGGTTGAATCCGAACAGGGAGTCAAAGCAATGAGTTATTTGTTGGGCAATCTGCTGGGCCGGGCGATTGTTAGCTACTTGCTGGTGCTGCTGGTGTGGACGCTGGTCAGCCGCTTTGACCTGAAGAAGGCACTGCGCGGCAGCGTGCGCTGGTACAACTGGTTGGTGGTGCTGGTGTTGACCTTTGTGGGTTTGGCCGTGCACGTGGGTGGCGCCTGAGCCGCACCACAAGAAATACATATTCACAACCACAACGCCGGGGAGGCGTGATCCATGCAAGACCACCACCACTCAATACCCTCAGGATTGGGCCACTCGCAAGGCCGCCAGAAAACCGATAGGTTGGCCAATACTCGCAGGCGGCGCTGGCTGCAAGGCGCAGCGGCAGCGGTAGGTCTGCAGTGGCTGCCCATCTGGGCGCAAGACAAAGGCGGCGAAGTCAAACCGCCGCGCATGGGGCGCAACTTGCCCACCGATCGGCCCCTGCGTGAGATGCAAATTCACAAGCTCAAGGACATAGGGCTGGAGGTGTGGGTTGAGAACCAGCCACCCTGGGAGGCTCAGACCGTGCAGCACAACGGGCGCCCGGTCTTTACCGTCAGGAGCCCAGAGAACTACCACCCGCCTACGGCCATGACGTTTGCCAGTTGGCCGGAGCACAAGGTGAGCCAGGAGCAGTTGAAGAACGTAGCGCATTCTGCGCTGCGTCATGCATCGCAGAACTTTGGTTTGACTCAAGGGCAAGCTCGGGCAATGGCAATTCGCCCGCAACAACACGGCGTTTTCAGCGGCTACGAAGCAGAGTTTGTGGGCAAGCTGCAAGGCATGGCCGCAGATGTGCGCATCTTTTTTGCCTTGCAAGCGGACCATCCTCCCGTGGTCATGACCGTCTACACACTCAAGGGGAAGATGGAGAACCTCAGGGACGTCATCCACCGCAGTTGGGACAATGTGAGCTACCTGAACTGACCATCGTCATATTGACGGATTCGAAGGCGCCAGTGCTTCCTGCTCTATGATTTCTCTAATTCACTCCGCAGTGTCGAGGCGTACCGCGTTGTTGGGTGCGCTTGCTTTGTCCGGGTGGGCCCGAGCCCGGGAGCCTTTGCCTGTCAAGTTGGACGATGCACTCTGGCAAGACACGTTGCGCGCCCGTGGAATCGTGGTGGGTTCCCCTGCGGCGCCACCGTTTTACGTGTTCTTCGATCCGAATTGCCCGTATTGCGCACGGTTGTGGTCCACCCCGCTGCCGGCCGATTTGGGAGGGCAGATGTCGAACTACCCGGCAATCTGGGTGCCTGTGGCTTATCTCAAAACGTCGTCCTACGAACGCGCAGTCACCATCCTGCTTCGTGGCAATGCCAAGGCGCTATCTCTGAATTTCGAGAGCGGACTCGATGAGAGTGTGGAAGAGGGCTCGTTGGCGCCATTGGGCCCCCTGTTGTCGGAGCGCCTGACTCTGGATCTCAATTTTCGGATATGGAAGGGTATTGCACAGGCGTCGCCTTTGATGGTCTGGCGCATGCGCAGCGCGCAGTTACCGGTTCGCTGGATGGGCCTGCCATCTCCCCACAAGCTCGAGACCTTTCTGCGGGACGTAGCAGCCTGAACTGTCCGCCTCTCAGCGACCCAGAAGCAGTACGTCGAACAGGTTGTTGTTCAGATCAGTCCACAAGTATCGATGCGAATCGCCGGGTGGCTTCGGTAGCAGCTGGTCTTCGGAATACCAGGCGCGCGCGCGGTGCACGTTGCCGTCTCTGACCAGCACCACCCAGATTGAACTGAACTCGTGACCTTCTGTGGCCTTGCTGCTGAACGCCAGCGCTTGCGCGCCAAGCGATTCAGCCAACGCAGATACTACAGTGCGCAGGTCGAGGTACTTGTTTGAGATGTGGATGGCCAGCACACCATCCGGTCTGAGGTGTGACAGGTACAGGGTAAAGGCTTCCTTTGTCAGCAAATGCACCGGAATGGCGTCCCCCGAAAATGCATCGACCACCAATGCGTCAAATGAGGAGCCCTGTCCAGCTGCAAGTTGCTTTTGCAGCTCGATACGCGCGTCTCCCGGTGTGAGGTCAACCCGCCCCTTGGCGTTTGCCAAGTACGAAAACTGTGCATGGGCGACCTCGGCACTCTGCGGGTTGATCTCAAAAAACGTGAAGTGGTCACCTTCCCGGGCATAGGCGGCCATGACGCCAGCACCCAACCCGATCACGCCCACCCGGCTCGGCGTGGCATCGCGAGCATCCATGAGCTGGCCCACGCCACTGGTTTTTCCATAGTAGTCACCGGGTTGAGTCTTGAGAACTTCAGGTGCCAGAACCATGCGACCCATGGCGAATGTTGCCGTTGTAGAGCACGCGTTGGACCTTGCCTTCAGATTCGGTCCGCTCCTTGACGGTGGTAACCGCATAGAAATTCCGCATGGATGCGACCTGTCCACTCTGATCTGTATGGATGCTCCAGGCCGCCATAAAGGCTCCACCGCCAGCACTCAAGATGAGCAAGCCAAGAATGGCCTTGGACAGCGTGTTGCGCGTCAGATAGGGCCATAGCGAAACCACCGAGATCAGCCCAAACAGCACGAGCAGTGCCCGGTATTCGTAGAAGCCGTTGAGCAACCAGGGGGCCGCGATGCTTGCCAATGCCCCGCCGAGAGCGCCCCCAGCACTGAGGATCAGATAGAAACGCGTCAGGTATCTGGGGGTGGGTTTGCGTCGACTCAGTTCACCATGCAGGAACCAGCAACACACCAGCAAACCCAGGGTGTTGATTGCCAGCATCGACACGAGGCTCAATCGATCAGCATCGACAAACGCGGTCAGGATCATCAACTGAGGTGCGAACAGGACAGGAACTACCGCCAAGCGGGGGGAATACCAGCGGGCGCTGTCAAACGTGATCACAAATGAGAGCAGGTACACACCCAGAGGCAGCACCCAGAAAAGTGGAATGCTGGCGATGTTCTGTGTCATGTGCGAGGTGGTGGCCACCAGCAGGGCTGAGCCCAGGGCAGACAAGCCCAGCCATCGGGTCATCTCCAGCCATGTAGGCTGGTCTTTTGTTTGGTCAATGGTCGTTCGGTGCAGCGCATTGCCGGGGGCGAGCGTGCGCGAACGAGCACGCATTGGGCTTGCAGACATCTGACGCGAATACAGCCACAGGGTGGCGCTGCACAGGAGAACAAAAAGGAGGTAGCCCCCGCTCCAAATACGCAACTGGGTCTCCACCGGCCACAGACGTTCGATGGTGAACGGGTAGGCCACGAGCGCCACCAACGAGGCCAGGTTGGAAATGGCGTACAGGCGATAGACGTTGCGCGTCGGGAAGCGCACGTGATGAACGGCCTGCAAGAGTGGCCCCGTGGAGGAAAGCAGCAGATACGGCAGCCCCAAGGCAGTGCCCAACAGAAGCAGCACACCGGAGATCGGTGACACGGTCAGAGATTGCCCGTAGGCTGGATCCAGGATTTGCAGGGGGATGAAGACGATGGACGCCAACAGCACGGCCATGTGCAGCCTTGCGCGATTGCGAGCGTCAAGCCATTCGTTCACACGATCAGCGTAGGCATAGCCAATCAGCAGCGCTGTTTGAAAAAACACCAAGCTGGTCACCCAGACCGCCGAGGTCCCCCCGAAGGTAGGAAGCATGGCTTTTGCGGCCATGGGTTGTATCAGAAACAGCAAGAACGCAGACAGAAATACGGTCGATCCCAGTAAGACAGTGACAGTCATGAGTTTTTAAGAGGTCGAAAGAACTACAATACATAATAATCTTTACTTATAACTGATTGGTAAACGAAAGGAGGGAATGTGCTTGGCAGACGATGGTTAAGGGCTTGGGGATGCTGCCTTGTATGGGTGTCGACGGCCCTCTTGGCTACGGTGGTGCAGGCTCAATGTGGCATTACCTTGTCGTGTGGACCTGAAGTCGGGGGGGATGGATCCATCTTTGATATCGGAGTGGACACCGGAGGTGAACGAAAGCCATGTGCAGGCGTCTGCATCCTGAGCGATCAGGGACGCCGTCAATTCGAATTGCAGAACAACTGCTACTTCTCAGACGAATACTGCGGAGGGACCTCACAGGCCCATCACATCGATCGCAAGACGCAGTGTTGCGGCAAGGACCCTACTTCGGGGAAGCCGGCCACCCAGGACAAGCAGATCTCTCGCGCAAACGATGACTTCAACTGGGACAACTACGTCAAGTCTTGTCCCAAAATGCGCCAGAGCGAAGGTAATGCTGACGCCTTGTGGCCCCAGTGCAAGGCCGGTCAAAAGCATCATCCGGAGGATCACTGGGTGGTCCAGGAAGTCGAGGTCCAACCCGGAAATGGAAATGCGAGACCCTACTGCATCGACGGATGTAGCACACCACCGGCCGCCATAGAAGTGCTGTACCGTTCCGGGTGGTTCATTTACTGGGACAAAGACAACCCGACTGGCGCGGGACCAGGCGGCTACGGATCAGGTTCAAGCTTCTATCAGGCTTGCGCCGTACATGACCGCTGCTACCAGACTTGCAGCAACGCCAGTCGACAGACTTGTGATGACAACATACTTGCCGACATGCTCAGGGTATGCAACAGCATTCCGGTAGAACACGTCACGACATTCACCAACAATTTGGGCTTTCAAGATGATGAAAATACCCGGGACAAGTGCCAGTCAGCTGCAAATCGCATGCACACAGGCTTACGCATTGGCGGAGGATCGGCATTCGATACACGGCGGCAGCAATACTGCCAGTGCTGTTGAAACGAGGTGCCTATGAAGCGACGAGGGTTTCTTCTGGCGCCTTGCTGCTGGTATGCCGTTCCGGTGTTCGCCCTCTCAAACCTCAATGAGCGTGGGTCTCTGAGTGTTCAGGGTGACCGGCAGTTGTCTCTGGTACGAACCGACGGTGTCTCGCCTGAGGTGATCCGTCTGGATCTGGCCCCTGACACGACGAGCATGCGCTCCATGCCGTTCCTCGAACTGGACTCGCCGGCGGCTCATATGATTCGTTCTGGGTTCGAAAACGTAACGCTGATGGCCCAAGAGCACCACTTTGCGAGTGCGCCGTTGTTGCTGGCTGTTGCCGATGACAAAGGACAATGGCGCATGCAGCCGCTGCCCGGCGGGAAGGGCAAGACGTTGCCGATCGGCGGCATGGCTTTGGTCAAGTACGTGGTTTCCAGGAAGGGGCGCCATCTCATTGCAGGTGTCTCAAGGGCAGGGATGCCATCCGTGTCGGTTCTGGATGCTGCGACTGGTGAGATCGTTGGCCAATGGCAAGCAGGAACGGGCGAGGGTGAGGTGAGCCAGTTGGTGCGAGTTTCGGGAGACACTGTGCAGGCGGTGATCAATGATCGCAACCGTGGTGGAGAGTTGGTGGAGTTGAATGACCGCGCTCAGGTGCTCCGTCGTCGTACGCTGCCTAGAGGCGCCGCCTCGATCGCGATCGATGCCTCTGGTGAGTCACTGGTCGCCTACCGTCAAGACCGACAGTGGTTTTTGACGTTGCTTGATCGCGCGTGGGCCACTCGGTGGACCCAACCTTTGATGGAGGTCGCTGGACCGGGAACCCGGACTCTCAAGCTGTTGTCCACAGGCGCTGGATGGATCGTGGCCGGTGGGGTTCAAGGGCAACTGTTTGTTCAAGACGTGGATGCCGATGGTCGACTCGGGCAGCGTATTTCAGACGCTTCCGGGCTGCTGCCACCCGTTGACAGCAACTGGCATGTGCTGATGGTCGATCATCAGCCGGTCATCAGGGGCGTATCCCGGCGCAGGACGGATCTGGATTCCGGCGCCATGACAGAGTTTTTGTGGATGCCCCAGTGACCGAGCACTCGTCATCGAAATGGTCGTTCGGTTCTTTGATCCGGTTCTTGTTACTGCACGCACTGATTCTGGTGGTCATCAATCTAGCCATCGGCTGGGTGTGGTTTCAGGCGGATCGCAGAAACGAATTTTCCGGCCTGTTCCTGGTAATGGCTCTGTATGCTCTACCGGTGCTCCTCCTCCTTGCAGTGCCGTTTCATGCATGGATCCATCGCAAGGCGACGCACGATCGCAAGCACTTGATGGCTCTAGCAGTGTCGATGGTTTGCGTTGGGCTGTTCAACTTGGTCTATTTCATCTAGGGCGTGTTAACACTAATAGCGATCATGGCGATTGCACCGGACAATCTCTGACATGGAGATCACGCCCGAACAATTCGCCACCATTGAGCACTGCCTGCCCCGGCAGCGTGGCAACGTCAGCCTGAGTAATTTGCAAGTGGTCAATGCGATCCTCTATGTGGCCGAGCATGGCTGCAAGTGGCGCGGACTGCCCAAGCGCTTCGGCAACTGGCACACGATTTACACGCGCATGAACCGCTGGACCAAAGCCGGCGTCCTTGATCGCATGTTCGAGGAGTTACAGCGAGCACAGGTCGTGCGCATCAAGATCGAAGCGGTCTCGCTGGACTCCACAAGCATCAAGGTCCATCCCGATGGCACGGGGGCGTTAAAAAAAACGGTCCACAAGCCATCGGCAAGTCTCGAGGCGGATGGAACACCAAGATTCATATGGTTGCCGCGGATGCTCGAACGGCCGTGACGTTCTCGCTCTCGCCTGGGCAGGCGCACGACGCGCCCGAAGGCCGGCGCCTGCTCAGCAGCCTTGGGCCGACCAGCAGACCGGTGCATTTGTTGATGGACCGTGCCTACGAAGGCAACGAGACACGGCAACTGGCACTGGATCTGGGTTTCATTCCGGTGGTGCCACCCATGAAGACGCGGATCGAACCTTGGGAGTATGACCGCGAGATGTACAAGCGTCGCAATGAGGTTGAGCGCTTGTTCCGTCGGCTCAAAGGCTATCGCCGCATCTTCTCTCGGTTCGAGAAACTCGACCTCATGTTCCTGGGCTTCATCAGCTTCGCACTCGTCGCTGATGGACTGAGGATGTGTTAACAGGCCCTAGTGCAAATGGGTGGGGCAGCTCACAACCCGGTCCGATGCTGCAGCGCCACCCCTTCCGGCCAAGATCGTTTGCGGTCCCCTGACTTGCTTGGTGGATGGGTGTCTGCAGCGGTAAGCACGTTTCAACTCAAACAACCGACTACCGTGGATCATTCTGAGTTCCCGTTGCGCTTGCAGGTCAATGCCGTTGCGCAGGATTGTTATGTGAAAGAAGCCGCTTCCGTCTGGCGGCGGTTGCGTGGGCTCCTGTTCAGCCCCCGTTTGAAGCCCGACCAAGCCCTTTGGATCCGGCCTTGCAACTCGATTCACATGTTGGGAATGAGGTACGCGATAGACGTGGCCTTTCTGGATGGCAACGGTGTGGTACTGCAAGTGAACCGGTGTGTGGCACCGGGGCGCATGGCAACCTGTTGGAAAGCGCGGTCGGCGTTGGAGATGATCTCCGGTGCCTGCGAGACCCATGGCATCCGTCCTGGCGCGAAGCTCTCTATGAACCGCTGAACTTGTGAACGAGCGCGTCATCCCTGAGGTGCGCGAGGCCTTCCAGTTCGGGGTGCCTGCGGCGGTGGACCGCTATAGGTCTGGCTGGCGGCCACGCCGCGATAATCCCGGGTGTTTCTGCACAAATCATTCTGAATCCATGACCCGCAAATACTTTGGCACCGACGGCATCCGCGGAACCGTCGGCCAGGCCCCGATCACCCCCGATTTTGTTCTCAAGCTGGCCCACGCGGTCGGGCGTGTGCTCAGGCGTGACGAGGCACACCCCACGGTCCTGATCGGCAAGGACACGCGCATCTCCGGCTACATGCTGGAGAGTGCGCTGGAATCCGGCTTCAACTCCGCCGGGGTGGATGTGGTGCTGTTGGGCCCCGTGCCCACGCCCGCCGTGGCCTACCTGACCCGCGCGCAGCGCGCGAGCCTGGGTGTGGTGATCTCCGCGAGTCACAACCCGTTTGGTGACAACGGCATCAAGTTCTTCAGCGCACAGGGCAACAAGCTCCCGGACGAATGGGAGCACGCCGTCGAGGCCGAGCTGGACAAGGACCCGGTCTGGGCCGACTCGCACAACCTGGGCAAGGCCCGGCGCATGGACGATGCGGCGGGCCGCTACATCGAGTTCTGCAAGAGCACTTTTTCCAACGACCTCACGCTCAAGGGCCTGAAGATCGTGGTCGACGCTGCCCATGGCGCGGCCTACCAGATCGCGCCCGCGGTGTTCCACGAGCTGGGTGCGGAGGTGGTGCGCATCGGCTGCGCGCCCGACGGCCTGAACATCAACCACGAGGTGGGCGCGACACACCCGCAGGCGCTGGTCGCCGCGGTGCAGGCCACCGGTGCCGACTACGGCGTGGCCCTCGACGGCGACGCGGACCGGCTGCAACTGGTGGACGCCAGCGGGCGCCTGTACAACGGCGACGAGCTGCTGTACCTGATCGCGGCCGACCGCATCGCGCGCGATGTGGATGTGCCCGGCGTGGTGGGCACGCTGATGACCAACATGGCGGTCGAGGTGGCGTTCCGGAAGCGCGGTGTCAAGTTCGTGCGCGCCAGGGTGGGCGACCGCTACGTGCTCGAAGAGCTGGAGCGCCATGGCTGGATCCTGGGTGGCGAGGGATCGGGGCACCTGCTGGTGCTGGACAAACACACCACCGGCGACGGCCTGGTGTCGGCGCTGCAGGTGTTGCAAGCCTGCGCCGGCAGTGGCAAGACCATGGCGCAGCTGCTGGCCGATGTGACGCTGTTTCCGCAGACCCTGATCAATGTGCGCCTGCAGCCCGGGCAGGACTGGAAAACCAATACCTTGCTGGCCGAAGAGACGAAGGCGGTTGAGGCCGAGCTGGGGGAGACCGGGCGCGTGCTGATCCGTGCCAGTGGTACCGAGCCGCTGTTGAGGGTGATGGTCGAGGCGCGCGATCCTCAGCAGGCGCAGGCTTGCGCCGAGCGGCTGGTGAACGCAGTGAAATCGCAGGTGCCGGCATGAACGCACCTGCTGTGTACGACATCCGCGTGCTGCGCGCCGACTACGCCCATCCTGGGCATGCGGCTGCGCTGGTGACCCTGCTCGACGCCTATGCCAGCGACCCGGCGGGCGGCGGTGATGGCCTGACCGACTTTGCCAAAACCCACCTGGTGAGCGAACTCGCGGCGCGACCGCAGGCCTACAGCGTGCTGGCGTTCGACGGTGATGCACCGGTGGGTCTGGTCAATTGCATCGAAGGTTTTTCCACCTTTGCCTGCAAGCCCTTGGTGAACGTGCACGACGTGGCCGTGCTCGCGAGCCACCGGGGACGCGGCATCGCCGAGCAGATGCTGGCCGAGGCGGAGCGCCTGGCGCGTGAGCGGGGCGCGGTGAAGATGACGCTGGAAGTGCTGTCGGGCAACGCCAGCGCCAAGAGGCTTTATGAGCGCATCGGCTTTGCCAGCTATCAGCTCGATCCAGCGATGGGCACAGCGCAGTTCATGCAGAAGTGGCTTTGAACGGCTCCTGCTCAGTAGAGCAGGTGGGGTTTCCGGGTCTCTATCCAGGCGGCTTCGTCCGGCTGGGTGATGGCATCCAGGTCTTCGGGTGTTGATTTCGGATCGTCCACCCATTCGCGCAGTGCCGGTCCGCCGTTGATGAGGTCGATCGCCAGCCGGTCGTTTTCGTATTCGTAGGCGAAGTCGCGCCACAGCGGGTAGTCGGGCGCCTGAAGCTTCAATGCCTTGAACGCCAGCGCCTGCAGTCGCCAGGGCTGGAACGCGGTGTGGTCGTAGTGGCTCGGGTCTTCCACGTGGATCTGCACGCCGGCGCAGAGCTGGCCGGCGTGTTTGTGGAAGGTGGGTTCGAAGAAGCATTCGCGCAGCACGCAACCTTGCAACCATTGCGGCGCGATGCGGCGCATGTCGGCGATCAGGCGCCGCGCGTCGATGCCGGGCGCGCCGAACAGCTCGAGAGGGCGTGTGGTGCCTCGGCCTTCGCTGAGCGTGGTGCCTTCGAGCATCACCGTGCCCGCGTAGGCGCGCGCCATCCAGAGGTTGGCCGCGTTCGGGCTGGGGTTGACCCAGGTGCGCTCGGTGGGCCAGCCGAAGCCGGGCGCGGCATCGGGCGCCCAGCCGGCCATGGTGATCACGCGGTAGTCGACCGCCAGTCCCAGCGTGGCGATGAACCAGTGGCCAAGCTCGCCCATGGTCATGCCGTGGCGCATGGGCATGGGGCCGGCGCCGACGAAGCTTTCCCAGCCGGGGCGCAATGTCAGGCCTTCCACCGGGCGGCCCGCGGGGTTGGGGCGGTCCAGCACCCAGACCACCTTGCCGTGACGCGCTGCGGCTTCGAGCACGTAGCGCAGCGTGGTGATGAAGGTGTAGATGCGGCAGCCGAGGTCCTGCAGGTCGACCAGCAGCACGTCGAAGCTGTCCATCATGGCGTCGGTCGGGCGGCGCACCTCGCCGTAGAGGCTGAACACGGGGATGCCCAGGCGCGGGTCGAGGTAGTCGGGTGACTCGACCATGTTGTCCTGCTTGTCCCCGCGCAGGCCGTGCTGCGGGCCGAAGGCGGCCGTGAGCTTCAGGTCGGGCAGGGCGGCGAGCGCGTCGAGCGAATGGGTGAGGTCGCGGGTGACCGAGGCCGGGTGGGCGAGCAGGGCGATCCGCCGGCCAGCCAGCGGTGCGCGCAGGGCGGGGTCTTCCAGAAAACGTTCGAGGCCGAATTTCATGCGGGTTTGTCAGGCGGGGTTGAGGGGGGCGGGAGCCGTGGGAAACGGCGGCAGGTCGGGCTTGTGCACCAGGCCGGCGCGGTGGTGAAAGTCCGGGCGCTCGGCGGGGTGGTGCAGGGCCCAGTAGCTGAGCTGGCCGTCGAGGGTTTCCAGCACGGCACTCAGTCCCAGGATCAGGGATGCGCCGGCACTGGCGTCAGGCAGCGCCTCGCGCGGCAGCCAGACCTGCAGATCGAGGGACTGCGGCTGCTCCAGGAATTCCAGTTCGGGAGCCCAGGCCGGCGCGGCCGCTTCAGCGGACGGATCGCGGACCCGTTCGGCGCTGAAACGGTAGGCCGCCCACTGACCCGATGGCGAAAAATTGAACTCGCGGTAGGCCGGCTCGCCGTCGCAAGCGACGAAGGCTTCGAAACAGGTGTGTTGCCACAGGTCATCGGCCGGCCCAGGGGCACTGGGAGGCGGGAGCAGCAGACCCGCGGTGTCGCCGGTGATGCGGTAGTGCAGCAGCCAGCCGGCGCCCGTTTCGGAGCCGGCGACCACCAGAGCCACGCTCAAGCGCAGGTCCAGCGGGCAGGGCGTGGCGGGGTGGCAGGTCAGCGCCAGAGGCGCCGCGGACAGGGGCTGGGTGAGGGCAGGTGTGGAAGTCACAGCCCTGTATTCTGGCAGGCCGGCTTGACGCTCCGGCGGCGGTCAGCGTGGCGCGCTCACGGCTGGTAACACCGGCCCGACGGGTCGTTGTCGATGCGGATCAGCTGGTTGTTGCCACCGCCCCAGACGGTGCCGCCGGTGAAGGTCAGGCAGCCTTCGCCTTTGTAGTGGATGATGATGCGGCGGGCATCGCTGCCGAGGTAAAACGGGATCCAGCGCTTGCCGGTGTCGTGGGAGTACATCTGGTCGGCCACGCCGATGAGTTTCTGCACCGGCTGGGCCTCCATGCCGATGCGCAGCTGGGCGAACCGGCTGCCGGGCGCAGGCGTGCCCGTGACTTCGCCCTCGAACTGACCGTCAAAGGACTTCACCTTGCGCACTTGCGGTTCGGGCGCCGTGGGTTCGAGGGAAATACTGGAGCAACCCCAGGTGGACAGGGACAACAAACTGATGGCCAGCAGGTGGCGCGGTGCGGACATGGGAGTCTCCTGGTGGGGCGGTGATCGCGGCGACCGAAGCAGGCGGTCCTTCACCGAAGGGAAGCGCCGGGGTCGGCGGGGCCACCGGCCGGTCGTTCAAATTGTAGTGACGATGCGGGTGCAGCGCGATGCCGCTGCTCAGGTCGCCTGGGGCACGAACCAGTGCCGCGTGCGGTTGATCAGCGCCACCAGCGAGAGCATCACCGGCACTTCCACCAGCACGCCGACCACGGTGGCCAGCGCCGCACCGGAGTGCAGGCCGAACAGCGAGATCGCCACCGCGACGGCCAGTTCGAAGAAGTTCGAGGTGCCGATCAGGCAGGCCGGTGCCGCGATGTTGTGCGGCAGCTTGAGCCAGCGCGCGCCGACGTAACCGATGGCAAAAATGCCGTAGGTCTGTATCAGCAGCGGCACGGCGATCATCGCGATCACCAGTGGCTGGGCCACGATGGTTTCGGCCTGGAAGCCGAACAGCAGCACCACGGTCGCAATCAGTCCCACCACCGACCAGGGCTTGAGCAGCTTCACGAAACCGTTCACCGCCGCCTCGCCACCACGCGAACGCAGCCACTGCCGCGTCAGCACACCCGCCACCAGGGGCAACACCACGTAGAGCACGGTGGACAGCAACAGTGTCTGCCAGGGCACGGCCAGATCGGTCACGCCGAGCAGGAAGGCGGCGATGGGGGCGAAGGCAAAGACCATGATGAGGTCGTTCACCGAGACCTGCACCAGCGTGTAGTTGGGGTCGCCCTTGGTGAGCTGGCTCCAGACGAACACCATGGCGGTGCAGGGCGCCACGCCCAGCAGGATCATGCCGGCGATGTATTCGTTGGCCGACTGCGGGTCCACGAAAGGCGCAAACAAATACTTGAAGAACAGCACGCCCAGCGCCGCCATGGTGAAGGGCTTGATGAGCCAGTTGATCACCAGCGTGAGCATCAGGCCCTGCGGTTTTTTGCCGACGTCGCGCACGGCGGCGAAGTCGATCTGGATCATCATCGGGTAGATCATGATCCAGATCAGCACGGCCACGATCAGGTTGACGTGCGCCACCTCGATCGCCGCGATCGCGGCGAAGGCGGGTGGTGAAAACAGACCCAGCCCGACACCCGCGAGGATGCCCAGGCCGACCCAGACGGTGAGGTAGCGTTCGAAGAGTCCCATGCGCCGACGGTATCAGACAGGGGCCGTTGATTCCCGACCGATCTGTTGCAGTTCTTGCGTCAGCGCAAGGCGGCTGAGTTTGTCGATGGGCAGGCACATGAAGAGCGAGATGCGGCGCGAGAGCACGCTGAAGGCGTCGCTGAAGGCGCGCTGGCGTTGCTCTTCGCTGCCGGTCACGGCGGCCGGATCGGCCACGCCCCAGTGGGCCGAGATCGGCTGGCCGGGCCAGACCGGGCAGACCTCGGCGGCGGCTTTGTCGCAGACGGTGAACACGAAATCCATCACCGGCGCACCCGGCACGGCGAACTCGTCCCAGTTCTTGCTGCGCAGGCTGTCGGTCTTGTAGTGGTTGCGCTGCAGCAGATCGATGGTCATGGGGTTGACGCTGCCCACGGCCTGGCTGCCCGCGCTGTGGCCGCGGAACCTGCCCGCCGACTGGGCGTTGAGAATGGCTTCGGCCATGATGCTGCGGGCCGAATTGCCGGTGCAGAGGAACAGCACGTTGTAGACCTTGGGGGTGTTCATGGGAGCGTCCTTCGATGGAGGGAATGCAGGAACTAGTGTCCTGTCCCGAAAATAGTTGCATGAAATGAAACCGATGAATTCGCGCCCAGGGCAAGGCGCAAACCGCAGCGATAGCTTGTGCTATCGCGAGGATTTGCAACGCAGCCATGGACGTGAAGGCGCGGTTTCATATGCAAGTTATTTGCGGGACAGGACACTAGGGGGTGGGTGAGGGAGATTCGTTGAGCGTCAGGCGCGTGGGCAGGCCCAGCGTCAGCAGCCAGCACACCAGCAGCATCAGCGCCGAGCCGGCCAGGGCGTACAGCAGACCGCCCCACTGGTAGAGCAGGCCCGACATCAGCGTGCCGAAGAAGCGGCCCAGCGCGTTGGCGGCGTAATAGAAGCCCACGTCTTCGGCGGCTTTCTCACTGCCGGCATAGGCCAGGATCAGGTAGGAGTGCACCGAAGAATTGACGGCAAAGGCAAAGCCGAACAGGCCCAGCCCGCCGACCACCCACCACTGCAGGTCGGGAACGTTCATCCACACGGCGGTGGCGATGCCCACCGGGATCAGCGCCAGCGCCAATGACCACCAGCGCGCCGCCGGCACCTCGCTGGTGAGACCGTCTGGACTGCGTTTGACGATGTTGGGCGCGAGCGCCTGAACCAGGCCGTAGCCGATGGTCCAGAGCGCGAGGAAGCCGCCCACCATGGTGAAGGTCCAGCCCTGCGAATACAGGAACACCGGCACACCGACCACGAACCACACGTCGCGCGCACCGAACAGCGCCACACGCGCCGCGGCCAGCGCGTTGATGCCGGCGTTTTTGGCGAACAGTTCCTTGGCGGATTTGGACGCCTTGCTCTTGCCCATGAGCGGTGGCACAAAGCCCACGACACCGGCCAGCACCAGCACCAGCAAGCCGGCCATGGCCCACAGCGCGTGCTGGAAGCCCAGCGCATCCAGCAGCAAACCGCCGAGGAAAAAGCCAAAGCCCTTCATGGCGTTCTTGCTGCCGGTGAACCACGCCACCCACTTGAACAGCTGGCCCGAGCCCTGGTTTTTTGCCTGGTCGGCGGTGATCTTGATGGCCGACTTGCTGGCGGTCTTGGTCAGGTCCTTGGCCACGCCGCAGATGCCCTGCGCCACCACCACCCAGGCCACCGACATGACCGCCGTCCAGGCCGGGTTGAGCAGCGAGAGCAGGGTGAAGCCCGTGATCTGCGTCACCAGGCCCACGGTCAGCATGCGCTGGATGCCGTAGCGCGTGGCGAGCCAGCCGCCGATCAGGTTGGCCAGCACGCCGGCCGCTTCGTACAGCAGGAACAGGAAGGCCAGCGTGAACGGTGAATAACCCAGGCGGTAGAAGTGCAGCAGCACCAGCATGCGCAGCGCGCCGTCGGTGAGCGTGAAACCCCAGTAGGCGGCGGTGACGATGGCGTAGTTGCGGGTGGCGCTGCTGGCGCTCGACGAAGCGGTGGTGCTCATGGTTGGGGCTTCGACAGGCTCAGCCCGAACGGTGTGGTGGGTTGGGTTGGCATGGGCTCAGAGACCCTGCGCGTCGAGATGACAAGCCAGGTCCACCATGCGCGTGGCGTAGCCCATCTCGTTGTCGTACCAGGCGTAGACCTTGAGCAGCGTGCCGTCGGTCACCATGGTGGAGAGGCCGTCGACGATGGAGCTGCGCGTGTCGCGGGCGTAATCGGCGCTCACCAGCGGGCGGCTCTCGTAGCCCAGGATGCCGGCCAGCGGGCCCTTGGCGGCCGCTTCGAACAGGGCGTTCACCTCTTCGGCCGTGGTCGCGCGGTTGAGTTCGAACACGCAGTCGGTCAGCGAGGCGTTGAGCGCGGGCACGCGCACCGCGTGGCCGTTGAGCTTGCCCTTGAGCTCGGGGTAGATCAGCGCGATGGCGGTGGCGCTGCCGGTCGTCGTCGGCGCCAGGTTGACCATGGCGCTGCGCGCGCGGCGCAGGTCCTTGTGCGGCGCGTCCACCACCAGGTTGGTGTTGGTCGGGTTGTGCAGTGTGGTGATCTGGCCGTGGCGGATGCCGATGGCTTCGTGCACCACCTTCACCACCGGCGCCAGGCAGTTGGTGGTGCAGGACGCGGCGGTGACGATGCGGTCGCGCGCCGGGTTGTACAGGTGTTCGTTGACGCCGACCACGATGTTCAGCACGTCGCCGACCTTCACCGGCGCGGCCACGATGACGCGCTTGGCGCCGCGGTCCAGGTGGCCCTGGATCGTTTCGGGGGTGAGAAATTTGCCGGTGCATTCGAGCACCAGGTCCACGCCCAGGTCGCCCCAGGGAATCTCGGCGGCGGTGGCGTGGCTGCTGAAGGACAGCGTGCGCTCGTTGATGCGGATGGCGTCTTCGCCCTCGGCGGCGATGTCGGCGCGCCATTTGCCCTGCACCGTGTCAAAGGCCAGCAGGTGGGCGGTGGCGGCCGCGCCGCCCTTGATTTCGTTCAGGTGCACGACGTCCAGGCGGTTGCCGCCGCGCGGGTCGATGGCTTCGCGTTCGATCGCGCCGAAGGCGGCGCGCAGGGCCAGGCGGCCCATGCGGCCCATGCCGTTGATACCAACTTTCATGTTTACAGGTCCAGTGAAGGAAAAATCAGGAATCGGACGGGGGGGTGGACGCTTCAAAGAACGTTGAATTGTCCGGCGCCCATGTGACGGGCGTGTGACACCGGGTCGGGTGTCACACAGCGGCCATCCCGGCGATCAACGACCGCAGCAACCAGCGGCTGACGCCGGAACATCGGCCGGGCTGCAGCAGGCGCTGGCCGAAGTCGCTGCGGGCGCTGGCGCGCAGCAGGCCGCTGCCACGGCGGCGCCCGCTTCGTTGAACACGGGGATGTTGCCCAGCGTGTGGAACTGCTCCCAGGCCAGGCCTTGCGGGTCGGTGATCCAGTATTTGTCGCTGCGCGCGTAGCAGCAGGTGGTCTCGCCTTCGTCGAGCAGGGTCATGTCGGCCGCCTGCGCCTGGGTCTTGAGCGCGCCGAGCTCGTCGGCTGAGGAGACCTGGAAACCCAGGTGATCCAGACCCGTGGTGGTTCCGCGCGTGGAGATGGTGAAGTTCACCGGCGGGTCTTCCAGCATCCATTTGGCGTAGTCGCCTTCGGTGCGGGTGGGCGGCTGGTTGAAAAGGGCGGAATAGAAGCCGATGTTCTTGTCGAGGTCGTTGACGTGCAGGTGGACGTGAAAGCGTTTCATGGGAGCTCCTGGACAGGTTGAGTGGGAAGGGAGGTGGCCTGCACGCTGCTGTAGGCCGACGAGGCGGCGGCCGGCAGCACCACCACCGGTGAAAAGCCGCCGCCTTCGGTGCGGAAATTGGTGGTCTGGCCCGACCAGGTGCGTGCGGCCAGGAGCTGCACCTGACCGCGGTAGGTGTAGGCACGCAGGTCCAGCTTGAGCAGCGTGGTCTGGCCGTTGACGGACACCAGTCGTTCGCTGGGCGGCACGGTGGTCTGGGCCACGTAGTCGCCCGCCAGGATCTCGTCCCACACGCGCCGGGTGAGCTTGTCGCCGCGGTAGGCGGCGCGTGCGCCGAAGCCGGCGGCGGGTTTGAAAAACAGGGTGCGCCGTTGCGCCCAGAGCGCTTCGGCGTTGGCGGCGGTGACGCGTTGTGTGCTGGGCACCACCTGGCGCAGCACGGCGCGGTCGGTTTCACCCGCGCCCCAGGCTTCGAGCAGCGCGGTGTCGGACAGCGCGATCAGGTTGCGCTTGTCGGCGTACAGCGCATGCGTGCGCGGGTGCGGCGTGACCACGGCCGCGCCGGCGCGGTAGGCCTGCTGCAGCGCATCGTGGCTGTTGTCCTGCAGGTAGAAATCGGTCAGGCGGTTGTAGACCAGGTCCACCGGCATGTCGGGTGGCAGGGCCGGGTCCCAGAGTGCACCGTCGCGCCACTGCAGCTCTTGCGCATCGGCCACCACGGCGATCAGGCCCTGCGCGGCGAACAGCGCGCGCGCCATCTGAAACTCGGGCGCGAGGTACTGCTGGCCGGGCGCGTCGTCCACGATCAGCACGTTGCGCAGCGGCGTGTCGCCGCGCTGCGATTGCCATTCGGCGCGGAACATGGCGACGAACACCTCGTCGAGCCGTTGCAGCGTGTCCGCCGGGTCGAACAGCGGTTCGAAGCCGGCGCAGCAGGCGCGGTGGGCCCGGGCCAGCGCGGCGTTGAGCAGGGCGCCGCCGGCGTTGCTGTTGATCTCGATCAGTCTGGGACCGTCGGATGCCAGGTGGAAGTCGTAGCCCATGAAGACGCCGGCCGGACCCCAGTCCAGCGCCGCGATCGGATTCGCGCGCGCCAGGGCCTGTTCGCGCCAGGCGGGCAGGGCGATGACGCGTTCCATGGCTTCCACGGCCTTGACGATCTGCAGATGGACCCCGGGGTCCAGGAACACCGCGCTGGCCGAGAACAGGTGCGGGTGGCTCTCGGCCAGACGCGCGGTCAGGCCACCGAGCGCCGGGCTGGTTTCCAGCTGCTCGCGCAGTCTTGATGGCTGCAGCGACTCGCAGGCGCAGCCGAGGTTGAGCGCGTCGGCCAGGTTCATGGCGCTGTCCCGCAATCGGTACAGCCGGCGTCCACCGGAAGCTCGCAGGCCTGACCGGCGCAGCAGTGTTCGGTGAGGTAGCCGAGCAGGGCGTTCATGCGGTCGAACTGCGCCCGGTAGATCAGGTGGCGGCCCTGCGGCTCGGCGCTCACCAGATCGGCGTGGGCCAGCTCCTTGAGGTGGAACGAGAGCGCGCTGGGCGACACCCCCAGCTGTTCGGCCAACACGCCGGGCGTGAGGCCGTCGGGGCCGGCCACGACCAGCGCACGGAAGGCGCGCAGGCGCTGCACCTGGGCGAGCGCGGCCAGTGCGCTCAGGGTCTGGGATTCCAGGTGGGAGGTGATTTCCATATTTCAATAATACTTGAAACATAGAAGTGATGTCTGTTTTTTTCAATCCCACGCCGTTCCGAGGGATGTCATCAAAACTTCATGCCGCTGCCACGAACGGGACATGCGCGATACCAAGAATGCAGGTTCATGACCACGAGCACACCGAACACAGCGCCTGCGACGGGCGCATCCACCAGGAGCCTGCCATGAAAGAACTGCCCACCCCCACGCTGAGCCTCTCGCCGGTGAGCCGGCCCCGGGGGTTGCTTCATCCACGCTCACCTTTTCAGCCCAAGCCCCTGGTGGCCAACCCGCTGGCGGAAAAACCCGCAGTTGCTGGTATCGAAGTCTCGTGGGCGCGCCACCTGGACGAGGTTCGTGAAGCGCAACGACTGAGGCACGCGGTGTTTGCCGGCGAGATGGGGGCCATCCTCTCGAACGCCGTGCCCGGTCACGACGTGGACCTGTTCGACGACTTCTGCGAACACCTGCTGGTGCGCGACAGCGCCACCCGACAGGTGATCGGCACCTACCGCGTGCTCACCCCGGCCCAGGCCCGGCGCGTGGGCAGCACCTACAGCGACACCGAATTCGACCTCACCCGCCTGCGCCATGTGCGCGAGCGCATGGTGGAGCTGGGCCGCAGCTGCGTGCACCGCGACCACCGACACGGCGGCGTGATCATGGCGCTGTGGGGTGCGCTGGCCGAATTCATGGTGCGCAACCAGCTCGACACCATGATCGGTTGCGCCAGCATCCCCATGCAGCACCAGGGCGAACACGGCATGGTGGGCGGCGGACACGCGGCGGCCAGCATCTGGCGCCAGGTGAAGGAGACGCACCTCGCTTCCATCGAATTCCACGTGCGCCCGCGCCTGCCGCTGCCGATCGAACAGCTCGACGACACGCTCGACGTGGAGCCGCCCGCGCTGATCAAAGGTTATCTGCGCCTCGGCGCCAAGGTGCTGGGCGCGCCCGCCTGGGATCCTGACTTCAACGCCGCCGACCTGCCGATGATGATGCGCATCGCCGATCTGCCAGCGCGCTACCGCAAGCACTTCCTGGGCGCTTGAGATGCGCACGGCCTTCGAAGCACTGGGCGGTTGGGGGCAGGTGGGGAATCTGTCTGCAGGCTTCGAAACCGCCGACGAGCATCCCAACGATGGCGGAGAACGGCCCCGTTTTCGGGCCGTTTTCATTTCCGATCTGCACCTCGGCACGGCGGGTTGTCAGGCCGGCGCCTTGCTGGAGTTCCTGAAGCACCATCCCAGCCACACCCTGTATCTGGTGGGCGACATCATCGACGGCTGGCAGCTGCGCCGCAAATGGTTCTGGCCGCAGGCGCACAACGACGTGGTGCAGAAGCTGCTGCGGCGCGCCCGCAAGGGCTGCCGGGTGGTGTTCGTGCCGGGCAACCACGACGAGTTCGCGCGCCAGTTCCACGGCCACAACTTCGGCGGCATCGAGGTCAGCAACGAGGCCGTTCACACCACGGCCGACGGGCAGCGGCTGTGGGTCGTGCACGGGGACCACTTTGACGGCGTGATCCAGTGCGCCAAGTGGCTGGCCTACGTGGGCGACAACCTCTATGAGTTCACGCTGCGCCTGAACCGCCACCTGAACTCGCTGCGCGCGCGCCTGGGCCTGCCGTACTGGTCGCTTTCGCAGTACCTGAAACACAAGGTCAAGAGCGCGCTGAACTACGTGACCGATTTCGAGCGCGCCGTGGCCGCCGAAGCGCGCCACAAGGGCTACCAGGGCGTGGTCTGCGGGCACATCCACCGCCCGGAAATGCGCCACATCGACGGCACGCTCTACTGCAACGACGGCGACTGGGTGGAAAGCCTGTCGGCGCTGGTCGAGCACCTGGACGGACGGCTGGAGCTGGTGCACTGGATACCTTCCATCGCTGAACGGCCGTCAGAGCCGCAGCTGCGCCAGAACGCCTGAAAGTGGCCCTCAGGGAGACAAAAATGAAACTGGTTCTGGTGACGGACGCCTGGTTGCCCCAGGTCAACGGCGTGGTGAGCACGCTGGTGGAACTGGTGCGCCAGCTCCAGGCGCGCGGCGACGAGGTGGTGGTGATCCAGCCGGGGCAGTTCCGCACCCGGCCATGCCCGGGGTATCCGGGCATCGCGATGGCGCTGTTCCCTGGCCGGCAGCTGGCGCGCATGGTGGAAGCGGCCAACCCCGACGCCATCCACATCGCCACCGAAGGCCCGCTGGGCTGGGCAGCGCGAAACCATTGCCTGCGGCGCGGACTGCCTTTCACCACCGCGTTCCACACCCGGTTTCCCGAGATCCTGCGCACGATGCTGCGCGTGCCGCTGTCCTGGAGCTATGCGCTGTTGCGCCGCTTCCACCGACCCAGCAGCGGCGTCATGGTGCCGACCCGTGGTGTGCTGGACATGCTGGAACAGCGGGGTTTTCGCAACCTGCGCGAGTGGACGCACGGGGTTGATACGCGCCTGTTTGTGCTCGCCCCCGAAGCCATTGAATTTCCCGCCCTGGGCCACCTGGCACGGCCGGTGAGCCTGTACGTGGGGCGCGTGGCCGCCGAGAAGAACATCGAGGCGTTCCTCTCGCTCGACGTGCCGGGCAGCAAGGTGGTGTGCGGCGTGGGGCCGCTGCAGACCGCGCTGCAGGAGCGCTATCCCAATGTGCACTGGCTCGGGGTGTTGCCGCGCCATGAACTCGCGCAGGTGTACGCCGCGGCCGACGTGTTCGTGTTTCCCTGCCGCAACGAAACCTTCGGGCAGGTGATGCTCGAAGCCATGGCCTGCGGTGTGCCGGTGGCGGCGTATCCGGTGCACGGGCCGCTGCAGGTGGTGGGTGATGCCGGTGCCGGCGCGATGCGTGAGGACCTGCGCGAGGCCTGGTTCGAGGCGCTGAAGGTCAAGCGCCATGCGGCGCGCGCCCGGGCCCAGCAGTTCAGCTGGGCCCGGGCCACGACCCTGTTTGCCTCATTCCTGGTGCTGTTGCCGCCGCGGCAGCGCAAACCCCGGCCGTCGCCGCTGAACGCCGCCACGGCCATCCGGTCCTTGCCGGGCATCGAGGCGGTCAGACTGTCACACAAACGTCATCCAGCTGTTGAATAATCGTCAAGATCAAGTGGCATGGCCGCCAGCCAAGACCGGCTGGACCTTGCCGCAACCCCTGATACCCACGGTATTCATGAGCGCCAGCAACCCACAGACCCGCCTGACTTTTCTGGACCGAGACCACAGCATCCTGGCTTTTAACGAGCGGGTGATGGACTGGGCACGCCGAGCCGATGTGCCCCTGCTGGAACGCCTGCGCTATCTGAGCATCGTCTCCAGCAACCTCGACGAATTTTTCGAGGTGCGCATGGCACCCCAGCTCAACGCGCACAAGACCCATGAGCAGCGCGGCCTGTACACCGTTGAAACCTACGAGCAGTTGTCTGCCAAGGTGCACGCCCTCGTGGCGCAGCAGTACGCCATCTACAACGACGAGTTGCTGCCCCTGCTGGAGAAGAAGGGCATCAAGCTGGTGGCCCACGGCGAGCGCAACCCGCGCCAGCGCCGCTGGGTCAAGGAGTTCTTCCTGCGCGAAGTGCAGCCCCTGCTGTTGCCCGTGGGCCTGGACCCGGCACACCCGTTCCCTCAGGTGGCCAACAAGTCGCTCAATTTCATCGTGCGGCTCACCGGCAAGGACGCCTTTGGCCGCGAGAACGAGATCGCCATCGTCAAGGTGCCGCGCATCCTGCCACGCTTCTTCCGCATGCCGCCGGTCAAGGGTTCGAAGCAGAGCCACTTTGTCTCCATCTCCAGTCTGATCCGTTCGCACCTGGCCGACCTGTTCCCGGGCCGGCAGGTCACCGAGTTCTCGCAGTTCCGCGTCACGCGCCACTCCGACCTGGCCGTGGACGAAGAAGAGGTGAAAAACCTGCGCACCGCGCTGCGCAAAGGCCTGCAGCAACGCCACTATGGCGAAGCGCTGCGTCTGGAGATATCGGCCGGCTGTTCCGACTACCTCGCCGGTTTTCTGCTGGCGCAGTTTGCGCTGCCGCAGGAGGCCCTGTTCCGCGTGCCCGGCCCGGTGAACCTCGTGCGGCTGAACCAGCTGATCGACCAGGTCGATGCGCCCGCGCTGCGCTTTGAGCGCTACAACGCCGGCTGGCCGGCGCAGCTGGTGCCGGGCCAGTCGTATTTCGAGCGGCTGCAGCAGGGCGATGTGCTGATCCACCAGCCCTACGAGAGCTTCGACGCGGTGCTCGCTTTCCTGCGCGAGGCGGTCGAGGATCCGGACGTGCTGGCCATCAAGCAGACCATCTACCGCACGGGTGCCAAGTCCGAGCTGATGAATCTGTTGCGCGAAGCCGTGCGCCGGGGCAAGGAAGTGACCGCCGTGGTGGAACTCAAGGCGCGCTTTGACGAAGAGGCCAACATCAACTACGCCGAACGCCTCGAATCCGTGGGTGCGCAGGTGGTGTACGGCGTGGTGGGCCTGAAGACCCACGCCAAGATGATGCTCATCACGCGCCGGGAAGACGGCCGGCTCAAGCGCTACGCCCACCTCTCCACCGGCAACTACAACCCCGGCACCGCCAGGCTGTACACCGACATCAGCTACCTCACCGCCGACGACGCGCTCACCGCCGATCTGGAGCAGGTGTTCCTGCACCTGGCCAGCCAGAACCGGCTGCCCAGGTTGAACAAGGTGTTGATCGCACCCTTCCACCTGCACAAGTCGATGATCGACAAGGTGGAGGCTGCGGGCGCGGCCGCCAAGGCCGGCAAAGAAGCCCGCATCATCCTGAAGATGAACGCGCTGACCGACGAGCCGCTGGCCCGGGCGCTGGCGCAGGCCTCGCAACTGGGCGCCAGGATCGATCTCATCGTGCGCGGCGCCTGCATCCTGCCCGCGCAGGTGCCGGGCGTGACCGACAACGTGCGGATTCGTTCGGTCATCGGCCGGCTGCTGGAGCACTCGCGGGTGTTCTATTTCCGCACCGACGGGGTCGAAGAAGTCTGGCTGTCCAGCGCCGACTGGATGAACCGCAACATGCTGCGGCGGGTGGAACTGGCCTGGCCTGTGACCGACAGCGCACTGCGCCACCGCGTCATGGATGAGTGCCTCTCAGCCTGCCTGCACGACACCAAAGACGCCTGGCTGCTGCAGCCGGATGGTCGTTACATTCCTGCCACTGCGCTCGCCGGGGCCAAAGGCCGTGCTGCGGTCCCGCTGTCAGCGCAGACCAGCCTGATGACGCGCTACGGCAGCAAGGGTTGAAGCACAGGAGGGAGCAAGGCATGGATCTGATTCTCTGGCGACATGCTGAAGCCCACGAACACCCGGATCTGGTCCATGGCCAGCAGGGAGACAAACTCGATCTCGCTCGCCGCCTGACCTCCCGGGGCGACAAGCAGGCCGCGCGCATGGCCGCCTGGCTTGACCGCCAATTGCCCGACGGTGCCCGTATCTACTCCAGCCCCGCGGTGCGCGCGGAACAGACCGCGCTGGCGCTGGGGCGCAAGCTCAAACTGCGCAGCGAACTGGCTCCGGACGGCGATCCGCTTGCTTTGCTGGAACTGGTGCAGTGGCCCAACGGCAAATCGCCGGTGGTGGTGGTGGGTCATCAGCCCATGCTGGGCAGCGTGATCGCGCGCCTGCTCGGTTTGCCGGAAGAGTACTGCCCGATGAAAAAAGGGGCGATCTGGTGGTTGCACCACCGCGAGCGCCATGGGACCCTCCAGACGGTCCTGGTCACGGTCCAGACGCCCGAGCTGATCTGAACTCTGCGCCTCGACCGAGGCGCAGGCGCATCAGGCGGCGGGAGTGCTGGCCGGCTTGGCCGCAACGGCGGCAGATGACTGGGCCGGCGAGGCTGTTTTGACCACAGCAGCGGCCTTCGGTTTTTGAACCGGGGCCTTGACCGCTGGCTTGCGCACGGGCGGTGTTGCGGCCTTTTTTGCCGTGGCTTTTTTCACAACCGTTTTGGGCGCAACCGCTGCAACCGGTGGGTTCTTCGCTGCAGGCTTGGTCACGGGTTTCACCGCGGATTTTGCGGCCGGTTTCAGCGCTGCTTTGGTGACGGGTTTGACTGCGACCACGGCCTTTTTCGGTGCGGCAGCCGCTTTGGGCGGGGTCACTTCGGCGCTGGGGCGGCCGGTCTTCAGGGTGGGGACGGCGGCGATGGCGGTCTTGTAGGCCGCATCGCTCATGCCTTTGAGCACCATCAGGCCTGCGCGCAGGAGTTCGCTCTTCTTGACGCTGGTGCCCATGGCAATGGCACGGGTCTTGAGCGCGTCGATGGTGAGGTATTCGGCTTTGGGGATGGTGAAGCTGTCGCGGACCAGTTTGCTGGATTTGCCGGTGTTCTTGGAGGCCATGAAATTTCCTTGAGATTGAAACGGTTTATACCGTTTATACCAAAAAATCCGACCACTTTTTCAGCCAGCATGCGATGGGTCAGCGCAGATCGGCGCTGAACTTCCAGGCGGTTTTCTGCCAGGCCAGCACTTCCTCACCCAGCAGCCAGGCCGACTGCGGGTAGCGGCGCGACCAGCCCGGGTTGGTCGCGATCTTGAAGGCGCCGGATTTGTAGCTCAGTTTGACCGACTGGTGTTCCGGCATCTGGCGGGCGTGGCACAGCAGCACCGCCAGGCGCAGGCTCATGAGTTGCTTGGCGAACAGTTCGTCTTCCAGCGACTGCTCCAGCTTGCGCAGCTTGCCGCGCTGACCGAGCACCAGCTGGCTCATGCGGTGCAGCTCGGGAAAGGAAAAACCCGGTGCGTCCACGTTGTCCAGGATGTAGGCCCCGTGGTGGTAAGAGCGGTCGTGCGAGATGTGTGTACCGATCTCGTGCAGGCGCGCAGACCAGGCGAGCTTCTGCGAATACCGTTCGTTGGGTGTGTCGGCGGCCGCGATCTGGGCGAACAGGGCGGTGCTCACGGTGCTCACGCGCTGCGCCTGCGCCTCGTCGATGGAGAAACGCTCGGCCAGCCAGCGCACCGTGCGCTCGCGCACGTCGCCCTCGTGGGACTCGCGGTCGATCAGGTCGTAGAGCGCGCCCTGGCGCAAGGCGCCTTGGGCCGGCAACATCTGCTGGATGTCAAACAGGTCGAAGATAGCGCGCAGCACGCTCACGCCGCCACCGAGCACGGCCCGGCGGTCGTCCTTCATGCCCTCGATGCGCAGGTTGTCGACGTTGCCGGCCTTGATCAGCTTGTCCACCAGCCAGTCCAGCCCGGAACGGGTGATCACGCCCGAAGCCCAGCCGTTGGCCGCCAGGATGTCGGCGACCGAGCCCACGGTGCCCGAGGAGCCGTAGGACACCGTCCATTCGGAGGGCGGAAAGGTGTCGAGTGCCTCGTCGAGCACGGCCTTGGCCGCCACTTCGGCGGTCTTGAACGCCACCGCCGTGAGCTGACCTCGGGGGAAATACTTGGTCGACCAGGCCACGCTGCCCAGCCGGTAAGACTCCATCTTGCGGGCCTCGTAGCCCTGGCCCAGGATCATCTCGGTCGAGCGCCCGCCGATGTCCACCACCAGGCGTTTTTCGTCGGATTGCGGCAGCAGGCGCGAGACGCCCTGGTAAATCAGGCGCGCTTCTTCGTGGCCCGACACCACCTCGATGGCAAAACCCAGGATGGTCTGGGCCTTGCGCATGAACTCGTCGCGGTTCCTGGCCTCGCGCAGGGTCTGTGTGGCGACGGCCCGGACCTGCTGTTTCTTGAAACCGTGCAGGCGTTCGGCAAAACGCGCCAGACAGTCCCAGCCGCGCTGCATGGCGGCTTCGCTCAGCACCTTGTTTTCGTCCAGGCCGTTGCCCTGGCGCACGGTTTCCTTGATGTATTCAACGCGTTCGATGTGGCCGGAGTGGAAGCGGCCGATTTCCAGCCGGAAGCTGTTGGAGCCGAGGTCGATCGCGGCGAGGAGGGTTCCGTTTTGCATGTGATGAGTCAGAGGCAGGCTGTGCAGCCGCCGTCGCGGGTATCCGTATTCAAATCAGGTTGCCCGGATTGTGACGCATGGCGAATGGGTCGAGGCGGTGCAGACGCACCTACCCACCCTTTCCGGACCCCAGGACTCTCAGTCTCTCAACCCCCGATGTAGCTCATCTCGGGTCGATGCGTCGGCAAGGCTCCATGGATCGAAGATCGCGATGAGCGCTGTTCCGAGTATCGATCGGTTCGCCGTTGCCAGATGGCTGCGATGACGCCCGACAAGGTTTCGTCGGTCACGGTCGAGGGATTGCGGAGCAGCTGGCGCAGGTCGTGGCCCTGACCTGCAAAGAGGCACGAATACAGGCGCCCCTCGGTGGACAGGCGGGCCCGGTTGCAATCGCCACAGAAGGCCTGGGTCACGCTGCTGATCACACCGATCTCACCCAGCCGGGGGTCATGTTCCCCGCGGGCATCGGCGTAGCCCCAGCGCTGGGCCGTTTCCCCCGGGGCATTCGCGTGCAGTGGAATCAAGGGGAGTTCGGAAGCCACCCTCCGCTCCACTTCTTCACCCGCCACCATGTCGTCCATGCGCCAGCCATTGGTCGATCCCACGTCCATGTATTCAATGAAACGCAGGGTGACACCCGTGCCCTGGAAAAACCGGGCCATGGGAACGATCTGCTGTTCGTTGACGCCACGCTGGACCACCATGTTGACCTTGATGTTGGCGATGCCTGCGGCCTGGGCCGCTTCAATGCCGGACAAGACCTTCGCAACAGGAAAACCCACATCGTTCATGCGCTGGAATACCGCGTCGTCCAGCGCATCCAGGCTGACCGTCACGCGCTGGAGCCCGGCCGCCTTCAGCGCTCGCGCCTTGCGTTCGAGCAGCGATCCGTTGGTGGTCATGGCGATGTCGATGGCATCACCGACGGGGCTGCGCAGTGTGGCGAGCTGTTCGATCAGCTGTTCAATGCCTTTCCTCAGAAGGGGTTCTCCGCCTGTGATGCGGATCTTCTGGACACCCAGCGCCACAAACTGCCTGGCCAGCCGGGTGATTTCTTCGAACGAGAGCAAGGCTTCATGGGGCAGGTAGCGGTGGTCCTTGCCGAAAGCCGCCTTGGGCATGCAATAGGCGCAGCGGAAATTGCAGCGGTCCGTCACGCTGATGCGCAGGTCCCGCAGCGGTCGGCCCCGTCGGTCCTGCAGCCGCGCGCCCGGCCCGATGGACTGCGCCGAAGGATCGGCTGCGATGGTCGAGGCCAGACGATCGAGCTGGCGGACGATGTGGATCGGAACGGGCTTGGACATGGTGGCTCGGGCGGGCGCTGAAGTGGCGTGTTCAAGGGCTCACAGGCTGGAGACAAAGCTGCTGGGTTCTGGACGCAGGCGAGGCATCCTGTGCCGGGTGACGGTTCCCACGTTGATGAAGCAGACCGCCTCTTCACCCTGGGTCAGGCCAAACAAGGCCCGCAAACGCGGTGACTGCAGGGCCTGCCCACTGGTCAGACCGCTGCCGAAGGACTGGCTGTGTGCGGTCAGCAGGATGTTTTGCACCGCGCAGCCCACCGAAACCATGCGCTCGTTGACGGAGATGCTGGGCTCGCAGGGGCCCAGCCGTGCGACCACCAGCATGAGCAGGGGCGCGCGGTGGGCCTTCTCCTGGGCCTTTGCGATCTGCTCCGGGCTGGCGAGCGGGTCGCGGTCCAGCAGCGCAAGCCCGAAGACCTCGGCGAGCTGTTCGCGCCGGTTGCGGGGCACGATCACGAAGCGCCAGGGCATCAGCTGGCCATGGTCGGGGGCGGCAGCGGCGGCGGCCAGCATGTCCTGCAGTTGTGCCGGCGTTGGACCGGGGTCGACCAGCCGCCGCGGCGACACGTTCTGGCGCGAGTGGATCAGCTCACCCGCGTAGTCCGACAGCTCACCAGGGCTCACCGCGAGGTCCATCGGGCGCTCCTTCAGGCCGGCTGCTGGTCGGCGACGACGACGCTGGCGTGCCAGCGCGCGGTGTCCAGCACGGCGTGCTCCAGCGGCATCTGCGCCTCGACCCGGTCCATGATCTGCCGTTGCAGGATCGCGCCCAGCATCGCCACGTTGTCGTCCATGTGGGGTTTGAGTTCGCTCAGGAACTGGCAGGTGGGCGGATCGTAGGCGTAGCCGGAGAGGAAGTCGTCGAACTTCTTGTCGGTGGCCAGCGCGTAGCACATGTCGTAGATGAGGTTGAAGCTGCGGAGGTGTTGTGCCTCGTCGGTGGACAGCACGTTGGATCGCACCTCGTTGGCCAGATCGCGGCGGAAGTCGGCCAGGCCGTATTCGGCACGGGCCTTGACCACGTCTTCCACGGAAAATTCCCATTGCATAGGTCAGGTCTCCTGTCGGGGGTTGAAGGGTGGTGCGGGTTCAGTCGTTGCCAAAAATGGCGGCAAAAGCGTCTTCGTCGTCGCCGCAGACCGGGCAGGTCTTCTCGGGTGTTGGCGAAACGAAATGGCGGTCACAGCGCGCGCAGCGCTGTTTGGTCCGGCTGATCAGGGTGATCGCTGCCTGTTCGGGGCGGGCATCGAAGGCGCTGGCCGCGTCCAGCACCCGGGGCTGACACACTTCCAGGCAGACCTCACAGGCCACGCAGCGGTCCGCTTGAAAGGTCAGCGCCCAGTCGCCCGGGTTTTCTTCGATCTGGATCGCGCCCGTCGGGCAGACCCGGAAGCAGGCTTCGCACAGGGTGCAGCCCGCTTGCAGCGAGAGCTGCATGAGCGGCAGGGCCTCGTGAAACGCCACGGGGAACGGACGCTCGTCCTTGTTCTTGCACACGATCTGCAGCAACTCGCGCTGCTCCGACACCGCGTAAGCGCCGGCGCGAATGGCTTTTTCTGGCACTTTGGCCGGCGTGCCTGCGGGGCTGGGTGTCGGCGAGGCTTTGTCGCCGTGGCGGAAGATGCGCCGGAACAGCTGGCGTCGGGACGCGGCGACCGCGCTTTTGCCGACTTCTTTGTCGCGCGCTTTGGGGCTGCGCTGGTCCTGCGACAGAACCGGCAGCACCCAGTCAGGTGCCGGCTGCTCGCGGCCGCCGGCTTCGACCGCTGGGGTGGCGGCCTTCAGCAACGTATCGAGCGCGTCCAGGTTGAGCCTGAGCTGGGCCTCGCCGGTCTTGCCGTGCACACAGGCCGCGCAATGCCCGCTGCCGCTCAGCGTGACCGGTATGCGGCGTTTGGCCATGTAGGCCAGCCAGACCGCGTCGACGGCGCCCAGGCAGGGCACGGTGGCGTCGCCCGCGCAGCCGGAAGGTTCGCAGGCCAGGCTGAAGGCGGGCCGCTGGATCGCTTCGCGCAGCAGGTCGATGGGCTTGAACGAGGGGCTGGTCCAGGCGCTGGTGTGGCAGGCGCTGACGCACAGGCCGCAGTCTTTGCAGGCGTTCGGGAGCAGGGTGGCGCCTTCGTCGGACAGGCTGATCGCCTCGTGCGGGCAGGCATCGGCGCAGCGGCGGCATTCGCTGTAGCGGTAGCGGTAGCGGGTGCAACGGTTGGCGCGAAAGTCGGGCATGGTGCTGGCGACCTAGGGCTTGGGCTTGCCCTGCAGGATCTGCAGCGGTGTGCCGGTCTCGCAGGTGTTGTGGGGAATCACGAAGCTGATGCCGGGGCGTGCGCTCTGCGCTGCGGACGACGAGGCGGCGGCGCTCAGGGTCTTGAGCACGGACTCCCAGGCCGCCACGCCGCCCTTGACCGCGAAGATGGTTTTTCCCGGATGCTGTTTCAGCAGGATCGAACCGATGTTCATGGCGTCCTGGTCGCGGTCGGCCACGACGACGATCGCCGCGGTGGGAATGATCTGCAGGCCCGGCCGGTAGCGCAGGGCGTCGGCCAGCGGGTGCTGGCGCTGGCTGTCTTCGCTGCGGGCATCGATCACGCAGCAGGGGGGCGCACTCTGGAGCTCGTGCGTGAGTTCGGCCGCGCCGCGCAGGCTGACGGCGGCCCATGCGGGTGCGGCGCCGAGCAGGGCGGCTGCCAGCAGCAGGCCCAGGCCGTGGGTGCGGAACAGCGGCTTCATGCGAATCGCTCCATGTCGCTCGGGGCCACATCGCTGGGGGCGGGCTGTGGCAGCAGTTCCAGGCGCCGGCCGTAGAGCGCGCTGGGCAGCGCCAGCTGAGTCACCTGGCCGTAGCGGATCCAGTCGGCGATGGCCGGTGCCGGGTCGCGCAGGGGCGCCACCCAGAGCTTGTCGCCCAAGGTTTCGACCATGCCGGCGCACAGGTTGAGGTCGGCGTCGTCGGCGATGTCCGCGCGCAGCAGCACCGACTGCAGGCCGCGGCGCAGCAGGGCCTGGGCACAGCCCAGCGCCCGGATCCCGGTGGGCATGCCGTCGGACTTGAGCACTTCCCAGGTGGGCTCGCACAAGGACGGCGTGACCACGTTGAAGTCCTCGTTGGACGTGGTGTTGAAGGACCAGCTCACCGCCTGGCGCTGCACCGGCAGGTGCAGGCCCACGCTCGCCGCGCCGAAGCGCCGGATCAGGCGATCGATCACGCCCGCGTCGCGCAGGGCGGCCTCGCCCACGAACACCTTGCGCACCCCGGCGTCCAGCAGCGCCACGGCCACGGCTTCGGACTCGGCGCCCAGCACCACGCCCGCGCGTGCGACGCTGGTGAACCCCACCGCCAGCGCCGGCGTGTAGTGCACCAGGGTCGGCACGGTGGGGGCGATCTCGCCGTGGTGGCGGACCAGGCAGCAGAACTGGACGTTCACTGGATGACCTCCGTGGTCCGGGGCGGCCGGGCGTTACTCATGGCCGGACCCCGGTGACTTCGAATTTCGGGTAGACGAAGGGGCACATGGGGCAGTCTGCGTCGGGCGCCAGCCCGACCAGCATCGGGCGCAGCTCCTGCAGCGTGGCATAGATCGGCTCGATCCGGATGCCCATGTACGCCGGTCGGTACTTGCCGAGCGCCATCACGGCGTCGTCCAGCATCAGCAGTGCGCCTTCCTGGTTCTGGTTCTGGGTGAAAAACAGCGCCAGGGTGGCAAACGCCAGCGCCTGCAGCAGCTCGGCCTCGGGGTCCGAGGTGCCCAGCACGCTGTTGCGGATCAGGCGCGACCAGCGCTCGTTGAGCCAGTCGTGCAGGGTGCCCAGCTGGTTGTCGTTCCACAGGGTGGCGACCTCGCCCCAGTCCAGTTCGGACAGCACCTGCCGGTCCGGGGGCAGGATGGGGCGCGCTTGCAAATCGAGCAACATGGTGCTTCAGCCTCCGAGTTGAAGATCCTGCAGCGGCTTGATCGGGATCACCCGCGCGCCTGCCGCTGCTGCGCCGCGCTCGGCCAGGCCCGGTGGGCACTCGCCGCACACGGGTTCGTCGGGGTTGAACTCCAGCTTGATCTCCGACTTGGGCACCTGCAGCTGGCCCTGGTCCAGATCGTCCAGGTGGTTCAGACCCATGGCGGCGATTTCCTCCACCGCGAAGCCGCCCAGGAAACGCGCCATCTGGCGGTAGAACGAGTGGTTCGACGCGCGTGAGATCAGGCCGCTGTAGCCGCGCACCCAGCGCCCCAGGTGCAGCGTCCAGAAGCGCTTGATCTCCTTGTCCAGCTTCTTGTAGGCCGCCTCGTCGTCCTGCGCCAGCGCGCTGGCCGCGCGCGTGAGCAGTTCGGCGACGAACATCAGCTCGATCCCCAACTGATCGGGGAACACCTCGAAGCGCCCCTTGACCTGTTCAAAACCCAGGCGCTGGTACAGCGCGGCAATCTGGAAATGCGGGTCCTGCTTGAAGCGCCCGGTCAGGCGCACCGACTCGATGGGCGGGAAACCGCCCGACGAGGCGAACAGCGTGGCGTATTCGCAGGCCAGGGCCTCGGTCAGCGCGGGCAGATCACTGGCCAGGAAGTCGGCACCGAAGTCCAGGCCGGCGTCCTTCAGCGATTGCAGCATGGCGGGTTCGCGCAACGCGGCGAGAAAAGCCGGTGAGGGCTCCTCGACGAAGACGCCGGCCAGGATGCGGTAGAGGTCGGCCCGGGCCAGGCACTCTTCGCGCAGTTGCTCCTGGCTCTGCACCGGCTCGACCACCGCCGGTTCGGTGGTCGGCGGGTCTTCGAGGGCGAAGGCGGCGATCAATGTCCGCCTCCTTCTTGGTGCTTGACGCTCTCAGGGCCACCCCACGACGCCATCTCGGGGTGCATCTTGCGGTGCATGTCCCCGGTGTAGGCGTAGCGCATGGTTTCCTTGAAGGCTTCCACGTGTTTTTCCCAACTGGCCTCGCTGTCGCCATACCGGTCGTTGGGACCGGCCTTGGTCACCTTGACCACGGTGTCGTACCAGCCCTGTGAGCCACCGATGGGGTCGGCCACCACCGGGATGATGTTGTTCGGGTGCACGCCCTTGTCGTCCCACCAGACGTTGTTCAGGTCCGGATCGTCCTGGCCGTGGCTCGCGTCGCCCTTGGCACCTTTGTGCTTGAGCGTGGCGAGGCGGCCGTACTCCCAGTGGCCGAAGCCGGTGGGGATGGACACCACCTTGGGGTGGATGCCTTCGGTGACGTAGGCCTTGGTCACCAGGTGACCCACCGCGCTCTCCACGCGCACCAGGTCGCCGGTCTTGACGCCCAGCTTGGCGGCGGTTTCCGGATTCATCCAGGCCGGGTTGCTGTGCGCGATCTCGGCCAGCCACTTCACCGCCGCCGTGCGCGACTGCTTGTGCACGTTGAGCTTGAAGGTTGACAGGATCAACTCGTCTTCCTTCATGGCCTCGTGCCAGGGAATGCGCTTGAAGGTCGGCATGGGGTTGAAGCCGTAGTCGGCCCACTGGTCGATGCGCACGTTGATCAGCCGGTTGCCGGTCGGGAAGCCGACGCAGTTCTTGCCGCCCCGCTGCACACCGATGGCCTTGCCACCTTTGGTGATGGTGCCCGACTTGTCCACCGTGGCGCCGGCCATGTCGGCGGCGGAGAGCTCCTTCTGGAAGAGCCCGTACTCGGCCTGGATCTCGCGCCCGGTCTTGTCCGAGACCTTGCCGGTCTTGGGGTTGAGCGAGCCGTAGATGGGCCAGACGCCGTGCTGTTTGAGGAAGTTCAGGCCTCCGGCCTCCTTCAGGCCGGGCACGTTGTCGAAGTGGTGGCGCATGTAGTCTTCGCCATCCTTGAAGTTCCAGAACTGCTTCATGCCACGCGCGCCGTCCGGGTCGAGCTTGTGGATGATGTCGCGCAGCATGACGCGGTTCTCGCGCGATTCGCCCAGCGCCTTGTGCACCGGCTGGCGGATGCCGAGCCAGGGCCACAGGGAGTTCGGCATGGACTCGGGCTCCCAGCGTTCCAGATACGGGCAGTCGGGCAGGATCAGGTCGGCCAGCGCGGTTTCTTCGCCCATGAACGGGCTCATCGAAACGATGTAGGGCATCAGCTTCTCGTCCTTGAACAGCTTGCCCCACACGGATTGCGCGCCCGGGTTGGTGTAGACCGGGTTGTCCTGGTAGGTGAAGTAGACGTTCACCTTGATGCTGCCGTCGGCGACGTGGAAGGGCAGCAGATGGGACACCCCGTGGCCCGCGAACGGGTAGTTCGGGTGGCCGTGGTTGCTCATGAAGGCCGGCTTGGCGGGCTTGGGCGGCTGCGGTTGCGGCTGTGGCCAGCCCATGCCACGCGGCAGGCAGTAGCCGCCTTTCTTCTCGACGTTGCCGGTCATGATCGGCAGCATCATGCAGGCCTTCTCGTTGTAAGAGCCGTAGAGGTGTTTGGCCGGGCCGCGGTAGGTGAACAGCGTGGCCGGCTTGGTGGTGGCGAACTCGCGCGCGATGCGTTCGATGGTCTCGACCGGAACGCCGGAAATCTTCGACGCCCACTCCGGCGTGTACTGCTGGTAGTGCGCCTTCAGTTCGGCCACCGTCACGTTGGTCCAGTTGTTGATGAAGTCCGAGTCCTGCAGGTCCTCGCGCAGGATGACGTGGCCGATGGCCAGGGCGACGGCGCCGTCGGTGGCCGGGAAGACCGGAATCCACTCGTCCGAGAAGCCGGCCGTGTTGGACAGGCGCACGTCGAAGGTGACGATCTTCATGTGGTTGTCGACGCGGCCTTCGGCGACGCGTTGCGACAACGGGTTGTGGAAGTACGAAGCCTCCAGCACGTTGGAGCCGAAATTCAGCACGTACTTGGCGTTGGCAAAGTCCGGCGTCTCGATGTCCGGCCCCCAGGTGGGTTCCATGCCGATCTTTTTGGAGGACTCGCACACAGAGGTGTGGTTGAGGATGCTGTTGGACCCCAGCGTGTGCATGAAGCGGTCGATCGTGCCGCCGGTGCGGTTGCGACCGTACTTCAGGAAGATGGAGTTGGGGTCTTCCTTGATGGCGGAATCCAGCTTCGCTGCCAACTCGGTCAGCGCCTCGTCCCAGGTGATGCGTTTCCACTTGCCTTCGCCGCGCGCGCCCACGCGCTTGAGCGGGTAGAGGATGCGGTCGGGGTCGTAGCTGTACCACATGCCCGAGTTGCCCTTGGCGCACAGGCGCCCGCGGGTGGACACGTGTTCCGGGTTGCCTTCGAGCTTGACCACGCGGTCGTTCTCCAGGTAGGCGATGGCACCGTCCTGGATGTTGCAGACGTGGCAGCCGGTGGGCACGGCGCGGCGTTCCACCGCGGTGACCGGGTCGATGTCCTTGCCGCCGAGGTCGTTTTCCATCGCCTGGAGCAGATGGGGCGCCGTGGCCGCGGCGGCACCGGTGCCGGCACTGACCTGGAGAAATGTGCGGCGCTTGAGGCTGGGGAATTTCATGGTGGGTTCCTCTCTGGCGTTTAGTACAGGGTCTGCAGTTGTTGGGGCGCCATCAGGATGGCGTAGCGCAGCGCGGCGCTCCCGATCAGGATGAGCAAGGCCGAGAGCATCAGCACGCCCTGCGACGTTTTCCCCACCGGCACCAGCAGCATCAGCGCCACCGGTGCGGCGGTGCCGGCCAGAAGCCCCAGGCCCACGAAGATCAGGCCCATGTTGCCGCTGGTGAGGATCTGGAAGGTCAGTTCGTCGGCCACGCCACCGTAGTGGGTGGTGCCCAGGATGGCCACCAGGACCACGCCCACCGCCGCCGTGGACCACAGCATGAAGTCGCGCAAGACCTTTTGCGCGGCCGCGTTGGAGCCCGCCAGCAGCGAACCCACTGCCGAACCCGAAGCGATGGCGAGCGCGACGAACAGCACCGGCATCGCAGGCGTGTTCCAGACCGGGCGCGACTGGTGCACCGAGAGGTCGAAGCCGGTGTAGATCGGCAGGCCCAGGGCCAGCAGGGCGGTGATCGCCGCCAGCAGCTTGCCGCGCTTTTCATCGCCTTTTCTCAGGGCCAGGATGTAGAGCACCGACGCGATGCCGAAGGCGGTGATGTTCAACGCGCCCCAGGCCAGCGGCGAGGTGAAGTGCATGTAGAACGGGTTGAGCGTGTTGAGAAAGCGCAGCGGTTGCGACAGGTCGGCGATCAGCAGCGCACCGCCCAGCGCCAGCAGGACGATGGAGATGTAGGCCGCCTTCTCGCGCAGGGGCCGCAGCGCCGGCGTCAGCCAGGAGCCGTAGGACAGGAAGGACAGGCCGGCCAGGATGCCGATGACGAAAAAGTAGGCCGCGTAGCTCGAATGCCACGACACATCGTGGAACCAGACGTAATCACCCATGGTGTGTGCTCCTTACAGGTTGAAGTGCTTTTTGAAGGCGGAGCGTTCCTGCTCCATCACCTCCAGCTTTTGATAACCCTCGCGGCCAAATTCGGTCTGGTTGCGGTCGGCGCCGATGTAGAACACGTGCGGCTTGGTGCCCTGTTCCGGGCGCAGCACCTGGGTCGGGTTCTTGGCGATCAGGTAGGAGACCTCGCTGTTGGGGTCGTTGATGTCACCGAACACGCGCGAGCGGCCAATGCAGGTCTGCACACAGGCGGGCACCAGGTTCTGCGTCACGCGGTGGAAGCAGAAGGTGCACTTGTCGACCACGTTGGTGATCGGCGTGTAGGTGCGGTGCGAGGGCAGCATGAAGCGCGCGTTGTAGGGGCAGGCGGCCATGCAGCTGCGGCAGCCGATGCAGCGCTCGTAGCGCTGCAGCACGAAGCCGCCGTCTTCCACCACGAAGGTGGCCTCCACCGGGCAGTTGCGCACGCACGGCGGGTCTTCGCAGTGGTTGCACAGGCGCGGCAGGAACTTGCGCGAGACATTCGGGTATTTGCCAGTGACCTTGTAGGGCACCCAGGTGCGGTTGACGCCCAAGGGGGTGTCGTACTCGGCTTTGCAGGCCACCTGGCAGGCCATGCAGCCGATGCAGCGGCGGGTGTCGACGACCATGGCGTACCGCTTCCTGGCGGCTTTGCCTCCCGTCGCCGGGGACGAGGCACTTGTTGCTTCACTCATCGATGTGTCTCCTGGGATGGTGTGGGGGTTCTTGTTTCACGCGGGTTGGGCACCCCTCATGGCGCAACTCGCGTGCCACCGCCCGCAGCACCCGCTTTTTGGGGGTGTTTTCATTCGTGGGATGCCCCCATCGCCACAAGCACCCCCGCGGACCCGTTGGTTACGAAAACGGAACATTCCTAGGGTTATTCCCCGGTCAAAGTGTTACGAAATCGTTATCTACTACACGCCAGTTTCGAGACAACTGGAAGACTGATGAGACGTCGGGACATGTTGGGATGCGGGGCCGCGCTGGCCTCGACGCTGCTGGGTGCGGGGGCCATGGCGGCGCAGCCGCAGCTGCGCGTCGGGTTGACGGCGGTGATCCTGGCCGATCAGGCGGCCTTCCTGGCGCGCTGGAGCGAGTACCTGTCCGAGCGTGTGGGCGCGCAGGTGATTTTCGTGGCCCGGGAGTCGTACCAGGCCATTCTGGATCTGCTGTTCTCCGACCAGCTGGATGCCGCGTGGATCTGCGGCTACCCCTATGTGCGGCACCAGTCCCAGCTGGAACTGCTGGCGGTGCCGCTGTACCGCGGTGAACCGCGCTACCAGTCCTACCTGATCCGCACCCGGGGTCAGGCGCCGGACATCAAGGGCTGGAGCGACCTGAAAAACAGCGTGCTGGCGTACTCCGATCCGCTGTCGAATTCGGGCTGGCTGGTGGCCCAGGCGCAGCTGCGCGCGGCGGGTCTGAGCCAGCGGGATCTGCGGCGCACGTTCTTTGCCCACGGCCACCGCAATGTGGCCGAAGCGGTGGCCATTGGTCTGGCCCACGCGGGCTGCATCGACGGCTATGTGTGGGAAACCATGCAACTGCAAAAAATGGCCCCGGCCGCGAACACCGAGGTGATCTGGAAGTCCGACTTCTACGCCTTCCCGCCCATGGTGGTGCGCGCCGGTGGCGGGAGCGCCGCGCTGTCGGCGCTGGGGGGCGCGCTGATGACCATGCACGACGATGCCGCGGGTCAGGCCTTGTTGCACGCGCTGAACCTGAACGGATTTTCCAGCGCGGCGCCAGCGCTGTTCGACTCCATCAAGGCGCTGGCCGTCAGCGTCGGCGCCGTGCGCGCCTGAACCATGCTGCCGCGTCTGCCCTACCGCATCCAGATACCGCTGGGTCTGGCGCTGGCCGTCACTTTGTCGGTGCTGCTGGTGAGCGCGGTGGCGGCCCAGATTTCGGCCCGCAGCGCGCGCCAGGAGATCGTCGCCACCGTTGAGCGCGTCACCGCCTTGCTGGTTGCACAGGGACGACCACTGCTGGTGGCCGAAGACACCTGGCGTGCCTATGCGCTGCTGCGCAACACGGCGGCGCTGTTGCCGGACGCCGGCAAGGGCCATGCCCGGGCCGCCATCCTGGACGCGGATGGGCGTTTCCTCGCCGGTTCCGATCCGCAGCGCCTGCCCACCGGTGATCAGGCCCTCGGTGTGACGGTGAACGGCCGCCGCCTGCCACCCAGCAAGGATGTGCCGACCACCCAGACGCTGGACGCGGGCGACGGCAGCCTGGCCCTGATCCAGCCGATCCGCAGCGACGACGAAAAAGTCATCGGCTTCGTGTATGCCGAGGTGGATGCTGCCGCGTTCGCACCCAACTGGACCGCGCTGGCAATGCCGGCACTGATCGGGGCGGCGCTGGCCGTGATCGTGCTGGTTCCGCTGGGCTGGTTCGCGGGCCGGCGCATGGCGCAGCCGGTGGCGCAGATCGCCAGCAGCATCGCGCTGATCGGCCGGGTCGATCTGCCGGTGTTGCAACGCCTGGTGCCCAACGTGATGGACCCGGAACTCGGTCGCATCGCCGGCGCGGTGCGGCGCCTGCTGGCCGAGATGTCGGAGCGCCAGGCCAACGAGCAGCGTGCGCTCTCGGCCGAGCGGCTGGCCGCCGTGGGCCGCATCACGGCGGCGGTGGCGCACGAGATCAACAACCCGCTGGCCGGTCTGCTCACCGCCACGCGCACGCTGCGCCTGCACGGCGACGCGCCCGAAGCGCGCCTGCGCGCCGTGGACCTGATCGAGCGTGGCCTGCAGCAGATCCGCACCATGACCGCGGCCCTGTTGCCCCAGGCCCGGGTCGAAGACCGCTGCATGACCGCGACGGACCTGGACGATGTCATCACCCTGGCGCGCGCCACGGCCTCGATGCACAGCGTCTCGGTCACGTCGGCGCTGGAGAACAAGGCCGACCTGTGCGTGCCTTCCACGGTGTTCCGACAGGTCATGCTCAACCTGCTGCTCAATGCGATCAAGGCGGCGGGCGCGGGCGGACAGGTCCACGCCGTGCTGAGCTCCGACCCCCAGGCCGTGCGATTCGTGGTGGCCAACACCGGGCGGGTGCTGTCCAGCGACGACCTGCAACAACGCCTGGCGGCCGAAGACCGCAACGACCCGCGCGGCTTCGGGCTGTGGATCTGCCACGAGTTCGCCGTGCGCTACGGCGGCGGTTTCGCGGCCACCGAGCCGGACACCATCCCCCCGCCGTTTGGCACCAGCCTGAGCTTCTGGCTCCCCAGACTGACCCACCATGACCACCCAAAAACTGCTGCTGATTGAAGACGACCTCATTCTGGGGGAGTCGCTGGTGCAACGCTTTGAGCTCGAAGGCGTCGAGGTCAAGTGGTTCCGCCGCCTGGCGGACGCCTGGATCCACATCGAGCAGCCCTGGGGCGCCGTGGTCAGCGACGTGCGCCTGCCCGATGGTCTGGCGACCGAGTGGTTCACCCAGTTGCCCCAGTCGAGCCGCCTGATCCCCTGGTTTTTCCTGACCGGCTATGGCAGCGTGAACGAGGCGGTCAGCGCACTGCAGGCCGGCGCCCGCGAGTACCTGACCAAACCCTTCGACATCGAGAAACTGGTGTCCATGGTGCTGGACGCGCTGGTGACGAGCGCGCGCGCGCCGGCCCAGGCCGTGCTCGGTATCTCGCCCGCCATGCGCCGGGTGGAGGACCTGGTGCGCAAGCTGGCGCGGCAGAAAACGTCGGTGCTGCTGACGGGTGAATCGGGGGTGGGCAAGGAGGTGGTGGCTCAGATGATCCACGGCCTGGACCCGCGCAGCCAAAACGCCGACTTCGTGCCCGTGAACTGCGCCGCGGTGCCCGAGACCATGATGGAGGCCGAGTTTTTCGGCTACGAGAAGGGCGCCTTCACCGGCGCCCAGCGCGCGCACAAGGGTTTTGTGGAGCGTGCCCACGGCGGCACCCTGTTCCTCGACGAGGTGGGCGACCTGCCCGCCAGCATGCAGGCCAAGCTGCTGCGGGTTCTGCAGGAGCGCTGTTTCTTCCGGCTCGGCTCCGAGCGCACCACGCACAGCGACTTCCGCATCATCGCGGCGACGAATCGCGACCTGTACGCCGACATGCTGGCGGGCAAGTTTCGCGAGGACCTGTTCTACCGCCTGGCCGTCATCCGCATCGCCATACCGCCGCTGCGCGAGCGCCCGGAAGACATCCGCTGGCTGACCGAGCTGATCCTGCAGCAGATCACGGCGGAGCAGGGCATACCGATCGCCATGTCCGAGCTCTTTCTGCGCGACCTGATGGGGCGCAACTGGCGCGGCAATGCGCGCGAGCTGCGTGCCTATCTGGAGCAGGCGGTGGTCATGAGCGACGGCGGCGTGCTGGACAAGCCCATGGCCGCCAGCGGCAGCGGCGCGCCCGAAGCGGCCGCGGAGGCCCCGCCGGACGCGGCCTTGCCATCGCTACAGGCGGTGGTGGAAGACGCGGAGCGCATGCACATCCGAAAAGCGCTGAACCACTGCGAAGGCAGCGTGGGCAAGAGCGCCGACGTGTTGGGCATTTCGCGCAAGACGCTGTGGGAGAAGATGAAGCGCCTGGCGATCAATGCTTGAGCGGCTCGGCTAACTCAAAAAAAAGCCCCGCACCGTTGCCGGGGCGGGGCAAGGGGATCCGAAGACCCCAGATGAAACTTGAATCGCTGCTTACTGGTTGACCGGTGAAGCCGGGTCCATCAACAGGCCGACCAGATCGGCGATCTGCTCGGGGTTGAGGATGGCGTTGTGGCCAAAACGCGGCATATTGGAACAGGCCGAGAACGCTTGCGAGTTGTAGATCTTGTCGTAGGTGTACTTGACGATGGCTTCGCTGTTGCCGCGCAGCTTGCCGTACTGGTTCAGGCCAGGGCCAAGGGTTCCGAACGACAGCTCGGCCTTGGTCATCTGGTGGCAGGCGTAGCAATTGCCTCCATTGGCGCGGTTGGGTGCGTTGTCACCCACACGCATGCCGTAACCGCTCTGGGCAATGGCTTCGCCTTTTTTCCAGTCACCCACCAGCTTGCCACTGGCGGGGTACACCACCTTCATGGCCAGGTTCATCTTTTCCACCCGTTCGGCATCGGCCTTGCTGGGCTTGTCTTTGGCGGCACTGCAGATCTTCTGCGTGTCGTCCTGCACGAGGCGCTTTTCCCAACCCGCCGGGATGTTCTCCCAGGAGCTGGCAATGGCTTGATCGGCGGAAGGGAAACCAGCGTTGCCGCCCTTGCTGCCCATGCCGCCGCAGGCGGCCAGCACAGCCACCGCACCCACGCTCAGGAGAATCTTGTTGCTCGTCTTCATGTTGGTCTTCTCCTGTGCTTCAGCGCTTGATGTAGGGGGACTTGATCTCGTTGCCGTTGCCGACCACGTTCATGTAGGTCAGCAGCGCCGTGACGGCTTCCGATGTGTACTGCACGTCGGGGTGGCGCATCTGCCAGTAGCAGTCCCACATGCGGTGCTGCAGGGTGCGCACCTGGCCTTGCGACACCCGGTAGGCCGGCCAGGTGGACACGCCCGAAGCAGCGCCTTCCTTCTCGAGGAGGTTGGGCAGACCTTGCAGGCGGATGCGCTTGCCGGTTTCGGCGTGGCAGGTGGCGCAGGAGAAATCGAACGGGCCGCTGCGGCGCCAGAACAGCTCTTCACCCGTCTTGGCGGCGGCTTTCACGGCAGGGTGGCTGGTGTCGATCTTGAACGCCATGCCGTTGGATTTGGCGGAAATGAAGGTCGCAATGGCGGCCATGTCAGAACCCGGGCCGCTGCCTTTGAAGGCGCCCTTGTTGAAGTACTGCTTGGTTTCCCAGCCCTGGATGGTCTGCATGCAGTGGATCAGGCGGGCCTCCAGGTCCATGACCTTGCCCACATCGGCAAAGTAGCGCGGCAGTTCGGCGTAGGCGCCTTCGAGTTTGCCTGGTCCTTTGCCGAGATCGCAGGTTTCCAGCGACACGTTCTTGCTGCCGCGCTTGGTTTTCCAGAGCTCTTCGCCCTTCATCTCCCACAGCTCGGCCGGGTTGCCGTCTTGCAGCGCGGCGCGGTATTTGGCGATCTCGGCATCCGAGTCTTGGGCATGGGCGGCGTGGGCCACCACGGCCACGCACAGTGCCACCAGGGTCTTCTTCATCTAGGGGTCTCCTTCTGGGTGAAAAATCGGGTCAGGCGGTAGCGCCCGATCAGGCGATGGCGGCTTCGTCGGTGCGGGAATCACCTTTGCTGTCGGTCCACTTCACCACCACTTTGTCGCCCTTGGCGCCGCCCTTGAACTTGAAGGACAGGAACGGGTTCTGCGACACCGAGCCGCTGAACATGGCCTTCAGCACGGTCTTGCCGGCGCTGGTGGCTTCCACATCCTTGATGTAGTGGGCGGGAATGGTGGCG
>JAURYH010000053.1 GCA_030653975.1 Hydrogenophaga sp. | reverse complement strand
GCGCGCGCACTCAACAACGGCACACCCCAAGCCCTGCCCAAGCTGGTGTTCCCGGGTGGCGCGCTGGTCGGCTGCGACGCCGGCTTTTTGAACGCCGCGCGCATCAAGGGCAGCCATGCCGCCATCAAGAGCGGCATGTTGTGCGCCGAAGCCGCGTTCGAAGCCGTGGCCGCCGGGCGCAGCAGCGACGAGCTGAGCGCGTTCGAGTCCGGCTTCAAGGCCAGCTGGCTGCACGAGGAACTCTGGACCTACCGCAACTTCAAGAACTGGTTCAAGAAGAGTCCGCTCATGGGCAAGCTCATGACCGGGGTGGAGCACTGGTTCCTGCCCAGGGTGGGCGTGAAGAACCCGCCCTGGACGCTGCACAACACCACCCGGGACCACACCAAGCTGCGCCCGGCGGCGGAGATGCCGCCGATCACGTACCCGAAGCCGGACGGTGTGATCACGTTCGACCGCTTGAGCAGCGTGTTCGTCAGCAACACCAACCACGAAGAGCAGCAACCGGCGCACCTGACGCTGAAAGACGCCAGCGTGCCGGTGGCGATCAACCTGGCCAGGTACGCCGGGCCCGAGAGCCGCTACTGCCCGGCCGGGGTGTACGAGTTCGTCAACAAGGACGGCGCGGACCAGCTGGTGATCAACGCGCAGAACTGCGTGCACTGCAAGACCTGCGACATCAAGGACCCGACGCAGAACATCGTCTGGGTCACGCCCGAAGGCGGCGGCGGGCCGAATTACGCGGGCATGTGAGGCGCTCAAACCCTTGAAATGGCCGCTCGAAGCGGCCATTTCTCTTTGCAGCAACGCCCAGGCCGCACCCTGCGGCCTGTCGGCTGGTCAAGTATTGCAAAAAGTATCAAGGCCGATATTCTGGCGGTACCCATCCACCCACCGCCATGAACACCGCAGCCCTCTACCAGCACCGCTGGACACTGATCCGGTTGCCACTGGCGCTGTTCGCCATCGCACTGGCCAGCGCGGTCTGGTGGTGGTGGTATCCCATGCCGCCGACCCGGCTGATCATCAGCACCGGGCAGGCCGATGGCGCCTACCAGTTCCATGCCTCGCGCTACGCCGAAGCCCTGGCCCGCCGGGGCATCCAGCTGGACTTCCAGCCGTCGGCCGGTTCACCCCAGAATCTCGAACACCTGCAGGCCAGCACCGCTGCGACCGATCTGGCCTTTGTACAAGGCGGCTTCGGCTGGTCTTCCACTGTGGGCCATGACGTTCCGAAGGCAGCGATTCAGACGCTCGCCAACGTGGACATCGAAGCCCTGTGGCTGTTCAGCCAGGGCACCCCGCTGACCGCGCTGACCCAGCTCGATGGCCTGCGCGTGGCCGCCGGGCCTGAAGGCAGCGGGCACCACAACCTGTTGCGGCGCCTGCTGGCGCAAGACCGCATCCCGTCCGAAGGCATCCGCTGGTCGGAACTCAGCGGCCTGCCCGCCCGCGACGCCCTGCTGCGCCACGAAGTGGACGCGGTGTTCATGGTCGCCTCGCCACGTTCACCCGGCGTGAAAGCCCTGCTGGCGGCCACCGGCGTCCGGCTGGCGACGCTGCAGGGTACCGGGGCGATCGCCGAACGCAACAAATACCTGGAGAGTCGGCTGATGCCCCAGGACGGCATGGGCGCCAACCTGCCCTCCGTGGACACGGCCATGCTGACCACGCCGACCCATCTGCTGGTCCGCGAAACCCTGCATCCGGCGCTCAAACGGGTCGTGACCGCCGTGGCCCTGGAGGTCCATGCCGAGGGCGGGCCCTTCCACCGTGCCGGCGAGTACCCCACCTTGCGCGCCAGCGACTTCCCCTCGGCGCCCGAATCCCGCAGGGTCATGCTGCGTGGCCTCAACCTGTTTGAAAGGAACCTGCCGTTCTGGTGGGCCCAGGTGGCCGAACGTCTGCTGCTGATCGGCCTGCCGGTGCTGCTGGTCACGGTCCTGCTGCTGCTGCTCGTCCCGGCCTGGCTGCGCTGGCGCCTCGAAGGGCGCGTCATGCGCTGGTACGGTGAACTGCGTTTCATCGAGGACGATCTCAGCAGCCAGCATCTGGATGTCGGGGGCATGGCGCTCAGCCACATCCACAACCGCCTGAACCGCATGGAAGCGGCCATTGTGGCCATGAAGTTGCCGAAGGAACTCGTCCCGCACTGGTTCACCCTGCGGCAACACGTCGAATTCGTGCGCTCGCGCATCCGGGAGTACCGCGGACGATGAACCTCATGCTGCTCTACCGCCGCCGCTGGCTGCTGATCTACCTGCCCATCCTGCTGGCGCTGGCGGGTGCGCTGGCCATGGTCACCCGCCTCTGGCAACCGCTGCCGCCGCAGAGGGTGGTGATCGGAACCGGTCCGGCCCAGAGCAGCTACCTGCGGCTCGCCCAGTTCTACGCCAATCGCCTGGAACACCACGGCATCGCGGTCGAACTGGTCACCCACCCCAGACCGCAGGACGCGCTGCAACACATGAAGCCGGGCGACGGCGCTATCGACGTCACGTTTGCCCAGGGCCTGTACGCCCCCGCCAGCGGAGCCTCCACCCCGACCGGCGGCGCGCAGGCTCTGGCCGTGATCGGCCACGAAATCGTCTGGGTCTTCGCGCGCGAGGACATCACCGACATGGGGCAGCTGCGGGGTCGGCGCATCGCCACATCGGTGGAGGGCTCGTCCAACCAGATCGCTGCAGACCTGCTGCTGGCCCACCTGCGCATCCGTCCCGACGAGGTCGAGTTCGTGTCCGAAGTCGGCGACTCGGCGCTCGCTGCCCTGGCCGAGGGCCGTGTGGATGTCATCATCCATGTCGCCACCGGCGACTCCCAGACCGCCAACACACTCGCCCGGCTGGACGGCGTGCACATCCTGGGCATGGAGCGCGCCGGCGCCCTGGCAGCACGCGAACGCCGGCTGCGGACCGTGGTCATGCCGCAAGGCGCCATCGAACTGCGCAGCCAGCTGCCCGCCAGGGACCTGCCCACCATGGTCACCCAGATGCACCTCCTGGCCCGGCCCGACCTGCACCCCGCACTGCAGCGCGCGCTGCTCGATGTGGCTGGCGAGCTGCACGTCATGAGCGGCTTTCTGGAAAGCCCCGGTCGATACCCCACCACGGTCGGGAGCGACTTCCCGGTTTCACCGGTCGCCCTGGAACACGCCCGCGGCGAGCGTCCCTGGATGGAGACCCTGCTGCCCTTCGGCACCGCGCAAAGAACCGAGCTGTTCCTGTATGCGGTGCTGCCGCTGAGCCTGCTGGGTGTGGCCCTGCTGCTGCGCGCGCCGCGCTACATCGACTGGCAGGTTGACGCCGCGCTGCAGCGCATCTACGGTGAGGTGCACTTCATGGAGGAAGACCTGGCCCGGCAACCGGCCGGCGAGCCGGTCTCGCTGCAGCCCCTGCTGGAACGGCTGGACATCCTGGAGCGGCGGGTGGAGCAGATGCAACTGCCCAACCGCTACGCCGGACGCGGGTACACCCTGCGCCAGCATCTCTACCAGACCCGTCAGCGCCTGATCGCGATGCATGCGATCTGAGTCAACAGGCTCCGCACCCCGCCCATGCACCTCCATGCCGAGCTGATACAGCGCCTTCAGGCACTCGCCAGCGGGCCGCGTCGCCTGCTCGGCATCGTCGGCGCCCCCGGTTCGGGCAAGTCCACGCTCGCCCATCTGATCGCACAACACCTGGGTGAGCAGGCCCAGGCAGTCCCCATGGACGGCTTCCACCTCGCACAGGCCGAACTGGAACGGCTGGGCCGGGCCGGGCGCAAAGGTGCGCCCGACACCTTCGATGCCGCGGGTTATGCCGCACTGCTGCGCCGCCTGCGTGCGCAAAACGGTGACGAGGTGGTCTATGCGCCCGACTTCCGGCGCGCGATCGAGGAGCCGGTGGCCGGCGCACTGCCGGTGTTCGCCCGCACACCCCTGATCGTCACCGAAGGCAACTACCTGCTGCTCGACGAGGGCGACTGGCCACCGGTGGCCGGTCTGCTCGACGAAGTCTGGTACCTGCACGTGGACGCCGCCCTGCGGCTGGAGCGACTGACCGCGCGGCACCAACAGTTCGGCCGCAGCCGCGAACAGGCACTGGCCTGGATCGCCAGCACCGACGAGCCGAACGCCCGGCGGATCGAAGCGTCCCGCGGCCGGGCGTACCGGCAGGTGGCCTGGAACCCGGTTTCGGGCTGTTACGAATTCAGCCCTGCCTGAGGCCCGCACAGGGGCTCCCGGCGGTCAACGTTGCGCCAAAGCAACTGGCGCCGCACAACCCCCCTCAAAGACGGAGAACGCTCCCCCAAGGCGAGTGGTACCACTCGGTCCGATTTTTTGGTGACATTGGTCACACTAAAATCACAATCGCAAGACTTTGTCAACGCACGTCGTGAAAACCGACGGCAGCACAAGGCACCAGGCGTCCTGTCACACGCCCCACGAACCTGCCCGCTGTATGCCCGCAAACCGAATCGCCAGTTTTCGAACCCTGTCACCGGGCTGGTCGGTCGTTCGCACGCTGCTGGTGCTTCTGCTGGGTCTGGTGACCTACATCGCCCTCGCCCACCTCCACCAGAGCCTGGACGTCGACTTCGAGATGCGCGTCGATCACAGCGGCCCGGTCGAGATCTACTACGACGTGCCCGGCAGCCACTTCGACCCCCGCCTGCGCGAAACCCGCAAAGCCGCACAAGACAGCTGGCAGCGCTATTCGATCGCCATCCAGGGCTACCGGGCCATCGAGGAAGTCCGCATCGACCCCTTGACCCAGCCGGGCCGGTTCGAGATCAGTGAAGTCAGGTTGTCGAGCCGCTGGGCTGAGCGGCAACTCAAAGGCGAGGCGCTGCTGGCCGCGCTGCAGGCCAACACGGAACTGAAGGTGGTCAACACCACGCCACAGGCCATCACGTTCGAGAGCACCGGCGCCGACCCCTTCCTCAGCATCAAGGTCCCCCAGGCATTCTTCCGTCCAGACCTCGGCGTCGTGATCCCGCGTGGTCTGCTGTGGGCCCTGAAGCTGGCGGCGGTCTGGCTGCTGCTGGAGCTGCTGGTCAGTTATCTGGCCCGCCGCCAACCGGCCGTCTACGCCCGGGTCCGCCATTCTTTCGTTCAGGGCTGGGCCCTGCCCCTGCTGCTCTGTGCCGGCCTGACCTACCACAGCGAACGCCACATCACCGACAGCCCGGTGCTGGGCGACGGCATCCAGAACCTGCTGATCGCCACCAACCTGTACCAACACGGCGTGTTCTCGCACGAAGGGGGCTCCAACCCCCAGCCCACCGACTTCCGCGAGCCCCTGCCGCCCATGGTGGCCTACGCCTACCTGGCGCTGTTCGCGCCCAACGACAGCGAGCACCTGGGGTTCGGCCATTTCCGGGCCGGCGAACTGACCCGCTTCGTGAAGATGAGCAACCTGGTCTGGGTGTTCACCGGGCTGCTCGGGGGGTGGCTGCTCACGCGCCGGCTCACGCACAGTGTCGGGGCCACCCTGGTGGCCACCCTGTTGACCTATGTGTTCTTCTTCAACGCCCGCGAATACATCGACACCTTCTACACCGAGCTGACCACGGCCACGGTGACCGTCTGGGGTTCGTACCTGCTGTACCGCGGCGTGAGAGAGAAGAAGACCAGCCTATTCCTGGCCGGTGGCGCCGCCATGGGCCTGCTGGCGCTCACCAAGGCCTCGTCGCTCTACATCAACCTGGTCGCCCTGCTGCTGCTGGTCGCCGTCATGCTGTTTGCGCGCCAGCGCATACAGGTCTCGGTGGGCCGGATCACCACCTGGGGGCTGGCCATGGGCCTGGGGCTGGCGGTGGTCGTGGCACCCTGGATGGTCCGCAACCACCTGCAGTTCGACAGCATGCGCATCTCGGACCGGGGGGGGCTCATCCTGCACGGCCGGGCCACGCTCAACAACATGACCAACGACGAAGTCATTGGCCTGATCTACGAGAAAAGCCCGACCATCTACCGCAGGCTCGTCGACGGCACACGGTTCGGCCAAACGGACCGCGACGAGTTCGAGCGCGGTGGGCGCTGGCAACGGCTCAACCGGGGACTGTCCAGCTTCTGGAAGTCGGACATCGAGGCCATTCGCGCGGGTCGTCCGGATCTTGCCGTGAGCTTCCACGCCGAGGCCGGCGCAAGGTACACCATCCTGCTCGAGCAGCTCAGGGCCCAGGGCAACCACTATCCGGAAGAGGTGGTCGACGGCATGCGGCGCGATGAAGCGATCCGCATGCTCAAGGAACGCCCGGGGCGCCACCTGTTCATGACCCTGCCCTTTTTCTGGCACGGTTTCTGGGGTCTGAAAAAGGTCGAGATTCCGCTCGTGAGCCTGGCCACGCAGGACGCCATCGTGGAGGTGCTGAACCTGCTGGCCGGGCTGGCGCTGTTGACGGCGTTCTTCGTGGGGCTGCTGCGGCGGCGACCCGACCTGCTGGCCCTGACCGTGCTGCCGTTCGGCCTGATGTCCTTTTACGCCTTTGTGTCCCACAGCATCCCGCGCTACATGTCGCCGGCCCACCCCATCATGCTGATCCTGCTGGTGGCCACCAGCGTGGCGCTGGGTGGCCGGATGCTCGGTCGCCTGAAGAAAAACACACGCCAACGGCACTCCGACCCCGGCGTTTCACACGCATGACACCAAACAACGGCACATTGCGGGGCCGTTGTAGGAGAAATGCATGTTGTGCAAGACAGAAAAGGGCCATGACGAACTGCGCCCCGGGGTTCGCAACCTGAGTCAGCGCGAGCGTGCAATCCTGTTGCTGGTGGAAGTTCCCCGGAACGAGCTGTCCATCGCCCGGCTGTTTGGCGGCGAGGGCGAAGCCCTGATCGACCGCCTGCTGCACCAGGGCTACCTCACACGGGACTTGGTACCCGTCCTGACCCGGTCCGCAGCCCCTGTGACACCCCGGCCAACAGCACCCGCCCAGACCGCGCGCGTTGAAGCGGCTCCGCCCGTGTCAGCGCCAGCCACGTCGGGCATCCATGGCGACCCTTTCACAGGCACCCGGTCGCTGGCCACCGCCCGCATGTTCCTGTTCGATCTCAGCGAGCGCCTGTTTGCCCCACGCGACAAAGCCCTCGCGGCCCGCTACCGCGAAGCCCTGCGCGGTGCGCGCGATGCGGTGGCCATGCTGGCGGTGGGCCGGGAGATGATCGTTGACGTGGAAGTGCTGGCGGGCAGCGAGCGCGCCGACGGCATCAGTGAGCGATTGGCGAAATTGTTGCCTGTGGAACTGCTGGAAACCATGGGCCAGGTATCCGTTAAACTCGACCGGTCAGGAGAGAGCTCCCCGAAACGGGAGCCGCCGAAGGCGCAGGCGACCGGAACACGGTCCTGAACGCTCAGGCAAAAGGACTGGCAAGCACCGGCTGCAAAGCGGGTGTACCCCCCTGGAGAGAGACCGCCCCCGAGGCGGTCCACCGAAGGAGCAAACGCGGCATCGCCCGCGTGAATCTCTCAGGTAAAGCGGACAGCGGGGCAGCGCACGGATGAACCGTGTCCACCCTCCCCCGGGAGGCCTGCCCCATCAGCGAGCGCGTTAGCGCCGCAGAAAGCCCGCCGTGACCGACGCCTCCGAACTGCTCAAGACCCCGCTGCACGCCCTGCACCTGGAACTCGGCGCCCGCATGGTGCCCTTTGCCGGTTACAGCATGCCGGTGCAGTACCCCGCCGGCCTGATGGCCGAACACCTCCACACCCGCAGCGCCGCCGGCCTGTTTGATGTCTCCCACATGGGCCAGTTGCGCCTGATCGGGCCCGACGCCGCCGCCGCGTTCGAAACCCTGATGCCGGTCGACGTGATCGGCCTGGACGTGGGCAAGCAGCGCTACGGCCTGCTGCTCAACGAAGAAGGCGGCATCATCGACGACCTCATGTTCGTCAACCGGGGCGACGACATTTTTGTCATCGTCAACGGTGCCTGCAAACACGGCGACCTGGCCCACATCAAGGCCTGCATCGGCCAGCTCTGCCACGTGGACGCACAGTTCGAGCGCGCCCTGCTTGCCCTGCAAGGCCCGCAGGCCGTCACCGCCCTGCAGCGCCTGCTGCCGGACGTGGAAAAACTGGTGTTCATGACCGGTGCGGCCTTCACCTGGGCCGATGCCGACCTGTACGTCACCCGCAGCGGCTACACCGGCGAGGACGGCTTCGAGATTTCGCTGCCCGCCCCGGTGGCAGCCGACTTTGCCCGTGCCCTGCTGGCGCAACCCGAAGTGAAACCGGTGGGCCTGGGCGCGCGCAACTCGCTGCGCCTGGAGGCGGGCCTGTGCCTCTACGGGCAGGACATCGACACCACCACCACGCCGGTGCAAGCCGGTTTGAACTGGGCCATGCAGAAGGTGCGCCGCACCGGTGGCGAACGCGCTGGCGGCTTCCCGGGTGCCGCCCGCGTGCTGGCCCAGCTCGATGGCACCGAGCATCTGACCCGCAAGCGCGTGGGCCTGGTGGCGCTGGAGCGCGTGCCGGTGCGCGAACACGTCGAGCTGCAAAACACCGCGGGCGACACCATCGGCGAAGTCACCAGCGGCCTGTTCGGCCCCAGCGCCGGCAAGCCCGTGGCCATGGGTTACGTCAACCTCGAATACGCCGCCACCGGCACCCGCGTCCACGCCATCGTGCGCGGCAAGGTGGTGCCCATGGAAGTGGCACCCATGCCCTTTGTCCCGAACCGTTATTTCCGTGGTTGATCCACGCCCCTTTCCACTTTCTTCATCGGAGCCCACCATGACCACCAAGTACACCGAAGACCACGAATGGATCACCGTTGACGGCGACATCGCCACCGTCGGCATCACCCACCACGCGCAGGACGCGCTGGGCGACGTGGTGTTCGTGGACCTGCCCGAAGTGGGCAAGACCTTTGCACAAAAAGACGTGGCCGGTGTGGTCGAGTCCGTCAAGGCCGCGGCCGACGTGTACATGCCCGTCAGCGGCGAAGTCACCGAAGTGAACGAAGCCCTGCGCAACGACCCCTCGCTCGCCAACAGCGACCCGCTGGGCGCCGGCTGGTTCTTCAAGGTCAAGCTGAGCGACGCATCTCAGCTCGACGCCCTGTTGGACGAAACCGCTTACGCCGCTTTCGCGGCTTGATGTCTTGGCTCCCTCCCCCGCTGGGGGAGGGTTGGGGAGGGGGCTGGTGGCGCCAGGATGCCTCTTCGACGCGTTCGCTCGGTTGGACACGAGCCCCCATCCCAACCTTCCCCCAGAGGGGGAAGGAGCAAGACAAAACCCCCGGCAGGGGTCACTTCTCTCGATGCGGCTGCCATTCACGATGCTGAACCGCTGACTTATCTCTCTTGCTACAAGGTCGTCCCATGCTGATGCCGTCTGTCAAACCCCTGGATGAACTCGAAAATCCCAGCGAGTTCATCGCCCGCCACATCGGCATCAGCGAAGCCGACGAAACATTGATGCTGTCGGTGATCGGTGAGGCTTCGCGCCGCGCCCTGATCGACGGCATCGTGCCGCGCAGCATCGCGCGCAGCACGGGCATGGACCTGCAGCCCGCCGTGACCGAAGCCGCGGCGCTGGCCGAACTCAAGGCCATCGCGGGCAAGAACCGGGTGTTCAGGAGCTTCATCGGCCAGGGCTACTACGGCACGCACACGCCCGGTGTGATCCTGCGCAACGTGCTGGAAAACCCCGCCTGGTACACCGCCTACACGCCCTACCAGGCCGAGATTTCGCAGGGCCGCATGGAAGCGCTGGTGAACTTCCAGACCATGGTGACGGACCTGACCGGCATGGCCATCGCCAACGCGTCCATGCTCGATGAAGCGACCGCCGCCGCCGAAGCCATGACCCTCGCCAGGCGTTCGGTCAAGGCCAGGGGCAACACCATCGTGGTGGCCGGTGACGCCCACCCGCAGACCATCGAAGTCGTGCAGACCCGTGCCGCGCCGCTGGGCCTGACGGTGAAGCTCGCGAACTCGGCCCGGGAATGGGCCGATGCGCTCGCGGGCGACGACTACTTCGCCGTGCTGGCGCAGTACCCGTCGACCAGCGGCCGCATCGACGACCTGCGTGCCGACGTGACCACCGTGCACGGCAAGCAGGCCGCCTTCATCGTCGCGGCCGACCTGCTGGCGCTGACGCTGCTGGTTCCCCCGGGCGAGTTCGACGCCGACATCGTGGTCGGCACCACGCAGCGCTTCGGCATGCCCATGGGCGCCGGCGGCCCGCACGCCGCCTACATGGCCTGCCGCGACGAATTCAAGCGCTCCCTGCCCGGCCGCCTGGTCGGCGTGAGCGTGGACACCCACGGCAACCCGGCCTACCGCCTGGCGCTGCAGACGCGCGAGCAGCACATCCGCCGCGAGAAAGCCACCTCCAACATCTGCACGGCGCAGGTGCTGCCGGCCGTCGTGGCCAGCATGTACGCCGTGTACCACGGCCCGCAGGGCCTGAAGCGCATCGCCCAGCGCGTGGCCGCGTACACCGCGGTGCTGGCGCAAGGCCTGCAGCAACTGGGCTGGAAGCCGACCAGCGCCAGCGCCTTCGACACGCTGACCTTCAAGGCCGGCGACCAGGCAGCGAACCTGATGAGCAAGGCCCGCGCGGCCGGCGCCAACCTGCGCCTGAGCTGGCGCGAGTACGTGAGCCTCTCGCTCGACGAAACCACCACGCGCGAGGACATCGCCCTGCTGTGGTCGGTGTTCGCGAAAGACGGCCAGGCGTTGCCCACGTTCGACGCCTTCGAAAAAGGCATCGAGCCGCTCATCCCCGCCGAGCTGCGCCGCACCAGCGCCTACCTCACGCACCCGGTGTTCAACAGCCACCACAGCGAAACCGGCATGCTGCGCAACATCCGCGCGCTGAGCGACAAGGACCTCGCGCTGGACCGCAGCATGATCCCGCTGGGCAGCTGCACCATGAAGCTCAACGCGACCAGCGAGATGATCCCCATCACCTGGCCCGAGTTCGCCAACGTGCACCCCTTCGCCCCGGCCGAGCAGCTGCAGGGCTACCAACTGCTGGACGAGCAGCTGCGCGCCTGGCTCTGCCAGGCCACGGGCTACGCCGGCATCAGCCTGCAGCCCAACGCCGGTTCGCAGGGCGAATACGCCGGCCTGCTGGCGATCAAGGCCTTCCACGCCTCGCGGGGTGAAGCGCACCGCAACATCTGCCTGATTCCGTCGTCGGCCCACGGCACCAACCCCGCGTCGGCCCAGATGGCGGGCCTGCAGGTGGTGGTGACCCAGTGCGACGAAAACGGCAACGTGGACATGGCCGATCTCCAGGCCCAGTGCGAAAAACACAGCGCCAACCTGGCCTGCGTGATGATCACCTACCCCAGCACCCACGGCGTGTTCGAGACCACGGTCAAGGAACTCTGCGCCCTGGTGCACAGCCACGGCGGCCGGGTCTACGTGGATGGCGCCAACATGAACGCACTGGTGGGCGTGGCCGCGCCGGGCGAGTTCGGCGGCGACGTGAGCCACCTGAACCTGCACAAGACCTTCTGCATCCCGCACGGCGGCGGCGGCCCGGGCGTCGGCCCGGTCTGCGTGGTGGCCGACCTCGTGCCCTTCCTGCCCGGTCACCGCACGGGCGCCGAGCCGGCCGGTGTGTGCGGCACGCCAGAAGAGCAGGACACGTTCCGCGTCGGCGCCGTCAGCGCCGCCCCGCTGGGCAACGCAGCCGTGCTGCCCATCAGCTGGATGTACATCCGCATGATGGGCGCCGATGGTCTGAAGCATGCAACGGAGGCCGCGATCCTGGCCGCCAACTACATCAGCAAGCGCCTGGCGCCGCACTACCCCACGCTCTACGCCTCGGCCAACGGCCACGTGGCGCACGAGTGCATCCTGGACCTGCGCGGTTTGAAGGAAACCAGTGGCGTGATGGCCGAGGACGTGGCCAAGCGTCTGATGGACTATGGCTTCCACGCGCCGACGCTGAGCTTCCCGGTGGCCAACACGCTGATGGTCGAACCGACCGAAAGCGAGACGCTGGAGGAGCTGGACCGTTTCATCGACGCCATGATCGCGATCCGCGAGGAAGTCCGCCGCGTGGAAAAGGGCGAGTGGCCGCAGGACGACAACCCGCTGAAGAACGCGCCGCATACCGCCGACAGCCTCATGAAGGCCGACTGGCCGCACCCCTACGCACGCGACGTGGGCGCGGCCAGCGCTTCGACCCGCGCACACGCCAAGTACTGGCCGCCCGTGGGCCGCATCGACAACGTCTACGGCGACCGCAACCTGTTCTGCAGCTGCGTACCGGTGGGTGAGCCGGACTGATCCCCCTCATCCTCTCCTGACAAGAACGCCCCGCTAAACTGGGGCGTTCTTTTTTTCGTGCCGCGCATGACCTCCACATTTCGCGTGCTGAGCCTCATCCCGCCGATGACGCAGCTCAACACGCCCTACCCCTCCACTGCCTACCTCACCGGCTTCCTGCGTTCGCGCGGCATCGACGCCGTACAGGAAGACCTGGCGCTGGCGCTGGTGCTCCAACTGTTCACACCCGCCGGGCTGGAAGCCGTGCGCGGCCATGCGCTGGCCCAGCCTGAGGCGCAGCGCTCGGGCAGCGTGCACGCCTTCCTGGACCAGTTCGACGCCTACCGTGGCACCATCGGCCCGGCCATCGCCTACCTGCAGGGGCGTGACCCGACGCTGGCCCACCGCATCGCCGCGCGCGGCCTGCTGCCCGAGGGCCCGCGCTTTGCCGCACTCGACGCGTATGGGGACGACGGCAGCGGCGACCCGCTGGCCTGGGCCTTCGGCGCGCTCGGCGTGCAGGACAAGGCACGCCACCTTTGCACGCTCTACCTGAACGACCTGGCCGACGTGCTGCGCGACGCGGTGGACCCGCGCTTCGAGTTCGTGCGCTACGCCGAGTCGCTGGCCAGCAGCCAGCCCACGTTTGACCCGCTGGCCGCGGCACTGGCGGCACCGCCCACGCTGGTGGACGAGCTGCTGAGCGAGCTGACACTCTCTGCCATCCACCGCCACCAGCCCACCCTGGTGCTGCTCTCGGTACCCTTTCCCGGCTCGGTGTATGCGGCCCTGCGCATCGCGCAGACCATCAAGACGCAACACCCACACATCCGCATCGCCCTGGGCGGTGGCTTTGTGAACACCGAGCTGCGCGAGCTGTCGGACCCGCGCGTGTTTGACTTCGTGGATTTCGTGACGCTGGATGCGGGCGAGCGCCCGGTGTTGTCCCTCATTGAACACTTGCAGGGCCGGCGCTCGAAGCAGCGATTGGTACGAACGTTCGTGCGGGAGAGCCCTCACCCCGACCCTCTCCCAGAGGGAGAGGGAGAAGGAGAGAGGGCAGCGGGAACCGTGCGCTACATCCACCTCGCCGAGCCCGACATCCCGTTTGAAGACGTGGGCACGCCGACCTGGGACGGCCTGCCGCTGGACCGCTACCTGAGCCTGCTCGACATGCTCAACCCCATGCACCGCCTGTGGAGCGACGGCCGCTGGAACAAGCTGACCGTGGCGCACGGCTGTTACTGGAAGAAGTGCAGCTTCTGCGACGTGAGCCTGGACTACATCGGCCGCTACGAAACCGCGACGGCACAGAAGCTGGCCGACCGCATCCAGCAGATCGTGGAAGAAACCGGCCAGACCGGTTTCCATTTCGTTGACGAGGCCGCGCCGCCCAAAGCCCTGAAAGCGCTGGCCGAAGAGCTGATCCGGCGCCAGCTCAACATCTCGTGGTGGGGCAACATCCGGTTTGAAAAAACCTTCACGCCCGAGCTGGCCGAACTGCTGGCGCAAAGCGGCTGCATCGCCATGAGCGGCGGCCTCGAAGTGGCGAGCGACCGCCTGCTCACGCTCATGAAAAAAGGCGTGAGCGTGGAGCAGGTGGCGCGCGTCACCAAGGGCTTCAGCGACGCCGGCATCCTGGTGCACGCCTACCTGATGTACGGCTTTCCCACGCAGACGCTGCAGGACACGGTGGACGCGCTCGAATACGTGCGCCAGCTGTTCGAGGCCGGCTGCATCCAGAGCGGCGTCTTCCACCGCTTCAGCTGCACCGGGCACTCACCCGTGGGCCTGAACCCGGCCGAGTACGGCATTCAGCTGATCCCGCTGCCGCCGGTGAGCTTTGCCAAGAACGACATCGGCTTCATCGACCCCACGGGCACCGACCACGAGGCGCTCGGTATCGGCCTGCGCAAGGCGATCTACAACTACATGCACGGCCTGTGCGTGGAAGACGACGTGCGCCGCTGGTTCGAGCACCTGCCGCACAAGGTGCCCAAGCCCACGGTGAACCGGCACCGCATCGGCAAGGCGCTGGCCGCCGCGGCCCGCTGAGAGGAAACACCCCCCTGCGCCGCTTTGCGGCTTTCCCCCTCCCCGGCGCGCCTTCGGCGCTTGGAGGGGGGACGGCACCCTTGGGCCGGCGCAGCCGGACCTTCGGTGCCCTGGGCTGGACCGCTTCATGCGCTGCGGGCCACGCGCCGGCAAGGGACGGTCAGCGCATCATCTGCAGGTAAGCCGTGGTCACGGCCACCTGGGATTCGTCCAGCGAGGTCGCCACGGTGGAGCCGAACGCCATGCGGTCGTCGATGGGCCAGACCTGCCCGGCGGTGGTCGCGATCGCGTTGGCGAACGACACGTCGCGGAAGCGGCCGAAGCGGGCGTCGTTGCGGCCATCAATCTGCTGGTCGAGCATGGACGCCAGCGAGGGGGTGACGCTGCTGAGCACCATGACGTTGCGCGGGCGGGTGACGTAGGTGTCGACCGTGGCGCCGGGTTCGGCCCAGTCCACGCTCTGGAAACAGACCCGCACCTCCTGCGGGTTGCCGTTGCTGTCCAGGTACACGTAGCGGTCCGCGCTGCCGGCCGCGCGCCCTTCCGGCAGCCGCACGCCAGCGGCCAGGAACGCGTTGAGCATGTCGTTGCCGCACAGTTGGGTGCCCGCCGGGGCGGTGCCGCCGTTGATCTGCCCGGTCGGGTTGGTGGCGCTGTCGCCGGGCGGTCGCCCCACGCCGTTCACATAGGCCTCGTAGGCCAGTTGCCAGCCCTGCACGAAGTCGGTGGACAGGCGCTGGTTGGCCGCGCTGCGCTGCAGGTCGCGGCCCACGGCCACGGCGCCCAGCAGCAGACCGATCACCAGCAGGCTGATGCTCAGCTCCACCAAGGTGAAGCCGCGCTGGCGATGGCCGGGCACGGCGGGCTTGGTGTTGGTCGGTCGAATCATGGTGCACACCCCGAAAACATATGTAGGACTCAAAAGCCGATGGCGTCCGCGAGCAGCGCGTTGCGGTTGATGGAGATGGACAGATCGGTGATCGCCGTGGTGCGGACCGCGAATTCGTTGTGCGTGGCCTGCGCGTCCACCAGCGAGTCCACGGCCATCCCCATGGCGACACCCGCGGCAATCCCGCCCGCCACCGCGGCGGCGATCCCGACCGCAGCCAGGCCAATCTGGAACGATCGCGCGCCCACGCTCATGGTGGTGTCGGCCACGGCCGAGAGCATCGCCTGGGCGGCGTCGGCCCCGCCGGCAATGGCGCTGGTCACGCCCGCCGTGGCGGCCGCGACGTCCGCCTCCGCCAGCTTGACCATCACGTACAGCTGGTCCCGGTAGTCGTACAGGGCCCGCTCCAGCACGAACGCTCCGGTGGCAGCGTTGAAGTGGGCGTGTTCGGCCACCGACAGGCCGGTCTCGCAGCCCAGCATGGCAAACAGCTCGGCATGGCTGGCGGCGAGCACGGTGTCGTCGTAGGCATGGGTCGCGCGCGTGTTCGACGATTCGAAGGTCGGCGACGCATCGCTGGCCGTGGCGTTGGCGCCGTCAAAGGCCTGGCCGTTGCCGTCGGCATCGAGCAGGCCCGGCGCGGCGATCACGAACGCGGCCGGGCGGCGCACGCCGGCGGACATCACGCCGAGTGACCCGGCGGGCGCGGTGGCGGCGTCCGAGGCGGTGTTCAACGCCAGGCACACGTCCACCAGGTTGACCGAGGCCGCGCCACCCAGGCTGCAAGGAGGCGCGTTGGCCGGGTTGCACGCGCTGTTGAGCGGGGCCGCCACGTCACCTGACTGGGTGGCGCCCAGCAGCCCCGCGGTGGCCACGGGCAGGGGTGGCGCGTCGCCGTTGGGGGCGTTGCCATTCTGCGGGCGGGGATCGGGCGTGCGCACGCGCAAGGGGTTCATACGGTCCTGCGCCACCGCGAGGTCGCGGTCCAGGTGGGCCGTGACCGAAGCCTCGCGGGATACGCCGTAGCGCAGCCGGCCGGCCTCGGGGCGGGGCAGTGCCAGCGTCTGCCAGGGCACGTAGCCGACCTGGCGCAGGCCCCCGCCCGCGAGCGAGCAGGACTCCACGCCGTTGGCGTCGGCCGCCGGGCAAGGCAGGCGGTACCGGGCGTACAGAAAACCCAGCACCGACTGGCGGGCTTGCTGCTGCGCGTCCAGCTGCACGGCCGACACCCGCTGGCCCGCCGACTGCTGCCAGAACGCCACCGCCCCCCACACGATGAGGCCCAGCGCCAGCAGCGCCACCGAAATTTCCACCAGCGTGAACCCCTTCATCCGCTGTCTCATGGGTTGAGTCCTTTCGTGTCGAGTGCAATGGACTGGCTCAGCACATCGGCCAGCGCGGTGTAGACCACGGCCGCGTAGGTGCTGGCGGCGACGAGCTTGGCCTTGGAGTCCACCAGCGCCTGCTGGGCGTCCACCAGGTCCTGCGCGGCCAGCCCGACTTCGGTAATGGCCACCGCCATGTTGACGGCCGCGATGGCCACGGCGTAGACGGTCAGGCCCTCGGTGTTGGCGGCCGATGCCAGCCCCACCAGGGTGCTGGTGGTCGAAATGGCCAGACCCATGGCGGCCATGGCCACACCGGTCTCGGCACCGCTCACGCCGTCTTCGGCCGTGGTCACGTCGAACTCGCGCAGCGACCAGTACTCCTGCATCACCCGGGTGGTGTCGTACTGGGCGAAGGCCGCCTGGGCCGACCCCTGGGCGGCGCTCAGCCGTGCCACGCAGCCCAGGCGAGCGGACAGATCGGCCGGCCCCACGGCCAGGCCAATGTCGTCGAAGCCGTCGTCCTGCACGCGGCCCGGCAGATCAAACCGCCACGAGCCGCCCGCACCGACCCGGTTGTTGCCGTCGAACTGGCCGTTCAGCCCCGGGTGCACCAGCGTGTAGGCCACCGGCAAGCTGGCCGTGATGTTGCCGGCGCTCAACACACCGGCCGCCGTGGGGTTGGCCGCGAAACCGCGCAGCACGCGGCACCAGTCCAGCCCGTTGACCGCCGTGCGCCGGGCCGCCGCCGCCGTGATGAGGCCGGTCACCTGCGTGGCCGCGGTGGCAGCAGCCGGGGCGTCGGCCGTGGCCACCGGCAGCACCGGCACGCCGGTGAAGTCGATGTTCAGGTCGGGCGATATCCAGGCCGCCCCGGTGGCGGCCAGATCGGCGCCCCCGCCGCGGTTGACGCCGTAGTGCAGCACGCTCATGTCGCTGCTCAGGCCCAGCGTTTTCCAGGGCAGGAAAACGGCATCGGCGGTGCCGCAGGCCTCCACCCCACCGGTGTCGGCCGCGGAGCACGGGAGCCGGTGGCGCGTGAGCACGAAGCCCTCGACCGCCGATTGCGCCTCGCCCAGCTGGCGCCGCATGTCCTGCGCCGAGACGGGTTGTTGCGTGGCGGCGATCCAGCGCCAGAGCATCAGCCCGATCACGCCGACGATCACCAGCGACACGCCCAGCTCGATCAGCGAGAAACCGCGCTGCCGACGGCGGATGACGAAGCGGTTCATCGCGTGCCCCCCTTCACGTCGACGTTGATGAGCAGATCGGCGGCTGTCGTGGGCGACCAGGGCGTGACGCCGGTGCCGGTGAGGTTGCAGGCCGGCGGGTTGTCGGCCTGGGCTTTCAGATCGTCGTAGCGCTTCTTGGTATCGACTTCCATCTCCCGCGCGGCGGTGAGCTGCGCGTTCAGGCCGTCGAGCTGGCGCTGTATCGTCAGAGGCCTCATGTATTTGCTGTCTGCGTGGGGTTGTGTCGATCCGGTGTCGCCGCCCGAGCCGAACAGGTCCTGCATCGCCGCCAGAACGTTCGGGCTGGTCGAATAGCTGCTCGCGGGGCAGGCCGGTGCCGGGAGCGGCTGCGTGGTGCAGGCAACGAAGGTCAAGGGTGGGTAATAGAAGTTGTAGGGGCCCAGGCTGCCATTGGCGAGGTTGCCGTAGGCCGTCTGGTAGCTGCCGCGCGCGCTGTTGAGCACAGCCAGCGCGGTGGCTTCGGCGGTGATGGCGGCCTGCAGATTCACGTAAGCCTGGTCCCGCTTGACGATGGCGTTGTCGCGCTCCGAGGTGAGCGTGGTGACGTCGTTGAGCAGCGCCAGCTCACCCAGTTTGTTGCTGCGCTGGAGCTGCAGGGCTTCCTTGGCGGTCGGGTCCGTCTCGGCGGCGATCAGGATGTCCAGCGCGGCGATCTCCGCTTCCACCTGGGGTATCAGCGTGGTGCGGTTGGTCAACATGTCGTTGTAGCGCACGACGATGTCGCTCCAGCTGTCGTATTCGGTCTGGTAGAGGGTCCGGGTGGCCTGGGCAGTGGCGTAGTCCAGCGCCTCCTGGTTCCAGGTGTTCGCCCCGTTGATCAGCTGGTTCACGGTGCCGTCGAGGTCGGACGACGAGCCGCCGTACCGCACCCAGTAATACAGGGTATTGATCGCGTTGGTCTTCGCGGTGTTCGCGTTGGTCAGTTCGGTCTGCTTGGCCGCCACCTCGCCCTCCAGGCGGATCACCTCGGCCTTGGCCTTGTTCCACTCGGTCAGCGACGCGGCCAGCGCCGCGCTGACGTCGGGCACGGGGCAGGACACCGATTCCGGCGGCCGGCTGTTGTCGGCCAGCACCAGCGCATTGCCCGCCATGATCGCGGCCGTGACGTTCAGGGCGATGGTGGCGATGTTGGCCACGGTGGACACCCCGGCGAGCACGGCCGAGGCGATGTGCTGCGGGAAGGCGGCGCAGGCGTTCACCGCCAGGCCCAGCGTGGCACCGCACAGGGTGGCCTCGGCCACCGCGTTGCCCGTGTCCGAAGCGGCCTCCACCACCGAAGCGGTCAGTTCCACCGCCGTGATCGCCGCGCCCAGGGCGGCGAAGATCACCGCCCGCTCGGCGGCGTCGATGTTGCCCTCGCGCATTTCGTCGACCTGATTCACCACATCCAGCCCCAGCGCCACGGTATTGATCGACTGCGCCAGCGGCTGGCAGTGAAAGGCCGACTGCAGGCTGGCAAACGAGCGTTCGCGCACCACGTCGTCGTAGTTGCTGAGCAGCGGCGAGCGGTCGGGGTCTTCCACCGTGTTGCCCGCCGAGGCGTTGACGCCGTCGAACAGCGAGCCGTCACCGTCGGTGTCTTCCAGGCCCGGGTGCACCAGCGCATAGGCCACCGGGCGCAAGGGGGACGAGGTCACGTGGGCCATGCCGGTACCGAAGGTGGCGGCGGCGCCCTCCCCCACCCGCTGGCACAGGTCGGGCAAGGTAAGAATGTTGGCCTGGTAGCTGCCACCGCTGGCCGTGGTCTCGCGCATGGCCGCAAAGGTGTTCGCGTCCGCGTCGTATTCCAGCGGGCGCCAGTCGTCGCCCAGCACCGTCAGGTCGTAGGCGCTGGCGCCTCGCTGCACCAGGTAGCGCAGTTGCGCCACACCCACGCCGGCATCGGCCCCCGCCAGCTTGAGTGACACCGAGGGCAGCCAGCCTTTCTGGGCCCCAGAGCCGCAGTCCTCCAGCCCGTCGCGGTCGGTGTCCGGGCATGGCAGGCGGCGCATCACCGTGGCAAAGGTGATCACCGCCGTGTCCGCCTGGGACAGCGACGCGCGTTCCTGGCGCGAGCTCTGCAACGCGGAGCGGTCGCGCCATTCCAGGTAGCCGACCGTGGCCAGCCCGCCCACGATCGCGATGAACAGCAGCACCTCCAGCAGGCCCAAGCCACGCTGGCGGCGCCGGGTTTTCAGGGTGGGCACGCCGGCCCCGGGTGCCACACGCATCAGCTCCCTCCCAGCGAGTGATTGACCGACTGGCGCACCAGGTCGTAGATCGGCAGCAGCAGCGCCACGATCAGGAAGATGAACAGCGCACCGGCCAGCAGGATGAGCGCGGGCTTGATGATCTCGCCCAGCGACTTGACCACCACGTCCAGCCGCTTGCGGTATTCGGTGGCCAGACGGTCGAGCTGTTTGTCCAGCGACCCCGACTCTTCGCCCACGGCGATCATGCGCACCGCCATGGCCGGAAACCCGCCCACGCGGCGCATCGAAGCGCCGATGCCCTCGCCGCGCGCCACGCCGTCGCGCACCCGCAGCAGGCGCTCGCGGTAGTACTGGTCGGTGGTGGCGCGGGACAACACGTCCAGGCTGACCATGAAATCCAGACCGGCGCGCACCAGCAGGGCCAGGTGTTCGCTGATGAAGGCCATGCCCGAGGAAGTGGACAGGGTGCGTGCGATCGGCAGGCGGTGCAGCAGCTCGTGGCAGGCGAGCTTGAAACCGGGGATCGAGCGGTACAGCCACATCAGCAGCAGGATCAACAGCACCACGCCGACCGCAAACAGCACCAGGTAATGGACCAGCGCGTCCGACACCGCGATCAGCCACTGCGTGAGCGGCGGCAGCTTGGCCTGGAGCTGCTTGAACAGCTGGGCCAGGTTGGGCACCACGTAGTAGAGCCAGAAGAAGCCCACGCCCAGGATCGTGATGAACACCAGCACCGGGTAGATCAGCGCCGTGCGGATGTCGCGGCGGATGTCGATCAGCCGCTCGATGTGCGAGGCCGACTCCACCAGCATGCGGGGCAGCTCACCCGACTGGTCGCCGATCTCCGCCAGGTTGCGCACGGTCTCCGGGAACACGTCGGGGTGCCGTGCGAACGACTGCGGCATGCGCATGCCCGAACCCAGATCGATGTGAACGCGCTTTGCGAGTTCGGCCACGCCGTCGTCGCCGGACTCGTCTTCCACCAGCGTCTTGAGCGCCTCCATCATCGGGACACCCGCGTCCAGCATGATGCCCATGTCGCGCAGGAAACCGGCCAGGTCCTGCTGGCGCACGTGGCGGCGAAACAGCCGCAACCGCAGGTCGTTGAGGGCCGTGACCCAACCCGGCAGGCGCACCAGGCTGAGCACGGCACCCTCGGTGGTCTGTTCCAGGCGCAGGCGCACCGAGTGGTCGCGTTCGACCAGCAGGCGCAGAAAGCCGCTCTTGACCTTGCCATGGGGCAGCAGCACGCGGTAGTAGTAGGTACGCAGACCGGCGGCGGTGCTCATGGCTTACTCCAGTCCAATGGCGCGGCGCACCTCGTCCACCGTGGTCTCGCCCTGCAAGACCCTGTAGCGCGCCAGGTGCACCATGGGTTTTAACCCGCTGGCCTCGGCCAGCTCGCGGATGCGCGCCCGGGGCGCCTCGCCCACGATGGCGTCGGCCAGCTCGCGCTTGACCGTGAGGATTTCATAGACCGGCAGCCGGCCGCGGTAGCCGGTGCCGCGGCAGTGGCTGCAGCCGCCGCCGTGGTGCACCATCGAGACATCCGGCCCGAGCCAGGCCTTTTCGTCTTCGGTCGCGGCGCGCAGGGTCTTGCAGTAGGGGCAGATGCTGCGCACCAGGCGCTGGTTGATGACCGCCACCAGGTTCTCCGCCACGGTCTCGGCGTCCACCCCGAGCAGCCGCAAGCGGGGCACCACACCGAAGATGCCACCCACGTGCAGGGTGGAGAGCACCAGGTGACCGGTGGACGAAGCGTCGAGCGCGGCCCGCGCCGTCTCGGCATCGCGCACCTCGCCCACCAGGATGATGTCCGGGTCGTGGCGCAGGAAGTGCCGCATGGCGCTGGCGAAGTCGTAGCCGGCGCGCCGGTTCACCTCGGTCTGGCAGGCCACCGGCACCCGGTACTCCACCGGATCTTCCACCGTCAGCACGTTGCGCTCCACCAGCGGCTGCACCCGAAGGGCCGCGTGCAGGGTGGTGCTCTTGCCCGAGCCGGTGGGGCCGGTGATCAGGATCAGGCCGTGCGGGCGCGCAAAGGCCTTTTCCATCTCGGCCACGTCTTCTTCCAGGAAGCCCAGGTCCTGCAGGCGGTCGAGGTCGCTGCGCTCGGCCAGCAGGCGCATGGCCACACGCTCGCCGAACTCCGAAATCATGGTCGAGACCCGGATCGTGTAGGTGGCGTCCATCAGGTTGATGGTGAAGCTGCCGTCCTGCGGCAGGCGCTGCTCGCTGGCGTCCATGTCGGCCTTGAGCTTGATGAAGGACACCAGGCGGTCCAGCGACGGCGGCATCGCGAACATCGGCCGCAACACACCGTCGATGCGCATCAGCACCCCGCGGCTGCGGGCGGTGGGTGCGAGGTGCACGTCCGTGGCGCGCTCGCGCACGGCGGTGTGCAGGATCAGCTCCATGAGCCGGTCGGGGCTGTAGGCGTGGTCGCGGTCGTCAGCGAGCTTGCGGATCTCGGCCTCGATCAGCCGCTCGACCGGGTTTTCCTGGAAGTAATAGTGCTGGTGGATGGCGTCGATGACGGCGAAGAACTCGCCCTGCCAGAACACCACCTCCTGGCCGACGCGGCGCTGGATCAGCGTCGCCACGGCCGAGGGCTCGGCGTCGCCCAGCAGCACCCGCAACTTGTCGCCCTCGCGGCCCACCGGCAGGAAGTTGTGCGTCAGGCACAGGCTGCGGTTGAAGGCCGCGGCCACTTCCGGGTCGACCGCGGGCACCGCCCGGAATTCGATGCCGCGCTGGATCGCCAGTTGGCGCGCCAGGTCCTTGGCGCTGATGAAGCCCAGCTCCACCAGCATGCGCCCGAGCTTGTGCCCTTCGACCGCCTGCTTCTGGCGCACGTAGTCGATCACGATCTGGCTGACCAGACCGTTGGACACCAGCATCTGGCTGAAGCTGAGACGGGTTTCTTTCATGGGTTCCATCCCGGTATCACTGTTCTTGTACATAGAACTTCTCCAATAGCAGGCCGCTCAGGGGGTCCACCTCACCCGAGGGACTCAGGCCCAGTTCGTTCTGGAATTGCTGCAGGGCGCGCCGGCTGCGCTCGCCCCAGAGGCCGTCCACTTCCCGGGGCAGCAGGCTGCCGTATTCGGTCAGCGCGATCTGGAAGCGGGCCGCGGTCAGCCGCTTGTTCAGGTCGTGGCCGGCCTGGGGCGTGCTCCAGGTCAGCCAGGGCTGGCCCTGGCGGGTGTCCATGCAGACGTCGGCCAGCCGGGCCAGGCGCGCGCCCAGCAGCTGATGGGTTCGTTCCGCCAGGGGCTGGCTCACCACGATGCGCCCGGCGGGCTGCTCGGTGGCGGGCTCGCACCCGGTGCCAAAGAGACCCTGAGGCGCCATCACCGGCGCGCCCGGGGTGGCGGCCCCGCCCGACGCATCGGACACCGCCGCGACGGTCTGTGCCACCGGTGCTGGCACCGTGGCCTGCGGTGCGCTGGCCAGCTCAGGCCCGGGCGATGGCGCGGCCAGGGCGATGGCCTCGGCCACCGCGCCATGGTCCTGCCCGCGGCCAGCATCCACCCCGCCAAAGCGCGACCCCAGCGCCGCCCCGGTGGCGACCAGGCCGGCGAAGGCGGCGGCGACCAGCCACGGCTGCCGGGCACGGGCAGGTGGCACCACACCCACGGCATCCGCCGTGGGGGCGCCCACCAGATTGACCCGGCTGTCGTTGATGGCCTCTTTCATCAGGTTCGAGTCGATGACGTTGCCGTTGCGGGCCGCCAGCCCGTACAGGCAGCGGTCCATGATCAGGTGGATCTGCCGGGGCACGCCCTGCGTTTCACGCAACAGCAGTTGGCAGGCATCGGTCTGCAACACGAGGGAGCCGTCGCTGCCGGACGACTCGAAACGGAACCGCACGTAGTCGGCGATCTCGGTGCTGGTCAAGCCGTACAGCCGCGAATGTTTCACCAGGCGGCTACGCAGCTGCCGCAGGCTGTGCTGCGACAGCATCTCTTCCAGTTCGGGCTGGCCGGCCAGCAGGATCTGCAGCAGCTTTTCCTGGTCGGTCTCCAGGTTGCACAACAACCGGATCAGCTCCAGCGAGCTGGCCGAGAGGTTCTGCGCGTCGTCGATGATCAGCAGGCAGGTCTTGCCCTCGCGGTGGTTGGCGAGCAGGAAGGTGTTGAGCGCGGAAATGTCGGACGACAGCGTTCCGGTGCCTTTCAGGCCAAAGTCCTGCAGCACGGCGGCCAGCAGCTCCGGCCCCTGCAGGAAGGTGTTGAACACCAGCGCCGAGACCACGTTCTTCGCCGTCAGGTCGGTCATCAGCCGCCGCACCAGCGTGCTCTTGCCCATGCCGACCTCGGCCGTGAGCAGCGAGAAGCCCTTGCGCGACAACACGCAGTGCTGCAGCTCGACCAGTTGCTCGTCCAGATGCGGCGTCGAGAAATAGCAGCCCGCGTCGGGTGTGTAGGGAAAGGGGTTGCGCACCAGGCCCAGGGCGACCAGGTGGCTGTTGCGGGCGTTCATGGGGTGGTCTCGCTGCGGGCCAGCTGGTCCACCGCCGTGCGCAACACGGCCGAATTCGGGTTCTGACGCAGGGACTTGGTCAGCACGTCCTTGGCCTGGTCAAAACGCTGGCGCTTGCGCTCGATGGCCGCCAGATTGAGGCTGGCGTGTTCATCGCCCGAGAGCTTGTCCAGCAGGCGCCGGTACAGGCGCTGCGCCCCGTCCAGATCGTCGGTCTGGTGGGCAAACCAGGCCTCGGCGCGCAAGCGGGCCACCGACGACGCCGGCAGCTTCGCCTGGATCGCCTGCAACTGCTGGCGGGCCGTGTCCACATCGTGGCCGGCCAGCGCGTGGTTCAGCGCATCGAACAGGGCCGGTAGTTCGTCGGGCGCGGGCTGGGACACAGGCGCGCTCTCTGCCGCACGCGGGCTTTCGGCGGCCTCCTTCTTCCCGGTGACTGGCTCGGCGGGTGGACGCGGGTCCTGAACGTTCGGCGTGTTCTGCGCCTTCTGAGCCGGTGCGGCCACGGGTGGGGCCGAAGCCTTGGCCGCGCCGGCCGGCACCGACAAGGCACGCGAGAGCGCCAGCCCAGGCGGCGCGGTGGGCAGCGGCCGGTCCGCCTTGGGCAGGGCCCATTCAGACGGGTCCGCACGGGCAGCGCTCACCGGGGCCGGGGCAACGGGTGCGGGCAGCAGCGCGCCAACACTGTCCTGCGCCGCCGGCACCACGGGCGCTGGGGCGGGCGGCGCGGATGGCCCGCGCGGGGCCGCCAGTGCCAGACTCACCACCCAACCCGCCAGCACCGCCCCGGCCGCGATCACCAGGCCCCACAACGTTGGCACGGGGTTCCAGCCACGCCGGGCCGGCGCGGGCGTGGCCACGCCGGTCCACCGGCGGCCAGACTGCTGTGACGGCGCCGCCTGCTGTTCGGTTTGTTTGAGAGCCTGGTAGATGAGGCTCATAGGAGGCGCACACGCAGCACGACGATGAGCTCGCGGGCGGACTGGCTGGTTCTTTCCTTGGTAACCAGTTTTCCGAAGAAGGGCACGTCCGCCAGGAACGGCAGTCCGCCATTGTTGTTGCCGCTCTTCTGGTCGATCAGGCCGCCGACCACGACCACGTCGCCATCGTTCACGTTCAGGGTGGTGGTGAGGCCCTTGTAGGCCACCTGGGGCAGGCTCACGCGGTTGGAGTCGTTCACCTCGACCAGGGCCAGGCTGGAGGGGTCCACGTCGCTCTGCACCGGGTTGATCAGCAGTTCGATGCGCCCGTCCTCGCGAATCATGGGCAGCACGCCGACCATCACGCCCGAGAACACCGCGTCGGTCTGCACCTCGGACGAGGTGGTGGTCGCGCCCCCGCCGATGTTGTTCTCCGCCGAGCTCGACTTGGACACGTAGCGCTGGCTGGTGCCCACCGACAGCATCGCAGGGGTGCCGTTGCGCACCTGAATGTTCGGATTGGAGAGGATGCGCAGATTGCCGAACGAACGCAGGGCGTTGATCACGGTCGATCCGCTGCTGTCCTGGTAGGCCAGGCCGCCGCCGGTCTGGCCCGTGCCCGGCCCGACCAGCCGGGACGGAATGGTCAGGCTGCTCGCGGGGAAATTGCGTGTGCGCGATGAGTTCGGCAGGCTGGCCACGCCACCGGCCAGTTCCAGCGCGCTGGATCCGAAGTTCAGTGCCAGGCGGCTGCGCAGCTGGGTCCAGTCGATGCCGAACTCGTAGCCGTCGTTGAGCGTCACGTCGATGAGCTGGGCCTCGATGTAGACCTGCTTGGTCAGCATGTCCTGGGTGTTCTTGATGAGCTTTTCCACCGAGCGCATCTGTGACGGACGGGCCTTGACGAACAGGGTGCCCGAGGTGCGGTTCAGCGTGAAGCCGTGTTGCTGGTTGGGCTGCACCACCTGGGTCGGGTCCTGGTTGCCCCGGGCCGCGGCAGCCGGGTCCACCGCGGGCGAGCGGGCCTCGCCCAGGATGGTCTTGAGGTTGTTCTCGATCTCGGTGTAGGGGTCGGCGCGGCTACCGGCCGAGGCACTCATGGACAGGCTGCCCGAAATCGCGGAGTTGGCGCCGGTGGAGTTCGAACCGAACACGTTGCCGCCCGAGTTCAGCGACATCTGGGTGTTGATGTTGAGGAAGTCCATCGCGAAGAACTTCTCTTCGTGCAGCTTCACGCGCAGGGTCTGGTTGCGGATTTCCCCGGCCACGTCGTAGCTGCGCAGCAACTCGTTGAAGGCCTCGCGCAGCGACACGTCCTTGAGGAACATGTCGGTCAGCGCGCCCTGCTGCACCACCGCCGGCTCGACGATCAGGTTGACCTTGGCCGCGTCGGCAAACGCGGTGAGGATCTGGCTGATGTTGCCGTTGGACACGGCCACGCTGATGGTCTTGCCTTCCAGCGGGTCGTAGGTGGGGGCCGCGGGCTCCAACGGCTTGGCTGCCGCGGTGCGGCGCATCTCCCGCAGGATCTGCTCCTGCTGGGCCAGCAGCTTGGCCGACTCGGCGCGCGACACCTCCTGCATGCGCTTCAAGGAATCGACGTCGGGGTCGCTGAGGTTTTTGGCGCTCTGGGGAGGCGGTGCCACGCAGGCCCCCAGCAAGGCTGCCGAAACAATCGCGGTGGTGGTGGCCATTCCGGGTTTGAACATGGAGATCTTGAAGTGGTGCATGGCGGTCTTTGAAGCAGAGAAAACGGTGAAGGAAAGGGCGGTGGCTCAGGGCAGGCTCTGGCGCAGCCAACCGGCCAGCTGCGCTGGCGACTCGGAAAGAACGACGTCGTCGTTGGTGGCACTGACGGGGGTGCCCGGGCTGAACACACACGGACCGGTGCTGGCATGCGGTGGGTCCAGCCGCTCACCGTCACCGCTGCGGTCCTTGAGCGGCACCACGATCCAGTAGGCGACCGACATCAGCCGGTTGGCGGTGCAGTCCACCGCGCCGGCCACGCCACCGTCGCCGCTCAGGTAGGGTTGGTCGCTCGCCAGCGCCAGGCCAGCCACGTTGTTCAGCGCCACGATCAGGTCGCCCGCGTCGCTGTGGTTCACATGGCCGATCGCGTCGCCGGTGCGCTCCAGGGCAAGCGCCAGGTCCGCGTCGGCCGCCGCGCTGGCGTTGGGCGCGCGGTACACGGCGTAACGGGCGCGGTATTCGGCCACGGGCAGGCCAGCGCCCACGCTGACATAGGGGAACCAACCGATCCGGTTGCCGTTGCCGCAGACACCGCCGACCAGGCTCTCCAGGCCCGTGCCCGCGACGCTGGCGTCGGGGCATGGCAGTCGGCCGTGCCGCAAGGCGAAGGCGCGCAGCTGCGACTGCACCTGCCGGGCCATGTCCTGAGCCTGCCGGCGGTCCTTGGCATCGAGCACCGTGTCGTAGGCGGAAAAAGCGGCCCAGCTCAGCAAGCCGCCCACGACCAGCACCACAGCCATCTCCAAGAAGGTGAAGCCTGTCTGTGCGGGTCGGCGGGAGCGGGCGGCGTGCATGGCGGTACTCGCTCAGGGTTTCTGCTGACCGGCCAGCAGGTCGCGCGAGTACGACTGCATGGTCTTCGCGTCGTTGGCCATGCGGTCGCTGATGTCGCGCAACTCGCCCAGGATGGCCTGGCGGCGCGCCACGTCCTTGGGCGCGGTGCTCTGGGCGATGCGGCCCAGTTCCTCGCTCAGCCGCTGGGTCGTCACGCTGTGCTGGATCATCTGCCGCATGACCTGGAAGTACCGCGGATCGAACTGGCCCTGCCCCAGCGTCTCGATCTCGTCAAGCAACCCCTGCGTCTCGGCCAGCGACAGCTGGGGCCCTTTGCTCAGCAGCTCGTTGACCTTCACGCGAATCCGGGCCCGGATCTGGCGGCGCTGCTCGCGCGTCAGGGCCGGGCCACTGGCCTGGGCCTGTGCCGGGGGGGCCACGGTCCAGGGTGCGGCGCTGCCTTCAGCGCCCAGCCCAGGCCCGGGCGGCGCGGCGCTGGTGGACGGCGTCGGTGCATCGGCAGACGAACCTGGCGGGCCCGCGGGCGCGTCCAGCGCGCCGCCGGCCGGCAAGCGGATCTGAGGCGCGCCAGGCCGCGCCACACCCAGACCAGGTTCCGAGGCCGGCCTGGACAGCCAGACACCGGCCAGAAAGGCCAGCAGCAGCAAGCCCAGCCCACCTCCGACGAGCACGCCCTTGTTCATCAATTGCCTTTGGACCGCGAAGGAAAGGCGCCCAGCACGCGCAGGCGCTCCAGCGGGACGGCGACATCGATCTCTTCGCCACGGGCGGAGAACGTGACCGACTCGATGCGGATGGACTTGACCACGAGACCGCCCGCCACCTGGTCGCCCACGCCCACCAGATACCCATCAACCACGGCCTTGCCTTCGCTGCCGTCACGAAGCACCACGCTCACACGCGGCAGGGGCACGGCCGAGAGCGCGACCCGCTCTGGCCTCGGGCTCGCTTTCACCGGTCTGGCTGCGGCCACCTCCAGCGGCAGGGCAAAGATGCTGCCGTAGTCCGCCTGCGCCTGCACACCCTGGTCCACCGGAGCGGCCGGCGTCCGGCCGATCTGGGCCAGCCCGTACGGACGGCCCGCGGCCGCTCCGCGCAAGGCCACCAGGGCGTTTTTGACCTCGTCCTGCTCGCGCATCTGCTGCTCGCTCAGGGGGCTGAGCGAGACCTGCAGGGGCGGCATCGGCCGGCTGTTGCCGCCGATCTGCTGGGCAATGCCCGCCATCGCCAGTACCAGCAGCGCCGTGGCGGCGGTGGTGAGAGTCAGGGCTACGTATTTCATGGGCTGTATCGCTGGATGCTGTACTCGGAAAAAGCCACCGGACCAGGGAGCCGTCAACCGACGGGCCTTCCACTCACGGGCCGGGGTCGACTCGGGCGCTCAGATGCTCTTGCCCGGCGCGGCCGGTTTCAACAGGTAGGCGAACGCCCCCGGCGAGCCGTCGTTGGGAGACACCGATTCGGCCTGCCAGCCCTGGGCCAGCAACTCGGCCAGAAAGCGGCGCAATTCCCGGTTGGCCGGGCCGTCCACCACACCGTCCACACGGAAGCGGGGCCTGGCCTGGCTGTCGGTCCTGACCAACTGGACACGCTGCACCCGAACGCCGGGGCGCGCCGCCTGGCGCACCGTGGCGAGCATCTGGATCGGGTCGTGGACCGCGGCGAAGCCGAGCTGGCGCACAAAGGTGGCCGCCTCGGGACCGAGGGCCGAGGCACTGGCCTGGCCGACCTGGCTCACGCGCTGGCGCAGCTGCTCCGTTTCGCCCTGCAGGGCCTGCAGGGTGGTCTGCTCCTGTGCCATCAGGTGGTTCGAGAAAAGGGCAAAGGCACCCAGCCCCAGCGTCATCACCGCGATCAATGCGGCCAGCGGCATCACATAGCTTTCGCTGAGCCAGGCCATGCGGCCCAGCCAGGGCGCCTGGATCGCTTTCGAATCCATCGCGTCGAGCAGGTGCGGCAGCACGGTGGCGCAGGTGGCGTCGCCGTTGAGGAACGACTCGTGCGGCATCAGGCGCACGTCGTTCAGGCCCGCTTCGGCCAGCCGGCCGAGCAGACCACGCTCCACATCCAGATCGTCGGACAGCACACCACCCCAGCACGCGCCCTTGGGCGCGCCGGTCCAGCCACTGGCCTTGAGCTGCGTCACCACGGTGCGCAAGGGGGCGTGCAGGTCGGCGGGCTCGCTGCCGATGGCCGTCGCGCCAGCGTAATGCATCTTGCCACCGGCCGCGCTGAACGCGTGCAGCTGAGAGCCCAGGTGCAGCACCTGCAACTGCTCGTCCGCGGCCTGGCCCAGGAACAGGCCCGCCAGCGGCACGATCAGGCAATGGTCGGGCTGCTGCTTCGACCAGGTCTGGAACTGTTGCCACAGCTCCAGCGGAATGGCGGTGTACAGCACCGAGCTGCTGTCGGTGTGGCGGATCTGCCGGTGCACGAACACCTGCAGCGGGCCGTCCACGGCGCCTTCGGCGCGCACCGATTTTTCGATGATGGCCGCGGCGTATTCGGCCTTGCCCTTGCAGGCCTGCACACCGATCTGCGACTGGGCGAACTCCACCACGACGAGCGCCGAGCCCTTGACGTCGGTCCAGGGCTGCAGCTCACGGCACCGGCCCTGCGCGAGCTGGAACCAACCCTGCGCGCAGACAAGAATGATCTGGTCAGGTTTCATTGGGCACCCAACGGAAAATAGACAACACCGGAGAGTTCCAGACTGAACCCCCGGTCATCGGGCAATGCTGGCGTGAACAGGCCCGCCGTGGGGCTGACCACCGACACGTCGAAACGATCGGCGACAAACCACTGGAGGGCGCTACCGCCGAGCTGCTGGCTCAGCAGGCGTTCGGCCTCCAGGCGCGGCACCGCTGAAGGCGCACGCTGGACACGACGGCTGCTCCAGCGGGCAGGATCGAAGCCCTCGCGCTCGGCCAGCACGCGGATCTCGGCGTCCTGGCGCGCGTAACGCTCGCGCTGCTCCACCACGGGCATCAGGCCCCGCAGTTGGCCCAGCTCGGCCCGGGTGGCGGCCACCTGTGCGCGGGCCTGGTTCAGCTGCGAAACCTGGCTCATGGCCAGCCACGCCGCCACCGCCAGGGCGACGGTCACAGCGCCGAGGACGACCAGACGTCGATGACGAGACGTGGCCATTTACTGATCCATCATCCAGTGGGCGGTCAGCAGCGTGACGCGGTCTTCGTCGTACTGCCGACCGGTGGCAGTCGCCGCGTTGGGGTTGTTCGGCCCCACGGCTGTGGGGTCGTTGCCACTCTGGTTGTTGCCGTCGATGTTGCTGGCGATGGTGTTGTTGGCCTCCCAGGACGTGCCCGGGGCATTGGCGTCGGTGGTCTGGGTGTGGGCCGCACGGTCCTGGATGCGGAAGCGGCCTTCGCGCGAGTCGGGCTTGCCGTCGACCAGCTGGTCCATGTAGCGGGCCAGGTCGGGCGTGAGCCCCCGCACCACCATGACGTTGCCGGCACCGCTGGCGGTGCCCGCCGGGTTCCACTGGAAGCACACCTGCACTTCGGTGGAGTTGCCGTTGGTGTCCTGGTAGACGTAGCGGTCTTCATGCCCCTCGCCGCGGCCCGGCGGCAGACGCACGCCGTGGCGGGTCATGAGCGTACGCAGCGTCTGCACGGCCAGCGCGGTGTCGCCCGCGCCGGTCTGGTTCACGGCGTAACCCTGGCCTTCGCAGATCTTGGCGCCGGTGCCGGAGAAGTTCTCGGGAATGCCGGCGACGGCCTGGCCACCGTTGCGCTGGCACGCACCCGCGTTACCAATCGTGGTTTCGGCGCCGTTGATCATGTAGGTGGGTGCCTGCTGGCAGTCACCGACCACGGTGCCGGTGCGCTGGTAGTACTGGTCGTACGCCATCTTCCACTGCTCCAGGAATTTGTTGGAGACCTTGGTGTATTCGGCGTTGCGCTGCACGTCCTTGCCGATGGCGATGGCACCGATGATCAGACCGATCACCGCCAACACCAGGGTCAGCTCGATCAATGTGAAGCCCGACTGGGCGCTCCGGCGGGTTTTGGAAGAAGGGGTCATGGCGTTGTTCCCGAAGAGTGAGGAGTGAGGGCTGGGGGTCACTGGTTCATCTTGTAGACAGCGACCACGGTCACCACCTGGCTTTCGTCGCGCTGAAGGTTGTCGCCCGCGGCACCGGCGCCGCTGGCCACCGTGTCGTCGTTGGTGCGGTTCCACTGCACGCCGGGCGCGTTCGGCGTGCCGTTGGCCACGCCCTGCAGGCGGAATCGGCCCTCCTGGGCATCGGGCTTGCCGTCGACCATCTGGTCGAGCATGCGCGCCAGCTCGGGCGTGAGGCCCGAGACGATCATCACGTTGCCCGCGCCCTCGGGGGCGCTGGGGTTGTTCCACTGGAAGCAGACCTGCACCTCCTGCGGGTTGCCGTTGCTGTCGAGGTAGACGTAACGGTCTTCAAAACCCTCGGCACGGCCGGGCGGCATGCGGATGCCGGCCTGCGTCATCTGTGTGCGCAAGGTAACGGCCGCGGCGGCGGTGCGTACGGTCATGGCCGCGTTGTCGGCCTTGTCGCACACCCGGGGCGGGGCCACGACCGCGGTCATGTTGCCTCCCGAGATCGGAAGAACACCGCCAGCCACATAGGCGGCGCCGTTGACCATCAGGCGCGGCGCCACCTGGTCGTCGCCCACGACCACGCCGGTGCGCTGGTAATACTGGTTGTAGGACTGCTCCCACTGGTCAATGAACTTGTTCTTGACCTTGGTGAACTCCGCATTGCGCTGCACATCCTTGCCGATGGCCATGGCGCCAATGATCAGGCCGATGACGGCCAGCACCACCGACAGCTCCACCAGGGTGAAACCGCCTTGGCGTTGCTTTCCAGCAACACCACCGAATCGCTCAAATTCACGCTTCATGAAGACTCTCCAGTGATTTTTGTAACCACCACAAGTCTATGGACTGCGTTTTTGCCCAATCTGTCACAACCTGTCACAACCTGTCACAACCCTGGAATACCTTGATAAAGGTCCTGCAGCCCGGTCAAAGTCGTTTCAGGCGTGATGTATTGCACGCCGTGCTGCGGTGCACGGCGTGTGTGGCACGGCGACCCGAGCAGGGTCCGGTGCCGGGCGGGCGCCGGTGTGGTTATTCGAACCGCAGCGGGCAGGCCAGCCGATAGCCCCGGCCCCGCACGGCGTTGAGCGCATCCGCGGGAAAACCCATGCCATCGAGCTTTCGGCGCAGGCGCCGGACCAGCGAAAACAGGGCGTTGTTGTGGTCAATGTCTTCTTCCAGATCGGACCACAGCAGACGCCTGAGGGTCTCGCTTTCCACCACGGTGCCGTGCGACAAGGCCAGCGCGTGCAGCAGCATGGCTTCGCGGGCGGTCAGTTGGCAGGGCTCGCCACCGGGGCAGACCAGCTGGCCCCTGGCGACCTGCAGCACCGGCAGGGGAGCGGCGGACACAGACCCGGCGGCCAGCGGCTGGCCGCGCTTCACCAGGGCCGTCAGCGCCAGTTCCACCTCTTCCATCTCGGCGGGCTTGAGCAGGTACACATCGGCCCCGCAGCGCCAGCCTGCCAGGCGATCGGCCGGCGAACTGCGTCCGGACAGCATGACGATGCCCAGCCCCGGGTGGGCCGCCTTGACCCAGCGCGCCACCTCGGTGCCGCTTTCCTGGGGCAGCCCGACGTCAAGCAACATCACGTCGGGCACGTGCTCGGCCAAGGCCAGGCGCACGCCCTGCCCATCGCTCACCGCGCGAACCCGCCAGTGGCCGCTGTCGTGGAGGAAGTCCACCAGGGCTTCGCGCAAATCGGTGAAGTCTTCACAAACCAGTACATCCCACATCCATCACACCTTGTCCCCGCCTGGCGGCGGAAAAATCGAACACCGATGCCGGGCGGCCCAGTCAGCGCCGCACCGGTTTGACCGCCACGATGGGCAGCTCCAGCGTGAAGGTCACTTCCTTGTCCTGCATGCTGCAGCTCACGTCGCCACCCAGCATCTGGGCGATGCCCCGAACCCAGTACAGCCCGAGCCCCGAACCCGAATACTGGTGGGCACTGGGCGCCCGGTAGTATTTTTTGAACAGCCGCTGCAGGTCCGGCGCGCCGACCGCACCCACCTGATTGACCACCGACAAAGCACACTGGGACCTGCCCGTTGAGGCCATCGTTCGCACCGCCACATCCAGCACGACCACGGATCCTGGCGCGGAATACTTGATCGCGTTGTTCACCAGGTTTCGAACCATCATCAGCACCCGCTCCAGCCCGCCAGCCACGAGCCACCTGTCGCCCTGCGCCAGCGTGGACAGGCGCAGGGTATCCACACGCACATGCCGGATGTGCTCCGCCACCAGACGGTCCAGCAGAATGGACATCTCGCAGGTTTCCAGCGCCGCCTTGGTCGAAAACCCCTCGTCGGCGCTCATCCGGTGCTCCAGCTCGCTCGTGGCCTGCACCTGCTGCAACACCTCGCGCATCTGCTGTACCGAGACCTCGATGCGCTGCAGATCGCGCAACGCCGCGTCGCGCGTGGCGTGGTCGACCTGGGGCAGCTTGCGCTCCAGTGCCGCCCGGGACAGTGCCACAACGGACAGGGGTGAACGGATTTCGTGCAGCAACATGCTCAGGAAGCACTCGTCTTCCTCGCGCCGCTGGCGCTCGATGTGTATCTGCTGCTGGATCAGCGCGAGCTCACGCTGATCGAGCTGTTGCTGGCGGCGCAGCAGGACGTCGCGGCGCAGCAGCACCAGATGGAGGATCACGGCGGTCGGCAGGTTGATGAACACCCCCGGGTAGAGCTGCATGATTCCCGAGTCCAGCCAGCCCAGGTGGGTGGCGTACAGCAGCACCAGGAACACCAGGGTGATCACCATGTTGACCCGCAGGAGGTTGAGCAGGAAAACGTCGTGGTACTTCAGCGCCAGCACCATGCACACGCCCAGCACGAGGGAAGCCGGCATGACAACGTTGTTCAGCTGCAGGGCCAGATCGACCCGGTCCAGCGCGATCAGGACCAGTTGCACCGGCAGCGCCGCCAACGTGAGCCACCACAGGCGCAGCAGCCAGGCGGGCGCTCCGTACTGCTGGTACAGCAGCCGGTACAGCAGGGCGCCGCAGAAAAACAGCACGAAGCCACTCAGCACCGACGCCAGGTCGGCGGCCCGGGGCTGGCCAGGGAACAGGAACTGGTTGCCCAGCCCGAAGTAGAAGACCACGGTCGCCAGCGTGGCGAACTGAAACAGGGCATTGGCGGCCCAGAACCGGTCGCGGTAGAGTACCGAAGACAGCACCGAAGCCAGGGCCAGGACCAGCACCGCGCCGCAGTACAGGCCCACGCCCGTGAGCGTGAACGCGTTGTCCCGGTCCGCCGCCTGCGGGCTGAGCAGGCGAACGCGGATGTTGAGCGCGTTGCGCGTGACCACCCGCACGAACGCCCGCTGCCCCTGGTCCAGCCGCATGTCGGCGCTGAAGGCCAGGTCTTTGCGCATGCGCTGGTCGAAGGCGATGCGGTCGCCTTGCTGGTGGACCTGCCAGCCAGACGCGGTGCTGCGGTCCGGGACGTAGATGCGCACGTCGTCGAGGTAGCTGGGCTGCACCACCACCACGGCGACACCCCCCGGCGTCGCCGCGGAGGCCTGCACCTCAAACCAGCGCGCCGCGCTGGAATGACCCAGCGCCATCACCGGGGCAACGGGTTCAAACGCGGTGGGCGGCAGCGCCGACACCGTCTGGATGTCCATGACCCCCTGCGGATCGATGGCCAGCCCCACCGCCGCCAACCCCGCATCGCCCTCGATCAGGCTGGCCAGCCCGATGCTGGCCCACGCCGTGCAGAGCGCCACCAGCACACTCACCAGGTGGCCATGGGCGCCGGAGAAGGACGCGCGCTCCAGCAGCGACGCCCAGGCCTGGCGCCACCACCCGCCGCGGGGTTCCGGCGAGTCGTCGGTGGTCAGCATCCGCCCGGCACCGTGGCTGACGCCGGCTTCATGGCATCCCGGGTGCGGCCCATGTCAGGCCACGCCCGCAGCGATCTGACGCAGCGCCTGCTCAAACACCTCGGTCGGCTGGCCGCCCGAGATCAGGTGCCGGTCGTTGACGATGACCGCGGGCACCGAGCGGATGCCTTGGCTGTTGTAGAACTGTTCGCGCTCGCGCACGTCCTGCGCGAAGGCATCGCTGGCCAGCACTTCGCGGGCGCGGGTTTCGTCCAGACCGGCCTCGACCACCGCAGCAAGCAGCACGGCGCGATCGGCCGGGCTCTCGGCGCGGCCGTGGTAGGCGGTCAGCAGCGCTTTCTTGAGCGCGTGCTGCTGGCCGGGCGCGCCCTCCCCGTCGGCCCAGGCGAGCAGGCGGTGCGCGTCAAAGGTGTTCCAGATCCGACCCCGGCCCTCGGGCTTGAAGGCGAAGCCGGCCTCGGCCCCGCGCTGGCGGATGGTGGCGCGGATCTGCGCCTGCTGCTCGGCCGTGCTGCCGTATTTCTGTGTCAGGTGTTCGGTGATGTCCTGGCCTTCGGGGCCCATCTGCGGGTTCAGCTCGAAGGGCTGGAAGTGCATCTCGGCGCTGATGTCGCCCTGCACGGCGGACAGCGCCTGTTCCAGCGCCGAGAGACCGATCGCGCACCAGGGGCAGGACACGTCGGACACAAAATCGATTTTCAGGTGTGTGCTCATGAGTCAGGATGGTACGGCCGATGCAAGCTCCGCGCATGCTCGTGGGCTTGCGCGACAATCGACTTCTCGCCTTTCAACCGCCTTCCTTCTGCCTCCACGCACCATGACCGACCGCTACGCCGTCATCGGCAACCCCATTGGCCACAGCAAGTCCCCCCTGATCCACGGTGCCTTCGCGCAGGCCACGGGCCAGGACATGGAATACACCACCATCGAAGGCCCGCTGGATGGCTTCAAGACCACCGTGCAAGCCTTCATCGCCGCCGGTGGCCGCGGCATGAACGTGACCATTCCGTTCAAGCTGCAGGCCTTCGAGATCGCCACCGACCCGATGGAATCCGCCCGCCTGGCCGGCGCGGTGAACGCGCTCAAGTTCGAGGGCGACCGCATCCTTGCGCAGAACTTCGACGGCCTGGGCCTGGTGAACGACATCCAGCGCAACCTGGGTGTGTCGCTCGCGGGCAAGCGTGTGCTGATCTGCGGCGCGGGCGGCGCCACGCGCGGCGCCATCCTGCCCATCGCCGCGCAGAAGCCTGCGCTGATCGCCATTGCCAACCGCAGCGCCGACAAGGCGCATGGCCTGAAGGCCGACTTCGCGGCCCACGCCACGCTGCAGACCAGCGGCTACGACGAACTGGCCGGCGAACGTTTCGACGTGGTCCTCAACGCCACCTCCACCGGCCTCTCGCAGGCCGATCTGCCGCTTCCGGCGGGCGTGTTTGCGCCCGGCGCGCTCGCCTACGAACTGGTCTATGGCAAGGGTCTCACACCCTTCCTGAAGCAGGCACGCGCCGCAGGCGTGACCCAGTTGGCCGATGGCGTCGGCATGCTGGTCGAGCAGGCGGCCGAAGCCTTCGAGTGGTGGCGCGGCGTGAGGCCGGACACCCGGCCGGTGATCGCGCGCTTCACCATGCCGCTGGTCTGACACATGAGGCCCCCACGCTCCGCCGCTGCGCGGGTCGCTGCCCCCCGAGGGGGCTGACCCGCCTTGGGGCGGCCCGGCGCCGGGTCGTTTTGGGTTGCACATGACATCTTCCGCTCGCTGGGCACAGGCCGTGCCCCTGCTGGCCGTGCTCGGCTCCGTGGTCGCACTGGGCATCGGCACCTCGTTCGCCAAACAGCTGTTTCCGCAGGTCGGCTCGCTCGGCACCACCGCCCTGCGCGTGGGCTTCTCGGCGCTGCTGCTGTTGCTGATCTGGCGGCCCTGGCGCTGGCCTCTCAGCCGCGCCGACGCCAGAAGCCTGCTGCGCTACGGTGTGGCGCTGGGCTGCATGAACCTGATGTTCTACCAGTCGCTGCAGAGCATTCCGTTCGGCGTGGCCGTGGCCATCGAGTTCAGCGGGCCGCTCGCGGTGGCCATGTTCTCGTCGCGCAAGCCGGTCGACTTCATCTGGCTGGCACTGGCCGTGCTTGGCCTGGGCCTGCTGCTGCCACTGGGGCACGACGTGGCCAGTCTCGACCCCACCGGCGTGGGTTTTGCCCTGGGCGCCGCCGCCTGCTGGGCCGCCTACATCGTGTTCGGCAAACGCGTCGGCCATCTGCACGCCGGCCATTCGGTGGCGCTGGGTCTGAGCGTGGCCGCGCTCACCGTCGTGCCTTTCGGCATCTGGCACGCCGGCAGCGCCCTGCTGGACCCGCAGATCCTGCTGTTCGGTCTGGGTGTGGCCGCGGTCTCCAGCGCGATCCCGATCTCGCTGGAGATGGTGGCCTTGAAGCGCCTGCCGCAAGAGGCCTTCGGCATCATGACCAGCCTGGAGCCCGCGGTGGCGGCGCTCATGGGGCTGATGCTCCTGGGCGAACACCTCACCGGCCTGCAGTGGCTGGCCATCGCCTGCACCATGCTCGCAGCGGCGGGCAGCTCGGTGACCGCCGGGCACGAGCCACCGCGCCAGGCGGCCGACGAAATCGTGATGTGAAGCGAGGCCACCTCAATGCGAGGTGGCCGACACGAAACGGACCCGGTTGGGCTGCTTCCCGGGGGCCAGCTCGAAGTGCTGCGGGAATTTCTTGAGGAGCTTGGTCGTCTGCGCGTTCTTGCCCAGCAGTTTGCCGTCGTGCAGGGCCTTCGAGACTTCACCCAGCGGCTGCCATGCGCCCGTTTCCAGGGCGGGCACCACCGCCAGAATGCGCGGTACCGTCACCGTGTCTGCGGGTGCAACCGGCTGGTCTGCTGCTTTCTTGGATGCCACCTTCTGCGCTGGTGGCGCCACAGGCCCCGCCTTCTTGGCCACCGCCTTTTTCGCTGGTGCCTTCTTGGCGGCGACGGTGGATGCAGGCGCTGCTGCGGGAGCGGGCTTCCGTGGTTTCTCGGGCGCAGCGGCGGCCACAGGGGATGGCGCTGCCTTTCGCGCAGATGTCGCATGGCCCACATACACCACGCGGTCGTAGGCCGACACCGCCTCCGGTGCCATCTTGCCCGCCTCGGACACGCAGACCACCTGAATGCCGCGTTCCCGCAGGCGCACCACCAGCGGCACAAAATCCGCATCGCCCGAGCCGATGACGATCATGGCCGGCGCCGGCAGCTGGCAGGCGAACGCCATGGCGTCGGCCGCCAGCGCGATGTCGGTCGTGTTCTTGCTCAGCGACAGGTTCACGAAGGGCCGGATGGCCCAGGTGCGCAAGGTGTCGGCCAGGCCCTTGAGGTTTTCGGCACTGCCGTAGGCCCGCCGCACCGCGAAACTGCCCTCGGCGGTTTCAAGTGCCTTGAGAGCTTCGTCCACCCAGGTGGGCGAAGAAAGGTTGTCCGCATCGATCAGAAAAACCCGCATGGCTGTGTCCTCCTTGGTTGAGCCTGCAATGTACACAGTGCCACCCGCCTGGCTTGTCAAGGACAGGCTGGTGGCCAGGCAGGCGAAGCTCGCGCGTGCAGTACTCGCAGCGCTGATGGCGCACATGCTCGCGCGCGAGCTTCCAGAACAGCGATCCAGCCACGCCCTTGATCAGGTGGTGCGCGTCCAGGAACACGCTGCCATCGCACGGGTAGTAGCGCACATCGACAGGTTCAGTTTGCCGAATCGGCATCACCGCAGCAGCTCCCTCAGGTGGCAGGGATGGGCTTGCGAGCGGCATCAACGAGCGCGCGAATCGCCCAGCGCCGCACGCGCCGCGCTTCGGCGTCGTCGAGTTGCAGAACATCCTTGAGCGCAAGCATGGACTCGGTGCCGACCACCATCGCCAGCGCGCGCGTGAGCGTTTTCAGCGCGGCAGGACGGAACTGGCGACGCGCCGGCTCCAGCGCTGCCTCGATCAGCGGCGTGCGGCGGTTCTGGCGCATCGGCATGGTCGAGTCATCGGTTCGTCGCACACTGCGATCGAGCGCGTGCTTCATCATCAGGCGCAGGGCAACCTCGTTGTCCCGGATCATCGCCTCAAGCGCCGAGTCCACTCGCTCCATGCGCGCCACCGGGTCCTCGGGTGGCCCGTCGAGGAACAACTGCTCGGGCTGTGGCGTATCGAGGTCCAGGGATGCCTCGACGATCAGCGCGTTGACATCAGGAAAGTGACGGTAGGCGGTGGCGCGCGAGACCATCGCCTCCTCGGCCACTTCCTCGAGACTGGGATTCTGGCCCTGGCGCGTGAGCCGTGCAGCGGCCTGCAGCAGATCTTTGCGTGTGCGGCGCAACTGATTCGCGCGCGCCCCGGATTCGTTCTTCATGCCGCCTCCTGCTGTGGCCACTGTTCGAGGATGGCCTCGACGTCGTCGTTGGCCTCATGGCGGAAGTGCTCGTCGAGCGCGCGATCCACCTGTGCGCGGGACATTCCCATTCGAATTTTTCTCTTGCCTGTTTTTAATGAGACGATTGTCTCTTAACAGGATAGATTGCGCAAGAGTGGTTTGTTTTAGCAAATTTTTAGCATTTGCTTAGCAAACACTTCATATCGCGGCCAGGTGGTGGCAATCAAACTTTCCGGACCTCCACAAATCCCTGAAAGGACCACAGCAATGCCCATCAAGCTTTCTCTCGCTGCCGCGACCTGCACGCTCATCGCGCTCGCGGCCCCTGGCCCGGCCGCCGCACTGGACGGAGACCGCGTGCTCGTCGCGCGCGGCCGCTACCTGGCTCAGACCGCCGGCTGCAACGACTGCCACACGCCTGGCTACGCAGCGGCCGAGGGCCGCGTTCCCGAAGCGCTGTGGCTCACCGGCGATCCGCTCGGCTGGAGCGGACCCTGGGGAACCACCTACGCGACCAACCTGCGTCTTTACATGCGCGACCACAGCGAGGCTTCGTGGCTGCGCACCGCACGCAGCTTCAAGCCGCGGCCGCCGATGCCGTGGTTCAACGTGCACGCAATGGACGAGCGCGACCTGCGCGCGCTGTACCACTACATCCGACACCTGGGTCCGGCTGGCACACCTGCACCGGCCTATGTGCCACCCGGACAAGCTCCCGCGGGACCTGTCGTGAAGTTCCCCGGCTGACGCATGTCCATAAGCCCACTTCCAGATTGTTTGAAAGGTACCCTGACCATGGACCAACCCACCTTGCTGCCGGCACGCCGCATCGGCCCCGACACCGACCTGTTCTGCACTCACGTGCCGTTGCCCGGCCTGGGCGTACTGCCGGTCAATGCGTATCTGATCCACGCCCTCGAGCCGGTGCTGGTGGACACCGGCATCGGCGCATTGCGCGATGACTTCGTGGCGTCACTGGCGGCGCGGATGGACCCGGCTGATCTGCGCTGGATCTGGCTCACCCACGCTGACGCGGACCACATGGGCGCGCTGCGCGCCGTCATGGAGGTAGCGCCGCAGGCCCGCATCGTCACCAACTACCTGGGTGTGGGCAAGCTGGGACTGCACCAGTTGCCGCTGGAGCGCACCTGGCTGCTCAATCCAGGTCAGGCGCTGGACGTGGGCAACCGCCGTCTGCTCGCACTGCGTCCGCCGGTCTACGACGCGCCAGAGACGATGGCCTTGTTCGATACCCACACCCGCCACCTCTTCAGCTCGGACTGCTTCGGCGCGGTGTTGGCGAAGGCGGCCGAGTCGGCGGCAGAAGTCACTGCGGCCGAACTGCGCGAGGGGCTCGCGCTGTGGGCGACCATCGACGCGCCCTGGCTCGCACAACTCGACCGAAAAACGCTGGCGGCCACATGTTTGCCGTGGCGCGACCTTCGGCCGCAGCGTGTGCTCAGCAGCCACCTGCCCCCAGCCGAAGAGCTCGAGGAACTGCTCTACTCAAGCCTCGATTCTGCGCGCGAGCGTACGCCCTTCGTCGGCCCTGACCAGCAGGCTTTCGAGCAGGCGATCCGGCTCGCTGAGCCCGCACTCGCATGAGGCAGTTCGCGCGGCACCGGGCGCGTTCTCCCTGTTCAACAAGGGCGCAACAGAACCTCCGTCACGTTCATGCGGAAATCGCTCGACCTGGGCGCGCATGAGCTCCCCGATCAGCTGACCGGAGTGAAGGCGCCCCGCGCTTCAGTCGCGGTCCGGCGCGCCCAAAGGAAAGTACGAGCGAAACGGCCGCGCTTCTTCCACCGCCCGGGCAAACGACGGCCGGGCCAGCAGGCGCGCGCGGTAGGCGCGCAGCAGCGGATGCGCCTCGGCGATCGGGTGCACCCAGTCGGCGTAGAACAGCGAGGGCGCGGCCGCGCAGTCGGCCAGCGTGAAGTCCGCACCCGCGGCCCAGGTCTTGCCGGCCAGGTGCCCTTCGAGCCAGACGTAGGCGCGCTCCAGCCGCTCGCTGGCGATGGCCCGTCCTTTTTCGACCGTCATCGGATAGCGCTTGAGCGCGGTGTCCACCGCCAGCTGCATCGCGCTCATCACGTACAGATCGAAGTAGCGGTCGAGAAAGCGCACGTCCAGCGCGGCCATCGGGTCGGCGGGCAGCAGGCGCACGGGGCCGGGGTGGGCGAGCTGCAAATATTCGATGATGAGGCTGGTCTCGACGATCTGGCGTTCGCCGTCGAGCAGCAGCGGGAACCGGGCGATGGGCCAGCGCCGCAGCCACTCGGCCGCATGCTCCGGCGTGTCCGGGCCGATGCAGCGGAATTCGAAGGGGGTGCCGTTCTCGTAGAGCGCGATGAGCGCTTTCTGGGTGTACGAGGAAAAGGGGTGTCCGTAGAGCGCGAGCGACATGGTGGAACCTCTGGATTCAAACCGCTGGCAGCAGGCAGGCGTTGAACTCTACAGGACCCTCTGGCCACCCGGCAAGCTGACCAGCGCCGCGAGCAGGCTGTCAGCCCTCGGACAGCGCCCACACCACTTCACCACGACAATGGCCCGGTGAAAACCCACCACTTCGCCCAGCTCGTCGGGCTCTCTGCGCTCTGGGGCGCCTCCTTTCTGTTCCTGCGCATCGCCAGCCCGCTGCTCGGGCCGCTGGTGCTGGCGGGCGGCCGCGTGGCGCTCGCGGCGCTGACGCTTTCGGTGATCATGCGCGTGCTCAACCACCGCTGGCCCTGGCAACATTGGCGCGAGCTGCTGGTGCTGGGCGTGCTCTCGGTGGTGGTGCCGTTCCTGCTCTACGCCTGGGCCGCGCTGCGCCTGCCCGCCGGCTACAGCGCCCTGCTCAACACCACCGCGGTGCTCTTCGGCACGCTGTCGTCGGCCTGGTTCAAGGAAGACACGCTCACCGCGCGCAAGCTGCTCGGCTGCGTCTGCGGTTTCGTGGGTGTGGGCCTGATCGTGCGGCTCGGGCCGGTGCAGCCCGATGCCCCCACCCTGCTGGCGGCCCTGGCCTGCATCGCCGCCGCAGCCTGCTACGGCCTGTCCACCCCGCTCATGAAACGCGCCACGACGCACATGCAGCCGCTGGCCATCGCGGCGGGCATCCACGTGATCTCGCTCGTGCTCGTGCTGCCGGGTGCCGCGCTGGCCTGGCCACAGGCGCGGTTCACGCCCGCCGCGCTGGGCGTGTTGCTGGTGCTGGGCGTGATCACCTCGGGCCTGGCCTACTGGGCGCATCTGCGCATCATTCGCCACGTGTCGCCGGTGGCGGCGATGAGCCCGGTGTTCCTGATCCCGGTCTTCGGCGTCACCTGGGGCCACCTGGTGCTGGGCGAGGTGGTGTCTTCCGGCATCTTCGCGGGCGGTGCGCTGGTGTTGCTGGCGACCGCGCTGGTGACCGGTTTCAACCCGCTGCGCCGCAGCGGGGTGGAAGACCCGATTCCCTGAGCCGGGCGATCAGTCGGTCACGGGCGGCTTGCCCGGGCCGGACGCACCGGCGTTGCAGACCAGCGCAGTGAGGTCGCCGCCACTGGCCTGGGCCCCGGCCACCAGCGCGGCGCACTGGGTGGGGTCGATGATGTCGCCGGCCACGCCGGAAGCGCCCACGCCTTTCGCGCGCAGTTCGTGCACCAGGGCTTCGAGCTTGTCACCGTGCCGCGAGGCGGCGGCGCTGATGTGCAGGCGCACACCGTCCTTGCGGGCCTGCTCGATCAGGGCGAAGCAGATGCCGCGCCCGATGCCGCCGGTGGCGCCGGTGACGAGGGCGTGCTGGGTGGGGGTGGATGGGGTGTCGGGCATGTTCAAACTCCGTGGTGATGCAACTTCGGGAGACCTCGGCGCGCTTGTCGATGCGGTGAACCCGACCCGCCGCCACCGGACCGGTCAGGTCAGGTCAGCCGAGGGCGGCCTCGGGTGGGCTCAGGGCTGCGCCCAGCCCGGCATGGGCACGGCGCGGATCAGGCGCGTTTCCTGCGCCGTGATCAGGTGGGCCGAGGCCTGCAGGTAGGTCGGGAAATCCGGGTGCGTGTCGCGCGCCAGGCATCGGCGCTCGTAATCGGCCAGGCTGTCGTAGGCCCAGAGGTGCACGAACTGGTTCTGTTGCCCCACCAGGCTGGTGTAGAACCCGACCGGATGGCCCAGCGTCTGCATCAGGAGGGGCATGGCCAGGCGGTTGAAGACTTCCAGGAACTCGGGCATCTTGCGCAGTGCGATGGTGTAGATGCGGTGGTCCACAAGGTTTTTCGCCCCCACGCTCCCCCATTGCATGTGGGTCGCTGCCCCCCGGGGGGGCTGTTTCGCCTTGGGGCGGCCCGGCGGCGAAACGGGCTTGTCCAAACCAACGTGTTTCGTGTTCATGCGGTGGCTCCGGCACGGTCGGCGATGTGGTTGCCGGTGACGTAGCCGAAGGTCATGTTCGGGCCGTGCGTGATGCCGGCGCCGGGGTAGTTGCCGCCCATGATGCTGGCGCGGTCGTTGCCCACGGCGTAGAGGCCGGCTATTGGCCTGCCGTCGCGCCGGAGCACCTCGCCAACCACGCTGGTCTGGATGCCGTCAAACGTGCCGAGGTCGCCCATGATGAGCTTGACCGCGAAGAACGGCCCGGTCTGCACCGGCGCCACGCAGGGGTTGGGCTGGTGGGCCGGGTCGGCCAGGTAGCGGTTGAAGCTGGTGCGGCCGCGGCCGAAGGCCGGGTCTTCGCCTTTGATGGCGCCGACGTTGTACTCGCGCACGGTCTGCTCCAGGCCGGCCGGATCGATGCCGGCGTTCTTCGCGAGTTCGGCGAGCGTGTTGCCTTTGATGAGGTAGCCGTTGCGCAGGAACTTGCCAATGGGCATGGGCGCGGGCTTGACGAAGCCGATGCCGTACTTGCCCAGCGTGGCCTTGTCACAGACCAGCCACATCGCCGTCTCTTGCTGGCCTTCGCAGGCGCGCACCATGGCCGCACCGACGTCGTGGTACGAGTTCGATTCGTTGGTGAAGCGTTTGCCGTTGGCCAGCACGCCGATGATGCCGGGCTTGTAACGGTCCAGCAGGTGCGGGAAGACACCGATCTCGCCCTGGCCGTAGTCCACGCGCGAGACCGGCATCCACGCCGCCGCATCCTTGAAACGGATGTCCACCACGGCGCCGAGCTGCTCGGCCATGTTCACGCCGTCGCCGGTGTTGCTGACCGGTGTGGGCGAAAGGTGCTGGTGGCCGCGCTGCACGTGCGGGTAGGCCTGGGCCAGGCGTTTCACGTCGTGCGGGAAACCGCCGCAGGCCAGCACCACGCCGTGGCGCGCACGGACTACACCCTGCGCGGTGCGCACGCCCACGGCGCGTTCCCCGTCCATCTGAATGCCCTGCGCAGGGGTGCTGGTGAGGATGGGAATGCCCAGGTCCAGCGCCGACTTCGCCAGCCGCGCGGCCAGCGCGTTGCCGCTGGTGACCGCGATGCCGCGGCGGTAGAGCGCGAGTTCCTTGAGGTGCGTGGCCAGGCGCCTGGCCACGTAGATGAACGAGGTGAGCGACTTGGTGGCCTGGAAGAAGTGCTTCAGGTCGGCGTTCGACGAGTTGAACATCATGCCGATGAAGGTGATGGTTTTCAGCGGCGGCTTCAGGCGCGCCATGTCCGCGCCGAGACCGCGGATGTCGTACGGTGCGGCCAGGATGGAGCGGCCGATGTCCACGCCGCCGGGCACGTCGGGGTGGTAGTCCGGGTAGAGCGTGGGCACGAATTTCATCTGTGTTTCGCGCTCGAAGAACTCAACCATCTTCGGGCCGTTGTCGAGGAAGGCGTCGACCGCGGCTTCGTCAAAGAACGAACCGGTTTCTTCCACCATGTAGCGGCGCACGGCTTCGCGCGTGTCGGCCGGGTTCTGCTGGCGCCCATGGGGGCCGAGCGGAATCCAGAGCACACCGCCCGAGAGCGCGGTGGTGCCGCCGAACACGGGTTCTTTTTCCAGCACCACCACGTCGAGCCCGCGCTTCCTGGCGGTGATGGCGGTGGCCAGGCCGGCCGCGCCTGAGCCGATGACGATCAGGTCGTATTCGTTTTTCATTCGTGTCTCCAAATCATTCGTTGCGGAAGTTGGGCCGCAGCGCAGCGCACGCCGGGACCAGCGTGGTGGTCATGTTTTGTTGTAGCCAGGGCGCGGCACCATGTCCATCAACATGGACGACATGCCGCCATCGACGGCCAGCTCGGCACCATTCATGTAACCCGAGCGCGGGCTCGCGAGGAACAGCGCCACGTCGGCGATGTCCTGCGGCTCGCCGATGCGGCGGCTGGCGGTGACCTGGGCGCGCTTTTCTTCAAAACCCGGCTCTTCGTAGAACCTGGCGGACAAGGCGGTGCGGATCATCCCGGGGCAGATCGCGTTGCTGCGGATGCCCAGCGGGCCCCACTCGACCGCCATCTGGCGCGACATCAGCAACACGCCGGCCTTGCCCGCGCTGTAGGCACCGCTGTGGCTCTGCGGGAAGTTGGCCGAGATGGAGGCCACGTGCACCAGCGCGCCGCGCGTGCGCGCCAGTTGCGGTTTGAAGGCACGCGAGCACAGCAGGTAGCCGGTGAGGTTGACGCCGAGCACAGCGTTCCAGTCGTCGAGGCTCACGCTGTCCAGACTGCCCGGGCGCAGCAGGCCGGCGTTGTTGATCAGCGCGGCGCAGTCGCCCAGCCCGGCCTGCACCTGTGCGGCAGCGGCGAGGGTCTGCGCTTCGCTCGCAATGTCGCAGCCCACGGCCAGGGCGCGTGCGCCCAACGCGGTGAGTTCGGTGACCAGTTGCTCGGCACCAGCGAGGTCGCGGTCGAGCAGGGCCACCCGGGCACCAGCCGCGGCGAGCTGGCGCGCCACCGAGGCGCCGATGCCGCTGGCCGCTCCGGTGACGGCGCAAACCCGGCCTTCAAGGCCAAGCCAGTGGCCCATGGCGGGGGAAGAAGATGCCGGCATGTCTGTCTCCTTGTTCTGAGGTCTTGCATTGTTCCCGCCCGAGGTGCGCGCGGGTTTGACGATTCCAGCCAGTAACAGGACAATTCGTGCACAACACCGGAGACAAGGCCCATGGCCAGAACCATACCGAACTACGACCTGTACGGCGATCAGGCCTCGCCTGCCTGGTCGAACTCCTTCGATTTCGAATGGATACCCCAGCGCTCCAAACCCTACCAGTGGGAAATCCAGGTGCACCGTCACGACGCCTTCGTGCAGCTGCTCTACCTGAGCGCGGGGTTTGCCGAGGTCACGGTCAACAACGCCCGCATGCATGCCGACGCGCCCTGCCTCATCGTGATCCCGGCCGGGGCGGCGCACGGTTTCAGTTTCTCGCCCCTGGTGGACGGGCCGGTGGTCACGGCCACGCAGAAGGTGCTGGAGTCGATGGCCACGCTGCTCATGCCCGAGCTGCTGGCGGTGATCCGCACGCCGCGCGTGATTCCGCTGCCCGCCGACAGCCGCCACGTGGATTCGCTGATGCCGCTGTTCCTGGCGCTGGAGCGCGAATCGCGCATCCACGCCAGCGGGCAGACGGCCGCCGGCATGTCGCTGCTGACGGCGCTGCTGGTGCAGGTGGCGCGCATCGCCGGGGCACCCGATGCCGGCACACGCGCCGAACCCGCGCCGGGCTCGCGCAAGAACCGGCAGATCGAGCAGTTCAAGGCCCTGCTCGACCAGCATTTCCGCCGCCACTGGCCGGTGCAGGACTACGCCGGCGCCATGGGTCTCACGGCTGGCCAGCTCTCGCGCATCTGCCGCGAGGTGCTGGGCATGTCGAGCCTGGACGTGATCAACGCGCGGCTGCTGCACGAGGCGCAACGCGACCTCGTCTACACCTCGAGCAGCGTGAAGCTGCTGGCAAGCGAGCTGGGCTTCGAAGACGACGCGTACTTCAGCCGCTTCTTCAAGCGCCACACCGGCCTGAGCCCGCGCGAGTTCCGGTCGCAGGCGCTGGCGCAGCTGGCCGGAGCGCCGTCGCCGAACTGAACACCCACCTGGGCAGACGCGGAGAGGCAGCGTGTTCAGGCCGCCTTGGCAGTGCCCTTGTTTCTCCAGCGCTGGTAAGGCCCGGTCTGGCTGATGATGGTGAAGGCCAGCGCCGCCAGGATGATGGCCGACAGCGGCGTGGTGAAAAACTCGGTGAAGAACAGGCCCACGTCTTCGCCGGTGGACAACATCGCCTGGCGGTAGCTGCGGTCCATCAGCGGCCCGAGGATCATGCCCAGGATCACAGGTCCGACCTGGAAGCCGTACATCTTGAGGAAGTAGCCCAGCAGGCCGAAGCCCAGCATCCAGTACACGTCCACCGGGTTGTTGTTGATCGAGTACGCACCCACGGCGGAAAGCACCAGGATCAGCGGCAGCAGCACCGGCTTGGGCGTCTCGACCAGCTTGGCGAAGATCTTGATACCGGTCAGGCCGAAGAACAGCAGGAAACAGTTGGCCAGCGTGAGCGAGCCGACGATGAACCAGAACAGGTCGGGCGTTTCGGTCATCAGCATCGGGCCAGGCTTGAGGCCGTGGATGTAGAGCGCACCGATGATCACGGCGGTGACCGCGTCACCGGGAATGCCCAGCGTGAGCATGGGCACGTAAGCCCCGCCCACCGAGGCGTTGTTGGCCGACTCGGGCGCCACCAGGCCTTCGTAGGCACCGGTGCCGAACGGGCGCGACGGGTTCTTCACCGAACGTTTGGCGTGGTCGTAGGCCATGAGCGAAGCGATGTCACCGCCCGCGCCAGGCAAAGCGCCCACCACCACACCGATGGCGGAGGTTCGCGTGGCCAGCGGCAGGTGTTTGCGCACCAGCGCCCACGACGGGATGATCTTGCTCACGTTCTGTTTGACCGCCTTGATCTTGAGCTCGTGCAGCTGCGCGATGACCTCGGCCACGCCGAAGAAACCGATCATGGCGGCGATGTAGGAAATGCCGGCCGACATCTGCAGGCTGCCGAAGGTGAGGCGCTGCTCACCCGTCATCGGGTCGAGGCCGACACAGGAAATCAGCGCGCCCAGGGCGCCGGCAAAGATGCCCTTGGAGAGCGATTCGCCCGAGAGGCTGCCCACCAGCAGGATGCCCCAGATCGCCAGCAGCAGGTACTCGCGCGGGCCGAACTTCAGCGCCAGGGTGGACACCGCGGGCGCCGCCAGGGCCAGCACCAGGATGCCGATGAAGCCGCCGTACACCGAGACCACGGTGGTCAGGCCGATGGCCTGTCCGGCCTCACCGCGTTTGGCCAGCGGATAGCCGTCGAGCGCCGTGGCAATGGCCGCCGGTGCGCCGGGAATGTTGAGCAGGATGGCGCTGCGCGAGCCACCGTACACACCGCCGAGGTAGATGCCCGAGATGAGGGCCAGCGCGTGGTGCACGTCCCACTTGAAGGTGAACGAGATCAGGATGGACACGGCCATCGTCACCGACAGGCCGGGAATGGCACCGATGTAGATGCCGGCCAGGGTGCCCGCTGCGGTCAGCAGCAGCATCTGCCAGTCCAGCCAGGACGACAGGAAATAGCCCAGTGCTTCGGTCATTTCAGGAACTCCGGCAGGTAGGGGCCGACCAGGCTGCCGGCGGGCAGCACCACCGAAAAGGCGGCGCGGAAAACGATGAAGATGGCCGCCAGCACCAGCAGGCTGATCAGCAGGTTGAGCCCCACGCGGCGGCTGCCCAGCAGGTACATGGAGAGCGCCAGAAAGATGTAGGAAGCCAGCAGGAAACCGATGACTTCCATGCCCATCATGTACAGGAAGATCAGCACACTGAAAGCGATCAGCTGCACCGGCGTGACCTTGCGCCCGAACTGCTGCAGCCAGGTCTCACCGTTCTCCAGGTTGAGCTTGGCGCGCGCGGTCTTGACGGCGTTGATCAGGCCGGTGACCAGCATGGCGGCCGCGCAGACCATGGGAAAGCTGCCCGGCGCGGCCAGCGAGTCGAAACTGGATATCTCGTAAGACGTCCACAGCAGGAAAACACTGACCAGGACCAGCAGCACCATGAAGGTCAGCTCGCCGGCCAGCCGCGGATGACTGGTGTGCATGGAGGGTCTCCTAAAGTTGGAAAAAGCAGATGCCCCCTTCCCGGAGGAAGGGGCGCTTCTCTCACCCCCAGGGCACCGCCGGGCCGGCTTTGCCGGACGGCCAGTGCCGCCCCCTGGGGGGTCGCGAGCAGCGCGGCAGGGGTCAGGGCTTTGCGATGCCGAGCGTGGCCGGATCGACCTTGGCGGTGCCCGAGTCCTGGTACAGCCAGGCGGTGGTGGACTGCCACTTCTTGATGAACTTCTCGGCTTCGACGCCGCTGATGTTCAGCATGGTGGTGCCGCGGTCTTCCATCAGCTTGCGGTACTGCGGGTTGTCACCGGCCTTCTTGAAGGCGGCCACCAGCTTGGCCTTGACCGGTTCAGGGGTGTCTTTCTTCACGAAGACGCCATACCACGAGCCCCAGGGCAGGTACTTCGGCAGCGCCTTGAGCGACGGTGCATCGGTCATGGGTGCAATGCCCTGGAAGGGCTTGTTGTCCAGCACGCCCAGCGCCTTGAGGCGGCCGGCCTTGATGTGCTCGATGGCGGCGCCCGAAGCGATGAAACCGATGTCCAGGTGGCCGCCCTGCAGCGCGGCGATGGCCGGGCCGTCGCCGTCAAACGGCACCAGGATGGTTTCGAACTTGGTCAGGCTGCTCACCATGGTGTTGACGGTGTAGGGCACGGTGCCCTGACCGGCGATGTACTGCTTGACCTTCCTGGGGTTGGCCTGCACATGGCTCAGCACGTCCTGCATGGTGTTCCACGGCGCATCGGGCCTGGCCACGAGCAGGATGGAGTTGGCGATGGCGGCGATGTTGATGGGGTAGAACTGGTCGTAGTCGAACTCGGCCATCTTCATCACGCGGAACAGGGCCTGCGGCTCGGCGCCCATGAGGATGGTGTAGCCATCGGACGGCTGCTGCAGCACGAAGTTGGCGCCGATGGCACCGGAGGCACCGGGCTTGTTCTGCAGGATGATTTTCTTGCCCAGCGCTTCTTCGGCATACGGGGCGTAGCCACGCATGGCCACGTCGGTGCCGCCGCCGGCGCCCCACTGGATCACGGCGGTGACGTCGCGCTCGGGGTAGTTCTGGGCCTGTGCCAGGCCGGTGAAGCCCACGGTGGCCAGGGCTGCCACGGCAGCACCCAGGAAGTGGCGTTTGGTTGGGTTCATCTCACTGTCTCCTTCTGTTGGGGAAAAAAATCAAGCCCTGGGACCCGGACTCATGGGTTACACACACGCTGTCTGAATAACCCCCGACGGTGTCCACAGGCGGGCTGCGGCCGGCGCATCGAAGGTCTTCAATGTAGGACCGGCCGCCACGCCGGTCCACGAATTTGGGGCAGACCCTGTTCGATGAACAACCAGCAATGATCGATCATCGAACGACTTCAGGGTTTGTCCTGATAAACGATGACCCGCACCGGGCGGCTTCCACCGATCCGGGAACGGGCTCCACGGCACCCCGGCGAACGCCGTCGGACGGTCGCCCATTCTGCCGAGCGCGACAGGGAAAAAACCAGACGAATCCTGCACCTGACTGAGCTTTTCATGCATCTTTTTTCACCCGGCTCAGGCCGCGCGTGCCGCCGCGTGACGGGTCGCGATGCGGGCAAACACCAGGCCCGGGCCGATGGTGATGCCGGGCGCCGTGTACACGCCGCCCATGATGGAATGCATGTCGTTCCCCACGGCGTACAGGCCGGGAATCGGCTGGCCGCTGGCGTCGAGCACGCGGGCGTGCACATCGGTCGCAAAACCCGTGACCGCACCGATATCGCCGGGATACAGTTTCACGGCGTAATACGGTGCTGTCTGCAACGGCCCCAGGTTGGGGTTCTTGCCGCTGGCGGTGGCATCGCCGATGTTCTGCTGGTAGGCGGTGACGCCGCGCTGGAAGTCCGGGTCCACCCCCGTCTGTGCGTAGCGGTTGATCTTCTGCACGCTGGCCTGGAGTCCGGCGGCGTTGATGCCGAGCTTGCGGGCCAGTTCGTCGAGGGTGGCGCCCCGGGTCAGGTAACCGTCGGCCAGGAACGGCGCCATGTCTTTGGCGCTCGCGCCAGGCCGCACCATGCCGAGGCCGTACCGCCGCAGCGCATCGGTATCGCAGACCAGGAACGCCGGCACGCTGCGGGCGCTCCACATCGCCATGCCGAACAGGTGGTAGGAGGTGCTTTCGTTGACGAAGCGTTCACCCGCCTGGTTGACCGTGAGCATGCCGGGCTTGGCGCGGTCCATCACGAAGTGCGGGAACGCCGCCGTGCTGCCGTCGGCGCGCTGGCGCAAGGACACCGGCGCCCAGAAGGCGTTGGACAGGCCGCCCTGACCATAGACCGCGCCCAATCCCTGTGCGAGCGCATGCGCCTCGCCGGTGTGGCCGGGCGCGGCCGGGCACCAGCCGATGTCGGCCCCGGGCAGCATCGCCTGGCGCAGATCGGGGTGGCGGTTGAAGCCGCCGCTGGCCAGCACCACGCCGCCGCGCACGCGCACCGTGCGGCGCTCGCTGCCTTGCGCCAGTTCGAGCGATTCGACACCGCTGGCCCCGCGGCCGAACTGATCGACCGAGGTGTTGAGCGCGAGCGTCACGTTGGCCTGCTTCGACAACGAATACAGCAGGCGCGCCACGAGCGCGTTGCCCATCACCAGGCGGGTGCCGCGCGGGTGGCTCAGACGGTCCGACGCGTGCCGCCCGATGATCCTGAGCGCGTGTTTGAACGAAGCGAACGACGTCGTGAGCGCCAGCAGGTGGTTGATGTCGGTGCGGTCGACCATCATGCCGCCGAGCACGGTGAACTCGGGGATCGGTGGGCGCACGAGTTTGAACAGATCCCCGAGCAGGCGACCGTCAAACGGCAGCGGCTCCAGTGCGCGACCGCTCAGGGTCGAGCCCCCCAGATCGGAGATGTAGTCCGGGTGTTTCGGGTAGGGGCGGAACTGCACATCGGAGCGCGTCTCGATGTGGCGGATGGCTTCGGGTCCGTTGTCCAGGAAGGTCTGCCGCAGCTCGGCCGGCGTGCGCTCGCCGATGGCGTTGGTGAGGTAGCGCGCCGCGTCGGCCAGTGTGTCGCCGGGGTTCACCTGGGCCGCGTGGTGCGTGCCCGGGACCCAGGTGGTGCCGGCCGACCAGGCCGTCGTGCCACCCACGAACCCGGTGCGCTCGACCAGCAGCACTTTTTTGCCGTCGATGGCCGCAAACAGCGCGGCCGCCATGCCGGCACCACCGGCACCGATCACGACCAGGTCGAAGGCGGCGCCTTCAGCAGGCATCTGGCTCAGCGAGTTCAGGACTTGCATGTTCAGTTGCCCAGGAGGAAATCGACCATCAAGTCCCGGACCCGCGCAAACATGTGGGCGCCGGTCATCGTGGCGCAGCCCTTGGCCCGCGCCGCCGCAATGAAGGGCGTGATGGCCGGCGCGGTGATCACGCAGCCGCAGAACATGCCGGCGCGGAGCTGGTTCACGTCCAGCGGGTACGGGTCGCTCTCTTTCATGCCCACCGGCGTGGCGTTGATCACGATGTCAAAGCCCGTCGGGTCGGCGCTGCCGTGTGCCACAGGGCACCGCTTCAGGCCGGCCAGGCGGTCCACCAGGCCGGTGCGGCGCTGTTCGTCCGGGTCGAAGATGGCGAGTGTGCTCACGCCCGCCATCACCAGCGCGTGCGCAATCGCCGAGCCGGCGCCGCCCGCGCCCACCAGCAAGGCCTTCTGGCCTACGGGCTGGCAGCCGTTGTCCTGCATGGCGGTCACGAAGCCCAGGCCGTCGAACATGTCGCCGTGCCAGCTGCCGTCGGTATTGCGGCGCATGGTGTTGACGGTGTGCAGGAAGGCCGCGCGTTCGGAGGTGGAGGCACAGAGATCGGTGCAGGCGAACTTGTGCGGCACGGTCACGATGATGCCGTCCACGTTCTGCGCCAGCGAGGCGCCGCGCACCCAGTCCGCCAGGTGGGCGGGTGACACATGGGCCGGCACGCAGATGGCGTTGCGGCCGTGGTCGGCAAAGGCCTGCGTCACGCCGGCCGGGGATTTCACCTGGGCGATCGGGTCGCCGACGATGAAGTGGACACGGCTGGCGCCGCTGAGGGTTTCATTCATGGGTCTTGTCTCCTGCGGGTCGGTTCACACCCGTTGGCCGGGCTGTTGGCGCCGATCATATCCAAAAGTGGAATTGCGTTCAACTATTGAACATTATTCTTTTTTTCGCTAGACTTCAGGCCGGAGACAACAAATGCACGCATTGAGCACCCCAAACCCAGAGACACCACCGGGCTGGCATCGCCAGACGGCTGGTGTCGTCCCCCTGCAGGGGGAAGCCGCGCAGCGGCGCAAGGGGGGTGCCACGAGCCTGCTCGTCGTGGGTGCCGGCGCCATTGGCCGCACCCACATCGACCGCATCGGCCGTTCGCCGCAACTGGCCCTGGCCGGCATCGCCGACCCGAGCGAGGCCGGCCACGCGCTGGCGCTGAGCCTGGGCGTGCCCTGGTCGGCCAGCCACCGGGAGCTGCTGGAGCGCGTGAAGCCACAAGGCGCCATCGTGGCCACGCCCAACGCCACGCACGTGCCGGTGGCCATGGACTGCCTGGCGCGGGGTGTGGCCGCGCTGGTGGAGAAGCCCGTGGCCAACACGGTAGCCGAGGCGCAGGAACTGGTGGACGCACAGGCGCACAGCGGCGTGCCGGTGCTGGTGGGTCACCACCGCCGCCACAACCCGATCAACCGCCGGGCGCGCGAGATCGTGGCCAGCGGGCGCCTGGGCCGGCTGGTCACCGCCAACGTGATGGCCACCTTCTACAAGCCCGAGCCCTACTTCGAAGCCGCCTGGCGCCGCCAGCCTGGCGGAGGCCCGGTGCTGATCAACCTGATCCACGAGATCGACCAGCTGCGCTTCATCTGCGGCGAGATCACCCAGGTGCAGGCGATCAGCAGCAACGCGGTGCGCGGCTTCGCGGTGGAAGACACGGCCGCCGTCCTGCTGCGCTTTGAAAACGGTGCGCTGGGCACGCTGGTGCTGTCGGACACCGCCACAGCGCCCTGGAGCTGGGACTTCTGCGCCGGCGAACAGGACCAGTACCCGCGCCCGGCGGTGCCCTCGCACTTCATCGCCGGCACGCACGGCTCGCTCTCGCTGCCCGACCTCTCGCTCTGGCACTACCGTGGCGAACGCAGCTGGCACGCCGAGATCACGCGCGAGCAGACCGTGGCCCTCAAGGCCGACCCCTACACCGCCCAGTTGCAACACTTTGCGGCCGTGACCCGCGGCGAAGAAACCCCGCTGTGCAGCGCGCTCGACGGGCTGCACACCCTGCAGGCCACGCTGGCCGTGCTGGAAGCGGCAACAGCCGGCGCACCCGTTTCCTGTACTGTTTCGGCCACCTGAACCCCACGGAACCCACACCATGAACGGCGTCCTCGAACGAACCCTCGGCATCCTCGAACTGCTCTCGCAACACGGCGAAGGTATGGAACTGGCCGCCGTGGCCGACCAGCTCAACATCCCGCGCAGCGCGGTGCACCGCCTGCTGGCCGATCTGGTGCGGCTGGGCTATGTGCGCCAGGCGCGCGGCCATGGCGACTACCTGCTCACCACCAAGCTGGTGAGCATGGGCCTCTCCTACCTGAGCAACAGCGGCATCGTGGACATCGCGCAGCCGCTGCTCAACCGCCTGGCCGAGCTGTCGGGCGAGCTGGTGCGCCTGTCGGTGGTGGACGGCGAACGCCTCACCTGGGTGGCCCGCGCGCAGGGCGCGCGCCAGGGCCTGCGCTACGACCCCGACATGGGCAGCGACGCGCGACTCTCGTGTTCGTCGTCCGGCTGGGCCTGGCTGTCCACGCTGGACGACAACGCCGGCATGGCCCTGGTCGCGAAACAGGGCCTGGGCCTGCCCGAGCAGTTCGGTCCGGCCGCACCCACCACGCTGCAGGCGGTGCTGGACGCCGTGCACACCACGCGAGAACGCGGCTACAGCCTGACGGTGGACACCTACAGCCTGGGCCTGTCCGCCATGTCGGCGCCGGTGCGTTTCGCCGGCCAGCCGGCCATGGGTGTGATCACCGTCGCCGGGCCCACGGTGCGCTTCACGGTCGAACGCATGGAAGCGCTGGCGCCCGAGCTGCTGTCCATCGCCTCGCAGCTGGCCGCGGCCAGCGGGGCCTCGCCCTTCTTCCAGCTCACGGCCGAGACAGGCGCCTCGGGCGACGTCAAAGGTCGCAAGCCGATCTACGCCGTCTGACCCATGAGCCCACTGGACTGCGACCTTCTCGTCATCGGCTCCGGCGCGGGCGGCCTGTCGGCGGCCGTGACGGCTGCGAAGCTGGGACTGAAAGTCATCGTCGCGGAAAAGGAAGCGCAGTTCGGCGGCACCACCGCCTGGTCGGGCGGCTGGATGTGGCTGCCGCGCAATCCGCTGGCGGTCGAGGCCGGCATCGTCGAACCGATCGACGAACCGCTGGCCTACCTGCGCCATGAACTCGGTGAGCGCTTTGACGAAGCCCGTGCCCGCGCCTTCCTGGAGGCTGCGCCGCGCATGGTTGAATTCTTCCGCACGAAGACCGCGCTGCGCTTCATCGACGGCAATGCGATTCCCGACTTCCACGGTCGCGCGCCGCACGCTTCGCTCGGCGGCCGCTCGCTGTGCGCCGCGCCCTTCGACGGCCGCCGCCTGGGCGCGCGCATCGCCGACCTGAAGCCGCCGCTGCCCGAGACCACGCTCTGGGGCATGGGCATCGCCTCCGGCGCCGAACTGCGCCACTTCTTCAACGCCCTGCGCAAACCAGCCTCGCTCTGGTACGTCACCCAACGCGTGCTGGCGCACGGGAAAGACCTGCTGCTGCACCGCCGTGGCATGCGGCTGGTGAACGGCAATGCATTGATCGCAGCACTCGCGACCTCGGCCTTCGAGGCGGGTGTCGAGGTGCGAACGAGCTGCCCGGCGCGGCGCCTGCTGCGCGACGGCGAACGCGTGACCGGCGCGGTGCTCGCCACGCCCGAAGGGGTTGTCGAAGTCCACGCCCGCTGTGGTGTGGTGCTGGCCTGCGGCGGCTTCCCGCACGACGATGAACGCAAACGCGCCTTGTTGCCCCACGCCCGGACCGGGAAAGAACACCACTCGGCCGCCTCGCGCGGCAACACCGGCGACGGTCTTCGCCTCGGTGAAACGGCGGGCGGCCAGGTCGCGACCGATGGCGTGCAGGCCGCGGCGCTGGCACCGGTGTCGCTGGTGCCGCAGGCCGACGGCTCGTTCGCGCACTTCCCGCACCTGGTCGAACGCGGCAAGCCCGGCCTGATCGCCGTCACCCGCCGCGGCCAGCGCTTCACCAACGAAGCCGACTCGTACCACGACTTCATGCAGGCCCTGCTGGCCGCCCTGCCCGCGGGCGAGCCGGTACAGGCCTGGCTGGTCTGCGATCACGCTTTCATGCGCCACTACGGCCTGGGCGCCGCCAAACCCGCGCCCATGCCGCTGGGGCCGATGATCGCCAACGGTTACGTGCAACGCGGCAAGACATTGTCCGAACTGGCAAAGGCCTGCGGCATCGATGGTGATGCCCTCCAACAGACCGTGCAGCGCTACAACCGGCAGGCGCTCGCCGGCCAGGACGAAGACTTCGCCAAAGGCGAAACCGCCTACAACCACATGCAGGGCGATGCGCCCTTTGCGGCCGAGCAAGGCTGGCCCAACCCCTGCACCGGGCCGCTGGAACGCGGCCCGTTCTACGCCGTGAAAGTGGTCGCCGGCAGCCTGGGCACCTTTGCCGGGCTCAGGACCAATGCCCATGCCCAGGTGCTCGACGCACAGGGCCAGCCGATCGCAGGCCTCTACGCCGGCGGCAACGACATGAACAGCCTGATGGCCGGTCACTACCCGAGCGGTGGCATCACGCTGGGGCCAGCGATGACGTTCGGCTGGCTCGCCGCGCACCACATGGCGGGACGCCTGCCCTCACCCTGACCCACTCCAAAACCATCCCGCGATGGGAGGGGACCAGACACTGCCCTCGACAACACCACCCAACCAAGGACACCCCGCATGTATTACGAACTCGCCACCATGACCCTGCCGTTCGGCACCGCCGCCACGGCCGCCCAGAACGTGCAGGCCTACTGCAGCGCACCCGAAGCACAAGGCGAACTGCTCGCCTGCTGGTTCACCGACATCGGCCAGCTCAACCAGATGATCGTGCTGCGCGGTTTCGCTTCGCTCGCCGACCTGCAGGCCGAGCGCGAGCGCACGCAGCACAGCGCCAGCCCGTTCGGCAACGGCGAGATCTTCCAGACGCTGGAGCAGCACAGCTACCAGGGCTTCCCGTGGATGAAACCGGTGCGCCCGAGTGCCGAGAGCGGCATCAGCGGCCCGGTCTACGAGATCCGAACCTACGGCATCAAGCCCGGCGGCGTCCAGCCCACCATAGCCCTGTGGGAACAGTACGTGCCGCCGCGCGACCAGCTCTCGCCCTGCGTGATCGCCATGGTCGCGCTCGACGGGCCCCTGCGCTTCACCAACATCTGGGCCTACCCCTCGCTGGACGCGCGCGCCAAGGCACGCGCCGACGCGGTGGCCCAGGGCATCTGGCCGCCCAAGGGTGGCCCGGCGCACCTGACCACGAACATGGTTTCGACGATTGCGCTGCCGACGGCGGCGTCCCCCTTGAAGTGAGGCTGTGATGGCGCGCGTCTATTCACTGGCTTATCTCAGCTCGCACCGCTGCACACCAGCGGAAGCGATCCGCATCGCTGCCGCCAGCGGCTACCAGTACGTGGGCCTGCGCCTCTGGCCCAACGCGCCGGGCGCACCGCAGCAGTTCCTGCTGGACCGGCCCGACGTGCTCAAAGCCACCCAGGCGGCGATGGCCGACACGGGCGTGGGCATCTTCGATGTGGAGATCATCCGCATCGGCGAGAGCTTCGACCCGCACACCTGGGATCCGCTCTACGACGCCTGCGCGGCGCTGAAGGCGAAGGCCATCCTGGTCGCCGGTGACGACCCGATGGAGTCGCGCCTGACGCAGAACTACGCGCGCCTGTGCGAGGTGATGGCGCCCTACGGCCTGACCGCCGATCTGGAGTTCATGCCCTGGACGGCGGTGAAAGACGCGAAGAGCGCCCTGCGCATCGTGCAGAACGCCGGCACGCCCGCCAACGCCGGCATCCTGGTCGATGCCCTGCACTTTGGCCGCTCGACCACCACGCTGGCCGACATCCGTGCCATCCCGCGCGAGCTGCTGCACTACGCGCAGATCTGCGATGCACAAGCCGGCACGCACTTCACGACCGAAGAAATGATCCACACCGCGCGCTGCGAACGCCTGCTGCCGGGCGACGGCAGCATCGATGTGCAAGGCCTGTTCGACGCCCTGCCCGCCGACCTGCCGGTGAGCGTGGAGGTGGTGAACCTGGAGCGCGAGAAGACCGCCGACCCCGGCGAATGGGCCGGCATCTGCATGGCCGCGAGCCGTCCGTTCGTCGAGCCCCGCGCCTGACCTGAAAGACATCCATGGTGATTCCGTTCGACCACATTTCGCGGTTGCCGTTTTTCTTCGGCGCCCGCTGGTTCAGCAGTGCTTGAAATGGCCCACCCCTGCGGCGCTTCGCGCGCCTTCCAGGCCGGGGCTTCGTCAGAGCCGAAGCCTCTTCGGGCGGTCCGAGCCTGCGCAGGCAGGCTCAGAGCCGCAGCCCTCAGCCCCCTCAAGGGGGCGACACCAGCCGTCCGGCAAAGCCGGCCCGGCGGTGTCCCCGGTTAAGCCAACTTCACCCATCCCGAAAGAACCCCATGGATTTCGCCCTCAACGACGAACAGAAAATGATGATCGACACCATCCGTCGCTTCATCGCCGAAGAACTGCAGCCGCTGGAAGATGCGCTGGAAAACACCGGCGCGCTGCCCGATGCCGACGCCCGCCGCATTCACGCCAAAGCCAGGGATCTGGGCCTGTACGCGCTCAACATGCCGGCCGAGCTCGGCGGTGGCGGCCTGTCGAACCTGGACCGGATCGTCTGCGAAGAGCAGTTCGGACACACCAGCGACATGCTGATCCGCCGCGCCTTCGGCAACGTCTACGAACCGCTGCTGCACTGCAAGGGCGAGCAGGTGGAACGCTGGCTGAAACCCGCGGTGGAAGGCACGCGCACCTGCGCCATCACCATCACCGAATCGGGCGCCGGGTCGGACGCCGCCGGCATCAAGACGAACGCCAAACGCAACGCCGAGGGCCGCTGGGTGCTCAACGGCAGCAAGCACTTCATCAGTGATGGCATCTGGTCCGACTTCTTCCTCGTCTCGGCCAAGACGGGCGAGAAGGAAATCAGCATGTTCATGGTGGACAAGGGCCTGCCCGGCTTCACCGTGGGCAAGGACCAGGCCATGATGGGCATCCGCGGCACGCCGCACCTGGAGCTGTTCTTCGACAACGTGGTGCTGGACGACGCCACCCTGCTGGGCGAGCAGGGCCAGGGCTTCAAGCTGGCGATGGGCGCGCTCAACGTGGTGCGCCTGGCGCAGGTGGGCGCGCGCGCCGTGGGCAAGGCCACGCACGTCTGCGAGCTGATGCTCAACTACGCGAACGACCGCCATCAGTTCAACACCCGCATCGGCGACTTCCAGATGGTGCAGCAGATGCTGGCCGACAGCGTGATCGAGATCAACGCCGCGCGCTGGATGGTCTACCACGCCGCCTGGATGCTGGACCAGGGCCTGGACGCGCGCGAGCAGATCGCCATGGTGAAGGTGCTCGCCGCCGAAACGCTGGGCCGCGTGGTGGACCGCGCGGTGCAGGTGTTCGGCGGCATGGGCTTCTGCAAGGAACTGCCGATCGAGCGCTACTACCGCGACGCGCGCATCTACCGCATCTTCGACGGCACCAGCGAAATCCACCGCAGCGTGATCGCCAAGAGCGCGCTGAAAAAAGGCGCCGTGCTGTTCGACGTGAACCGCTGACCGGGTGCACAAGATGAACAGCAAATTCATGAGCGCTGCCGACGCAGCCAACCTCATCAAAGACAACGACACCGTGGGCCTGATGGGCGGCGGCGGCGGCCTGATGGAAGCCACGCACGTGTTCGAGGCGGTGCAGGCGCGTTACCTCGCCACACAGTCGCCACGCCACCTCACGCTGATGCACGCTTTGGGCATCGGCGACAAGAAGACCAAGGGCATGAACTGCTTCGCGCACGAAGGCCTGGTGAGGAAGGTCATTGGCGGCCACTGGGTCTGGTCACCGGCCATGCAGCAGCTTGCGCTGGACAACAAGATTCAGGCCTACATCCTGCCCGGCGGCGTGAGCAGCCAGCTCATGCGCGAGATTGGCGCCGGCCGGCCCGGTTTGATCAGCCACGTGGGCCTGGGCACGGTCTGCGACCCGCGCTTTGGCGGTGGGCGCATGAACGAAGCGGCCACAGACGACCTCGCCGAAGTCATCCAGATCGACGGCCGCGAGTGGCTGCGCTACAAGCCCTTCCCCATCCACGTCGCCATCGTGCGCGCCAGCGCGGCCGATGAAGACGGCAACATCAGCTTCGAACACGAAGCCGCCAACCTCGATGCGCAGTCGCTCGCGCTGGCCGCGCGCAGCAGCGGCGGCACGGTGATCGTGCAGGTCAAGGAGCGCCTGCCGAAAGGCGCACTCAAGGCGCGCGAGGTGCGCATCCCCTCGGCCTGGGTGGACGCCATCGTGGTCGACCCGGACCAGCAGACCAGCTATGACATCCCGTTCGACCCGGCCTTCAGCGGCGAACTCACCGGCGCCGCGCGCCAAGCCAGCGAAGCGGAAGACCACGCACGCGAACTCGCCGCCTCACAAGAGGCCTTCAGCGAACGCCAGGCCGTGGCGCGCCGCGCGCACGTGGAACTCTTCAACACCGGCAAGGCGCGACCGGTCATCAACTACGGCGTGGGCGTGCCCGACGCGGTGGCCAAGCTGATCGCGGCGCGCAACGAGCAGCACCGCATCTACCAGACCATCGAACACGGCACCTACGGCGGCACGCTGATGGACGGCGTGCTGTTCGGCTACGCGCGCAACGCCACCGCGATGCTCGACGCGGCGACGCAGTTCGACTTCTACGGTGGCGGCGGGCTGGACGTGGCCTGCCTGGGCTTCGGCGAGTTCGACGAACAAGGCAGCGTCAACGTCTCGCGCCTGGGCGGCATCACCGTCGGCCCCGGCGGCTTCATCGACATCGCGCAGAACGCGAAGAAGGTGGTGTTCTGCGGCACGCTGGCGGCCAAGGGCGTGAAGCTGCAGACCGGCGACGGCCAGATGCGCGTGCTGCAACAAGGGGCTGTGAAGAAGCTCGTGAAGCAGGTCGATCAGATCACCTTCAGCGGGCCGCAGGGTCTGGTGCGAGGGCAGGAGGTGCTCTACCTCACCGAGCGCGGCAGCTTCCGGCTCACGCCGCAAGGCATCGAGCTGTTCGAGATCGCACCCGGCATCGATCTGCAGCGCGACATCCTCGACCAGATGGACTTTGCGCCGCTGGTGGCCCAGGACCTGAAGGTCATGGACAGCGCGCATTTCACAGCCACTTGACGAAGAGCCCCCATCCAGGACACCGCCGGGCCGGCTCCGCCGGACGGCTGGTGTCGCCCCCTGGGGGGTGACGCGAAGCGGCGCAGGGGGGCTCTTTTTCAGCGTTGTGATTTCAACGCCTCGTAGGCATCGCCCACGCGCTTGAACGCCTCCTCGGCCAGTTTGTGCACCAGCGGTGACACATGGCCCAGCCGGTCCGGGTGGTACTGCTGCAGCAGCGAGCGGCGCGCCCGCTCCACCGCGTCCCAGGAGCTGTTCCGGGCCAGACCCAGCACCGCCCATGGATCCATCGGCGCCGAAGCCGGTGCCTCCGGCCTTTCGGCGTCTGCGTCGGCATCCGTTTCGTCTTCGGCTTCGACCTCGAGCCGCTGCACGACGCAGATGCGGTCCTGCCAGTGCACCGCGTATTCCGTCTGGCAACCGGGGCAGCGGATTTCGCCGGGTTCGGGCAGGTGCGGAACGCGCAGGCGTTTCTGGCAGCAGGTGCAGCGCAGGATGCCGTGTGGCGGCGCCGCGTCATGCCGCTGCGCCGGCCCGGTGTCCACCTCCGCCTCGGCCTCTGCCACGCTGGCCTCCAGCGCGGCACGCAGCAGTTCGGTCTTCGACATCGGCCGCTGCCGCAGCTCGGCCCGCAGGGCCCCGCACACCGCGGTATGAGCCCCGTGTTCGCGGTGCAGGGCCGCCAGCTCGTCCACCGCGAGGCCCTGCAGCGGGCGCTGGCGGTTGGGCGGCGGCAGCAGTTCCAGATCGGCGGGTTCGGTGGCCAGCAGCTGGCAGGCGTGCAGCAGGTCTTCACCGGTCAGGTCGTCGCAGGCCAGCGCGTCGGCCGGGTCCAGCAGCCCCGCGAGCATCTCGATGGTCAGGCGCGGCAGATCGAGAAACGCCGCGCAGGCCTCGACCACGTCATCGTCCAGCGATTCGATGGGGCGGAAACCGATGCGCAGCTGGCTCAGGCTCCAGTAGCTCACGCCCAGGGTCGAGGCCAGTTCGCTCAGCGAAAGGTTGCGTTCGTCGGCACATTGCGAGAGCGCGGCGATCAGCAGGCCGCCGGGTCGCGAGAGCTCGTCCGTGTTGATGCGTCCGCTCCAGGCGACGGGAGCGAATCCGACCGGATTTTTACGAAAGGCCGATGCGGTGTCGCGGGCGGTGGCTTGTTGCATGGCGTCTGGGGCTTGTCCTGGCTGGACAGAAGAGGGAAAACAAGCCTCTGATGGTAGCGACACCCGACCGACGACGCTGGCGCACGGCCCGCGGAACCATCTCGCTCCGTTTTTGCACCAAAAAAAGAGCCACCAGCGGACCGCTGGCGGCTCAAACCTTGGAAATACAGGCCACTTTCGTGGCCGATCGATCAGAACGCGTGCAGCAGGCCCAATGCGTAAGAGGTGCGATCGTCGCCGTTGCGCTTGACGTAGTCCACGTACAGCGAGGTGCGCTTGGACAGTGCGTAGTTGGCAAACAGCTCGGTCGCATTGACGTCGGTCTCGGTGTTGCGGGCGTGCTGCACGCCCACCTTGATCACCGCACCGACGGGCGCAACGGCGCCCACGTAGACGCCCTTGCCGGCCGCTTCGGTCTCACGCACCACATAACCGCCCACGACTTTGGCCACGCCGAAATCGTAGGAACCGGCCACGGCCTGGGCCGTCCGGTTGCCCGCGACGCGCTTGGTCTCGGCCACGTAGCCCACGGCCAGCGGGCCGTTGCCGTAGTTGGCGCGCACCTGCACGCTGCGCTGGCCTTCGTTGTTGCCACCCAGCACCAGCGCCACGCCCGCGTCAAAACCCGAGAAGCTGGGCGTGACGTACTGCAGCTGGCTGGAGCGGCGAGAAGAGCCGTACCAGGTCACTGGACTGATGCCGGCGTTGTCCATCGCGGACGAGGTGGAGATGCCGTTCAGGTCAAAGCGGGCGTGGCCCTGCGTGCCAAACGACGAGGTGCGGCCAAAACGGGTGGAACCGAAGTTGCCCGACAGGCCGGCCCAGGCTTCGCGCGAGAAATCCAGACCGGGACCGCCGTCGCCCAGCCGCAGGCCACCGCTTTCAAAGTTGAAATGGGCCTTCAGGCCATCACCGAGGTCTTCCGTGCCACGGAAGCCGATGCGGGTGGGCGTGTGGTAACTCTGGGCCGGCGAGGTGGCGCTCTTCCCGCCGTTCAGGCCGAACGAGCCACCCGTGGTCTTGCCCAGGCTGACGTCGAGAATGCCGTACATGGTCACCGACGATTGCGCCATCGCGCTGCCACAGGCCATCACGGCGGCCATGGCCAGGAAGTGTTGCTTGAATTTCATGGTGTCTCCTACAAAGGGGTGAATACCGCCGTCCGTGTCATGCCTGCGCACGGCCTCGCAAAGCGGCGCTCCGGGATTCGGGGCCCACGAATTAGAGAACGGAACAAATGAACGAACAAGTTAATTCAGGCATAACTGCTAGATGTCGCATGTATGGAACGTTTCGTACATTTTTCGGGTTTTCACCTATGGTCTCGACATCCAGGCCTGCCCGCAGACACGTCTTTGGCAGGTTCGCTTTGACCACCCAGGCGCAGGGTCCGGGCACGCCACCCTATACTGGCCAAATGAACCAGTCAGTACCTTCTGCCGTTCCCACCGCCAACCCCACCGGGCGCACCAACGACCCGGCGCGAACCATGGCCAACATTCTCGAAGTGGCCATTGCGGAATTCGCTGAAAAGGGTCTGGCAGGCGCGCGCATCGACGAGATCGCCGCCGCCACGCAGACCAGCAAGCGCATGATTTATTACTACTTCGGGAGCAAGGAAGGCCTGTACCTGGCGGTCCTGGAAGAGGCCTACCGGGGCATGCGCGAGATCGAAGGCCAACTGCAGCTGGACGATCTGGAGCCCGAGGCGGCGTTGCGCCGGCTGATCGGGTACACCTTCGACCACCACGCCAGCCACGAGAGCTACATCCGGCTGGTGATGTCGGAAAACATCCAGCGCGGCCAATACCTGGCGCAAAGCACCAGCATCCAGCAGCTCAACGTACCGGCGATCACCTCCATCCGCCGCCTCTGTGAACGCGGTGTGGCCAGCGGGGTCTTTCGCCCGGGCCTGGACCCCATCGACCTGCATGCCTCGATTTCGGCGCTGACCTTCTACAACGTGTCCAACCGCCACACCTTCGGCCTGGTCTTCAAGCGCGACTTCACCGACCCGGAAGTGGCCGCCCAGCGCCGCGCCAACATCATCGAAACCATCCTGCGCTTCGTGCGCCCCTGAACGGACACCTCCCCACCATGAAAAAGATCCTCATCCTCAACGGCCCCAACCTCAACCTGCTCGGCACCCGCGAGCCGGCGCAGTACGGCTACACCACCCTGGCCGATGTGGAGGCGTTCTGCAAAGCCCATGGCGAGCAGATCGGCTACGAGGTGGAGTGCCTGCAGAGCAACTGGGAAGGTGCGCTGGTCGACAAGATCCACGAATACGGCCGCCTTTTCAAGGCGGGCGAGGCACTGGGCGTGGTGTTCAATCCCGGCGCCCTCACCCACACCTCGATCGCGCTGCACGACGCCATCAAGGGCGTGGACCCGCTGCCGGTGATCGAGTGCCACATCTCCAACGTGCACGCCCGCGAAGCCTTCCGCCACCACTCGTGGGTATCGCCCGCGGCGGCCGGCATCGTGATCGGCTTCGGCGTCGACGGCTACCTGATCGCCATGGACGGCCTGGTGCGCAAGTTCGTGCACTCGGCCGCCAGCGGTAAACCCTGAAGGAGCTTCCGGGTTTACCCGGAATATGATCGATCAACGCACGAATGTGCGCGTTGATCGATCTTCGAAGGCTTCCCGTCCGATGCGCGATCACCACCCCCGACCTACAGTGGCGCACTGCCTTCCACCCCACCGCGCGCCACCATGATCAACGGCAACACCGAACTCATCGCCCACATCGGCTACCCGACGCACAGCTTCAAGTCGTCGATGATCTACAACCCCTACTTTGAACACGTGGGCGTGAACGCCATCGTGGTGCCCATGGGTTGCCAGCCGGCCGACTACCCGGTCTTCCTCCAAAGCGTCTTCACGCTGACCAACATCCACGGCGCGCTCATCACCATGCCACACAAGGTGGTCACGGTCGGCCTGCTGGACGAAGTGACGCCCACCGTGAAGGTGGCTGGTGCCTGCAACGCCGTCAAGCGCCTGCCCGACGGCCGCCTGGTGGGCGACCAGTTCGACGGCGCCGGCTTCGTGCGCGGCGTGATGCGCAAGGGCCTGAACCTGACCGGCGCGCGCGTGCTGGTGGTGGGCAGCGGCGGTGTGGGCTGCGCCATCGCCGCTTCACTCGCCGGCGAGGGCATCGCCGCCATCAGCCTCTACGACGTGAACACCGCGTCCGCCGAAGCCCTGGCCCAGCGCATCCGCGACAACTACCCCGCGATCGACGTGAAGACCGGCAGCAATGATCCCGCGGGCTTTGACCTCGTGGTCAACGCCACGCCCATGGGCATGAACGAAGGCGACCAGCTGCCGCTGGACGTGTCGCGCCTGGACGCCCGCACCTTCGTCGGCGAGGTCGTGATGCGCACCGAAATGACCGGCTTCCTCAGCGCCGCCCAGGCCAGAGGCTGCCCGGTGCAGGTGGGTTCCGACATGCTGTTCGAAATGATTCCGGCCTATCTGGAATACTTCGGTTTCCCCACCACCACACCCGAGGTGCTGCGCTCGGTGGCCCGCCTGAGTTACTGACCGCACCGCCCTGTCGGGCCGCACCGTCGCCGACCCGAAGACCATCCGCTTGACCGATCCCCGCTACCCCCGCCCGGCCCTGGGCATCGCGCTGGCCATCGCCGCCACGCTCTGTTTCGCCCTGCTCGACACCACCTCGCAGTTCGTGGGCGGCGTCGTGCCCGTGCTCATGGCGATATGGCTGCGCTTTGTGGTGCAGACCGGCATGACCGTGGTGCTGCTCTGGCCCAGCCAGGGCAAGGCCCTGTTCCACACCACCGCGCCCGGCTGGCAACTGCTGCGCGGTGCGCTCATGGTCACCTCGGGCACCGTGGCCTACATGAGCCTGCGCTTCGTGCCGGTGGGCGACTTCACCGCCATCCTCATGCTCGTGCCGCTGGCCATCACCGTGCTCGCCGCGCCACTGCTGCGCGAACGCGTGCCCGCGCTCACCTGGTGGCTCATCGCGGGCGGCTTCGCCGGTGCGCTCATCGTGATCCGGCCCAAGGGCAGCGATTTCCAGGGTGCCATGCTGCTGCCGCTGGCGCTGGTGCTCATCAACGCGCTCTACCAGATCGTCACCAGCAAGATGGTGAAGACCGAAGACCCCGGCACCATGCACTTCTACACCGGGCTCACCGGCCTGGTGTTCGGCACGCTGGGGCTGCCCTGGTCGTGGGCGCCCATGGCCACCTGGCAGCTCTGGGCCCTGGTGGCACTCATGGGCGTGTTCGGCTCGCTCGGCCACTACGTGATGATCCAGGCCTACCACCGCGCCCCGGCCTCGCGTCTCACGCCCTACATGTACGCCCAGATCGGCTTCGCGACGCTCGCGGGCTGGATCGTGTTCGGCTACGCCCCCGATGTGTGGACCGTGGTGGGCGTGGCGCTGATCGCGGTGTGCGGGGCGCTGGGGGTGCGGGTCCGGCAGGGGTGAAGGACAGAGATCGAACCGCTGCGGCCATCCAGCTCGACACGGCTGCCACTGCGCCACTGACCGCTTCCCCATCGCTTGGACTGGTGGTATCGCTGTACTGCGGTCATTCAGTCGCTCTTGAACCCGAATCTACGCGCCAGCTTCTTATTCGATCGCCTCGATGATACGGATGTCCCGTTCAGCGCCATCGCCCAATGCCCTCAGCGCTTCCTGATAGGGGGGACTGTCGTGCGCCCCAGTGGCATGCGCCACGCTGTCGAACTCGATCAGCACGGCGCGCTGGTTGACGGCAGCCTCATACACCTTCGCGGGCATGCCACGCGCCAAGAAGCGCCCGCCAGCTGCCTGAATAGCGGGGCCGGCCAATGCTGCATATGCCGCGAGTGCGGCGGTGTCATTAATGGATCGATAGGTGGCTATCCAGTATGCCTTGGGCATGTCTATACCTTATGGAATGCGTTGTGTGAGTGACTGGGTGGCTGGGTCAAGCGCAGGGAGTGTGAGCATGCCCCGATTCGCTATGCAGCTTGATCCAAGCTCGTTAGGGTCCGATCAATTGCTGGCGTTTCAGCGCACCTTGCCCAGCGACCGCAACACCTTCTGCGGCGTGATCGGCTGCGAGAACACATGGGTATCGAACGGCGCAATGGCGTCGTTGACGGCGTTCATGACCGCCGCAGGCGCGCCCGCAGTGCCGGCCTCACCGGCGCCCTTGGCGCCCAGCTTGGAGGTGGCGGTGGGCGTCTGGATGTGGGCCACTTCAATGTCGGGCATCTCGGCCGACATGGGCACGAGGTAGTCCGCCATGCTGGCGTTGACCATCAAGCCACTGTCATCAAAGAGGCACTCTTCCAGCAGCGCGCCGCCGATGCCCTGCACGATGGCGCCGCGCATCTGCTCGTCCACCAGCATGGGGTTGAGCACACGGCCGCAGTCTTCCACAGCCCAGTGCTTGAGCAGCTTCACGAAACCGGTGTCGGTGTCCACCTCCACGTAGGACGCCTGCACGCCGTTGGTGAAGATGAACGGGAATTCGCGTTGCGCGTAGTGCCGCGTGACCATGAGCTCGGGCGTGAACTCGGCCGGCAGCGTGTCGGAGCGGAAGTACGCAATGCGTCCCAGCTCAGCCAGCGGCAGCAGTTCTTCACCGGTGCTGGCGTCCACGATGCGGTCGCGGCGCACCGCGAGCGTGGCGCCCTCGCGCTTGAGGATGATGGCGGCCACCTTCACGATGTTCTCGCGCAGCGCCTGGCCCGCCAGCAGCACGGCTTCACCGCCGATGCCCGCGCCGCGCGAGGCCCAGGTGCCGCCGCCGTAAGGCGTGGCGTCGGTGTCGCCGGTGACCACGCGCACCTTGGTGATGTCCACGCCCACCGCGTCGGCCGCGATCTGCTGGTAGATGCCTTCGGTGCCCTGGCCCTGCTCGCCCACGCCGATGAGCACGGTGATATGGCCTTCAGGGTCCAGCCGCACGGTGGCGCCGTCTTGTGAGGCGATGCGCGCACCGCCCACGCCGTAGAACGCAGCGCTGGGGTTGGTGAGCTCGATCACGGTGGCGAAGCCGATGCCGCGGTGGATGCCTTGTTTGCGCAGCGCCGCCTGCTCGGCGCGCAGAGCGTCGTAGTTCATCAGCTCGCGCAGCTTCTTCAGGCTGGCCTCGTGCGAGAGGATTTCCAGCTTGATGCCCGAGATGCCGGCCGTGGGATAGGCGTCGTCGGGGATCACGTTGAGCTCGCGGATCTTCAGCGGGTCCATGCCGATCTTCTGCGCGGCCAGGTCCACCAGCGCCTCGGTGACGGCACAGGCGATGGGGTGGCCCACACCGCGGTACTGGCAGGTCGGCGTCTTGTTCTGGAACACCACGTTGAGCTTGGCGCGGTAGTGCTGGTGCTTGTAGGGACCACCCACCAGGTTGACCACCTGGTTGCCTTCGATCGCGCTGGTGCGCGGGAACATGGAGTACGGACCGATGCCGGTGAGGTCTTCCATGTCGAAGCCGAGGATCTCGCCGTCGCGGTTCACCGCGATGCGCGCCTTGATGGCGTGGTGGCGCGCGTGGATGTCGCTGGTGAAGCTCTCCAGCCGGTCGGCCACGAACTTGACCGGGCGGCCGAGCATGATGGACAGCGCCACGGTGGCGAAGTCGTCCGGGTACGCGTGCACCTTGATGCCGAAGGAGCCGCCCACGTCCTTGCAGACCACGCGGATGGCGTTGGCCGGCAGATCAAACTGGCGGCCGTAGAGGTCCTGCATCATGTGCGGCGCCTGGCACGAGTGGTGCACCGTGAGGCGCCGGTCGGCCGGACTCCAGTGCGCGATCTGCGCGCGCGGCTCCAGGGTCACGCCTGTGTGGCGACCGAACTCGAATTCAATGTCGGCCACCACGTCGGCCTTGGCGAAGGTCTCGTCGACCTGGCCCACGTCCAGCGTGCGGGTGAAGCACAGGTTGTCGCCCAGCTCGGGGTGGATCAGCGGCGTGGCCGGGTCCAGCGCGGTGAGCATGTCGGTGGCCGCGGGCAGTTCTTCCCAGTCCACCTCGATGTAGGCCAGCGCGTCCTCTGCCTCGGCACGGGTCTCGGCCACCACGGCCACCACCGGCTCGCCTTGCCAGCAGGCGCGGTCCAGCGCCAGCGCGTATTGCGGTGCCGACTTCATGCCAGCCAGGTGGCCCAGCGTGGCCACCCAGGGCTTGCAGACCTTGGCCAGGTCCTTGCCGTCGGCCACCAGCAGCACGCCCGGCATGGCGCGGGCAAAGTCGGCGTTGACCGAGTTGATGCGCATGTGGGCCACCGGGCTGCGCCAATAGACCACGTGCGCCATGCGCGGGAGCTCGATGTCGTCCACGTACTGGCCCAGGCCCTGCGTCAGGCGCTTGATGCCGCCGCGCGGCACCGAGGCGCCAATGTAGCGCTGGTCGTCGTTGATCGGGTTCAGTGGTCGGCTAAGGTCCACACCAGGTTCCAGGTTGACGGTATCGCGTTTCATGCGGTGGCCTCCTTGCGTTGTTGCAGCACGTCGCAGATCGCGTCCACGATGGCCTGGTAGCCGGTGCAGCGGCAGTAGTTGCCCGAGATCCATTCGCGGACCTCGGCGCGGTTGGCACCCGGCATCTGCTCCACGAGCTCCTTGGCTGCCATCAAAATGCCCGAGGTGCAAAAGCCACACTGCAGCGCGTTGCGCCGCACAAAGGCCTCTTGCAGGTCGAGGATCACGCCGGACTGGCTCACCCCTTCGATGGTCTGCACTTGGCCGCCATCGGCCTGCACGGCCAGGGTGAGGCAACCGCGCACGATCTGTCCGTTGAGCTCCACGGTGCAGGCGCCGCACACGCCGTGTTCGCAGCCGAGGTGGCTGCCTTTAAGACCAAGGTCTTCGCGCAAAAAATCTACCAGGTGAGTTCGCGGTTGCACGCTGCACTGGTGTGGCTTGCCGTTGACGGTGACTTTGATCGGGTACAGGTCTGCCATGGTTGTTCCTCGTGGGCTCAGGCGGTGGCAGCAACAGGCAGCAGGCGCTGCAGCAGCACACCGGCGAGATGCCGTTTGGTGTCAGGGGTGTTGGTCAGGTCCGGCAGCGGGTCGATCTCGCTGCGCAGGCTGGCCACGGCCTGGGTCACAGTGGCGAGATCCAGGGTGCGGCCTTCCAGCAGTGTCTCCGTCTGACGCGCGCGCACCGGTGTGGCGTCCACACCCAGGAGCACGATGCGCAGGCCGCGCAGGGCCGCACCTTCGCGCCGCGCGATAGCGGCCATACCCACGATGGCGTAGTCGCCATGGCGGCGGGCCAGCTCGCTGAAGCCGAACCAGTGGTCGGCACCGGCCAGCGGGATCTCGCAGGACGCCAGCAGCTCGTCGGGCTGCAGCGCGGTGCTGTAGAGGCCAGTGAAGAAGTCGTCTGCCGCGATGCGGCGCTCTCCCTGAGGGCCACGCGCTACTACGGTGCCACCCAGCGCCAGCAGGCAAGTGGGCCACTCAGCTGCGGGGTCAGCGTAGGCGATGGAGCCGCCCCAGGTGCCGCTGTTGCGGATGGCGCGGTGCGCGATGTGGGGCGCAGCCGCCTTGAGCAGCGGCGCGTGGTGCGCCACCAGCGGGCTGGACTCGATGTCGGTGTGCGTGGTCAGCGCGCCGATGCGCAGCACCTGACCCTGCACGCTGATGCCGCGCAAGGCCTCAATGCCGGTGATGTCGATCACCAGCTGCGGTTCAGACAGGCGCATGTTCAGTGTGGCCATGAGGGTCTGGCCGCCGGCGAGCAGACGGGCGTCGTCACCGTGTTCCTGCAGCAGCGCGACCACCTGGTCGATGGAAGCGGGTTTGACGTAATCGAAGGCAGCAGCTTTCATGGAGCGGTCCTCAAGCAGTCAACAATGAAGCGATCCACATGCCGAAGGCGGTGGACAGGGAACCGAGCACAAACCACAACACGCGCACGCCTTCGCCAGTGGCTGCGGGCTGTGGTGCTTGAACGGTGCGCGGCACGAAGGCAGGCTGCGGCGCAGCGCTGGTTGTGGGTGCTGCCTCCGCGGGTGCTGCTTCAGGAACCTCCACCGGCGGCACACCAACCATCTGTTCGTTGAACGCAGTGAAGAACTGGTCGGCCATCTGCTTGGAAGCGGCGTCGATCATTCGACCTCCGACCTGGCCCAGCTTGCCGCCGATAGCGGCCTGTGCGGTGTACCGCAGGCGCGTGCCGCCGGCTTCGTCGGTGAGTTCCACGTTGGAGTGGCCCTTGGCCATGCCGGCCGCGCCACCCGAGCCCTGAAAGCGCAACAGACAGCCTTCGTTGGGGCGGATGTCTTCCATGCGCACGTGGCCGACGAAGCGGGCGCGCACCGGGCCGACCTTCACGGCCACGCGGGCGGTGCGTTCGGTCGGGCTGGTGGCTTCCATGGCTTCGCAGCCGGGGATGCAGCGCGTCAGTATCTCAGGGTCGTTGAGCCCGGCCCAGACCTTCTCGCGCGGTGCGCCGATCAGGATGTCTCCAGTCAATTCCATGCCTTGAATCCTCGGGTTTTCACGGGTGTTTTTGTTTACCCGTCGGTTAACAATGTTACGAATCATTGACCGATCGGTAAATAGCGTGAGCATCCAGACAAACCCTGACAAGGTGATCGAGGCCGAAGCGACGGTACCGAAATCCCCGGCACGCCGGCGCTTGGGTGTAGCGGAACGCGAGCGTCAGATCCTGGATGGCGCGATCCAGTTCTTCTCCGTGCACGGCTTCTATGGCCAGCTGCGAGACCTGGCCAAGAGCATCGGCGTGACCCATGCGCTGCTCTATCACTACTTCCCCACCAAGCAGGCACTGGTCGACCGCGTCTACCTGGAAGTGTTCGAAGGCCGCTGGCGCGCCGAGTGGGATGCCCTGCTCGACAACCCCGACATGACGGTGGAAGACAAGCTCACCGCCTTCTACTGGGAATACGTGACGATCACGCTCTCGAAGGAATTCGTGCGCATCCTGGTGTTCGCGGGTCTGACCGACCACACCATCACCGACCGCTTCTTTGCCATGCTACGTGCGCGTCTGTTCCCGCGTCTGATCCGCGAGACGCGCCGCCACCGCGGTGTGGTCAGCCGGGCCAGACCCAGCGAGCGCGAGATGGAACTGCTCATGGGCCTGCACGGCGGCTTCTTCTACATCACCATGCGCCGCTGGATCTACGCGCAAGACGTCTACAGCGAAAGCGCACACGAAGGCTACGACGAAACCCTCGTGCGAGACCGAGTGCGTGCCTACCTGAGTGCCAGCCGTGACTTTTTTGGCGACACCACCGGGAGCACGCGCAAGCGCCCCGCCCCACCATGACTCAGCCTTTTTCACGAAGCCAGTGCGGGGCACCGGCACCTTTCCCACCCGGCTGATCGCTCAGCCTTAACAACCACCGAGGAGACAACATGCAGTTCACGAAAATCGCCTTTGCAACCCTGGTCGCCATGGGCACCACACTGGCTGTCAGTTCGGCCATGGCGCAGCAACGCGTCACGGTCAACATCGGCTCCAGCCACCCCACCACCAACATCTGGGCCTTCGCCATGAAAGAAGTGTTCCAGCCCGAAGTGGACCGTTTGCTGAAAGAAGGCGGCGCCAAGTACGAGGTGCGATGGCGCGAGAACTACGGCGGCACGCTATACAAGTTCACCGACACCCGCGCCGCCGTACGCGACGGTATCGTGGACGTGGGTATGGTTGGGACGGTGTGGGAGAACTCCGCCATGCCGCTGCAGAACGTGACCTACTTCACCCCATTCGCCACCACCAACCACGAACAGCTCATCGAGATTTTCGACAAACTCAACGCCACCGTGCCCGCCCTGCGGGACAGCTGGGCCGCGCAGAATATGGTGCCGCTGTCATCGCTGATCACCGACAGCTACGACATCTACGCCACCTTCCCGGTGAAGGACATGGCCAGCCTGAAGAACAAGCGCATCAACGCACCCGGGACCTCGGCCAACTGGCTGCGCGAGACCGGCGCCACGCCGGTGGACGGCGCACTGACCACCTACTACACCAACATCCAGACCGGCGTGACGGACGGCGCGCTGTCGTTCGCCAGCGGCATCGGCCCGGCCCGCGTCTACGAGGTGGCGAAGCACCTCACGCGCATCGACATCGGCGCCATGTACTTCGGCAGCGTGGCGGTGAACAAGAAGGTGTTCGACGGCCTTCCCAAGGAAGTGCAGGACGCGATGCTCAAGGCCGGCAAGGCCACATCGCTCGCGCACGGCAAACACGTGACCAAGACCGCCAACGCGGCCCTGGACACCATGAAGGCCGCCGGCCTGCAGATCACCAATCTGCCGCAGGCAGAAAAGGCCAAGTGGGTCAACGGCCTGCCCAACATCGTGGCGCCCTGGCTGCAGGGCACGGGTGACGCCGGCAAGCAGGTGCTCAAGGCTTACTTTGACGAACTGCGCGCCCGCGGCGTGAAGCCCCTGCGCGACTGGGACCTGCAGAACCGCTGATCGGCCCTGCGCCACCTTGTACACCCGGTGGCGCTGAGCGCTGCCGGGTGGTGTTCCTTCCAGCTTTCACAGGTGACCTGTGCACAACGAACCCGACTTCGCCAGCGAAACCCCCGCGGTTGCCGGCCTCACCAACCCGCTGCAAGGTGTGGCCAACGTGCTGGCCGCCGTGGGCACGGTATGGATTTTCCTCATGATGTTGCTGATCGTGGCCGACGTGCTGGGCCGCAACTTCTTTGACGCGCCCATCACCGGTGTGGCCGAATTCGCCGCCCGCTCGGTGGCCTCCATCGTCTTTCTGCAACTGGCCGCGGCCGTCTGCTCCGGCCGCATGACGCGCAGCGACTTCCTGCTGCGCATCATCGGCAAACGTTCGCCGGCGGCCTTCAAAGTGCTGGAGGTGTTCAACGTCGTCGTCGGCGCCCTGCTGTTCTTCGCGCTGGCTTTCATCGCCTGGCCCGAGCTGGTCGAGGCCATGAAAATCAATGAGTACTTCGGCGTGCAGGGTGTCTTCACCGTGGTCACCTGGCCGTTCCGTGCCCTCATCGTGCTCGGCTCGGTGGTGGCCGCCGTGGCCTACCTCGCCTGCATTCCTTCGCTGCTGCGCCAACCCGCTTTCAACGGAGCACACGCATGAGCGAACTGGCCATGGGCGGGCTCCTAATCGGAGCCCTGGTGTTTCTGGTGTTGTTCGGCCTGCACATCGCGGTGGCGCTGACCGCGGTGGGGTTTGCCGGCATCTGGCTGATACGCGAAGACATGGACATGGCCATGCGGCTCATGTACCTCTCGGCCTACAACGGCGTGGCCGACTACATCTTCGCCACCATCCCGCTCTTCGTGCTGATGGGGCTGCTGGTCTCGATATCGAACGTCGGCAAGGACACTTTCGACGTGGCCGAAACCCTGCTGCGGCGTCTGCGCGGCGGCCTGGGCGTGGCCACCGTGGCGGCCAACACCGTGTTTGCCGCCGTCACCGGTGTGTCCATCGCCTCTGCGGCGGTGTTCACCCGCGTGGCCGTGCCCGAGATGGTGAACCACGGCTACCGTGCCAGCTTCGCCGCCGGCACCGTGGCCGGCAGTTCGGTGCTGGGCATGATGATCCCGCCCAGCCTGCTGCTCATCATTTACGGTGTGCTGGCCGAGCAGTCCATCGGCACCCTTTTCATCGCCGGCATTATCCCCGGCTTCATGATGGCGGCTGCCTTCGCCTTAATGATCATGCTGATGGCGAAGTTCACGCCCGGACTGGTTTTCGATCTGAAGCGCCAGACCAAGTTGGCGGCCGAACGCAGCACCGCCCGCCTGCTCACCACCACCGAAATGCTCGGCAAGCTGGTGCCCATCACCGCGCTGGTGGCGCTGGTGCTGGGCGGTCTCTACTCGGGTTTCTTCACGCCCACCGAAGCCGGTGGCGTGGGCGCTTTCGGCGCCTTCGTCATCGCGGTTCTGCGGCGCAAGCTCGGCGGCGGCAACCTGTGGCGCGTGCTTACCGAAACCGGTGCGGTGTCGGTCGGTATCCTGATACTGCTGGTGGCGGCGGGCTTCTATAGCCGCATGTTGTCGGTGGCCGGTGTGCCCATGGCCATCAGCGACCTGGTGCAGGACGCAGGTCTCGGCCCCTACGGCTTCCTGTTCCTCTACGTGGTGATCCTGCTGCTGCTGGGCATGATCCTGGACTCCAGCTCCATCCTGCTGATCATGACGCCGGTGGCCGTGCCGATCGCGGCAGGCCTGGACTTCAACCTGATCCACTTCGGCATCATCACCGTCATTGCTGTGGAGATCGGCCTGCTCACACCGCCGTTCGGCATCTCGGTGTTCACGGTCAAGTCCACGCTCAACGATCCCAAGGTGTCGGTGGAAAGCATCTTCGCCGGCACCATGCCCTACGTGATCGTGATGCTGGTCGTTTTGCTGCTGATCGCCCTCTTCCCTGCCATGGCACTGGCGGTGACCTGAGAGGCACCGGGGGTCCCGGTTCGCGATCGGGTGAGAACGGAGCACGGGGGCAACCGCGACGGAAACGCACATGGAAAATCTCGACCTGACCGTCCTACGTACGCTGCACGGCTGGCGCGCCCAGGGGCAGCGCGCCATGCTAGCCACCGTGGTGCGAACCTGGGGCTCGTCACCGCGCCCAGTGGGCTCGATCATGGCGCTCTGCGAGAGCGGCGCCGTGGCCGGCTCGGTCTCGGGCGGCTGCATCGAGGACGACTTGATCTATCGGTACAGCAGCTCCCACCAGGCCAGCGCTGGAGCGCGCGTGGCGGGTATCACACACGACATTCCGGACAGCACGCCGCAGCGCGTGAAGTATGGCGTTAGCGCCGACGAAGCCCACCGCTTCGGTCTACCGTGTGGCGGCACGCTGGAGCTGGTGCTCGAATTCAACCCCGACGCGGCCTCGCTGCTCACGCTGGTGCAGTCGCTCGCCGATGGCCACATGGTTCAGCGGCGCACCGGGATCGCCGACGGCCAGGTTGAGCTGATCGAGGTCAATGCGCCTTCACCCCTGATCGACGACGGTAATGTGCTGGCTAACACCTTCGGCCCCGAATACCGCATGCTGCTGATCGGCGCCGGCCAGCTCACCGAGTACCTGGCCACCATGGCCGTGTTCAGTGGCTTTGCCGTCACCGTGTGCGATCCGCGCGAGGAGTACCGCGCGTCTTGGTCGGTCCCCGGTGTGACGCTGCTCACCGGCATGCCCGACGACGTCGTGCACGATTACAAAGTTGACCGGCGCAGCTGCGTGATCGCGCTCACGCACGACCCCAAGCTCGACGACCTTGCCCTGCTCGAAGCGTTGGACACCGAGGCCTTCTACGTAGGCGCCATAGGCTCGCGGCGCAACAACGAGGCGCGTCATGCCCGCATGATCGAACACTTCGAGCAAACGGCCGAGCGCCTGGCGCGCCTGCGCGGGCCGATCGGCATCTACATCGGCAGCAAGACGCCACCCGAAATCGCAGTCAGCATCATGGCGGAGGTGTTGGCGGTAAAGAACGGCGTTCCACTGCCGCGCGACATGGACGTGACGCACGCCAAGAACACACTCGCAGATGGCGCATCCATGCAGCCTGGCTCGATCTGCTTATCTCTCTCCGATTCGCGGTGAATACTCCAGCCAAGGACTGCAAGCGCGTCAGTGTTCTCATACTGGCAGCTGGCGCGGGGCAGCGTATGGGGAGGCGGGCCAAGTGCCTGCTGGAGGTGCAGGGCCAGACTCTGCTGGAACGTCTGATGCACTCAATTTGTAGCGTGGGATTCCACAGGTGCGTGCTTGTACTTGGTCATCATGCCGCCGATATCCAGGCCCACGTTGCTCAATGGCCTGCGAAGTTGATGACAGGACAGGTCGTCAATCCATCGCCCGAAGAAGACACAGCCACTTCGCTACAAGTCGGCTTGCAAGCACTGGATAGCGACACGGAGGCCGTGATGGTGCTGTTGGCCGATCAGCCGCTCATTGAGGCTACCGACATCGGCGCGGTATGTGCCGCGTTTAAGTGCTGTCCGCCACGTTTCCGTGTCTTGATTCCCATGGTGAGCGGGGTGCCGGGTCATCCTGTAATGTTCGATGCATCCGTACGTGCCGATCTTCTTGCAGCGCCCGGCACCAGCCTGCGGCAGTGGGTTGCAGTTCACCCGAATGAGACGCTGCGTTGGGAGGTGGACAACCCTCACTACACGCGCGACCTCGACACACCCGAACATGTTGATGATCTTGCCCGCGAAACTGGCTGGATCATCAAGTGGCCGGGGTCTACTGCGTGAGCTTTTCCGCTGCCTCCAAGAGTTTTGCCGTAGCGCCCCTTTGAAGTAAATCCAACCTCTGGAGTCAGTTCAAATCCGGGGCGGTTCAATGGCCGAGTACCCGCTATTAAGCTTGAAGCGGTCTCACGCAGGGCCGACAGTCGAATGACCGGTGACGGCCGCCGCTGGCGAACAAGAGGTCAGCAGCTGACGACTCAGTTCAGCCTTAAGCCGCCGGCCAGTGTGCGGTATGCGGTGCAGGTGCAGGTTCATGCCGACAACCGAGTTTTGTGCTCCTCGGGTACATCAGCAACACATTTGACCTGCCTCGATCAGTGTCAAGCTCCCTGTCCCGTCGCGAGCTTCAGCACCGTACCGATCACGAACAGCGAGGCGGCAATCCGCCCCCACCGCCAGGTAGTGAACCAGTAGCGGTGATTGACCCACACCGCGCGATGGATTCGCTCTGCTGAAATCAAGAGAGCAATCGCAACGACCATAGGGCCGACGATTCCAACGGGCGTATCGATCTGGCCCAACAGGAACACCCAGAACAGCGGCCAGGCCACCGCATCGATGGCCGCGAGCGATCGTCGACCCGTCCAGTGCGGTGCATTGGGTCGGGGTTCACGCGCAACGAGCAGCCACATACCAACCTCCAGTCACTTCATGCTTCACAGATCCAATCCACTGTTCTTCTCACCCATTCGGCCCCGGCACTGCCCAGAATCGTACGGCAATCGACAAACGTTCAAAGATTG
>JAURYH010000046.1 GCA_030653975.1 Hydrogenophaga sp. | reverse complement strand
TCGAAGCAGCGGTGCCACCGATGGCCTTGAGGGCGTCTTCCAGGGTCTTGACCTGGAAGCTGGCGTGGTCGACGGCGGCCTGGGCCTGGCTCTGGGTCACGAGGCCCAGGGCGATCAGGGAGGCGAACGCGCCGGTGGACTTGATGGCGGTGCGGCGGGAATTGTTCATGGGGAACTCCTGAAAAAAAGTGGGGGGTGAGTTTACTTATCGGGGGCACCGGCCAGGACCCAGGCGGCGAGCAGCTTGAGCTCGTCATCCTTCAGGTTCGGCTGGGGAGGCATGGGCACCGGACCGTACATGCCGGAACCGCCAGACTTGATGCGCGCGACCACCTTGGCTTCGGCATCGGCCTGGCCCTGGTGCTTGGCGGCCACGTCCTTGTATGAGGGTCCCACCAGTTTCTTGTCCGCAGCGTGGCAGGCCAGGCATGCGTTTTTGGAAGCGAGTGCCTTGGCAGCGGCAGCGTCCACGGCATGAGCACCTGCGGTGATCAGCAGGGCCGAAGCGGCGAGGACAACCTGTTTGAAATCCATCTTCATAGCTTAGGGTCTCCTTGGTAAAAAACGTATGGGGTTAACGATTAAATGCGCATATTTGAAGAGACGCGTGATTCAGTCACCTCCGCGGCGCATACAAGTTGGGAGATTTCCGGTTTATTTCGCGCCCTCCACAATCCACTTGGCAAGGGTCTTGGCGTCGGCAGCCGTGAGCTGGTCCTGCGCTGGCATGGGCACAGCACCCCAGACCCCCGAACCGCCGGCTTTGATCTTGCCTTCCAGGTAGGTCTCGGCGTCGGCCTTGCCCTTGTATTTGGCAGCGATTTCGTTGAAGCCGGGACCGACGATCTTGCTCTTCAAGCCGTGGCAGGCTGTGCAGGCATTGGTGTTGAGCATGCCTTTGGCGTCAGGTCCGGCCGAAGCCGACCTCGCCGCCACCACCACGGGCGCCGGAGCCGCTGCCGCTGAACCCGCAAGACCCTTGGGCGCAGGCTTGGTGGTGTCCGCGCCACGCACCGGACCGATCACGCGGTTCTGCTCCTGGATGTTGCCATGGGCATCGCGGGCAAAGTCCGGCAGGAAGGAGTGCACCTTGGGATCGACCGCGCAGTCCTTCATGCAGGCCACGTTCTTCACATCGCCTTTGGCATTCGCTTTCCACAGCGGCTCGTAGAACACCATGCCATTGCGGTTGGGCATGCGCTTTTGCACCTCGGCAATGTTCTTGTCGGTCAAGGTGAAGTCCGTCGGCACGATCTCGGCCAGACTCAAGAGGTAGGCGGTCACGCCATAGACCTCATCGGTGGTCAGCGTCTTGGGCGCGTTCCATGGCATGGCGCGGTTGATGTAGTCCCAGATGGTGGAGAGCGTCGCCACCTTCATGATGGTGGTTTTTTGCGGAGCGGTCGAAGTGGCCCCTTCCACAAGCGCCGCGACCCGACCCGTTTCGATGTCTTTCTTGGTGGTGCCGCCGATGATGGGCGTGAACACCTCGTTGGACTCACCGAAACTGCCGTGGCAGGACGCGCACTTGACTTCCCAGACCGCTTCACCCTGCGAGACACTGCCAGCACCGGCGGGCAGGCCTTTGAAGTCCGGGCGCACATCGATGTCCCAGGCCTTCACCTCGGCGGCGGTGGCGTCACGGCCCATGTTGTGCCAGGGAGCACTTTGCGCCATGGCGGAACCGAGGGTGAACGCGGAGAACGCCGCCGACACGACAACGGCTTTCGTCGAAAGTTTAAAAATGGATTTCATCAGTACACCTGCACGTTGGAGACTTCACCGTTTTCGGACACCAGCCAGCTCTGGATGGCGTTCTGGTGGTAGACGGACTTGGTGCCGCGCACGGCACGCAGCTGGTTGATCTTGGGCTGCACGTAGCCGGTGCTGTCGATCGCGCGGGCCTGCAGGATGGCGGGCTTGCCGTTCCAGACCCAGTCGATGTTGAAACGCGTGAGCGCCTTGGGCAGCACCGGGCCTTCGATGCGCGCGGTGCGCCAGTTGCGGCCACCGTCCACGCTCACGTCCACGCGCTTGATCGCGCCGCGGCCCGACCAGGCCAGGCCGGTCACGTTGTAGTAACCCTTGTCCAGCAGCGTCTGGCCGGCCGAAGGCGTGGTGATCACGCTCTTGGTTTCCTGGATGCCGGTGTACTGGCGGTGCGTGCCGTCGGGCATGTGATCGATGTAGTGCACCGCCTCGTCCTTGGTGGCGTACTTCTGGTCGCCCACTTCGATGCGACGCAGGTACTTGACCCAACTCACACCCTGGATGCCCGGCACCACGAGACGCAGCGGGTAACCGTTTTCAGGGCGCAGCATTTCGCCGTTCATGGCCCAGGCCACGATGCAATCGTCCATGGCGCGCTCGATGTCGATCGTGCGGGTCATGGATGAGCCGTCAGCGCCTTCGGCCAGAACGTACTTGGCGGCCTTCTTGTCGTAGCCGCACATCTCCAGCAGCGTGGAGAGCAGCACACCGGTGAACTCGGAGCAGCTGACCATGCCGTGCGTGTACTGCACCGTGGGCACCGCCACGTTGCCCCATTCGGTGGCGGTGTTGGCACCGCACTCGATGAAGTGGATGCGCGACACGCTGGGCAGGCGCATCAGGTCGTCCATGGTGAACACGCGCTGGCGCTTCACGAGGCCGTTGATCATCAGGCGGTGCTTGGAAGGATCGATATCCCACCAGCCCTGGTGGTGACGCTCGAAGTGCAGACCGCTGGGTGTGATGATGCCGAACAGGCCCTGCAGCGGCGTGAAGCTCACCGAGGCCTGGTCCACGCGGGTCAGACCCGGACTCTGGCGGCGCTGCAGGTTGGCTTCCCATTTGCTGGGTTTGCCGTAGCCGTCGGTCACCACCGACTGCCCCAGACCGGTGCTGTGCTCAGGCAGCTTCAGGATGGCTTGCTCGCCCTCGGACGCCATGGCCCGGGTGGTCACGCCCGCCGACGCGGCAACGCCGGCGCCCATGGCCAGGGCTTTGCCCATGAAACTGCGGCGCGCCTTGCGCGCCTCTTCGAGCTTCTCGGGACTCAGAAAATTTTCGGGCGCGGGGATCACGCGTCCAATCACTTCGCTCAGGTCTTTAGACACTTGCTTCTTCCTTCTGGTTGGCGGGGGGATTGCGCTTGGCCCTGGCTTTGACCTTGGGGCTCTGGCGCGGGGTCATGTCTTCAACAAAATGGTTGAAACTCTCACGGGAAACGGTTGCGCTGTCGGCTCGACCGGCCACCTGGGTCGACACCGTGCGACACAGCTCGATGTACATGGGGTCGGCCACCTTGTAGAAAATCTGGGTGCCCTCGCGGCGGCGCGACAGCATGCCGGCCTGGTACATCAGACCGAGGTGACGGGACACATTGGCCTGCGCCAGCGCGGTCACCTTGATGATCTCGTTGACGCACTTCTCCTCCTGGCACAGCGCGTGCAGGATTCGCAGCCTTGTAGGCTCGCCGAGCACGCTGAAGTAGCGCGCCACGGACTCGAAAACCTCGTGCATGTCATCCACCGGCATGTCTCCAGACTTGTTTGACTTCGATCAATCAACTATATGATTGATTGCCTATATACAGATTAGTGTAAACCCGAATTCCCACACTTTTCTGACGGGAGGCGCACCAACACGCCCCTGAAACGTCGACCTGCCTCGTCGACCTGGAAAAACGACAAACCCTTACCCCGCGCTGACTTTTCCGCCCGAATGCGAACGAAATCCGATAGGGTTTTTACGGTTTGGAGGGTCCGGTCGCGGTGCTAGCATCAATCATCTAAATATGCGGAATTACTGATGCTTGGCGCACCAGAAGGCCCTCTGCTACAGTTTTAGATGGTGTTTTTTCCAACCACACTCTGGAGGTGACGATGATCAAAACAATGAAATGGCTGGCAGTGGGAGCGCTGAGCGCAGCCGCTTTTGGTGTGCAGGCAGAGGTGAGCCAGGTGCGCGCATGGGCAGCGGCTTGCGCCAACTGCCACGGCACCATGGGCAAGGCCGAGGCTGGCATGGAATCCCTGGCCGGCAAGGACAAGGACGAACTGCTCCAGAAGATGATGGACTTCAAGACCGGCAAGAAGCCCGCCACCATCATGCACCAGCTCTCCAAGGGCTATTCCGACGAACAGCTGCAACAGCTGGCCGCCTACTTCTCAGCCCTGAAAAAATAAGGAGAACCCACCATGATGCAACGTCGTCAATTTGTTCAAACGCTGGGCGCCGGTTCGGCGGTTGCGGGTCTGGGCCTGCTGGGTGGCTGTGCGGCTGGAGGCGCCAGTGGTGCCAAGGTGGTGGTGGTCGGGGGTGGCTATGGTGGCGCGACCGCCGCCAAATACGTGCGCCTGTTTTCCGACTACGGTATCAACGTCACGTTGATCGAGCCGAATCCGGCCTTCGTCTCCTGCCCGATTTCCAACCTGGTGATCCAGGGCAGCAAGACCATCGCCGACATCACCACGCCCTACGACAACCTGGAAAAGCGCCACGGTGTGAAGATCGTGCGCGACATGGTCGCGAGCATCGACGCCGAGAAACGCATGGTCAAGCTCGCCAGCGGCGGCGAGCTGCCCTACGACCGCCTGATCCTCTCGCCCGGCATCGACTTCATGTGGGACACCCTGCCCGGCATGGCCAAGCCCGGCGCACAGGACAAGGTGCTGCACGCCTGGAAGGCCGGCGCGCAGACCATCGCCCTGCGCCAGCAGCTCGAAGCCATGCCCGACGGCGGCGTCTACGCCCTGTCGATCCCGCTGGCACCTTACCGCTGCCCGCCCGGCCCCTATGAGCGGGCCTGCATGGTGGCCAACTACTTCAAGAAGGCCAAGCCCAAGAGCAAAGTTGTGATCTTCGATGCCAACGACGACATCCAGTCGAAGAAGGGCCTGTTCATGAAGGCCTGGAAGGACCACTACGACGGCATGATCGAGTACCGCCCCAAGCACAAGGTGGTCGACGTGGACGCCGCCACCAACACCCTGAAGTTCGAATTCAACGACGACTTCAAGGCCGGTGTCGCCAACGTGGTACCCAACATGCGCGCTGGCGCCATCGCCGTCTCCACCGGTCTGGCCACCGCCAACAACCGCTGGTGCGAAGTCGACTTCCTGACCTTTGAATCGAAGGCGAGGAAGAACATCCACGTGCTGGGTGACTCGATCCAGATCGCGCCCGGCATGCCCAAATCGGGCCACATGGCCAACCAGCACGGCAAGACCTGTGCGGCCGCCGTGGTGGCCCTGCTGGCAGGCAAGGAGCCACTCGCATTGCCCATCTACGCCAACACCTGCTACAGCTTCGTCACCGACGAAGACGTGGTGCATGTGGCCAGCGTGCACCGCTACGACGCCGAGAAGAAGACCATGCTGACCGTGCCCGGCTCGGGAGGTGTGTCGACCGCTGCCAGCGAGCTCGAAGGCCGCTATGCCCACGCCTGGGCGCGCAACATCTGGGCCGACACCCTGGCCTGATGCTCCACAACGCCCTGGCACAGGCCGGGGCGTTTTTTTGGCTTTCATATATCAGTCAGAGGTTATGCAATGAAAGTTGCCAGACTCACCCTTGTCACCCAGGTGGTTGCCGCCGCCGCACTGCTGCTGGGCAGCGCCGGCGCCTGGTCCCAGGCCGACGAAGCACGGGCCAAAAAAATCGCTGGCGGCTCCTGTTTCCTCTGCCACGGTGCCCAAGGCGAGTCCACCAGCGAGGTGTTCCCGCGTCTGGCCGGACAATACGCCGAGTACGTCGCCAAGCAGCTCAGCGCCTTCAAGAACGGCCAGCGCAAGAGCACCGCCATGGCCGAGATGGTGAGCAAGCTCACGCCCGACGAGATGCTGGCGCTGGGCAAGTACTACGAGAAGATGAGCATCCCGCGCGAGGAGGCCAAAGAGCCCCAACTCGCCGCGATGGGCCGGTACATCTACCACAACGGCAACAAGTTCAGCGGGGTTCCCGCCTGCGTGAGCTGCCACGGACAAAATGCCGAAGGTGCGGCCAACCTGCCCCGCCTGGCGACCCAGTTCTCGGGCTACATCCACACCCAGCTGAAGTCGTTCAACAAACGCGACCGCACCAACGACAACGCGGTGATGCACGTGGTGGCGGAAAAGATGACGGAGCTGGAGATGGCGGCGGTGGCGGAGTACGTCAGCAGTAAATAAGGCTCCCCCCGCGCCGCGCTTTCAGCGCGTCACCCCCCAGGGGGCGATGCGAGTGGCCCGGCGAAGCCGGTTCCACCGCATCCTGGGCAGGGGCATTTCGCTCCGGAGGTTCCGTCCCCGCTTCGCCCTTTATTTCACGCCACCTTGGCGGCCAACTCACCCTTGTCGTAGCGCTTCTGCATCGTCTCCAGGCTGTGCACCTGGGTGATCTTGCTGGCCATGCCGGCGGCACCAAACGCCTCGTAGCGGGCGGCGCAGATGGCCTGCATGGCCTTGGTGGCTTCCTTGTAGAACTTGCGCGGATCGAAGTTCTTGCGGTCTTCGGCCAGGTGCTTGCGGATGGCGCCGGTGCTGGCCATGCGCAGGTCGGTGTCGATGTTGACCTTGCGCACGCCGTTTCGGATGCCTTCGACGATTTCTTCCACCGGCACGCCGTAGGTCACGCCCATGTCACCGCCGTACTGGTTGATGATCGCGAGCCAGTCTTCCGGCACGCTGCTGGAGCCGTGCATCACCAGGTGCACGTTGGGGATGCGCTGGTGGATCTCTTTCACGCGGTCGATGCGCAGCACCTTGCCGCTGGGCTTGCTGGTGAACTTGTAGGCACCGTGGCTGGTGCCGATGGCAATGGCCAGCGCGTCCACCTGGGTCTTGCTCACGAAGTCGGCGGCTTCGTCGGGGTCGGTCAGCAAGGACGAATGGTCCAAAACGCCCTCCGCGCCGTGGCCGTCTTCTTCGCCGGCCTTGCCGGTTTCCAGCGAGCCCAGGCAACCGAGCTCCCCTTCGACCGACACGCCGCAGGCGTGAGCCAGGTCCACCACCTGGCGGGTGGTCGCCACGTTGTACTCATAGCTTGAAGGGGTCTTGCCGTCGGCCAGTAGGCTGCCGTCCATCATCACCGAGCTGAAGCCCGACTGGATGGAACGGAAACAGATGGCAGGCGCGGCGCCATGGTCCTGGTGCATGCAGACGGGGATGTGCGGGTACATCTCGATCGCAGCCGAGATCAGGTGGCGCAGGAAGGGCTCGCCCGCGTAGGAGCGCGCACCGGCCGAGCCCTGCAGGATGACGGGGCTGTTCACCTTGTCGGCCGCCTGCATGATGGCCTGCACCTGCTCCATGTTGTTGACGTTGAAGGCCGGCAGGCCGTAGTTGTGCTCGGCGGCGTGGTCGAGCAACTGGCGAAGGGAAATGAGGGCCATGGGAAGTCTCCGGTCAGTAGATCAAACAAAGGAAAAGATGGGATCGGGGAGCCCCCATCCCAACCTTCCCCCAGAGGGGGAAGGGGCGAATGCGGGGAGGCGATTTCCCCGGCTTGCTCCCTCCCCCTCTGGGGGAGGGCTGGGGTGGGGGCTCGCCTACCGGGTATTACTCAGACTCAGCTCTGCGCGCCAGCACTTCGAACGCCGGCAAGGTCTTGCCCTCCAGCACTTCCAGGAAGGCGCCACCCCCGGTGGAGATGTAGCCCACGTCCTTCTCGATGCCGTACTTGGCAATCGCGGCCAGGGTGTCGCCACCGCCGGCGATGCTGAAGGCGCTGCTCTCGGCAATCGCCTGCGCGATCACCTTCGTGCCGTTCTCGAAGGCGGCGAACTCGAACACGCCCACCGGGCCGTTCCAGACGATGGTGCCGGCCTTCTTCAGTTGCTCGGCGAGCAGCTGCGCGGTCTGCGGGCCGATGTCCAGGATCAGGTCGTCGTCGGCCACGTCGGTGGCGGCCTTGACGGTGGCCACTGCGTCGGGGCTGAAGCTCTTGGCACAGACCACGTCGGTCGGGATCGGCACCGCTGCGCCGCGCGCTTTCATGGCTTCGATCACGGCTTGGGCTTCACCGATCAGGTCGGGTTCGGCCAGGCTCTTGCCGATCTTCAAACCGGCGGCGAGCATGAAGGTGTTGGCGATGCCGCCACCGACGATCAGGCCGTCGACGTTCTTGGCCAGCGCCTGCAGGATGGTGAGTTTGGTCGACACCTTGCTGCCGGCGACGATGGCGATCAGTGGCCGCTTCGGATTCGCCAGGGCCTTGCCGATGGCGTCCATCTCGGCCGCCAGCAGCGGGCCGGCGCAGGCGATGGGCGCGGTCTCGGCGATGCCGTAGGTGCTGCCCTCGGCGCGGTGCGCGGTGCCGAAGGCGTCGTGCACGAAGATGTCGCACAGGGCACCGAGCTTCTTGGCGAGTTCGGGGCTGTTCTTCTTTTCGCCTTTGTTCAGACGGCAGTTCTCCAGCATCACCAGTTCACCGGGCGCGACCGAGAACTCGCCGTCGACCCAGTTGGCCACCACGGGAATGGTGCGACCCATGAGTTCCCCCATGCGCGCGGCCACAGGGGCGAGCGAGTCTTGTGGCTTGAACTCGCCTTCGGTGGGGCGGCCGAGGTGCGAGGTCACCATCACGGCAGCACCCGCGTCCAGCGCCATCTGGATGGCAGGGATGGAGGCGCGAATGCGCGTGTCTTCGGTGATGTTGCCCGCGTCGTCCTGCGGCACGTTGAGGTCGGCGCGGATGAAGACGCGTTTGCCGCGGGCAAAGCCGCTGGCGCACACATCGCTGAATCGGAGGAATTTCATGGCGGTCCTCCCGATCAGTGGCGACCGACGTGCTGCACGAAGCGCATCATGTTGCAGGTGTAGCCGTACTCGTTGTCGTACCAGGACACGACCTTGACGAAGGTGCTGTCGAGTGCAAGGCCGGCTTCGGCATCAAAAATGGAAGGCATGGAGCAGCCGCGGAAATCGGTGGAGACCACCTTGTCGCTGGTGTAGCCCAGCACGCCCTTGAGCGCGCCTTCCGAGGCCGCTTTCATGGCCTTGCAGATGTCTTCGTAGCTGGCTTCCTGGTTCAGCTCGACGGTCAGGTCCACCACCGACACGTCGGAGGTGGGCACGCGGAAAGCCATGCCGGTGAGCTTCTTGTTCAGCTCGGGCAGCACCACACCCACGGCCTTGGCGGCACCCGTGCTGGAGGGAATGATGTTTTCCAGGATGCCGCGTCCGCCGCGCCAGTCCTTGCTGGAGGGACCGTCCACAGTCTTCTGCGTCGCGGTGGCGGCGTGCACGGTGGTCATGAGGCCGCGCTTGATGCCGAAGTTGTCGTTGAGCACCTTGGCCACGGGAGCCAGGCAGTTGGTGGTGCAGGACGCGGCTGACACGATGGCCTCGCCCGCGTACTTGGCGTGGTTCACACCGTAGACGAACATCGGTGTGCTGTCCTTGGACGGGGCGGACTGCACCACCTTCCTGGCGCCAGCGTCAATGTGCTTCTGGCAGGTATCGCCGGTCAGGAAGAAGCCGGTGGATTCGACAACGACGTCGGCACCGATGTCATTCCACTTCAGGCTGGCGGGATCCTTCTCGGCGGTCAGGCGGATCTTCTTGCCGTTGACGACCAGGTGGTTGCCCTCGACAGCCACCGTGCCCTTGAAGCGACCGTGCACGCTGTCGTACTGCAGCATGTAGGCCAGGTACTCGGGTTCGAGCAGGTCGTTGATGCCGACGACCTCGATGTCCTTGAACTCGGCCTCCTGCGTGACGGCGCGGAACACCATGCGCCCGATGCGTCCGAAGCCGTTGATACCGATCCTGATGGTCATGGGGAAGTCTCCTCGATGGATAAAGAAAAATGGGAAAGGGCGATCAGGCACTCGCCGCGGTGTCGCGGGCCGGGAGCGAGGTGGTCAATGCCGAAAAGTCGGGTATCACGCGGTCGGGGTTGCAGGCCTCGATGGGTTCACCCATGTTGTAGCCATAGGGCAGCGCCCAGACGGCGATGCCCGCGTTGCGCGCGGTGGCCACGTCGATGCTGGAGTCGCCCACGAACAGCGCACGATCGCTGCTCAAACCGAACTGCTTCAGGCAATCGGTGATACCGGCCGGGTTGGGTTTCTTGACCGGCAAGGTGTCGCCACTGATCACGCGATCAAACATCGGCGCCAGGTCGTGCGCATCGAGCACGGTCTGGGTGTAACGCCCTTCCTTGTTGGTCATCACCACCAGCTTCACACCCGCTGTGCGCAGCGCCTGCAGCGTTTCGCGCACGTGCGGGTAGAGGTGGCTGCGCGTGCCGCAGCGCCGCTGGTAGTGCTGGCCAAATTCGGCCTCAATGGCTGGAAAGGCCTCGGCCTCGCGCACCTGTTGTGTGCTGGTCTTCAGCACCTGGGCCAGAGCCTGGATCAGCAGCTCGCGCGTGCCATGGCCGATCCAGTCGTTCACCGCTTGCTGCGACACCGTGGGGTGCCCCAGACCGGTCAGTGTGTCGTTGACCGCGTCCGCGATCTCGGGCGCGGTCTCGATCAGCGTGCCGTCCAGATCGAACAGGATCAGGTCGTAAGGGTAAGACGTCGCCATCTCAGTGCGTACCCACAACGATGTGCTCGGGCAGCGCGTCTTCGCGGCGGTGAGCGGCGCGGTGCACCAGGGTGCGCACGGCGTCGCACACGCGGGCGCTGGTGATGCCGAAGTGCTGGTACAGATCCTTGGCCGGGGCGGACTCACCGAAGCTGGCGATGCCGACCACGACACCGGTGCGACCGACGTACTTGCGCCAGAAGTCCGGGTGCGCGGCTTCAACCGCCACCGTGGGCAGCGACAGCGGCAGCACCATGTCCTGGTAGGCCTCGGACTGGCGGTCGAACACGTTGCTGCTCGGCATGGACACCACACGGGTGCTGATGCCTTCGGCAGCGAGCGCCACATGGGCCTCCATCGCCATCGAGGTTTCGGAACCCGTGGCCAGGATCACGGCCTTCGGGTGTTTGCCTTCGGCCAGCACATAGCCGCCCTTGCGGATCTTTCCAACCATGCTGGCGTCGCTCAGGCGCGGCAGGTTCTGGCGCGAGAGGCACAGCGCGCTCGGTCCGTCCTTGCGCTCGACCGCGCAGGCCCAGGCCACGGCGGTTTCCAGGCCATCGGCCGGGCGCCACACGTCCAGACCGGGGATGATGCGCAGGCTGGGCACGTGCTCGACGGACTGGTGCGTCGGGCCGTCTTCACCGAGACCGATGGAGTCGTGCGTGAACACGTGGATCACGCGCTGCTTCATCAGCGCGGCCATGCGGATGGCGTTACGGCTGTAGTCAGAGAACGTGAGGAAGGTACCGCCATAGGGGATGTAGCCACCGTGCAGCGCGATGCCGTTCATGATCGCGGCCATGCCGAACTCGCGCACGCCGTAGCTCAGGTGGTTGCCCCAGGCGTCGCGCCCGGCCTTCACGCAGCCCTTGAAGTTGGTGAGGTTGGAGCCGGTCAGGTCGGCGCTGCCGCCGAAGAACTCGGGCACCAGCGGTGCCAGCATGTCGAGCGCGTTCTGGCTGGCCTTGCGGGTGGCGAAAGCGTCTGTCTTGGCGGCGATGGCTTCCAGCACTTCGGGCAGCTTGTCGGCGAACGCGGGCAGCAGGTCGCCGGCCATGCGGCGCTCGAACTCCGCCGCTTCCAGCGGGTACTGCGCGCGGTAGGCCTCGAAGCGTTCACGCCAGGCCTGTTCGGCAACAGCACCCCGGTCGTGCGCGTTCCATGCGCTGGCAATTTCCGCGGGAATCTCGAACGGCTGCGCGGTCCAGCCCAGCTGTTCGCGCGTGGCCTGCACCTCCGCAGCGCCCAGCGCTGCGCCGTGCACGTCGTGCGTGCCGGCCTTGTTGGGCGAGCCCATGCCGATCACGGTCTTGCAGCAGATCAGCGTGGGCTTGCCGTGCGGCAGCACGGCCTGCTTCCTGGCTTCGATCAGTGCCGCATCCACGGCTGCCGGGTTGTGGCCGTCCACGTTGGGGATCACGTGCCAGCCGTAGGCGTCGAAGCGCTTGGGCGTGTCGTCGGTGAACCAGCCTTCGACATGGCCGTCGATGGAGATGCCGTTGTCGTCGTAGAACGCCACCAGCTTGGACAGGCGCAGCGTACCGGCCAGTGCGCAGGCTTCGTGGCTGATGCCTTCCATCATGCAACCGTCGCCGAGGAACGCATAGGTGAAGTGGTCGACGATGTGGTGACTGACGGTTTCGTCTTCCCGGTTGAATTCCTGCGCGAGCAGCTTCTCTGCCAGCGCCATGCCCACGGCATTGGTGATGCCCTGGCCCAGCGGGCCGGTGGTGGTTTCCACGCCGGGGGTGATGCCCACCTCGGGGTGGCCTGCGGTCTTGCTGTGCAGCTGGCGGAAGTTCTTCAGCTCGCTCATCGGCAGGTCGTAGCCGGTGAGGTGCAGCAACGCGTAGATCAGCATCGATCCGTGGCCGTTGGACAGCACGAAACGGTCGCGGTCGGGCCAGTGCGGGTTGCTCGGGTTGTGCTTGAGGTGGCGGTTCCACAGCACCTCGGCAATGTCGGCCATGCCCATGGGCGCGCCGGGGTGGCCGGACTTGGCCTTTTCCACCGCGTCCACGGCGAGCATGCGGATGGCGTTCGCCATCTGGCGGGCGAGTTCGGGAGAGGGGGTTGTCGTCATGGTGCGTCCTTGGCGGTGTTCGGTGTGTGGTTGTTCCGGGTGGCATCCTTGCTGGCGGGCCCCCACCCCTGCCCTCCCCCAGCGGGGGAGGGAGCCATGCGGGGAAGCCATGGCATTCGGGCTTTCACGCCTTCCCCCTCTGGGGGAAGGCGGGGATGGGGGCCAGCGCGAAGCAGCGTCGATCAAAAGCTCAGGCCAAGCCCATGGCCCGCTTTTTCCGCTCCACCATGCGCCAAATAAAGGGCGTGAAGATCAGCTGCATCGCCAGCTCCATCTTCCCGCCCGGCACCACGATGGTGTTGGCGCGGCTCATCATGGAGCCGTTGATCATGTTCAGCAGGTACTGGAAGTCGATGCCCTTGGGCTGGGCAAAACGGATCACCACCATGCTCTCGTCAGCGGTGGGCACGTCGCGCGCCACGAAGGGGTTGCTGGTGTCCACGATCGGCACGCGCTGGAAGTTCACGTGCGTGTGCTGGAACTGCGGGGTGATGTAGTTCACGTAGTCGGGCATGCGGCGCAGGATGGTGTCGGTCACCGCGTCGGCGCTGTAGCCGCGCATGTTCTTGTCGCGGTAGAGCTTCTGGATCCACTCCAGGTTGATCACGGGCACCACGCCGACCAGCAGGTCCGGGTACTTCGCCACGTTGTGTTCGGGCGTGACCACGGCACCGTGCAGACCTTCGTAGAACAGCATGTCGGTGCCCTGGGGCAGGTCTTCCCAGGCGGTGAAGGTGCCCGGGTCCTGCTTGTAGGGTGCTGCCTCTTCGGCGTTGTGCAGGTACTTGCGACACTTGCCCTGGCCGGTTTCGCTGTAGGTGCGGAACAGGTTCTCGATCTCGCCAAACAGGTTGGCCTCGGCGCCAAAGTGGCTGAAGTTGGTGTTGCCGGCTTTTTCGGCCTCGGCGGCTTTCACCTTCATCTCCTTGCGGTCGAAACGGTGGAAGCTGTCGCCCTCGATGATGCCGGCCGTCACGTTCTCGCGGCGGAAGATGTTCTGGAAGGTGCGGGTCACTGTCGAGGTGCCCGCTCCGCTGGAACCTGTGATGGCGATGATGGGGTGGCGTTCAGACATGAAGTTCTCCAAAGTTAAAAATCACCCCCGCGCCGCCTTCGGCGTCACCCCCTTCAGGGGGCAACACCAGCCGTCCGGCAAAGCCGGCCCGGCGGTGTTCTGGTCAAGGCACTTAGCGCGCCGCGGGTCTGTTTCGAAAAGGGTTTGCCCGGGCTTCAAACCCTGAAGAGACTTCGTTCCGCGAACAGCGGATTGCTGTCGTCCTTGTAGGCACCCGGCTCGCTGTGGTAACGCTCGATGCGCTCCACTTCGTTCTTGCTGCCGAACACAAAGCCGATGCGCTGGTGCAGCGCGGTGGGCTTGACGGTCAGCACGGGCTCGCGGCCGGTGCTGGCGCGGCCGCCGGCCTGTTCGATGATCATGCCCACCGGGTTGGCTTCGTAGAGCAGGCGCAGGCGGCCGTGTTTGGCGGCGTCCTTGGTGTCGCGCGGGTACATGAAGATGCCGCCGCGCATGAGGATGCGGTGCGCCTCGGCCACCATGCTGGCGATCCAGCGCATGTTGAAGTCCTTGCCGCGCGCGCCGGTCTTGCCGGCCAGGCACTCGTCCACATAGCGCTTGACCGGTGCCTCCCAGAAGCGGCTGTTGGAGGCGTTGATCGCGAACTCGTGGGTGTCTTCCGGGATCTGCAGGTTGGGGTGCGTGAGCATGAACTGGCCCAGGTTCGGGTCCAGCGTGAAGCCGGCCACGCCGTTGCCCACCGTGAGCACCAGCATGGTGGTCGGGCCGTAGAGCGCGTAGCCGGCAGCGAGCTGCTGCGTGCCGGGCTGCAGAAAGTCGGCCTCGACCACATCGCGCCCGCTGTCGATCACGTCTTGCGGTGCGCGCAACACGCTGAAGATGCTGCCCACGGTGACGTTCACATCGATGTTGCTCGAACCATCCAGCGGGTCGAACACCAGCATGTATTTGCCGCGCTGCATGGTGGCCGGGATCTGGTACGGGTGGTCCATCTCTTCGGACGCCATGCCCGCCAGATGACCGCCCCACTCCGTCATCTGCGTGAAGTACTCGTTGCTGATGACGTCGAGCTTCTTCTGCTCCTCACCCTGCACGTTCACGCTGGTGGTGACTTCGGGCGCCGGCTGCCCGAGCATGCTGCCCAGGTCGCCAAAAGCCACCGTGCGCGCGATGGCCTTGCAGGCCAGGGCCACGTCGAGCAGCAGCGCATTGAAGTCGCCGCTGGCGCTGGGAAAACGGCGGCGTTGTTCGATCAGGTATTGGGTGAGGGTGAAACGGCGGCGGGTGGTCATGGAGGGCTTTCGTAGGAGTTGTTGAATGGGTGGCCGCGTGGACGGCCTTCAGACCAGCGCGTTCTTGCGCAACTGCTTCATGACAGTGTGGTAACCGCCGTTGTTGTCGGGCGCACCAAACACGGCGCTGCCGGCCACCAGGGTGTCGGCCCCGGCGCGCACGATCTCGGCGATGTTGTCCACCTTCACGCCACCGTCCACTTCGAGCCAGATGGTCTGACCGCCTTCGGCCACGTGGGCATCGATGCGCTCGCGGGCCGCCACCAGCTTGGGCAAGGTACCGGGAATGAACTTCTGCCCACCGAAGCCAGGGTTCACGCTCATGAGCAGCACCACGTCGAGCTTGTCCATCACGTGGTCCATCAGCGACAGCGGCGTGGCGGGGTTGAACACCAGGCCGGCCTTGCAGCCGTGGTCGCGGATCAGCTGCAGCGTGCGGTCGACATGGCGGCTGGCTTCGGGGTGGAAGGTGATGATGTTGGCGCCGGCCTTGGCGAACAGCGGGATCAGCGCGTCCACCGGCTCGACCATCAGGTGCACGTCAATCCCGATCTTCACGTGCGGGCGGATCGCCTCGCACACCAGTGGCCCGATGGTGAGGTTGGGCACGTAGTGGTTGTCCATCACGTCGAAATGCACCAGATCGGCCCCGGCGGCCTCGATGGCGCGCACTTCTTCGCCCAGGCGGGCAAAGTCTGCAGACAGGATGGAAGGTGCGATGCGGATGGTCATGAAAAGCCTGGAAAGTGAAAAGAAGGATCGCGAAGGCGCTTCAGCGGTTGTGCCATTCCTTGAGCCGCGCCACATTGACTTCGCTCAGGTTGGGCACGACGCGCAGCGCGCCGGCGAAATCGTGGTGGGCAGTGAAACTGTTGGGCGTGATGACGGTGTCCAGACCGGCTGCCCGGGCCGCACGCAGGCCGTTGGACGAATCCTCAAAAGCCACACAATCGGCCGCGCGCATACCCATGTCGGCCAGCACTTTCATGTAGACCTGCGGGTTCGGCTTCTTGACCGGGGCATTGCTGGCATCGCCGATGGCCAGAAAGTGCGAGCGCCAGTCCAGCCCGATGGCCGAACGCATCAGCGCGGCGATGTTGACCGGCGAGGTGGTGGTGGCAATGGCCAGCTGCAGGCCCTGGCGCCGCGCCTCGCTCATGAGCGCCAGCACGCCGGGGCGCAGCGCCACGGCGCCACTGTTGACAGCGTTTTCGTAGTACGCGGTCTTGATTTCATGCAGGCGGTTGATCGTGTCGCTGACCGCGCCGGCCTCCACCTCTTTCAGGTCCGGATCCACCGAGCGCCAATAGGCCAGCATGCGTTCCTTGCCGCCCGAGATATCGAGCAGCTGCGTGTACTGTTCGGTGCTCCAGTGCCAGTCCAGACCCTCCTGCTGGAAGGCGTGGTTGAACGCTTCCAGGTGCACGCTCTCCGTGTCGGCCAGGGTGCCATCGACATCAAAAATCAGGGCGTTCAGCATGGATTCACCTGTTCGAATACCCCGGAAACACGGGGTGATGAACGGACTATAGGGATGGACTTAAATAAGGTAAATTCATGATTACTTGCAATTTGGTTAAGTGATAACTTAATCAAGAGCGCCACCTTCCGCCAACTCAGGGTTTTCACCGAGGTCGCCAAACACCTGCGCTTCGCCCGTGCCGCCGAGGTTTTGCACCTCACACCCCCGGCGGTCACCATGCAGGTCAAGGCGCTGCAGGGCCATGTGGGCCTGCCCCTGTTCAAGCGCAACGGGCGCCAGGTGGCGCTGACCACGGCGGGCGTATACATACGGGTCTACGCGCGCAAGGTGATCGCCAACCTCAAGGACGCTGAAGACGCCGCCGCGCGGCTGCAGCGGCTGGAGGTGGTCACGCTGACCATCGGCATGCTCAGCACGGCGAAGTATTTCCTGCCGTGGCTGCGGGCCGAGTTCAGCACGAACACGAAGGCGTGGAAATCCGGCTCGCCGTGGGCAACCGGGAACAGCTGGTGAAGATGTTGCACGGCAACGAGGTGGACATCGCCATCACGGGCCGCCCGCCCAAAGAACTGGCCACGCGGGCCGAGCCCTTTGCCGCTCACCCGCACGTGTTCGTGGCGCCGACCGACCACCCGCTGCTCAAGGTGGGCCACCCCACGGTGGACAGCCTGCGGCCCTACGGCTTCATCCTGCGCGAGCGTGGATCTGGAACGTGGTGCACACGCTGTCCAAGCTGCTGTCGCCCGCGGCCGAGGCGTTCCGCTATTTCATGCTGGAGCGCGCCGAAAGCCACCTGGCCGACAAATACGGCCGCCTGCTCAAGCTGCCGCCAGCACCGTCAGTGGGGTGAACGGCGGGGCACCACCGTTCTGACAGACTCGCCAGAACGGTGGTGAGACTGCTTTTCGTCAGAACTTGTAGCCAACCCCGACGGTGACGCCCTTGAGTGTGGTGTCGTCCTTGTCGTGGTAGGTCATGTAGTCGGCGTTGAGCGAGAGGGCGGGGGTGAGCTGGTAGCTTGCGCCGAGGCCGTAGGCCACGGAAGTGGCGCTGTCGGTATTGCCGCCGACGGAGAGCTTGGTGCGTGCCGCACCGAGGCGACCGAAGAGCTCCAGTCCTTCAGCCACCTGGATCTTGGGCTTGACGAAGACACCGACCATGTTGTCCACCTCGGCCTTGACACCGGAATTGATGCCGTTCACCTTCACGGACGAGTCCTGCGCGTTCAGGCCGAGCATGCCCTCGACGGCCAGGTTGCTGTTCAGTTCATAGCCGATGATGCCACGCACGTTGGACGGTTTGGATGAGAAATCGAGGCCGCCGACACGGCTCTCCAGTTTCAGCGGTGTGTAGCCCAGTTCGCCATACAGGCCCTGGGCTTGAACGGACGAGGCGGTAGCGGCGAGCGTGGCCACGGCGAGGAAAGGGATCAGGCGTTTCATGAACACTCCTTGAGAGTCGTTAGGGCAGGCCAGTCTAGGGACAAACCCGCATGAAAATGCCGTGTGTGTGGAAGCGTTACCCGCTTTACACGAGCGACGCAGTCGCAACGGGCGCTCGGTTCATTGTTGCTGATCGTGGGTGGGCATGTGCGCACCCACGTGCACTTCCCCGCGCGCCTCGGCGAGCTCGACCTGGCGCTGCCGTTCGGCCAGCTGGGCTTTCTGTTCGGGGCTGCGCTGGTCGTGGCAGTGCGGGCAGCTCACGCCTTTGACGTAGTGTGGCGAGGCCTTGTCCTGTTCGCCCAGCGGCCAGCGGCAGGAGCGACACAGTTCATGAGGGCCGGGCTGCAGGCCGTGACCCACGCTCACCCGCTCGTCGAACACAAAACACGCACCCTCCCAGGTGCTCTGTTCGGGTGGAATCTCTTCCAGGTATTTGAGGATGCCGCCTTCGAGGTGGTAGACCTCATCAAACCCGTGCATCTTCATCAACGCGGTGGACTTTTCGCAGCGGATGCCGCCGGTGCAGAACATCGCGACTTTGGGCTTCTTCTCGCCCTGCAAGCTGGGCTGGGCATCGAGCCAGGCGGGCAGCTCGGTGAAGGTCCTGATGGCCGGGTTGATGGCGCCCTGGAACGTGCCGATGGCGACCTCGTAGTCGTTGCGGGTGTCGATGAGCAGCACGTCCGGGTCGGCCACCAGGGCATTCCAGTCCTCGGGTTTGACATACTGGCCCACGGTCTTGTTCGGATCCAGCCCGGGCACACGCAGGGTGACGATTTCCTTTTTCAACCGCACCTTCATGCGCAGAAACGGCGGTTTGTCAGCCCAGGCTTCCTTGTGCTGCAACGTGGCCAGGCGGGGATCGGCCCGCAGGTGCGCCAGCACCGCGCGCACGCCCGGCTCCAGACCAGCGATGGTGCCGTTGATGCCTTCGCTCGCCAGCAGCAGCGTGCCCTTGACCTGGTGCGCCTCGCAACAGGCCTGCAGCGGTTCGCGCAGCGCCTCGAAGTCGGGCAAGTCCACGAATTTGTAGAGGGCGGCGGTGAGGTAGCGCGGGGCAGATTCCATGGGCGGAATTATCCCCTCGCACCCCGATGCGCGTGGGCCTGCCCTACAGCGCCTCGATGCGCGAGAGGTCGGGGCGCTCCAGCCACTGCGCAAACTCGTCGGCGAGCTGCGCGGCGGCGGCGGTGGCAGCGCTCCAGACGCGCTGGCGGCTGCCGATGTCCTGGCCGTAGTGCGTGAAGTCGCCGCGGTCGGGCAGTTTGCCGTTGGGCAGGGTCTTGACCCAGGCGGGGTCGGGCGCGATCACCAGCATGTGGTCCAGCGCGGGGCTGGACCGGTGGCGGCGCTGCCAGGATTTGTCGAGCCAGCCGGGCACCACCAACTGCTGGAAATGCGGGTAGAGAACCAAAGGGGCCACCGGGTTGCTCCGGTAGCGCAGGTGCAGGTGGTAGTCGGTGATGCCGCCGTCCCAATACGGACCGGGTGGCGCACCCGCAATGCCGTGCACGGGCTGCAGCATGAAGGGGATGGAGCAACTGGCCTGCAGGGCATCCATGAAGTTGTCTTCGCGCAGGGGGGCCTGACGCGTGCGCAGGTCGGTCGTCTCAAACGGGAGCGGCGCATCAGGCCGGGCCGCACCGTCCGCTGTGGACGTGGAGAACACGACACGCTCCAGCCAGCCCCCGAGCGCCTGGCGGTGAACGGCGTTGGCCACAAACGCACCGAGGTAACCCAGCGGCGTCCGCAGTGGCCCGTCGCGCGCGAGCAGGCGACGCCCACGCGAGGCAACGACGTGCAGCCGGTAGCGCGGGTGCAACAACACCTCGCTGACACGCCCACTGAAAAAGGTCTGCAGGTTGCTGCGGAACTGGCCGCTGATCTGTGCCGCCGTCGCGCGCTTCTGGCCCGGGGGCAACGCAAAGTGCTGGGCGATGTAATCGCGTTCCAGCCGTTCCAGCGCACTGGCGGTGCCCTGCAGGCAGGCGGTCGCCATGCGCCAGGCCCCGATCGAGGCCCCCACCAGGTGCACCGGCTGGATGCTGTGGCTCAGCCAGTGACCAAAAATGAAACGATCCAGCGGCCCCAGTATCAGGCCCTTGGGGCCACCTGCGGCGGCCGGCACCGTGCCCACGTCCTGCGGGCGCAGGCCGTGCTGTTCGATGTGCTGACGTGCCCTGGGACCGGCGTAGAGGCGAAGCGCTTGCATAAGGACACGATTGTCTCGCAGCCCGAGGCCCATGCGCCCAGGCGGCTCAGCGCCACCCGACGTCCGGTGCCGGATTCAGCCTTTTTTCATCCCCTGCAGACGCGCAAATGCCGAGGCCATGGCCGAAGCCGGCTGCGCGGACGACGGCCCCGCACCGGCCGGGCGACCACCACCGGAGCGTGAGCCCGAACGGGCAGGCTCAAACCGGTTGTCACGCGGCGCCCCGTCGTCCCGTCCGGAACGGGTCGGCGCATCGCCCAGTTTCATGGACAGGCCGATGCGCTTGCGCGCCACATCGACCTCCATCACCTTGACCTTGACGATGTCGCCGGTCTTGACGATCTCGCGCGCGTCGTTGACGAACTTGTTCGCCAGCTGGCTCACGTGGACCAGACCGTCCTGGTGCACGCCCAGGTCGATGAAGGCGCCGAATTGCGCGACGTTGGACACCGTGCCTTCGAGGACCATGCCTTCGCGCAGGTCGCTGATGTCGTCCACGCCGTCGTTGAAGCGCGCCACCTGGAAGTCCGGGCGCGGGTCGCGGCCGGGTTTTTCCAGCTCGGTCAGGATGTCCTTGACCGTGATGACGCCGAATTTCTCGTTGGCGAACAGCTCCGGGCGCAGGGTCTTGAGCATGTCGGCCCGGCCCATGAGCGTGGCCACGGGCTGGCCGGTTTTGGCGATGATCTGCTCGACCACCGGGTAGGTTTCGGGGTGCACGCCGGTCATGTCCAGCGGGTTGTCGCCCCCGCGGATGCGCAGGAAGCCCGCGCTCTGCTCGAAGGTCTTGGCCCCCAGGCCGGTCACGTCGAGCAATTGCTGGCGGTTCCTGAAAGCGCCGTTGGCCTCGCGCCAGCGCACCACCGACTTCGCCACCGTGGCCGAGAGTCCCGAAACGCGCGAGAGCAGCGGCACGCTGGCCGTGTTCAGGTCCACGCCCACACCGTTCACGCAGTCTTCCACCACCGTCTCCAGTGTGCGGGCGAGCTCGCTCTGGTTCACGTCGTGCTGGTACTGGCCGACGCCGATGCTCTTGGGATCGATCTTCACCAGCTCGGCCAGCGGGTCCTGCAGGCGGCGGGCGATCGACGCCGCACCGCGCAGGCTCACGTCCACGTCGGGCATTTCCTGGCTGGCGAACTCGCTGGCGGAATAGACGGACGCGCCGGCCTCGCTCACCACCACCTTTTGCACGCCTTCAATGCCGGCTTTGGCCAGCAGCTTGATCAGGTCGGCAGCGAGCTTGTCGGTTTCGCGGCTGGCGGTACCGTTGCCAATGGCGATCAGGTTCACGCCATGCTTCTGCGCCAGCAGGCCCAGGGTGTGCAGCGAGCCGTCCCAGTCGCGCCGGGGCTCGTGGGGGTACACCGTGGACGTGTCCACCAGCTTGCCGGTGGCGTCGACCACCGCCACCTTCACGCCGGTGCGGATACCCGGGTCCAGCCCCATCACGACGCGCGGACCGGCCGGCGCGGCCAGCAGCAGGTCGCGCAGGTTGTCGGCAAACACCTTGATCGCCACCGCCTCGGCGCTCTCACGAAGACGGGCAAACAGGTCGCGCTCGCTGGACAGGCTGAGCTTCACGCGCCAGGTCCAGGCCACGCACTTGCGCAACAGGTCGTCGGCCTTGCGGCCCTTGTGGCTCCAGCCCAGGTGCAGGGCGATGCGGCCTTCGGCAAGCGACGGCACCGCAGCCGTTCGGGCTGAGCCCCCTTCCGTTCGAGCTGAGCCTGTCGAAGCCCCCGCGTCCAGAGCCTCGGGCAGCACCAGCTTGGCGTCCAGGATCTCCAGCGAGCGGCCACGGAACACCGCCAGGGCGCGGTGCGAGGGCACGCGGCTGATCGGCTCGTCGTAGTCGAAGTAGTCGCGGAACTTGGCCACGTCGGGGTGGTTTTCATCCTTGCCGGCCACCAGCTTGCTCTGCAACAGGCCTTCGGCCCAGAGCCATTCGCGCAGGTTCTGCAGCAGCGCTGCGTCTTCGGCCCAGCGTTCGCTGAGGATGTCGCGCACACCATCGAGCACCGCAGGCACGGTGGAAAAATCGGCGCCGGGCTTGCCGTCGTCCAGCACCTCGGCGGGCTTGGTGAACGCGGCGGCTTCGGCGGCCGGGTCCAGCGTCGGGTCGGCAAAGAGTTTGTCGGCCAGCGGCTCGATGCCGAACTCGCGCGCGATCTGGCCCTTGGTGCGGCGCTTCTGCTTGAACGGCAGGTACAGGTCTTCCAGCTCCTGCTTGGTCGGCGCGGCGGCGATGGCGGCTCGCAGCGCGGGTGTCAGTTTGCCCTGCTCATCAATGCTTTTCAGCACGGTCGCGCGCCGGTCTTCGAGTTCGCGCAGGTAACCCAGGCGGTATTCGAGTTCACGCAGCTGGATGTCGTCCAGGCCGCCGGTAGCTTCCTTGCGGTAGCGCGCGATGAAGGGCACGGTGGAGCCGCCGTCGAGCAGCTCCACAGCCGCCTTGACCTGGTGAACGCCGACCCGGATTTCCTGCGCGATCTGCGCGATGATGGTGTGCATGTGACCCCTGTCGTCCTGCCCGCACGGTGGGCGGGGCTTCAAGAAGGGGCGCAGTTTGCCACAAGCCGGGCGGCCCTCGCCCCAATGGGCGTCCCGTGCCGAGCACGGGCGGTGCACAAGGCCACGGGCATCGTCGCTACGGGTCCGGATGCCCCGACTCCACCGAAGGAGGGATCTGCGCCGACGCCGCCGGCTGCGCTCCGAAGGCCGGGTCCGGGCAGGGCAGCTTCAGGTGGACACGCGAAAGACTTGGGGGTCACGAAAGACTTGGGGGTCTTGCCTTTTGCCCGGCAAGGGTTGCGGACTCAATGCAAAACTCAGCGGTTGACAGCCTATTGCAGAGGTCGTGTGACGAGGCCACGCGGCCCGATGATTCGGTCCGGCTGCGCGGCGGTGTCGGATGTTGATGGACCATCGCCTCCCTCTGGTCTGGAACGTTTTTGGTTGTTGTCCGTTCTGGCAGCCATTCTGCAACGTCTTGTCACAAGTTGGCAACCACCTTCCGTTCGTTCTACCGCCCGCTGACCGAGGGGCAGTACGCGCGCTACGCGGGCGAGGTGCCGGACGACTTCCGCTTCGTGGTCAAGGCGCCGGCGCTGGTGACCGACGCGCTGGTGCGCGGCGAGCAGGGCCATGGCCGCCAGCCCAACACCGCGTTTCTGGACCCCGCGCTGGCCGTGCAGGAGTTCATCACCCCCGCACTGGCGGGGCTGGGCGACAAGGTGGGCGCGCTGGTGTTCCAGCTCAGCCCCCTGCCCTTCTCGCAGTTGCTGCGCCTGCCGCTGTTGCTGGAGCGGCTGCGCGCGATGCTGCGGGCGCTGCCCGATGTGCGCGGCGCCACGCCCGATGGCGTGATCGCGGTCGAGGTGCGCGACCCGGAATGGCTCTCGCCCGCCATCGCGCCGCAGCTGGCGGCCGTGCTGAAGGAGACCGGCGCCACCTACGGCCTGGGCCTGCACGCCAAGATGCCGCGTCTGGCCGAGCAACTGCCGCTGCTGCGCGCGCTCTGGCCCGGGCCGATGGTCTGCCGCTGGAACCTGAACCCGCTGCACGGCGCCTGCGGTTACGAAGACGCGCAGCGCATGTACGAACCCTACGACCGCATCCACGACGTGGACCACGAGACGCGCGAGCTGATCGTGCGCACGGTGCGTGGCGTGACCAGTGCGGGCCAGAACGCCTACGTGACCATCAGCAACAAGGCCGAGGGCTGCGCGCCGCTGTCGGCGCGGGCGCTGGCGGAGCGCTTGGCGAAGCGCTGAAGCTCACAGGTCGTCGAACAGCGATGGCGTGCCGCCCGGCACCGCACCTTCAATCGCCAGCATGCGCAGCTTGGTGAGCGCACCGCCACTGGCTGAAAACCCACCCGGCTTCAGGCCGGCGGCCAGCACGCGGTGGCAGGGCACGACCGGCGCAAACGGGTTGCGCCCCATGGCCTGCCCCACGGCGCGGGCCAGGTCCGGGTCACCGAGTTCCTGCGCGACCTCGCCGTAGGTCCGGGTCTGGCCCGGCGGGATGGCCCGGGCGATGGCGTAGGCCCGGCGCTGGAAGGGTGTGAGTCGTTCCAGGACGAACTCCAGCTCCAGCAGTTGGCGGTGCTCGCCGCGCAGCAGGGCCTGAATGCCGGTGATGGCCGCGCGCACCGCGTCGGGCAGATCGGTCACTTCGGGGCAGTCACCCGCGCTCTTCAGCAGGCGCGCCCGCGTGGCATCGGTGTCGGGCTCGGGCAGTTGCACCGCCGTGATGCCGTGGGCGCCCCAGGCGAGGCCGCAGACGCCGATGGCGGTGTCGAACAGCGTGTGGCCGAGGGACGTCATCGCCAGGCCCTGCGGTCAGCCGGCGCGCAGCGCCTGCCGCAGGCCCGCGCCGATCTCTGGCCGCTCGGCAAACGGATCGGGCGGATTGCTGCCGGCCACGATGGCGTCGAAACGCGACTGCGCGTTGCCCAGGGCCTTGGGGTGGCTGTAGATGTAGAACTGGTCGTGGCGCATGGCGTGGAACACCATCTCGGCCACCTGCGCCGCCGTCACCTTGCCCGAACTCACGGCCTTGTCGGTCATGGCCTGGCCGATCAGCTGGCTCTGCGTGGGCTTTTCTTCGGCCAGTCCGGCCGGCTTGTTGCGGTGGCTCTGGCTGATGCCGGTGGCCACGAAATAGGGGCACAACACGCTGGCGCTGATCTGGTCGCTCACCAGCTTCAGGTCCTGGTAGAGCGTTTCGGTCAGGCTCACCACCGCGTGTTTGCTCACGTTGTAGATGCCCATGTTGGGCGGCGTGAGCAGACCCGCCATGCTGGCGGTGTTGACGATGTGGCCCTGGTACGCCGGGTCGGCCTTGGCGGCGGCGAGCATCAGCGGCGTGAACAGGCGCACGCCGTGGATCACGCCCCAGAGGTTCACGCCCAGCACCCATTCCCAGTCTTTCACCGAGTTTTCCCACACCAGGCCGCCCGAGCCCACGCCCGCGTTGTTGAACACGAAGTGCGGCGCGCCGAAGCGCTGCACCACGTCGGCGGCAAGTGCCTCCATCTGCTCGGCGCTGGACACGTCCACACGCTTGGCGAGCACCGGCGCACCCACCGCCGTCATTTCCGCAGCGGCAGCGTCCAGCGCGTCGGGCTGCACGTCCACCAGCACGAGGTTCATGCCGAGCTGTGCGCCGATGCGCGCGCATTCGAGGCCGAAGCCCGAACCGGCGCCCGTCAGTACCGCGGTCTTGCCTTTGAAATCAGAAATCATGGTTTTGTCTCCTGCAGGTTTTGGGGTTCATCGGGCGCGATTCAAAGTGATGTGGTTTGACTCCTTCCCCCTCTGGGGGAAGGTGGGGATGGGGGCCGCCGCCGCGGCGCAAGACGAGCTATTGGCAAACCCATCTGCGTGCATGCCCCCATCCCAGCCTTCCCCCAGAGGGGGAAGGAGGAAGTCACGGAAGTTCATCGGCGAAGCATCTCGATGTGGGGAATCCCGTCTTCGACATACGGCTTGTCGTCGGACACGAAGCCGTGCGCGTTGTAGAAGCGTTCCAGATGCGCCTGCGCGCCGATGCGGATCGGCTGCACGCCCCAGAGGCTGTGCAGCATGCGCACCGACTCGGCCATCAGCGCGTGGCCCATGCCGGTGCCTCGCGTGACCGGTGCGGTGACCACGCGGCCGATGCTGGCCTCGGGGTACTTGAGGCCGGCGGGCACCAGGCGGGTGTAGGCGAGCAGTTGCGGCTGACCATCTGGCCCAATGCCCTCGCCCAGCAGATGCATGCAGTCGGCATCGGCGCCGTCCAGGTCCTGGAACGCGCAGGCCTGCTCCACCACAAACACCTCGGCGCGCAGCTGGAGCAGTGCGTACAGCGTGCGCGGCAGCAGCGCGTCAAACGGCAGGCAGCGCCACGCGACCGGCGTCGAAGCAGCCTGGCTCAAGCGCGCACTTCCCGCAGCACAAAGCCGATGCGCGGGAAATGCACATGCAGCCGACCGGCGCGCTCGTCGCTGCGCTCCAGCGTGTAGTGCGTGCGCGAGGCCGCGCGCAGGATGCCTTCGGTCGGCTCCTGGCCGAAGCTCTCGGCCGCCACCGTGACGCGGCTGCCCAGCGGGATGCCGTGTTCGTCCTGAAAGGCCTCGTCGGGCAAAGGCGCCGGCTCGGCCGCCGCCGCGATGGCGATGGCTTCGGTGGACGAGAGCTTGGCCAGGTGGCCGTGGCCGAAGGCGGCCAAACGGTCCATCCAGGCCAGCACGTCGGGCGTCGCCTCCAGGATGCCGGCCATGCCCGGGTTGATCACGCGCGTGAACCACAGCGGGTGGTAGGCCGCGAAGTCGGCCACGCAGGGCGCCGCGCCGAGCAGGAACGGCTGTTCGTGCAACATGTTGGCCAGGCGGCGCAGGTAGCTTCTGTACGCCGCGGTGGCGTCGCCCGGGCGCAGGCTGGTCATGCCCGCGCGCATGGCGGCGCGGTCGGCGGCAAAGGCCTGGCCCACTTCGGGCGGCTGGCTGGCAAACATCGTGGCCGAACCCTTGGAACTGAAGGTGTAGGCCATCGATGCCCAGAACAGCGTGCTGTCGGCCCACTGGGCCAGCACGCGGGCGATGCCCTTGTTGTGCTCGGGGTAGAGCGTGGGCGCGGGCTGGCGGTGTTCGAGCACGTCGCAGATCAGCGCGGTGTCGCAGTAGATGTCGGCACCGATCTGCAGGAAGGGCGTGCGCCGGTAGCCGCCGGTGAGCGCCACCACGTCGGGCTTGGGCATGACGCTGGGAATCAGCACGCTCTGCCAGGCCAGCTGCTTGTGGCCCAGGATCAGCCGCACCTTTTCCGAAAAGGGCGACATGGGGTAGTGGTGCAGGATCAGGTCGGTCATGGGGCTCTCCAGAATTCAGCGGGGTTGGGCGCGGGCGATGATGGCATCGAAGTCGACGCCCGCGCCGAGCGAGCCGAAGCTGTGGCCCCAGTGGCCGGCCAGGCGCGAATTGCAGAAGGCGCTGAACACGGCGCCCGGCGCGGTCTGTGCCAGCAGCGCGGCCTGCACGGCCAGCGCCACGTCCTGCGCCAGGCGGCGGGCTTCCATCTCGGTGGCCATCTGTTCGACGCGGATCGGCAGGCTCTCGGCCATGTGATCGAGCGCCGGGTGCAGGCCTTTGGCGGGAGCGAGCTCGTGCGCCAGGGCCGCTGCAGCATCGGCCTTGCGCAAAGCCCTGAGCAGGTCCAGCGCCATGATGTTGCCGGCGCCTTCCCAGATGCTGTTGACCGGCATCTCGCGGTAGATGCGCGCCATGATGCCCTCGCCGCCCTCTTCCACGTAGCCGTTGCCACCCAGGCATTCCATGGCTTCTTCGGCGAAATGGCTGCCGCGCTTGCAGATCCAGAACTTGGCCACCGGCGTGAGCAGGCGCTGCATGGCCTGCTCGTGCGCGTCGCCCGGGCGGTCGAAGCTGCGCGCCAGCCGCAGGGCCAGCGCGGTGGCCGCTTCGGACTCCAGCGCCAGATCGGCCAGCACGTTTTTCATCAGCGGCTGGTCGATCAGCTTCTTGCCAAAGGCCATGCGCTGGCTCGTGTGGTTCAGCGCGATGGACAAGGCCTGGCGCATCAGACCGCTGGTGCCCAGCGCGCAGTCCAGCCGCGTCATGGTGCCCATGGCCAGTATCTGCGGCACGCCCCGGCCTTCTTCGCCCACCAGCCAGGCGGTGGCGCCCGCGAACTCCACCTCGGAGCTGGCGTTGGCCTTGTTGCCCAGCTTGTCTTTCAGGCGCTGGATGAAGAGCTGGTTCATCGAACCATCGGGCAGCACGCGCGGCAGGAACAGGCAGGAGAGGCCACTCGGCGTCTGCGCCAGGATCAGGAAGGCGTCGCACATGGGTGCCGAGAAGAACCACTTGTGGCCGGTGACGGTGAAGCGCTGTCCCCAGCCGTCCGATCCTGCCGGCACCGCTTGCGTGGTGTTGGCGCGCACGTCCGAGCCGCCCTGCTTCTCCGTCATGCCCATGCCCATGGTCACGCCGGCCTTGTCTTTCCAGTGCTTGAGCACCGGGTCGTAGGTGCGGCTGGTGAGCTGCGGCGCCCAGTCGGCGCAGATGGCCGGGTTGTCGCGCAGCGCGGGCGTGACCGCGTAGCTCATGGAGATGGGGCAGAGCGTGGAGGGCTCCAGCTCGGTGAAGAGCATGAAGCCGGCTGCGCGGGAGAGGTGTGGGTTCGCTGCACCCTCACCCCAGGGCGTGCCATGCAAACCCGCCGCCGTGGCCGCCGTCATCAGCGCGTGGTAGCTCGGGTGAAACTCCACCTGGTCGATGCGATGGCCGAAACGGTCGTGGCTCTTGAGCTGCGGCGTGAACACATTGGCCAGCCGCGCATGGGTCTGCATCTCGGCGCTGCCCACCTGCTGGCCCAACGTGTGCAGCGGTGCAGTGTCCAGTTCGGGTGCATTGAAACGCAGGGCATCCCGCATGGCCCGGTTGCCGGCGAACAGGTTGACGCCCACCAGCGGATCCACCTGATTGAACACCTCATGGGTAGCGCTCATGAAGACTCCTCAAACGAGAGAGGTGACTGAAAACCCAGGCCGCCGCGGAACCGGCTTTGCCGGGCCGCCAGCGGCGCCCCCTTGAGCAACTGTGTTGAAAGTCAAGTGGATTGAGCGGAAATCTCATGCTTGAGAGTGCTCCATGAAGCCTGATCTCTGAGCATGGCGTTGAGGATGGTCAGGAGCTTGCGCATGCAAGCCACGATGGCCACTTT
>JAURYH010000045.1 GCA_030653975.1 Hydrogenophaga sp. | reverse complement strand
GCGCGCGGTGGACCAGATCCTCACACACTGCGGCACGCCGCTGCACCAGGACCGCATCGACGAGACCGACATGGCCGAAGGCCTCAAGGCCATGGCCCTGGAAGGGCACGGCGTGGCCTTCTTGCCGTCCAGCGCGGTGCGCAAAGACGTGCGCGCCAAAAAGCTGGTGCCCGCCGGTGGCGGCTTTGAAACCACGCTCGACATCCGCATCTACCGCGAACGCCCCGCGGCCCGCAAAGCCAAGGGCCCGGTCGAAAAGTTCTGGACCGATCTGCAAAACCACCTGGACGCCGCGTCGGCTCCACCCGCCACGCGCTGAGTGAAAATAGAAACATGAGCACCCAAGCCCTGAACCACATCACCCTGACCCGCCCCGACGACTGGCACCTGCACGTGCGCGACGGCGAGGCCCTGCGCACCGTGGTGCCGCACACGGCCGCCCAGTTCGGCCGCGCGATCATCATGCCCAACCTCAAGCCGCCGGTGACCACCGCGGCGCAGGCCCTGGCCTACGCCGGGCGCATCCGTGCCGCCGTGCCGGTGGGCATGGCCTTCGAGCCGCTGATGACGCTGTACCTGACCGACAAGCTGCCGGCCGACGAGATCGCCCGTGCCAAAGACGCCGGCGTGGTCGCCGTCAAGCTCTACCCGGCCGGCGCCACCACCAACAGCGATGCCGGCGTGACCGACATCCGCAAGACCTACAAAACGCTCGAAGCCATGCAGAAGGCCGGCATGCCGCTGCTGGTGCACGGCGAAGTCACCAGCCCCGAGATCGACCTGTTCGACCGCGAAGCCGTGTTCATCGAGCAACAACTGCAGCCACTGCGCAAGGACTTCCCCGAACTCAGGATCGTGATGGAACACATCACCACGAAAGAAGCCGCGCAGTACGTGGCCGAGTCGGACCAGTACCTGGGTGCCACCCTCACCGCGCACCACCTGCTGTACAACCGCAACGCCATCTTCACCGGCGGCATCCGACCGCACTACTACTGCCTGCCGGTCCTGAAGCGCGAAGTCCACCGCCAGGCCCTGGTGGCCGCGGCCACTGGCGGCAACGCCAGGTTCTTCCTCGGCACCGACAGCGCACCGCACCCGGCGCACCTGAAGGAACACGCCACCGGCTGCGCCGGCTGCTACACCGCCCACGCCGCCATCGAGATGTACGCCGAGGTCTTTGACGCAGCGGGCGCTCTCGACCAGTTCGAAGCCTTTGCCAGCTTCAACGGCCCGGCCTTCTACGGCTTGCCGCGCAACAGCGGCACCATCACGCTGAAGCGCGAGAGCTGGACGCCGCCCGAGAGTTTTGCCTTTGGCGAGGCGGAACTCAAGCCGCTGCGTTCGGGCGAGGCACTGCCCTGGAAGCTGGTGGGCTGACCCACCATGTGCGCGTTGATCGAGGCGGTGCAGACCTGGCCGGCGCCCGACTGGTCGTTGCCCTGGAACGCGCCGTTTGCCGTGGATGGTGCGGTGGTGCGCAGCGCCTGCGAGCGGGGTGTTCCGCTGCCGCAGGCGCTGACGCAACGCATCGGCACCCTCGGCCCGCGCTTCGTGCCGCAGGCCGATCTGCCCGAAGGAACAGCCTACGAGCAGTTCATCTTCGAAACCGGCAGCGTGCCCACGCGCGAAGGTCTGCACGACTTCTTCAACGGCTTGTGCTGGATGCGCTTTCCGGCCACCAAACGCCTGCTCAACCGCCTGCAGGCGGCGGAGATTCGGAAAGCCGGTGTGGGCCAGGTGCGCGGCCCGGTGCGCGATGCCATCACGCTGTTCGACGAAAACGCCGTGCTGCTGCAGGCGCCCGATGTGCTCTGGGACGCCCTGGCCGCCCGCGAGTGGGCCCACCTCTTCGGGGAGCTGCGGCCCCTGTGGGCGCAGGCGCGGCTGGTGCTGTTCGGCCACGCCCTGCTGGAGAAGCTGGTGAAGCCCTACAAGTCGATCACCGGCCATGTCTACCGGGCGCCGGTGCCGCTGGGCCTGGGGGATGACCTGGCGGCATGGGATGCCTGGCTGGCGGGTCGATTGAGCGCGACCGGGCTGGGTGAAAAGCCCTTCACGCCGCTGCCCGTGCTCGGGGTGCCGGGCTGGTGGGCCGGGAATGAAAAGGCGGACTTTTATGCCGACGCCGGTGTGTTCCGGCCGCAGCGCCTCCCTGGCGAGGTCAGGTCCCCGAGCGCGGGCTGAATCGTTCAAGTCTTTGAAATTCAAGGCTTTTCCCTTGAATTGCCGACACCTGTCCCCATACTGGTTTCTCGGTATCATGCGCGCACCCGCCCGGGTCGCGCGGACACCGGCCCCGGGTTTCAGATGGAACCTTGGGGCGGCTGAACGATCCTGTCTTTGCAGCCGGTTGTTCAACCGGGTCACCGTCCACATGGAGAAAAAATGAAACGCATCCTGTTGTTTGTCCTGACCAACTTCGCCGTCATGGCGGTGTTGCTGGTCACCACCCGCATCCTGGGTGTGGACCGCTTCCTCACCGCCAACGGGTTGAACATGACGGCGTTGGCCGGGTTCTCGCTTGTGATCGGTTTTGGCGGCGCCATCATCTCGCTGCTCATCAGCAAGCCCATGGCCAAGTTCAGTACGGGCGCGCGGGTCATCAACCAGCCCCAGACCGCCGACGAGGCCTGGATCGTGCAGACGGTGCAGAAGTTTGCCGAAAAGGCCGGCATCGGCATGCCCGAAGTCGCCATCTACGACGGCGCACCCAATGCGTTTGCGACCGGTGCTTTCAAGAACTCGGCCCTGGTGGCGGTCTCCACCGGACTGCTGCAGAGCATGACCCGGGAAGAGGTCGAGGCCGTGATCGGCCACGAGGTGGCCCACGTGGCCAACGGTGACATGGTGACCATGACGCTGATCCAGGGCGTGATGAACACCTTCGTGGTGTTCCTGAGCCGCGTGATCGGTTATGCCGTGGACAGCTTCCTGCGCCGCGGCAGCGACAGCCATTCCGGACCAGGCATCGGCTACATGGTGACCACCATCGTGATGGACATCGTGCTCGGTTTCCTGGCCGCCATCATCGTGGCCTGGTTCAGCCGCCAGCGCGAGTTCCGCGCCGACGCCGGCGCGGCCAACTACATGGGACGCAAGCAACCCATGATCAACGCGCTGGCGCGTCTGGGTGGCCTGACACCCGGCGAGCTGCCCAAGACCATGCAGGCCATGGGCATTGCCGGCGGCCTGGGCAAACTGTTCTCCACCCACCCGCCGATGGAAGAGCGCATCGAGGCGCTGCAGAAACTCTGATCCCCTCGCTCCGGAGCCACCGTTCGATCGGTGGCTTCTGACCAGCAAAAAGCCCCGCGATGTCTCGCGGGGCTTTTTGCTGGGGGTCGGGGTCAGGCAGCAGCCTGGCCCAGGATCGCGCTGGACTGCGGTTTATTCGGCGCTGGCCTGCTGGACAGTGGCCGCTGCGTCGAGGTGTTGCCGCTGCAATTGCGCGACGGCGTCGAAGCGGGCGCGGAACGCCGGGCTCATCGGGACGTTCTCGCTCTGGCGCGCGATCTCCAGCGGGTCCTGGTGCACGCCACGGTCGCGGAATTCGAAGTGCAGGTGCGGCCCGGTCGAGGCACCGGTGGAGCCCACGGCACCCACGCGGTCACCCTGTGTGACCGACTGGCCCCGCTGCACGTCGATACGACTCAGGTGCGCATAGAGGGTGGTCTGGTTGTTGCGGTGGCTGATCTCGATCACATTGCCGTACCCGCGTTGCCAGCCCGTAAAGGTGACCACGCCGTCGCCGATGGTGCGCACGGGCGTGCCGGTGGGTGCCGCGTAGTCCACACCCAGGTGGGCCTTCTGCTGGCGAGAGATCGGGTGGAAACGCATGCCATAGCCGCTGCTGACGCGCGAGAACTCCAGCGGTGAGGTCAGGTAGGTCTTGCGTGCGCTCTGGCCGTCAAAACCGAAATAGGCACCCTTGTGGCCAGGTTCTTCGAACCAGATGGCTTCGTGCTTGCGCCCGTTGTTGACGAACTCGGCGCTCAGCACGCGTCCGGCGCGCATCGTTTCGCCGTCCGCTTCCAGACTTTCGTAGACCACGCTGAACCGGTCCCCCTGGCGCAGGTTGCGGCGGAAGTCGATGTCGGAACCGAAGATCTCGGCCAGTTGCACGGCCACGCTGTCGGGCAGGCCGATGGCGTCGGTCGCGGCAAACAGGGAGCTGTTGATGACGCCACCGGCCAGGCGGACGCTGGGCATGAGCTCGGCGGTTTCCAGCCGAACCTGGTAACCCAGGGGGTCGGCTTCGATCACCAGGCGCTGGAATTCATGCCCATCGTCGGGCAACCAGCGTGCGATCAGGCGCTGCAGTTCGTGGCGGTCGTTGGTTTCCGCGGTGACCAGCTTGCCCGTGCGGCCGTTGAACAGCTGGCGCGCCGTGGCGTCGTTGCGCAGGAAAGCCAGAGCAGCCGGGTCGGCCACACCCAGGCGTTGCAGTAGGCTCTGGGCGGTGTCATCGCGGCGCACCTGGTCGCTGCGGAACAGCGTGAGCGGCGCGGCGGGCAAGGCAATATCGTTGAGCAGCGGGGCACCCAGAGGGGCCGTGTCCAGCGCCTCGATCACTTGCCGCACAGGCAGGTTGGCGGCATCGGGGGCCAGTGGTGCGATGCCAAATGCCGTCACGCCGGTGCCCAGCAAAACCGCACCCACGCCGAGCATGATGCGGCGGGGATGTCGGGTCAGGCCACGGACCAGGAGACTGGAAGAAGAGCGTGCAAGCAGGGGCAGCGAGTCCGGTTTCATGGAAATCAAGGTGCGGTTCCGGCAGGCTTGCCGCAGGGGCGGCAGGCAAAAAAAGGACGCCTGATTCGGGGATCGGACCCGTGATCAAGGCGCACAAAGGGGCTTGCGTTTGGAAGGCTCTTTGCCGGGCCACTAAAATCCACGCTCGCTAACTTAAAAGTATAGCCAGTTCCAGGGCTGTTGTATCCGAAAAACCCCTTATGAATCACAGCCTTAACGAAACAAAAGGTGTTCAGAAATCCACGCTGGAGGCGGTGCAGCCGACAGACGGTGTGCGCGAGGCGCTGGCGGTGACCCTGAGGGGCATTGAGGAACTGATCCCGCAGGACGACTGGGTGAAGAAGCTGGCGAAGTCCGAAGCCACCGGCGTGCCGCTGCGCATCAAGCTCGGACTGGACCCGACCGCACCCGACATCCACATCGGTCACACGGTGGTGCTCAACAAGATGCGCCAGCTGCAGGACCTGGGGCACCAGGTGATTTTCCTGATCGGCGACTTCACCAGCCTGATCGGCGATCCCTCCGGGCGCAACAACACGCGTCCGCCGCTGACCACCGAGCAGATCAAGGCCAACGCCGAGACCTACTACCGGCAGGCCAGCCTGGTGCTGGATCCGGCCAGAACCGAGATTCGTTACAACAGTGAGTGGTCGCTTCCGCTGGGCTCGATGGGCATGATCCAGCTCGCGGCCAAGTACACCGTGGCGCGCATGATGGAGCGCAACGATTTCCACGACCGCTTCAAGGCCGGCACGCCGATCTCGGTGCACGAGTTCCTGTACCCGTTGATGCAGGGCTATGACTCGGTGGCTTTGAAGAGCGATCTGGAGCTGGGCGGCACGGACCAGAAGTTCAACCTGCTGATGGGGCGCCACCTGCAGCAGGAGTATGGCCAGGAGCCGCAGTGCATTTTGACCATGCCGCTGCTCGAAGGTCTGGACGGCGTCGAGAAGATGTCGAAGTCCAAGAACAACTACATCGGCATCACCGAAGAAGCGAACAGCATGTTCGCCAAGGTGCTGTCGATCAGCGACACGCTGATGTGGCGCTGGTACACGCTGCTGTCGTTCAAGTCCATGGCCGAGATCGAGGCGCTGAAGCAGGAAGTGGCCGGCGGGCGCAACCCCAAGGACGCGAAGGTGATGCTGGCCAAGGAGATCACGGCGCGGTTCCACAGCGCGGCGGCGGCCGATGCGGCGGAGCAGGATTTCATCAACCGCAGCAAGGGTGGTGTGCCGGATCAGATTCCCGAGGTGTCACTGTCCGGCGCTCCTCTGGGCATTGCGGCGTTGCTGAATGCGGCGGGGCTGGTGGCGTCCAACGGTGAGGGCAACCGGCTGATCGATGGTGGTGGTGTGCGCATCGATTCTTCTGTGGTCAGCGACAAGGGGCTCAAGCTCGGCGCCGGGGTTTATGTGGTGCAGGTGGGCAAGCGGAAGTTTGCTCGCGTGACGCTTTCCTGATTCTTTTCGCCAGCACCTTCGCGGGATCGGGGCGCCAGCGCGCCCTGTTCCGTTCGTGTCCCCCGGACCGGCTGCGCCGGTCCTCCTCCTTGACCTCACTGCACAGAACGCACTGTCACCCCGATCCGAGGTGAAGTTGGCGCGCCACCGTTGGCATGCCCGCTTGGTAGGCGGTCTGAAGGACCGGTGTGGCTGGCGCAGCGAAGTAAAGGAGGAGGGCTGACGCAGTCAGCCCGGGGGACATGAGCGGAGTCAGCCGCGCCGCTCCTTCAGACCATGAGGCAACGCCCGCGCGCAAGGTCTGAGGTACACGGCGGCCTTGGCAGAAACCAAAGGCAAAGACTCACTCAAACAGCGGCTTCACGTTCCAGATCTCATCGGCGTACTCGCGGATCGTGCGGTCCGACGAGAAGGCGCCCATGCCGGCCACGTTCATGATGGCGTGGCGTGTCCATTCGGTGGGACGGCGGTAGAGTTCGTCCACTTTGCCTTGAGCGGCCAGGTAGTCGCCGTAGTCGGCCAGCAGCAGGTAGTAGTCGGATTCGAGCAGCGTGCGCGTGATGTCGTGGAAACGGCCAGGCTCTTCGGGGCTGAAGGCGCCCTCGGCGATGCGATCGATGGCGGTCTTCAGGTCGTAGTTGTGGTCGTAGTAGCGGCGCGGGTTGTAGCCGCTGGCGCGCAAGGCGGCCACCTGCTCGGTGCGCAGACCGAAGATGAAAATGTGATCAAGGCCGACGTTCTCGGCGATCTCGATGTTGGCGCCGTCCCAGGTGCCGATGGTCAGCGCGCCGTTGAGCGCGAACTTCATGTTGCCGGTGCCCGAGGCCTCGGTGCCGGCGGTGGAGATCTGCTCCGACAGGTCGGCCGCCGGGATGATGACCTCGGCCAGCGACACGCGGTAGTTCGGCATGAACACCACCTTGAGCTTGTCGCCGATGCGCCTGTCGTTGTTGATCGTGCGCGCCACGTCGTTGATCAGCTTGATCACCAGCTTGGCCATGTAGTAGGCCGAGGCCGCCTTGCCGCCGAAGATCACGGTGCGCGGCACCCAGTTGGCGTTCGGGTGGGCGAGGATCTGCTGGTAACGCGTGACCACGTGCAGCACGTTGAGCAACTGGCGCTTGTACTCGTGCATGCGCTTGATCTGCACGTCGAACAGGCTGTCGGGGTTGACGATCACACCCGTCTCCTGCGCAATGCGCTCGGCCAGGCGCTTCTTGTTCTGCGACTTGGCGAGGCGGAAGGCGTTCTGGAACTCGGGTTCGGTGGCGAATTCGCGCAGTGCGCTGAGTTCGTCCAGGTGGCGGCGCCAGGTGCTGCCGATGCGCGTGTCGATCAGTGCCGAGAGCGGGCGGTTGGCTTGCGAGAGCCAGCGCCGCGGTGTGATGCCGTTGGTCTTGTTGCAGAAACGCTCGGGCCAGATTTTGGCGAAGTCGGCAAAGATGGTTTCCACCATCAGCTGGCTGTGCAGCGCCGACACGCCGTTGATCTTGTGGCTGGCCAGCACCGAGAGAGAGGCCATGCGCACGCGGCGCTGGCCACGTTCGTCGATCAGCGAGACGCGGCGCAGCAGTTCGTTGTCGCCGGGAAAGCGGTCGTGCACCTCGGCCAGGAAGCGCGCGTTCAGGTCGTAGATGATGCGCAGGTGGCGCGGCAGCAGGCGGCCCATCAGGTCCACCGGCCAGGTCTCCAGCGCTTCCTGCATCAGCGTGTGGTTGGTGTAGCTGAAGATGCGCTGGCACAGGTCCCAGGCGCTGTCCCAGTCGAGCCGGTGCTCGTCCACCAGGATGCGCATGAGCTCGGGCACGGCGAGCGCTGGGTGGGTGTCGTTGAGGTGGATCGCCACCTTGTCGGCGAGCTGGTCGAAGCTGCCGTGGTCCTTGAGGTAGCGGCGCACGATGTCCTGCAGCGAGGCGCTGACAAAGAAGTACTCCTGGCGCAGGCGCAGCTCCTTGCCGTGCTCGGTGCTGTCGTCGGGGTAGAGCACGCGCGAGACGTTTTCGGATTCGTTCTTGGCCTCCACCGCGCGCATGTAGTCGCCCTTGTTGAAGGCGTCGAGGTTGATGCCGCTGGTGGCGCGCGCGGTCCACAGGCGCAGGGTGGAAACGCTGCTGAGTTCGTGGCCGGGCACACCGCTGTCGTAGGCGGTGGCGATGACGTCGTCGGTGTCGACCCAACGCACGTGGTCGCCTTCCTGCACCAGCCGGCCACCGAACTGCACCGGGTAGCTGAACTCGGGGCGCATGAATTCCCAGGGGTTGCCGTTGACCAGCCAGTAGTCGGGTTCTTCGACCTGACGGCCATCGACGATGCGCTGGGCGAACATGCCGAAGTCGTAGCGGATGCCATACCCCATGCCGGGCAGGCCGACCGTGGCCATGGAGTCGAGAAAACAGGCCGCGAGGCGACCCAGGCCGCCGTTGCCCAGGCCGGGGTCGTTTTCCAGGTCGATCAGGGCGTCGAAGTCGGCGCCGAGCTGGGTGCAGGCTTCCTTGGCGGCGTCGTAGATGCCCACCGAAAGCAAGGCGTTGGTCAGCGCACGGCCGGTCAGAAACTCCAGCGACAGGTAGTACACGCGCTTGGCGTCGCTGTCCTGCGCGGTGGCCAGGGTTTCGCGCCAGCGGTGCATGGTGCGGTCGCGCACGGCGTGGAACAGGGCAAACAGCCAGTCGCGCCGGGTGGCGGAGCGCAGGTCTTTGCCGACCGCGTAGACCAGCCGGTTGGCGATCGACTTGCGCAGCGCGTCGACGGTGTTGTCCAGGTGGTCGTATTCGAACGGCGCGGTGACAGTGCCGATCGCGGTGCCGGTGGTGGGTGTGAGCAGGGTGTTGGGCATGGTGGTGGTGTCGGCAGGTCGGTAGCGAACGGGAGGGGGCGGTGTTCCGGGTTCAAGCAGAACGCGTGCCCACGGTGGCCGTGGCAAGCGCGGTCTGGTAGACCCGCAGGTAGTCGCTGGCGGCGCGGGCCCAGTCGAAGCGCAGCGCCATGGCGTGGCGCTGCACGGCCAGCCAGTCGGCCGGGCGGCGCTGCAGGGCGAACGCGCGCCGCAGCGCGGACGACAGGTCGGCCACGTTCAGGTCGTGGAAGACGAAGCCGCTGGCGCTGCCGTCGTCCAGGTTTTCCAGGCTGCAGTCGGTCACCGTGTCGGCCAGGCCCCCGACGGCGCGCACCAGCGGGAGCGTGCCGTAGCGCAGGCCGTAGAGCTGGGTCAGGCCGCAGGGTTCGAAGCGCGAGGGCAGCAGGATCACGTCGGCGCCGGCGATGATGCCGTGGGCCAGCGCCTCGTCGTAGCCCACGCGCAGGGCCACTTGCCCCGGGTGGCGCGCGACGCAGTCCTGCAGCGCGGTTTCGATGGCCGCATCGCCCGCGCCCAGCACGGCGAGCTGGCCGCCGCGCTGCACCAGTTCGTCGACCACGGCGGGCAGCAGGTGCAGGCCCTTCTGTTCGGTGAGGCGGCTGACGACGGCGAACAGCAGGGCCTCGGACCGTTTTTCCAGGCCGAGGGTCTTTTGCAGCCGGGCCTTGGCTTTGGCTTTGCCGCCCAGGCGCGTGGCGCTGAAGCCGGGCCTGACCAGTGGGTCGGCGTCCGGGTTCCAGACCGCGTCGTCCACGCCGTTGAGGATGCCGCTCAGCACCGCCTGGCGCGCGCGCAGCACGCCGTCGAGCCCGCAGCCCTGTTCGGGCCCGGTGATTTCACGGGCGTAGGTGGGGCTGACCGTGGTGATGGCGTCGCTGTACAGCAGGCCGGCTTTCATGAAGGACACGAGGCCGTGGAATTCGAGCCCGTCGAGGTGGAACAACGCGTCGGGCAGGCCCAGGGGACCGCGCAGGGCCGCGTCGAACACGCCCTGGTAGGCCAGGTTGTGGATGGTGAAGACCGTGGCCGGCCGTCGCTGGCCGGAAGGGGGGAGCCGGTGCAGGTAGGCGAAGGCCAGGCCGGTGTGCCAGTCGTGGCCGTGCACTACGTCGGGGCGCCAGGCCGGGTCCAGACCGGTGCCGAGCAGGGCGGCGGCCCAGCCCAGCCAGGCGAACTGCTGCGCGCTGTCGGGCCAGGGTCGGCCGGTGGCGTCGAGGTAGGGGTTGCCACCGCGGTCGTACAGGCCGGGCGCGTGCAGCAGCAGCACGGGCTGGCCGCTGGCGCCGATGCGCCCGGCCTGCAGCCAGGGCGCGGGGCCGGCCGCCGTGTCAGGCCGGGGGCCGAGGTCCCAGGGCAGGCCGGGCGCGCCGCCCGCAGGCACCGGCAGGGCCGGGCCTTCCGGTGTCACACCCGCCAGCACGGACGGGAAGGCGGGCAGCAGCAGGCGCACATCGGCACCCGCAGCCGCCAGCGCTGGCGGCAGACCCGCACTCACATCGGCCAGCCCGCCGGTCTTGAGCAGCGGGTAGACCTCGGAACAGACATAAAGAACCTTGATTGGATTCATGAGGCAATCAAATAGCGAGGGGGAGTCCAACCAGCACACACCGCGGAACCGGCTTCGCCGGGCCGCCAGTGTGGTCCCCCTTTCAAGGGGGAAGCCGCGTCAGCGGCGCAGGGGGTTATTCCAATGCACTGAGCATGTCCCTGGTGACGAGCACAACGCCGCTGTCGGTGCGGAAGAACCGGCGCGCGTCCTCAGCCGCATCGAAGCCGATCTGCATGCCGTCGGGGATCACGCAACCGTTGTCGATCACCACCTTGCGCAACTGGCAGTTGCGGCCCACGTCCACTTCGGGCAGCAGCACGGCTTCTTCGATCGTGGCGAAGGAGTGCAGCCGCACCTTGGAGAACAACACCGAGCGGCGCACCGAGGCGCCCGAGATGATGCAGCCACCCGAGACCAGCGAGTCCACCGCCATGCCGCGGCGACCGTCGTCGTCGAACACGAACTTGGCGGGGGCGAGTTGCTCCTGGTAAGTCCAGATCGGCCATTCGCGGTCGTACATGTCGAGTTCGGGCAGGGTGCCGGTGAGGTCGATGTTGGCGGCCCAGTAGGCGTCCACCGTGCCGACGTCGCGCCAGTAGGCGGGTGCTTCGGGTGAGCTTTTGACGCAGGACATGCCGAATGGGTGGGCCACCGCATCGCCCGCGGCCACCATGGCCGGGATCAGGTCCTTGCCGAAGTCGCGGCTGGAGCCGGACGTGGCCGCGTCTTTTTCAAGGGCTTCAAAGAGGTGCTGCGCGTCGAACACATAGATGCCCATGCTGGCCAGCGCCATATCGGGCTTGCCCGGCATGGCGGGTGGGTCGGCCGGCTTTTCCAGGAAACCGATGATGCGCCGCTCGGTGTCGATGGCCATCACGCCAAAGGCGGTGGCCTCGGCGCGCGGCACCTCGATGCAGCCCACGGTGCACTTCCTGCCCTGCGCCACGTGGTCGGCGATCAGGCCCGAGTAGTCCATCTTGTAGATGTGGTCGCCGGCGAGGATCAGGATGTACTCGGGCTTGTGCGCGCGCAGGATGTCCAGGTTCTGGTAGACCGCGTCGGCTGTGCCCAGGTACCAGCTTTCGTCGCCCATGCGCTGCTGGGCGGGCAGCAGGTCGATGAATTCGTTGAACTCGTTGCGCAGGAAGCTCCAGCCGCGCTGCAGATGGCGCAGCAGGCTGTGCGACTTGTATTGCGTCACCACGCCGATGCGGCGCACGCCCGAGTTCAGGCAGTTGGAGAGCGCGAAGTCGATGATGCGGAACTTGCCGCCGAAGTACACCGCGGGCTTGGCGCGCCGGTCGGTCAGTGCGTGCAGTCGCGAACCGCGCCCGCCGGCGAGCACGAGGGCGATGGTGCGTTTGGCCAGTTGCTGGGGGTTGGGTTTTTCCATGCGTGTCTCCTGTCGTGTTGAAAGGCGGGGAAGTTCAGGGGAGGGGCCAACGCCCGTGGGCACGCGTCATGGCGGCCAGCCGCTCGGCGGGCAGGTGGTTCACCTGGCTCCAGTCGAAGCGCCACTCCCAGCAGCCGGTGGCCAGGCCGGGCGTGTTCATGCGGTGTTTCGCGTCCAGGCCGAGCACGTCCTGGAACGGCACCACCAGGGTGTTGGCGACCGACATCGACAAGGCGTTGATCAGGGTCCAGTTGGGCTCGGTGTCCACGCAGTGGCCCAGGTAGGCGCGCGCCGAGGTCTTTTCGCCGGCCATGGCGCTGTTCCACCAGCCCACGGTGGTCTCGTTGTCGTGCGTGCCGGTGTAGGCCACGGTCTGGCGTTCCAGGTTGTGCGGCAGGTAGGGGTTGGCCGGGCCGCTGCCGAAGGCGAACTGCAGGATGCGCATGCCCGGGAAGCCGCAGGCCTCGCGCAGCGCGGTCACTTCGGGTGTGATCAGGCCCAGGTCTTCGGCAATGATGGGCAACTGCCCCAGCTCGTCTTCGATGGCCTTGAAGAACGCCAGCCCGGGGCCGGGTTGCCACTGGCCGGCCACGGCGGTGGGTTCACTGGCCGGGATTTCCCAGTGCGCCTCGAAGCCGCGGAAGTGGTCGAGCCGCACCACATCGACCTGCTGGAACAGGTGGGCCAGCCGGTCTTTCCACCAGCGGTAGCCGCGGTGCGCCATGGCCTCCCAGTTGTAGAGCGGGTTGCCCCAGCGCTGGCCGGTGGCGCTGAAATAGTCGGGTGGCACGCCCGCGACCACGTGCGGCTCCAGCTGTTCGTCGAGCAGGAACTCATTGGCATGGGCCCAGACGTCGGCACTGTGGTGCGCGACGAAGATGGGCGCGTCGCCCACCATCTGCACGCCGCGCTCGCGTGCGTAGCTGCGCAGGTTCTGCCACTGCACCCAGAAGCGCCATTGCACGAAGCGCCAGAAACCCAGCGCGTGCACCGACTGTTCGCGCACCGCGTCCAGCGCGGCGGGCTCGCGCCGGGCCAGTGGCTCGGGCCAGAGCGACCAGGGACCACCGTGGCGTTCGTCGAGCACCATGAAGAGGGCGTAGTGATCGAGCCAGTGGGCCTGTTCGGCGCAGAACGCCGCGAGGGCCTCGCGGCAGACGTCGGTGGCGCGTTGGCTGAAGCCGTCCCAGGCCTTGCGCAGGCAGGCCATGCGGTACGGGGCCACGCGCTCGAAATCGCAATGGTGGTGGTCAAAGCCCTTGCGCGCCAGCCAGGGCAGCCAGCCCTGGTGCACCAGGTCGTCCAGGTCGACCATCAGCGGGTTGCCAGCGAAGGCCGAGACACTCTGGTAAGGCGAGTTGCCCGGGCCGGCGGGCGAGAGCGGCAGGATCTGCCAGATCGACTGGCCGGCCGAGGCCAGCCAGTCCACGAAGTGGCGGGCGGCGGGACCGAGGTCGCCCGAGCCGTGCGGGCCCGGCAGGCTGGTGATGTGCAGCAGCACGCCGCAGGTGCGGCGCGAGAGCAGGTCGCTGGGGTGGTGGTTCATGGCGTGAGGCGGAGGAAGGGTCATCCGCCTTGCAAACTCTGAACCAGCACGCAGACCCGGGCTTCGGCGCAGGGCAGCGAACCGTGGACGGACTCGCCGGCAGCCTGGCTCAGGGCAACGAAGCCGCGCGCACTGTCCAGCCGCAACGACCAGTTCCCCGGCGGCAGGGTCATGCTGGCGTGGCCACGGCCGGCGTGCCAGAGCAGCAGCAGGCGTTCGGCCGGGGGCTGACCGTCTTCGCCCACCGTGATGACCGCACCGAGGGTGCAGTGGGGGCTGGAGTGCCAGCCGTGGTCGTGCATGGCATCGCCGTTGCCGTGCAGCCAGGTGATGTCGGGCGGCCCGCCCGGCGCCAGCGACTGGCCGCTGAACCAGCGCGCGTGGCGCAGGGCGGGGTGCTGGCGGCGCAGCGCGGCGAGACCGGCCACGAAGTCGGTCATCTCCCCGTCGGCCTGCGGCCAGGCCAGCCAGGTGAGGGCGTTGTCCTGGCAGTAACCGTTGTTGTTGCCTTGCTGGCTGTGGCCGATCTCGTCACCCGCCAGCAGCTGCGGTGTGCCCTGCGCGCAGAACAGTGTGGCCAGCAGGGCGCGGCGCCACAGGCCGCGCCGGTGTTGCACCAGCGGGTCGTCGCTGGCGCCTTCGACACCGGCGTTGGCGCTCAGGTTGTGGCCGTGACCGTCGCGGTTGTCTTCGCCGTTGGCGGCGTTGTGTTTGTGGCTGTAGGTGGTGAGGTCGGCCAGGGTGAAGCCGTCGTGCGCGGTGAGCAGATTCACGCTGGCGGTCGGCAGGCGGCCGTGGTGCTGAAACGCGTCGCTGCTGGCGCAGACGCGGCGGGCGAGTTCGCCGAGCGAGGCGTGGTGCCCGAGCCAGAAGGCACGCACGCCATCGCGGAAGCGGTCGTTCCATTCGAGCCAGCCGGGGGCAAAGTCACCGCTGTGGTAGCCGTTGGGGCCGATGTCCCAGGGTTCGGCGATCAGGCGCACGCCGCGCAGCACCGGGTCTTGCGCCATGGCGGCGAGCAGCGGCGCGTGCGGGTGGAAGGCATGACCGAGCGCGGCGACGCGGCCGAGCGAGACCGCCAGATCGAAGCGGAAACCGTCCACGCCGTAGGCCATCACCCACCAGCGCAGGCTGTCCATCACCCACTGCAGCACGCGCGGCTCGCTCACGTTGAGGCTGTTGCCGCAGCCGCTGAAGTTGTTCGGCACGCCGTCTTCGCCCATGGCGTACCAGGCGTTCTGGCCCAGGCCGCGCCAGCTGAGCGTGGGGCCGTCGAGGTCGCTCTCGGCGGTGTGGTTGAACACCACGTCGAGCACGACCTCGATGCCGGCGCGGTGCAGCGTGTCCACCATCTGGCGGAACTCGGCGCGCACGGCGGCGGCTTCGGCGGCGTTCGACGGATCGTGTCCGCCGGTGGCGGCCGCGTAGGCGGGTTCGGGCGCAAACGCGTTGAGGGTGTTGTAGCCCCAGTGGTTGACCAGGCCGCGCGCGAGCAGGTGGCGCTCGCTGATGTGCTGGTGCACCGGCAGCAGGCAGACGGTGGTGACGCCCAGGCGTTGCAGGTGGGCGAGCACCGCCGGGTGGGCGAGCGCGGCGTAGCAGCCGCGCTGCGCGTCCGGCACCTCGGGATGCAGGCGCGTGAGTGCCTTCACGTGGGCTTCGTAGATGAACACGCGGTCGCCGGCCACGCGCGGGGCCGCAGCGATGGCCTGGCCCGCGGTCCGTTCGGCGGCGGTGTCCACCACGACGCATTTGGGCATGACGGCGGCGTTGTCCTTGGCGTCGGGCTGGTGCTGCGCCCAGGTCTGGCCGGGGTGCAGCGGATCGGTGCAGGCGTGGCCGGTCTGCAGGGCCAGGCGTTCGGTGGCACCCACCAGGGCCAGCGCCCAGGGGTCGAGCAGCAGGCGCGCCGGATTGAAGCGATGACCGGTTTCGGGTGCCCAGGGGCCGCTGGCGCGCAGGCCGTAGAGCTGGCCGGCGGTCAGACCGGGCACGAATCGCGACCAGATGCCGTCGCCCGTGTCCGCGAGCGCGAGGCGCTGTGTCTCGGGGCCGGTGGTGGAGCCGAACAGGCTGACGTCCACGCCCTCCGCCTGCGGCGCCCAGACGGCAAAGCGCACGCCGTCGATGCCCTCTTCACTGCACGGGTGGCTGCCCAAGGCCGGAGCGAAACAGGAGAGCATCAATTCACCTCGGGCTTCAACCACAGGACCGCCAGTGGCGGCAACGTGAGCGCAGCCGACCAGCGCTGGCCGTGCATCGGCACCTCGTCGGTCTGCACGCGGCCGTGGTTGCCGACGTTGCTGCCGCCGTAGTGGGCCGAGTCGGTGTTCAGGGTCTCGTGCCAGTGGCCGCCGTGTGGCAGGCCGACGCGGTAGCCGTGGCGCACCATCGGCGTGAGGTTGGCGATCAGCACCACCGTGTCTTCGAGCCGGTGGCCGTAGCGCGCGAAGGCCAGCACGGAATGGTCGGCGTCGTCCACCACCAGCCACTGGAAACTGTGCGGGTCGGTGTCGCGCGCGTGCAGCGCCGGCTGCGCGCGGTAAGCGTGGTTGAGGTCGCCCACCAGGCGCTGCACGCCGGCGTGGGCCGGTTCCTGCAGCAGGTGCCAGGGCAGCTCGCTGTCGTGGTCCCACTCGGTGGGCTGGGCCAGCTCGGCGCCCATGAACAGCAGCTTCTTGCCGGGGTGCGCGTACATCCAGGCGTAGAGCGCGCGCAGGTTGGCGAGCTGCTGCCAGCGGTCGCCGGCCATCTTGCCCAGCAGCGAGCCCTTGCCGTGCACCACCTCGTCGTGCGAGAGCGGCAGGCAATAGTCTTCGCTGTGCGCGTACATCATCGCGAAGGTCAGCTTGTTGTGGTGCCAGCGGCGGTGCACCGGGTCCATCGAAAAATAGGCCAGGGTGTCGTGCATCCAGCCCATGTTCCATTTGTGGTCGAAGCCGAGGCCGCCTTCGGCCACGGCGCCGGTGACGCGCGGGAAGGCGGTGGATTCTTCGGCGATGGTGGTGGCCTGCGGCGCTTCGCGCTGCAGCACCTCGTGCACCTCGCGCAGGAAGCGAATAGCCTCGTAGTTCTCGCGCCCGCCGTCGCGGTTGGGCACCCACTCGCCGGCCGGGCGGCTGTAGTCGCGGTAGAGCATGGAGGCGACAGCGTCCACGCGCAGGCCGTCGATGCCGTACTGCTCGACCCAGAACAATGCGTTGCCGACCAGGAAGTTGCGCACCTCGAAGCGGCCGAAGTTGTAGATGAGGGTGTTCCAGTCGCGGTGGAAACCTTCGCGCGGGTCGGCGTGTTCGTACAGCGCCGTGCCGTCGAAGCGGGCGAGTGCGTGTTCGTCGGCGGGGAAGTGGGCCGGCACCCAGTCCAGGATGATCTTCAGCCCCGCGGCGTGCGCCGCGTCGACGAAGCGGCGGAACGCCTCGGGCGAGCCGTGGCGCGCGGTGGGCGCATACAGGCCTGTGGGCTGGTAGCCCCAGGAGGCGTAGAACGGGTGTTCGCTGACGGGCAGCAGCTCCAGGTGGGTGAAGCCCAGGCCGGCGGCGTAGGGCACGAGGTGGGTGGCGAGGTCGTCCCAGGTGGGCAGGGTGTGCGGGCCGTCGGGGCGTTTCCACGAGCCGGCGTGCACTTCGTAGATGGCCATGGGCGCGGCGGGCCGGGTGTGGGCGGCGGCCGGCGCCGGCGCGGCCCGCAGCGGCTCGCACACGCGCGCGGCGTT
>JAURYH010000003.1 GCA_030653975.1 Hydrogenophaga sp. | reverse complement strand
GCGTTCCGCAGCCACACCGGCCGATGGGAGCCCTTGCCCGGCACCGGAGACCTTGCCACCGTTGCCGACATGGTCGTCTCCTTGCTCGGTCCGTACTTCGATCCAATTACGTAAAGCTATTTACGGGATGCTGTACTAGTGCGCTGGTGCGGACCTCTATGGCGCCTTGAAGATCAGGGGTGCCAACTGTTCGACGTAATAAGTGGCAGCGCCTATGGACAAATGCCCGTAGTCGTATGAAAGGGGTTGGGTCGCCTCTTCGGACATGCGGGTGAGGCAGCCTTGTTCGTTGCAGAAATACGCCATGCCGGAAATGAACTCGATGTTCATCTTCTGCGCCCGCGCCCGCATGGTCGCGGTGGCGGCACGGACGCCGGGATCCAGGAACTCGTCTTTCAACCGCATCGGCGGCCGCTTCATGGGCGGACCCTTTTTCCACTCTTCCAGCAGGATCTGGGGCAGGTGTTTTTTCCAGTAGGGCACCGCGCCGAGCATGATGATCCTCGGGACGCCGGCCTTCTTGATTTCTGCCACCGTGGCTTCAAGGTTTCTCAGGTCGTAGCGTTTGTTGTGCCACCAGGAATACAGGATCACCACGTCGGGTTTGGTGTCCCGGATGGCCTGGATGTTGGCATCGTTAAGACTTTTGCAGAGTGGGCGCGGCTCGATGCCGAGCACGGAGGGACAAATGGCGGCAGCACGTTCACCCAGGCCGAAGTTGTACTTGCCACCCTCCTGCAGGGCCTTGAAGCCGGGATACAGCGAACCGGCGTGGGAATCTCCCCAAAGGAAGATCAGCGGGCGTTTCTTCTCGATGCAGAAGTCCTTGTAGTGGGAGGCCGGCAGTTTGAAGTCCAGCGTGCAATCACCGTCGCGCCAGCCATCGACGATGGCGGCCCGCCCACCCTTGGACATGATGTCCCGTACGATCTGAGGAAAGCGGTGCTCAAAACCATCGCGCTGGTAGGTGGCGTAGCCGGAACCCGCCATGACCGTCATGCCCGCGCACAGTGTGCCGATCACGACTTTGCGGTTCCATCGGCCGAAGCGGATGGGCTTTTCCACGAGCTGGAAGGTGAGCCAGGCCAGCAGTACGCTCAGGGCGATCCAGCCCATCTGGGTTTTCCAGTGCGGCAGTTCGCCCGCCTGGATGTGGGCAAACGACAGCAGCGGCCAGTGCCAGAGGTACAGCGGGTAGCTGATCAGGCCGATCCAGACAAAAGGCCTGCTGGCCAGCACATGGCGGTTGAACCAGGCCCTGGGGCCGGCGGCGATCAGCAGCACCGTGCCCAAGGTTGGCAGCAGCGCCCACCAGCCCGGAAACCGGCGCTCCGGATGGATGGTGAGCAGAACCAGAACCAGCAGAGCCACACCCAGCCAGGACCAGACGTTGTTGCGGCCCCGGCGCTCTTGCACGTTGTCGTCGTCGCCGACCGGTGCCAGGTTGCGAAAGATCGATGACCAGCCCACGCGGTGCACATGCATGGCCGCCAGCATGGCGCCGACCATGAGTTCCCAGAAACGCGAGACCGGGTTGTAGAACGCGGCGGTGGGGGACGACCTGACCAGAGCCAGATTGACCAGGAACGAGACCACCAGCAAGACGAATATCCAGCGCAGGGCGTTCATGCGCCAGCGGTGGAGGGCGAACAGCGTGAGCGGCCAGAGTATGTAGAACTGTTCTTCAATGGCCAGCGACCAGAGGTGGAGCAGGGGTTTGTTGGCCGAGTCGGCATCAAAGTAGCCCGCCTCGCCCCAGAACGCGAAGTTGGATATGAAGGTGCTGCCCGCAAAAATGTGTTTGCCGACCTGTTTGTAGTCAACGGGCAGCAACTGGTACCAGCCCATCACCAGCACGGTGACCAGCACAAGAAACAAGGCCGGGAAGATGCGTTTGATGCGACGGACATAAAAATCCGCAAAACCGAAGTGCTGTTTCTTCAATCCGCCCAGGATGATCGAGCTGATCAGGTAGCCGGAAATCACGAAGAAGATGTCCACCCCGATGAATCCACCCCGGATGTGTTCGGGAAAAGCGTGGTGCAACACCACCGAGACCACCGCAATCGCGCGCAAACCATCGATGTCGGGGCGGTATTGGGAGCTGTGGGGATCAGAAGACATGGAGGGAAGACAGGCCGCGCAGCGCGCGGCGATTCATGAGCAGAAAAGGCAGCCTCCGGTGAACGGAGGCCACGGTGGTCAGGCGTAGAGTTTGCGTGCGATGTCCAGCGCGAGCGTATCCGGCAGCTCCACATCGTCGAAGCTCAAGGTCTGGCCGGCCAGGACCGGTCGGGTGATCACGGCATTCTGGATCATGCCGATGGGCACATGGTTCGGCAGGTCCTGGATGCGGGCCGCTTCGCCGCGCACCTGGAAGCCGCCGATGGCGCGGTCGATCCGGGTGCCTGCGGGCAGATCGGTTTTGGCAATGCCCACGATGGAAACAGTCGGGGCACTGGAGTTGTTGAGCAGCACGCCGCCACCGTTGATGACACGGCGCACGGTCTTGATGATTTCGTACTGGCAGAGGTGGAATGGGCGAACCAGCACGTAGTACGGACCATCGCCCAGCTTGAGGTAGTTCAGCGCTTTCCACTCCGACTTGTCGTGGGTACCGACGACAAAGACGCCGGCGTTCCCGGGCGAGAGCACATAGTCAGAAATGGCCTGTCCGCGTTCGGCCGCGGTGCGGGCCAGTTCAATGGCTGCTTTGGTGACATCCGCCGACTTCGGGCCTTCCATGCCCTGCCGGGTGATGGTGCCGCCAAAGCCGTTGGCCACCAGCGCCTGCTCGATCTGGATTTTGGTCCCGTCAGTGAACGAGGTCGTCTGCGCGACGCTGATGCCCTGTTTGCCGGCCCAGTAGGCCATTTCTTCAGGGGTCGGGTGGTGGTTGAGGAAGCCCTTCATGTTGCCGTAGACGAGGGGCTTGAAACCCATCATCACGGCTTCTTCGCGCAAGGCGGCAATGGAACCCGGCTGGTCGCCCTCGGCTTCGGTCAGCAGGCCCTTGTCCGCAAACCAGGAACCGGTGGTGACGTGAAACTCTGAATTCATGGTCACGACCGGCTTGCCGGCGCGCAAAGCGGTGTCGATGACGTCGGTGGCGTGCAACACGTCACCGCTGCACTCCACGATCATGTCGCACTTGTCGAGCAGTTCCTGGACCGAACGGGTGAGCCGCTCGGGAAAGGGGAACCCTTCGGTGTTGTCGGGCGCACGGCGCGTCAATACGGCGGAAATGTCCAGGTCCGGGGCGTGGTTGTGCACCAGGCGTGCAAACCCGCTGGCAATGAACCCGGTACCCACCAGGCCGATTCGGTGCTTGTTCAAGCTGTTCATGGGAGTCCTGACTGTTGAGTCGCGATGTATTGATGAGATGGGGCCACACAAGCCATGGTTCCATGGCTCCCTGCACGCCGGGAGAAAGACAAGGTGGTGTCCAGGCCCTACACGCAGTAACGCAAACGCCGGGCCGGGCAGGCCGTGTCAAGTCCCTGGTCTTGCGGGGTGTAGCCCGAAACCAGCTCGACCAGCAGAGTCTTGGTGCTTTCGATGTCGTTGCGGGCCAGCAGGCTTTCCAGTTCCTTGAGTTTGTCCTGCAGCAGCGGCCAGGCAAGGAATTCTTCATGCGCTTTCATGATGCGCGGATGCGATGTGGGCCGCGGATCGTTGCCGATCAGCAGCTCTTCGTAGAGCTTCTCGCCAGGCCTCAGGCCGGTGATCTCGATGGCAATGTCACCATCGGGGTTTTCTTCATCCCTGACGGTCAGGCCCGAGAGTTCAATCATCCGCAGGGCCAGGTCCATGATTTTCACCGGGTCGCCCATGTCCAGCACAAACACATCGCCGCCCTTGGCCATGGCACCGGCCTGAATCACCAGTTGGGCAGCTTCGGGGATGGTCATGAAGTAGCGCGTGATCTCCGGGTGGGTCAGCGTGATGGCGCCGCCGTCGCGGATCTGGCGCCGGAACTTGGGGACCACCGACCCTGAAGAGCCCAGCACGTTGCCAAACCGGACCATCGAAAACCGGGTGTGAGGCGCCGTGGTGGACAGGGCCTGCAGGGCCATTTCGGCCAGGCGCTTGCTGGCCCCCATGATGTTGGTCGGACGCACGGCCTTGTCGGTACTGATCAGCACGAAGTCGGCAACACCTTGCTCCACCGCAATCCGGGCGGTGGTCAGCGTGCCCAGGGTGTTGTTCTTGATGCCCTCGATCGGGTTGTGTTCCACCAGCGGGACGTGTTTGTAGGCCGCGGCGTGGTAGACCGTGTCGGGTTTCCAACTGGCCATGACATCCCGCAGACGGTCGGCATCGCGCACCGACGCCAGAACAGGGACCAGCAGGGTGGCGTCGTCGGTGAGTTTGTCTTCCAGTTCCTGTTGAATTTCGTACAGGGCAAATTCGCTCTGTTCCAGCAGGATGAGCGTGACCGGGGCCATGCCCAGAATCTGCCGGCAGAGCTCCCCCCCGATGGAGCCGCCGGCGCCTGTCACCAGGACCACCTTGTCGGTGATGTTCTTGCCCAGCAGGATGTGGTTGGGGCTGACGGGTTCGCGTCCCAGAAGGTCGTCAATATCGAGTTCGCGCAGGTCGGAGATGCTGACCACCCCCTGCGCCAGTTCGCTCACCGCGGGCAGGGTGCGCACCTGCACATGGGCGTCGAGCATCTTCTCGATGAGTTCGTTGCGGCGGTGCCGGCTCACCGACGGCATGGCCAGCAACACGGTACTGACCTGGAGCGAGTTGACGAGGCCCTGCAGATCGGCCGGGCTGTAGATGGACAGGCCATTGAGCACGTGACCGTGCAGGCGGTCGTCGTCGTCCAGAAAGCCCACCACACGCATTTCGTGGCTGTTGGCCATGGCCGCGGCCAGTTGCCGACCGGCATTGCCGGCGCCATAGATCAGCACACGGGGCAGTGCAACCAGCTTGAGTTGATTGCGGTAGAGGCCACCGAGCCAGAAGCGCGCCAGCATGCGCGAGGCACCGACCAGCAGCAGCAGCAGCATGGGCTGGATCAGCCCCACGGTGCGCGGCACGCCGTTCACACCAAGGGCCGTGAAGACCGTAGCGTAGAGCAGGCCATACACGGCGACGGCCTTGATCATGGTCATCAGCGCGGCCAGGCCTGAGTAGCGGAAGATCGCGCGGTAAAACCCGTTCACGACAAAGATCGGCAAGGCCAGGACCAGCGACCCGCCAACCGCCCACAGGGGCTGCCAGAAGCCGTCACCGGAGAGTTTGATCCACTCGCCTAGCCGAAGGTAATAGGCCAGCCAGACGGTGAGCACGCACAAAGCGGCATCCACGCCCAGCACGATGACGCGCTTGGCGCGCCGTGGCATGGCGAGTATGGGCAGGGCGAAACGGTTCAACATCTGAGGGTTCCTGACTTCAGTGTGTGACGCCATCCCGGCGCAGCACGCGCCACGCGGTCAAGAGCAGGATTTTGAGGTCCAGCCCGAACGAGTATGTTTTCAAGTATTCGGCATCCAGGCGGACCTTCTCAGGAATCGGCAGTTCGTCCCGCCCGTTGATTTGTGCCCATCCGGTCAGACCCGGAACCAGCTGGTCGACGCCATTGTGCGTGCGCAATGCGATCAGATCGTCCTGGTTGTACAGGGCCGGACGTGGGCCGACGAAGCTCATGTCGCCCTTGAGGATGTTCCAGAGTTGCGGCAATTCGTCGAGGCTCGTTTTGCGCAAGAAAGCCCCCATCGGTGTCAGGCAGGCCTGCGGATCGGGCAGCAGATGGGTGGCCACGGCGGGAGTTTCCACTCTCATGCTGCGAAACTTGGGCATGCGGAAAATGCGGTTGTGCTGGCCAATACGGTCACTCCAGTACAGGGCGGGTCCAGGCGACGTCCAGCGCACAAACAGGGCAATGATCCCGATGGGCAGCAGCAGAATCAGGCTCAAAAAAACAGCCAGCCAGAAGTCAAACACGCGCTTCATCTGGCGAAATCCTGCACGGTGAGCCGCAAACCCTGCTTCAGTGTCAATCGGGGGGACCAGTCCAAAACCTCTCTAGTATGCCCGATGTCCACCTGCAGAGAACCGATCAGGCGCTCAATCTGGTGCAGGCGTCCCGTCAGGCGACCTGCCCAGCGCAGCCAGCTGACAGGCACCGGCAGCAACCGGGGCGATCGTCCCATGGCGGCGGCCAGTTCACGCACCAGATCGGGGGTCGAGACATCCTGATCGTCCGAAGCAAGGAAGGCCTGTCCGGGCGCGTCAGGGTGCCAGGTGCACAACTGCAGCAGGTCGGTCAGGTTGCCCAGTGCCAGCAAGGAGCGCTGGTTGTGTACCTGGCCGAATGGCAGGGGCAGACCGCGTGCCACCGCTTGCATCAATCGCAGGAAATTGGCTTTCACCCCGGGCCCGTGCACCAGCGGCGGACGGACCACCACGACTTCCAGGCCTGTGAGTTTTGAAACGGCCCACAAGGCCTGCTCGGCTTCCCATTTGGAGCGACCGTAGGCGTCCTCCGGTGCCGGGGGCGTATCGCTGTTGAAGCGCAGGCCCGGCGCGGTCTGCTCACCGAGCACCTTGAGCGAACTCAGGAACACCAGCCTCCGGACACCGGCGCGCGCCGCCGAGTCCGCCAGTTGACGCGTGCCGTCCACGTTCACCCGCCGAAACGCTGTCAGGGGATCTGTTTCGGTGTCGTGCATCACATGGACCCGCGCGGCGCAGTGGACGATGCAGCTGACGCCCTGCAAGGCAGCGGTCCAGTCGGTGTCGGGACCCATGTCACCGACCACCCAGGCCTGGGGCAGGGTGGCATCGGGTGTTCGGACCAAGGCGCGGAACGGCACGCCCTGACCGGCCAGGGCCTGGCACAACGCACGCCCCACAAAGCCGCTGGCACCGGTCACGGCGATCAAGCCCGGCCCCCTGCGGTGAGGCGGACAGCGCCGGTTTTGCCCAGGCTGAACGCGAGCGCGTTTTCCATCACCGCGACCACCGGGATCAGGAGCACGGCGGTGGCCGCCAGGACCAGCAGACCCAGGCCCACGCTGGTCTCGATCTCCCGGATCGGCATCGACAACACGCCCGCGAGCACCACCTTGACCGATTTGATGATCAGCATGTGGATCAGCATGATGGACAGGCTGTAGCGCCCGATCCAGGCCAGGAAACGACCGTTGTTTCCCAGCAACTGCACCAGGGCCAGGACCATGAACAGCCCGCTGAACGCGAACAGGAGAAAGAACGCGGGGTGGCCCAACCGGGTGTCTGCCATGGTCACGAAGCCGTTGATCTGGCTGAACAGGCTGATCAGCAGGCACCCGACGAACCCGGCCCAGCGCCACCCGGCAGTCGGCCAGCCCGCGCGTGCGAGACCCTGGAACGCTACGCCAGCCTCGAAGAACACCAGACCAACCAGGGCCGGACCAAGGCTGAAAGGCAGCTTCATGTGCGGCGCCACGGCTTGGGCGCTTGCGGCCAGCAGCAAGGCGATGAGCATCCTCAGCGCGAAGGACGGGATCAGGCTCCGGAGCAGGTGGCCGATCATCAGGGTGCAAAACAGGGCGATGACAAACCAGACCGGCGTGTTGACCAGATGGCCGTCACCCAGCGATCCGTAAAAAATGCCCAGGAAGGGCGTGAGCAGGCCGTGGTTGAACTGCTCCAGCTTCAGCCCGGAACGGGCCGCCGCCCAGTAGCCCGCGAGGTAAAAAAGGTAGCCCAGTGCGGCGTAACACAGGTAGGGCACCAGCAGGGCACGGAACTTCTTGCGGAAAAAGGCCGGGAGGGCGGGCGGATCGAACCGGTAGGTCAGACCGGCAATGAAGAAAAACAGGGGGACGTGAAAGGCGTAGATGAACACATAGAGCGGCGAAGGCTCTGCGACCGAATAGATGTGGCCGATCACGATCAGCACGATACCCAGCCCCTTGGCCGCATCAATCCAGTCGATGCGCGGGCTCGTGCGGTGTTCGGCGACGGGACGGGTCACTGGCTGCATCGTGGTGCTGTGTTGATCAGAGGCCGTCGCGCTCAGCGCAGCACATCCCGGTTCTGTAGCGTCATCGATCGGATTTCTTCCAGCAGCTTGCGGTTGGCCGAGAGCAAATCGGCCACGAAAGCGATCAGGATGGTTTGAAAACCGATGACCATCAGCGAGCTGGCGAGGATCAAGGACTGCACATGACCGTCGTAGCCGTATTCGGAAGTGAGCCACTTGTAGACAAAGCGCATGCCGATCAGAAAGCCCAGGCCAAAGAGGGTGATGCCGATCGACGCGAAGAAACGGAACGGCCGGTAGATGACAAAGACGCGGATGATGGTGACGATGCTGCGCCGGATGTACGAAGAAATGCTTTTGACCAGGCGGGAGGGGCGCAGATCGCCGTTGACCCGGATGGGCACCGAGGTGATGGCCATGTTCTTCTGGCCGGCCTGGATGATGGTTTCCAGGGTGTAGGTGTAGTCGCTGAACACGGTCAGCCGCTGCGCCGCTGAGCGGCTCATGGCACGGAAACCGCTCGGCGCGTCGGGAATGCTGGTCTTGCTGGCCACACGCACCACCCAGCTGCCCAGCTTTTGCAACAACTTCTTGATCGGGCTGAAGTGCTCGATCGCCTGGATGGGGCGGGCACCGATGACGATGTCGGCCTTGCCATTGACGATGGGCGCCGTCAGCAGGGGGATGTCGTCGGCCTGGTACTGGTTGTCGGCATCGGTGTTGACGATGACGTCGGCACCGTGTTCCAGGCAGGCTTGCAGTCCATTCATGAAACCACGGGCCAGACCCTGGTTGCGCGTGTGCCGGACCACGTGGTCGACACCATGACTCAACGCCACTTTGACGGTGTCGTCGGTGCTGCCGTCGTCAATGATCAGCCATTCAACGCTGTCGAACCCGGGGACCTGCCGGGGCAGTGCCGACAGGGCAATGCCCAGGGTTTCGGCTTCGTTGTAGCAGGGGATCTGGATGATGAGTTTCAAGCTGACGCTCCGAACGGAAAGTGACAAGATGGGAAATGGGTGACGGACTGGGGGCGGTGGGCGTCAGTTTGCGCACTGAGCGGACTTCAGATTCCCCATGGTTTCATCGTGAAACTCCACCAGCAAATGGATATCGCAAGGCGTCAGATCCCTGGGCAGGTTCTTGATGGCGAACGCAAAACCCGAGTTGACCGCCGCGCCGACGCCCAGCGCCTTGGCCACATCGGGACGTTGTGAATAGGGCTTGATTGACGTGATGTAGTCCTCGCGCGCGAGCACCCAGAGTCGTTGAATGCGGGCGTGGTGCACCGTGTCAAACACCCAGCCACGGGCCCGCAGCAGGCCATCTTCGATCGTGAGCTCGTCGACGTTGCCCACGACCTCCTGGCGCAGCGCGAAGCGCAGGGGGCCAAAGCTCTCGTAGGTGCGTTCGGTGTATTCGAATGTGGGCCCCAGATCCAGCAGCGCTTCGTACTGTTTTTGTTGCGTGAAAGGCACCGACGACCAGAACACGATCACGCTCAATAGAGCGAACGCTCCGGTCATGAGCTGCTTGAACCACCCCGGTCTGCACAGAGAAAAAAATGGGAACCACACCAGCGGGATCAGGAAAAGATAGTACCGGGGCTGGAAGCCGGACAACACGCCCGTTTGGGTGTAAGCCCTGTAACCAAGGTAAATGTGGATGGCCAGCATCAGCGCGATCGCCATCGCCAACGCATCGAACAGTTTGACCAAAGGTCTTTTCGCGGCGGCAATGTCGGGTGAAAACCGCATCACCATCCAGCCTGCCAGTGGCAGGCCCAGCATGGCGAAGAAGACGGTCGTCAGCTTTTCATGAATGGGGGCCACGCTCAGGTGCGAGAAGATGATCGGGAATCTCCTGGTCATCGAATGGTAGAAGTCCATGGCGTAGGCTTGGAAACTCATCGGATTTTCGACGACGGTAGCCTGATACAGATTGCCGGCCTTGGGAAAGAGCGAATGATGGGTCAGGTAGGTGAAGGCGTAATATCCGCCCGTCACCGCGAGAAACACGGCGAGCGCGATCCAGACGGAACGGGTGGCCAGCGCATCGCGCAGGTGGCGCCAGTTGAGCACTGCGTAGATCAGTCCGAAGAAAACGAGCATCGCCATGCCGGTGGCCTTGGTCAGGAAGACGATCAACAGGCCCAGCACAATGAAAAACAGCGACCAAGACAGGTTTTGGCGAGGATCGCTCGCCACCCTTGCCATACCGTAAAAGGTGATCGCGAACCCGAGGTAGAGCAGTGCGTCGTTGTTGACGCTGCCCGCCAGGTACCCCACCATCGGGATGGCCGAGCAGGCAAACAGACTGATGTAGGTGGCGCTGCGCTCCATGCCTAGTCGGTCTGCGGTCAGGACCGAGAAAAAAAGCGCCAGACCAAAAAAGGCCACGCTAAAAAGCCGGAACGTGAAGTAGTCCAGCTTGGGGTCGAGTGAAAACAGCTTCCCCGCGGCACCCAGGATCGAGTAGTACAGCGGCGGGTGGCTCAGGTAGTTTGGCTGACCAAAACCGAGGATGGTGCCGCTGCCATAGTTGGGCAGGAGGTAGGTCGAATTGATGCTGTCCCACACATACGACAGGTGCGGCACTTCATCGGGTGGATAGCTCAACGGGGTGTTGCGGGCGAACACCACGGCCTGCAGCATCAGAAAGACGATCAGCAGCAAGGCGGGCCACAGATCTTTTTTTTGATTCATGTTGTTCAGTGATGTTGCCATGCCATCTTGATGGAAAACCGTGGCGCCGTCACGGCCTGTTTCATACATTTCAATTGGCGTAGGCATGAGCCACGCGGGGCGGCCAGGCGAGACCGAAGTCCTCGTGGTCCAGCGTCAGGTTGGGGCTGTAGGCCGGGTCACGGGCCATGAGGGCCGGCCAGCGCGACCACATGTAGCGCACCTCTTGCTGGAAGCGCGCCATTTTCTCCGGCGTGTCTTCGTAGCCGCGGGTGGCGGACTCGTGGTGGAACAGCGATGCGAACGGCGTGTAGATGTTGCGCAGGCCGATCTCGGTGAACTTCAGGCACAGGTCCACGTCGTTGCAGGCCACGCGCAGGTGCACCTCGTCAAAGCCGCCCACTTTCATGAAATGCTGCTTCTGCACCGCCAGGCAGGCCCCGGTGACGGCGCTGAACGAGCTGATCAGCGAGGCACGCCCCACGTAGCCGAGGGCCAGCGACGAAAACCCCTTGTGCGAATGACCGGCCCAGCCACCGATGCCGAGCACGATGCCGGCGTGCTGCAGCATGCCGTTGGGGTAGAGCAGCCGCGCGCCCACGGCCCCGATGCCCGGGCGGCAGGCCTGGCTGACCAGTTCGTCCAGCCATTCGTGCGTGATGATCTCGATGTCGTTGTTGAGGAACACCAGGATCTCGCCCCGGGCTTCGCGGGCGCCCAGATTGTTGATGGCGGAGTAGCAGAACGGCGAGTCGTCGCGGATGACCCGGAAGTTGTCGGCCTGGGCCTGTTCGGCGAAGTAGGCCAGTGCGGCCGGGTCGTCCGAGCCGTTGTCCATCAGGATGATTTCGTAGTTCTTGTAGCGCGTCTTGGCCTTGATGCTCTCGATGCACACCTTCACCAAGTGCACCATGTTGCGCGTGGGGATGATGATGCTCACCAGCGGCGGCACATCGGGCAGCTTGTAGCGCGCCCGGTAGCCATGCCCCACGAACTGGGCGCGCGCTCGAACGCCGATGCGCTTGAAGTGGTCGTTCAGGGCACGCTCGCCGGCCAGCATGGCGTAAGGCTTGATGTTCAGGTCGGCTGTGGCCGTGCTGCCCGCGTGGGCGCGCCAGTGGTAGAGGATGAAGGGCACGTGCACGATCTGCTCGGGCGTGATGTGCTCGATGGCACGCAGCACCAGGTCGTAGTCCTGGGCGCCCGCGTAGGCTTCGCGCAGGCCGCCGGTCTGCGCGATCAGGTCCTTGCGGTAGAACGCCAGGTGCGTGACCAGGTTGTGCGAATAGAACAGGTCCGGGTTCCAGTCGCATTTGAAATACGGGTCGAAACGCCGGCCCTTCTCGTCGAGCTTGTCCTCGTCGGAGTAGATCATCCGGGCGTCGGGGTTGGCCTCGATCGAGCGCACCATGTAGAAGAGGGCATGCGGGGGCAGCAGGTCGTCGTGGTCGAGGAAGGTGATCCAGTCACCCGTGGCCTCGTCCAGCGCGCTGTTGGTCGCGGCCGAAATGTGGCCGTTTGTTGGCCTGAAGACCAGCTTGATGCGCGCATCTTCGGCCGCGAGCTGCTCCAGGAACGGCCGCACGGCGGAGTCGGTGGAGGCGTCGTCGGCGATGCACAGATCCCAGTGCGGATAGAGCTGGTCTTTTACCGACTGGATGGCCTCACCCAGCCAGACCAGGTTGGCGTTATAGGTGGGCATGACCACCGACACCCTGGGCAATGTCTTCAGCGCGGCGACCTGTTGGCGCATCACCTCCATGGCCGCCGCATCGGGCGTGTCGTAGCGGCGCACCCACTCCAGGTAGTTGCGCCGGTCATCGGCGCTCACCTTGGGGCTTGCTCCGTCGGCTTCCACGGAGGGCGCCAGCGCCAGGTCAGGTGCCGCAGGCGTGCCGCGTCGCAGCTTCTGAATGGCCGCACTGATGGCACGCAACGGCGCCGTGATCCGCCAACTGCTGGAGCGGTAGATGTCTTGCAGGCTGCGGTCCAGGTGGGCCCGGATCTCCTTCACGGTGCTCTGCTGGGCCAGGATCTCCTGGTTCTGCGTGGCAATGACCTGGTAGGCAGACACCAGCTGGTGGTTGCGTTCGGTGTAGTCCTGCAACAGCTCGACCAGTTGCTGGTCGCGGTCCTTGACGGCCTCGGACAACTCGTTCAGCTTCTGTACAGGGGTGTCCGCGGGCGCCGCAGTCGAAAGGGCCGTTTCTGTGTGGATGGGCATGTTCACTGTGTGGTCTCAAATCCGGTGGTCTTGGCGCAACTGCTGCAGGCGGGTCTTGTAGGCCCGGGCCACGGCCTCAATAGAGTAATTTTCCGCGATGTTCTTCTGGGCATTGGCGGCCAGCCGTGTGCGCTCGGCCTGGTCTTCCCGCAGTCGGACCATCTGCCGGCTCGCCAGCGAGAGGTCGGGGTCGCACCAGAACTGGCCGTCGGCGAACAGGTATTCGTCCTTGTCCAGCGGAACCCGTTCGCCACGGACCAGGTAGCTGGTATCGGCCGTACAGAAATCGGCGTTGCCCGAAAAATCCGTCACCACGGTGGTAACACCCAGCAGCATGGCCTCGGCGATGATGCGGCCGAAGCCTTCGGAGCGGTGCAGCGAAACATAGGCATCGCACGATGCCATCAGCCGGGTCACATCGGGGCGGGACAGGGTCTGGTCGATCACCACCACCCGGTCATCGCCCGCGATCTCGGTGAGCATGGCCTGCCACCCCGCGGCATTGTTCCCCTGGCCCATGGCCTTGATCACCAGACCGACCCCGCGGTCGGCAGGGAAGGCGGCCTTGAAGGCGCGCACCGCTCCCACCGGGTTCTTGCGCGACAGCCAGGAATTGCCGTCGAACATCACCAGGAACAGGAACTTGTCGGCTGGCAGACCCAGCGCGTTCCGGTCGGGGCCCGCGATGGCGGGCAGTTCCACCGCCAGTGGCATGCGCCGCACCGGCTTGTCGCCCAGCCGGGCGAAAGCGGTGCCCACGTATTCGCTGAACACCCAGATCTCATCGACCATCTGGTGCACACCCGCCAGGTACCCGGGCCAGGCGGGCAGTTCCCAGTGCCAGGCCCCGATGTTGTAGGTGTCGGCCGTCAGCAGTGAGCGCCCGCCTTCCATCCCCAGGCGGATCATTTCCGTGGGGGGCAGGCAATAAAGGGACACGGGATGCACCGGTGCGGTCACCATCTGGGCGTCCAGCGTGTGGTCCAGCCGTGCCGGGCCGGGCATGGGGGCGTCGATCACGCAGCAGGGCAGGCCGGCGACCTGGGCCGAGCGTGCGGCCATGCGCACGTCTTCCGCGATACCGATGACGGACTGGGCGTACCCGACGATGTTCAGGCCCGGCAGTTGCGATGCCGGGTCTTCAAACAAGCTGATCACGGCGGTGTATTCGGTTGGCCCGTTGGCTTTCCACCAGGCCTCCAGGCCATCACACCCCGCGGCACTGCCCAGGTCGAACGCCGCTTTCAGGTCAGCGCGCGCGCTCCAGATCAGGCAAGGCAGGTAGGACAAAGGCCGGGCGCAGGGTGCGGGCGTCAGGTGGCGCGTGGCGTCGAACGCAGCGCTTTTTTGTGCCAGTTGGCTGCGCAGCGCCATGTGGTTGCGCAGCGACCAGGACGGCACGGCGAACTCGTGAAAACCATTCTGTTCCCACCAGATGAGGGCGGCCAGCCAGCCCGTTTCGGTGTCGAGCGGGTACAGGTTCCGGAGGTCGTCGCGCCCCTGGACGATCAGGGACAGGAACAGCGGCAGGGGGAAGGTCCCCTGCGGACCATGGGGCCGCAATTGGCGCAGCGAAGCGTCCACCCGCCAGGCCACACGCACATATTCCTTGTGGCCAAAGCCGAACCACCACATCAGCAAACCGATGCGGCCGGACACCTGGGCGATGTCGTAGCTGGCCTGCAGATCGGGCCGGTCGGCCCAGATCAGGCGCAAGGGCTGGGGCAGGGCCTGGGTGAACGAGGTTTCGACCACCACCACTTCGCGCGTTCGAGCCGTAAAACCGGGCACCAGGTCGAGCACGCTGGGCCAGTTGCCGCGCAGCAGGCGGGTGAAGCCCCGGCCACCTTGAGTGAACAGTTCGTCGGCGTGCAGACCCCGGAGCGCGTCCAGGTCCGCGGGGGTGAGCGTCCACTCCATCTCGGCATAGTCCTTGCGGCTGTCCGATTCCCACCAGGCGTAGACAGCGATCCGGTCGAGCAACTGATCGGTCTTGAGGTGAGCAATGTCGGGTCGGATGCCCAGCAGCAGGCGAATGCCGGCCGGAACGGCAAAGGCCATGTCGGACGGATTCTCGGGGGCTTGTCGCAGCCAGTCGGTGTGGGGGATCACGGGCGTCCGGGGGTGGTGTCTGCTGATCGGTTCCATTGCCCTTGTTCTGGGCGTGTACCGTCAGGACGGTCCAGGCGGCAAGTCAGCTTGTCCCGCCACTTCGCATTATAAGATTTGCCGCCAGCGCGACCCCCCGCGCACCGGGCGGCGCCTTTAGCTGGCGCGCGCGGCCGCCAGCATGTTGCTCAAGGTGTCCTTCAGAGCGTAGGCTGGCAGCGGCCCGGTACAGGCCCTGAGCTTGTCCGGGTTGCCGCAGAGGCGGTGCACCTCGTTGGCGCGCACGAAGGCCGGGTTCACCGTCACCTGCATGTGGTGGCCCGTCAACTCTTCCAGAGCCGTTATCACCGCCTGCAAGGTGTAGGGGTGGCCCGAGCACACGTTGTACACCTCGCCCGGCACGCCTTTGTCCAACAGCGCCAGATAGGCGTCGCAGACCATGCGCACGTCATTGAACTCGCGTTCCACGTGCAGGTTGCCCAGTTCGATTTGGGGAAGCCGGCGAGCAAAGTGGTCCACCAGCTTGGGGATCAGGAAGCTGGACGATTGACCCGGGCCGGTGTAGTTGAAGGGCCGGACCAGCACCAGCGGCAGGCTTTCCGAGCAGGTGCGAGCCATGTGCTCCATGGCCAGCTTGCTCATGGCGTAGTGGTTGACCGGGGCGGGCGCCCGCTCTTCAGAAATGGGCGAATGGTCACAGTTGCCATAGACGTTGGCGCTGCTGGCCAGCAGCACGCGGCGCGGTTTGCGCGGCAGGGCCACCAGTGCGTCCAGCAGGTTCATGCTGCCCACGACATTGACGGCATAAAACGCCGCATCGTCTGCATGACCCACAAAGGCGATGGCGGCCAGGTGGACCACGGCGTCGGGTGCGGTGTGGGCGACTTCGGCCGCCACGGCAGTTTTGTCGGTCAGATCGGCGGTGAGCGGCAGCACCTCGTGGCCAGCCGCCTCGGCGCAGGCTCGAAAGTAGTGGCCGGTGAAGCCGGCAGAGCCGGTCAGGAGGATGCGCATCTACATGCAATCAAATGAATCTAATAATTGTGACGCCTCGACATGGAGGTATTAAGTTGTCATTTTTCTCCGACTTGGTTATTTCTGGTCTGGCCATTTCAAGTATTCCGGATGGTGGTGGAGATTTGGATGATAAATTCACCTGCTGTAGTGAATTTCAATCCCATGGGATGGACAAGGGTGGGATATTGCGGATGGCGATCTGCTCCAAAAATACCTGCAGTTTCCCGTCTTTGACGGCCATCCTTGAGTCAATAGGCAAGTCTAGGATCAAGGTGCCTTTGGGAGGAAGGTCATAGGGGAGCGACCTTCTTGCCTGCCACCGGCTGGCCGGTTTGTCGTTCGAATCAACGAAGCGCCACATCAATTGAAATGGTTTTTGAACTGACGAGTCCGCTGCAAGCAGTTGCTCGCCAGTGTTTGTTAATTCAACAGTCACTACCCACTGGTCATTCTTGTGGTATTTCCCAATCAGAGAAATGGAGATGCTTCTTATCTGGTCAGCTGAGTAGTAGGCATGGGCCTTGGTGTGGGTCGGAGGTGATGAAAACCAGTAGTCTGAACAGTTGTGAAATCCAACTGGGACGATGCGGCGCATTAGGCTTCTGTAGGTTTCCGGAGTGTTTTCGTTTTCTGAAAACTTCAGAAAAGAAAGAACTCGTTTAGGCAGTTCTGCACAATCATTGGTAAATTGTATAGAGTACTCTGGGGGAGAAAATCCGGAGTATCCATTCAACGTGGAGACATTCCTTTGTAAAGCAATCCACATGCTGTCAATTTCCTCGGCAAACCATAGGCCTGGCGCTTGATTGAAAAATAAAATAGCATTATCAGGCAGTTTGTCTGGTACTCCTTCTTGCTTTAGGTGCAGTCTTTCACGCCACTCTGCCTTGGCGCTGACGTTGGGCATTGTTGCACTCATCTCTCCCATCAGAAGCACTATCAATGCGGCGAGTGCTGTGAGAAAAATAGGTTTCGCCAATTTGGTAGAGCTTTCCACAGCAAGAGCGGAGAAATAGGCAATTGGAAACAGAAGGGCCAAGTCCAGTCGAGTGACTGCCCTTATCGCTGAAACCAATGGAAGGTTTGTCAGTGGAATCCATAGGCTGTATCCGAAGATGCTGAGTGTCAGTGCGATCGCCCCGATGAAGGACCAAAACATCAATGGATATGAGGAATTTGATGAGCGAACTCTTTCGCTGAATAAGGTGAAAAATGCAAGAAATAGCGGAATGGCGCCAGCAAACATCTGGTGCTCGTGCTGCATTGGTATCTCTGGGTAAAATTGCGATACCGGTTTCCAGATCAAAGAGGCGTGTGCCGTGAAATAACTTTGGATTCGCGGCAACATGGTGGCTATCTCGGCGGTTGAACGCTTGGTGCCGTAGAGTTCAGATACCTTGATGTAGGGGTAAAAAAGCCAGATCATTGCCAGAAGCAAAAAGATCAAGCCAAATCCAATTGTCAGTTTGGATGTAACGGGCATTGACCTCAGTTGACCTATGAAACCAGTTGATCCTTTGCTTCTTTGTTTCCTGAAATTGTTGAAATATGGAATGAAGAAAGCAGCGGTGATGATCGCCAGCAACAGGCTGGTGAAGAATCCCATATAAATGGTGCAGTAATATTGCCAAACAAGCCAGAAGCCCGCAAACAAGAAATGCCACCAGTTCTTGTTTGTCAGAAAAGAAATGTACAGCGCTATTGCCAATGGCAAGCCGAAGCGGTACAGCAGCTGAGGGTGCCCCATGTGGGAGGTGACAGGCAACGAGAATGCAAATATCAGTGCACCGATGCTGGCGGCGAGATGTGAGCAGCGAAGTCTGGTCAGTGCAAAATACGCAGCCAGGTAGTTGATCGGATAGGCGGCTAAAAACCAGATCTGAAAAGCGGTATCGGTTTCAGTAGTCCACAAGCGGGCTACTTCATAGATAATATAGGAGCCCAATAGATTGTCGCTAAAACCCAGAACAAATGGGAATGGTGAGAAATATCTAGGATGCCACAGTGAATCAATGGTTCCATTGAAGTACAGGTGGTTGTGCTCCAGGAGGTAATTGACTAACCGCGCATCGCCAATGTCTCCAGGCATCATGCCCATGTGATCGATTTGAGAGTAGGGTATCAGGTAAATTGCCAGCAACAGAAACAGCAACAACAGCAGCCATTTGATGCCTTTGTCTCGAAGAAATGCATGCATGGTTTTTTAATGACAAAGGTAGTCGGGCGCGGCATCGCTGCGCTGAAAAGGGTTGGTCAACTGGTCGGTGTATTCACCCATGAGCAATCGTTGCTTGGGCAGGAGGTTCTGGCGAAAAAAGCGACCGAAGCTGGCAATGTTGTCCCCTTTGGGGGTGAGCTTGACGCAATCGCCATCGATCACAATCGTGCCCGATTCGGTTTGTTCGGTCAGACGAATGTCCACCAGTCGGTGTTCGCGCATGTACTCGGTGGTGAAGATATGGTTGAACTTGGCCAGTTGTATGCCACCACCGCGTTGTTGAAGTTTTTCCAGGATGTAGAAAGACAAGGAGCGGTCGATCACGGTGGGCACGCTGATGGCCATGATGTAGCCCAGCAGCACACAGCTGACAAGTTGCTGGAATTTTTCAACGCCACTCCATCCACGCAACAGCGGGGTGGTGAAGATCAGTACCGCCTGGACCGCCACCGCGATCACGGCCGCCCAGATCGCGGAATAAAACACCACATCGACTTTGAAGAAATTGACGATGAGCAGCCAGATGGTGCACAGGATCGCCAGGTACAAGGCGGTGGCACAGAACAGTTTGAAGTATTTCATGGGCGGGTCAGCGCGTTGTGGGGTTTCTTTTGCAATATGCAAACAATGCTCTTGCCGATCTGATGGCCGGTCAGTGGATCGACCCAGCGCGAAGCCCTCACCATGACCGAGTCCCAGAGCTTGATCTGGGCCAGTTTGGGTGTGTCTGACTTGAGGATCAGCTTGTTGCCCAGACTGGCCAGCATGCCCACGCTGTCCAGGTAGTGCATCTTCCTGATGTGCAGGTTGGCTGGGACAATGGCACTCAGCAGGCCTTTGTCGTACCGCCGGTGGTGACCGATCTTCTTGTCAAAACTGGTGAAGAGAAAGTTGTGGGCCGGTGCGACGATGACGATGTGACCGCCGTCCGCCAGATGGCCGGTGACCCGCTCCAGCTCTTCCCGGTCATGTTCAATGTGTTCCAGCACGTCGATGTACAGGATGGTGTCGAACCGTTCGTCGCCATTCAGGCTGGTGGAGGTGCCGTGACGGATCTGATAGGACGATGGCAGATCACCCTGGTCCAAGTCGGATTCGATCAGCTCGCACATGGCTTTGTCGGGCTCCAATCCCAGCCAGTTCCGATAGCTTCTGTGGTTGAGCGCCCTGGCCGTCGCACCTATGCCCGCGCCCAGTTCCAGTACGTCCTGGCCCAGATAGGGCTCGATCTGTCTCGACCAATATGCTTTCCAGTTCACCGCCGCGGCGAAATTTTTCAGTTCGTTGCCGCTGTAGGAAAACGCTTCCGGGTTTGCATTCATGTGATCGACTTGATTTGCTGTACAACACAAAGAAGCTTGTCGCGGCCCGCGAAATGGGGCAAAGCACGGCACTTTTTCATGTCTTGAAGACCAGGAGCTTGTTGCCGACGTAGCTGATGGACACCTGAAGCGCTGTAGCGATCAGAAAACCCACGCGGTAGTCGTACCCGAAGCGGTCGGTCCAGAGCCAGAGCATCAGACCGTGCATCACGGCAACAATGCCGTAGAAGCCGCTGAACTTCAATGCCTGTGGAAACCAGGGTTGCCGGTTCGAGCCCGAAAACACGTAGAGGCGATTGCCCAGGAATGAAGTGCTGATACCGGCGACTGCGGCATACAGGTTAGCCAGTCCCGCCGAGCTGAAATCCAGCACCTTGAGGTTGAAGGTCAGCACACCGTAGTGCACTGCGGTGGCAACCAACCCGCTGATGAGGAAGCGGGTAAGTTCAGCGCGGGGATGGGACGAAGCAGTCCCAGCGCTCATGGCGTCGTCTCGATCACGTCCGCGATGAACTCGCGGTGAGCGACGGCGGTCACCACACTGCCACTGCGCATCATACCGGTCAGCATCAACGTCATGAGCGCCAGTGCCCCCGTCTGCAAGAAGATCAGCAGCAGCACGCCCAGGGCGATCGAGAACCAGCCTGGTGTGGATACGCCCGAAAGCTTGAGCGCAATAGCCAGCGCGGAGCCGCCAACGGCGGCTAACGCGATCACCGCACTGAAGATGCCCACTCGCACCAGCACGTCTTCGGCGAACACCATCAAGGCCTTGAAGCCGTGCAGCGCCAGGCCCACGAAGTTCATCTTGGAATGACCGGCGTAGCGTGGCCCCCGGTGGAGCGGACAGATGCCGGTCCGCAGTTTGGACGCCAGCACGGCCGCCGCCACGTGGATCGGCAATTCCTGCATCGCCACCAGGCGTTGCACGGCGGCCGGCTTGAGCGCCATGAAGTTGCCGAAGCTGATCGGCCGACCCGTCATGAGGCTGAAAAAGCGTTTGTAAATTTGGTAGAAGGCCTTGAAGCGGAAGGTCTCGACGCGGCTCTTGCGCTGCGCCACCACCACGTCGATCAACGGGTTGTCCAGTTGCGAAAGCAGGGCCGGGATGGTCGATGGCAGGTCCTCGCCGTCGGAGTCCATGATCACGACCTTCTGGTCGGGCAGTAACGACTCGGCTGCGTAGCTCAGACCGATCGCGATGGCGCGCTGGTGGCCGACGTTGCGGCGCAGCTTGAGCACAGCGCCGGCGATGCCGGTGTCCTGCAGGCTGGCAATGGTCAGTGGCTGTCGTACCGAACCATCGTCGACCACGACGACATATACGCTATGGCCCAGTTCCCTGGTCAGTTCCTTGAAAAGACGACCACAGGCCTCCAGGTCTTCAAAGACCGGGGTCACGATCACGATGTCGTGGTGGGTGAGGCTCATGACTGGAGGGTGCGGCGGAAGTAGTGAATGGTCTTGTCCAGACCCTCGTCGAGCTCAACCACGGGCTGCCAGCCGAGCACGGCCTTGGCCTGCTCGATGTTGGGCTGGCGCTGCTTTGGGTCGTCCGACGGCAGGGGTTTGCAGACCAGCCTGGACTTTCCACCAACCTTGCGCAGCACGGCCTCGGCCAACTGGCGGATCGTGAATTCGTTGGGGTTGCCCAGGTTGATGGGGCCCGTCAGGTCGGCGCTGCTGGTCATCAGGCGGACGAAGCCCTCGATCAGATCGTCCACATAACAGAAGCTGCGCGTCTGCGAGCCATCGCCATAGATGGTGATGTCTTCGCCCCGCAGCGCCTGCACGATGAAGTTGCTGACCACGCGCCCGTCGTTGGGGTGCATGCGTGGGCCGTAGGTGTTGAAGATGCGGGCGACCCTGATGTCCACTTGGTGCTGCCGGTGGTAGTCGAAGAACAGGGTCTCGGCGCAGCGCTTGCCTTCGTCGTAGCAGGATCGGATGCCGATCGGGTTGACCCGGCCCCAGTAGCTCTCCGGCTGAGGGTGGATCTCCGGGTCGCCATAGACCTCGCTGGTGGAGGCCTGGAAGATGCGCGCCTTGGTGCGCTTGGCCAAGCCCAGCATATTGATGGCGCCGTGCACGCTGGTCTTGGTGGTCTGCACCGGGTCCCACTGGTAGTGCACCGGCGAGGCGGGGCAGGCCAGGTTGTAGATTTCGTCGGTCTCCACGTACAGAGGGAAGGTCACGTCGTGGCGCATCAGCTCGAAATGCGGGTTGCCCATGAGGTGGGCCACGTTGTCCTTGGTGCCGCTGTAGAAGTTGTCCACGCACAGCACGTCGTTGCCCTCACCCAGCAGGCGATCGCACAGGTGCGAGCCCAGGAAGCCGGCGCCTCCGGTGATCAGGATTCTTTTTCTATTCGAAATGTGCAAAATCAGCTCCTGTGGGGAACACCGGCATGCGAGTTTGGATGTTGCGCAGTGGCAGAAGCCTGTCGGCGGAGGTTTCTTGGGTCCTCCGCAACGGATTCAAAACGAAACCCCGGCCTGGTTGCGCCGCAAATCCGCCCCCACCATCATCTGGCACAGTTGCTCCAGCGTGGTTTTAGGCTCCCAGCCCAGTTGCGCTTTGGCCTTGGCTGGATTGCCGATCAACAGCTCAACCTCGGCCGGGCGATAGAACTTGGGGTTGACGCGCATAACGGTCTTGCCCGAGGCGGTGTTGATGGCTGTTTCGTTCTCGGCCGTGCCTCGGAAATCGACATCAATACCGGCGCCCTTGAACGCCATCCGCACAAAATCCCGGACCGTTTCGGTTCGGTTGGTGGCGAGCACAAACGTGTCAGGCGCATCGGCCTGCAGCATCAGCCACATCCCCTCCACATACTCCTTGGCGAAGCCCCAGTCACGCTTGGCATCCAGGTTGCCCAGCTCCAGGCAGTCCATCTGACCCAGCTGGATCTTGGCCACGGCATCGGTGATCTTCCGTGTCACGAACTCGCGCCCCCGTAGCGGACTCTCGTGGTTGAAGAGGATGCCGCTGCTGCCGAAGATGTCGTAGCTCTCGCGGTAGTTCACCGTCATCCAGTGCGCGTAGAGCTTGGCCACGCCATAGGGGCTGCGGGGATAGAACGGGGTGTCCTCCACCTGTGGAACCGCTTGGACCTTGCCGAACATCTCGGACGTGCTGGCTTGGTAGAAACGGATCTTGCGGTTCACCAGACGGATGGCTTCGAGCAGGTTCAGGGCGCCAATGCCAGTGATCTGCGCTGTGGTGCTGGGTTGATCGAAGCTCACACCGACAAAGCTTTGCGCAGCCAGGTTGTAGATCTCGTCCGGCTGAACTTTCTGCACCAGCGCGACGCTGGCGCCCAGGTCGGTGAGATCGTATTCGACCAGATGCAGGTTCGGGTGGTTCTGGATGCCCAGTTCTTCGATGCGCCAGAAGTTGACCGAGCTGGTGCGGCGGTAGGTACCGTAGACGGCGTAGCCCTTGTCAAGCAGCAGTTCGGCGAGATAGGCGCCGTCTTGACCGGTGATGCCGGTGAGGAGAGAGGTTTTCATACGGAATTCCTTAGTTGAGCTTCTTCTTAACAGGAGGAATGTTCAAGGCGTTGAGAAGTTGCCGAGCACTTTCTTTCCAAGTAAGCCACGGCATTGCATCGGACTTGGGGTGTTTACCTGTTTTGTACATCTCCAGCCAAACGTTGATGGCGCCAGAAAGTTCTTGGGCCGAAGAACCATCGAAATAGAAAGCATGGCCCCCAGCCACTTCGTGGAACACCGGTATATTTCGCGCAATGATCGGCAGTTTGTGCTGTGCGGCTTCAATCAGCGGCAATCCGAAACCCTCTCCATAGGAGGCGGCAATCAGGCAGGTAGAGGTCTGATAGACCTTCTCGAGGAATTCGTCGCTGATGCCTTCCAGCCAGAACAGGTGTTTGCCCAGTTCATGATGGCTGCGCAGGCGATTAATCAGACTTTCAACCATCCAACCCTGTTTGCCGACAATCACCAGATTGGCTTCCTCTCCAGTGCTCCAGAGGTGTTCAAAGGCATCAAGCACTTGTGCGTGGCCCTTACGCGGTTCCAGTGTGCCGACCATCAGAAAACTGGCTTGCTGCTTGAGGATTGTCAGCACGTCAGCCGCATCGGCGGGCAGACCGCGACTCGGTGCGGAGTCGGTGACGTTCGCGCCCAGCGGTGTCGAGATGAGCTGGAACGGGCGCAGCCGTTGCCATGTCCTGTCCCCCATCCAGTCGCGCAGATCATCGGCAACCGCTCGTGATATGCAGATGGCGCCATCGCTTTCCGCCACGATCTGCAACCAATTCGAGAGCCCTTCGGCAACGCCGGGCAGAAAGTGCTGTGGCTGGAGAATGCATAGAAGATCGTACACCATGAACTTGACGGTGACGCCTTGTTGGCGAAGGCGTTGGTAGAAATCTGCCTTTGCTATTTGCACTTGCGGACACAAATCCAGTGCAAAAAATACATCACTTGATACGAAATCGACCGGTTCATCGTTGAACTCGACACTTGGTATGCCGAGAAAACCAATTGTGAACTTCTTCGCATAACGGTAGGGCTCTGAGGCAGTGGCATAGACTGGCTCCACCCGCCAGCCAGCTGGCGGCTCAATCAACCAGTGGTGCAATATGCTGCGCACCACTCGCTGGATTCCAGTCTTGGCGTCACATTGCACGAGCTCTGAAATGTCTACCATCAAGGTCCTGCCTGTCCCCGCAGGCGGAAACGTCGTTACGATCGAGTTCGCGAGTGACATCAGCTCGTGGTCGGGCCCGGGTTCGGTGGAAATGGTAGCAATCGCGCCAAGCAAGCTTTTAAGCGGAGGCCGGCTTTTTGTGTATAAACTTTCAATGGCGACTTGGTATTGTTCGGCACAGCGAGCAGGATCATGGTTCTCGAGGATGACGCTTCTGGCTTGGTTGCCGATCTGATTGCGCCTGTCATGATCGCGCCGGAGTGTTTCCAATGCATCAATGAGCGCCTGATCCTCAAATTCATCGGGCAATTTCCACACGACATCATCGCCCAGATCGGCCATGCTTCCGTTGGCGTTGACGATGGTCGCCAGGCCGTAGTTCATGCAGTCGAGCACTGCGGCCGAAGTTTCCCCTCGCGAGAGCGTGCGCAACTGCACGCCAAGATTCGCAGCGGCGAGGTACTTCCGGAAGATCTCTTGGTCGACCCAGCCGGTGATGTGGACCGAAATGCCGTTTGGATGTCGCTTGATCAAGGATATCAGTTCGTTTCCGTAATCACCACCATGGTTTTCGCCGACGAAGACAAGATGGCAACTGTCTGATATTGCAAGGGTCGAATCAAACCAGGCCTTTAACAAGCGATGATTGAGCTTGTTTGGCCCAAGCATGCCGAACGAGCAAACGAGAAAATCATTATCCGAAAATCCCAGCGCTTTGCGCGCTGCTAAAGCCTCATTTGTCTTGGCTGGAACACGCAGAAGCGGAATTACTGAACACGCTTGCACATCATCACCGTACCAGCGCTGTGCAAGTCGAATGGAATGCTCCGAATGTACGATCATTCCCATGCTGTTTTCAATGACGCTTCGACTGCAGGGATATTTCCAGATTACGTCCTCAATGTCATTGGCTTGAGCACGGTCAAGCAGGCCAAAATATCCGTGTGAATAGTGGAGGTGTTTCGTAAAGCAGCCCGGGGCATAGCCCGAGATTTCCATGTTATGGAGCACATGGGCTAGGTAAAAATCATGTAGAACCACAACACCAGGGATGGTTTCCAGCAGCCCGAACATGTGCTGGTGAAAAGCAGAGTTGCCGAAGTGGTAGAGAACGCGGTCGTAGAGATCCCTGTTTTCTACAAACCATTGTACAGTCCTAATTGGACAATGGGTCGTGATCCATGGGTCTGTAATACTGTTCTGCGCCACCACCACTTCAATCTCGTAGTGTTGCGCCAATGCAGGCAATAGATCGACGCTGTAATCGGCAATGCCTGATCGTTCAGGAGGGAGCGGCGAAACGTAGGCCAGCCTGGGGCGATTTCTCGGCAGGGCATGGGGCGTGTACAGGGGCTTTTGCTCAATGACCACCCGTTCCATTGCGTCAATGGCGCGTCGAGCACTCTCATCCCACGAAAACTTGGTGGACTGCTTTTTCCCGTGTGCGACCAGTTGTGCACGAAACACCTTATCGGTGAGGACGCGCTCAATCATACGCATGATTGCCTCGTCAGAATGCGGATCGAACAGTGCATTCGCCAACCCTATGACTTCCGGCAGGCTGGATGTGTTGGCAGCGATCACGGGCGCGCCACAACGCATAGCCTCCAGCGCAGGCAAGCCAAATCCTTCATGAAAGGATGGGAAAACGAACACTGCACACAGGTTGTAGAGGGCTATCAGATCCTCTTCCGGTACAAAGCCTGTGAGGACAACATCATTTTCATTCATGCCCTCGACTGTTGCCAGTGCCAACAGTCTGCGACGGCTGTCTTCTTGCACCGAACACACAATCACAAGCTGATGGGTCGCACGCAATTGGGGTGAGAGCTTGGCGAATGCGCGAATCAACCCTTCGATATTCTTTCGGTGGTCAATACCGCCGGTGTACATCACGAAGTTGCGGGTGAGACCGAATTGTTTGCGCAAACGGCGTTCCGCTTCAGCAGGAACGACAATTTGTCGAAAATGGTCATCCGCATCCGTAGAGATGCTGACGCAACGCCCTGAGGGCAGGTCCAAATATTCCACGCCTTCTAAGCAAGAGGAGTCGGAAATCGCAAGCCAAAGATCGGCATTCCGAAAGTGTTCAACCTTTTCCAGATACCACTTTTCGACCACCGGATTATCAAGGTACGGTTGGCGGTGGATAAAGGGAATAAGGTCATAAAGAATAACTGCTATCAGGCATTCGTCAGAAAATCGCTTAAGACTGGTTACAGCATCATCACCCAACCCCTCAAACAAGCTGCTGATCAAAATGAAATCAGGTTTTAAGCTGGCAAGAAACGCCTCGCGAACGAGTTCTCCTGATTGACGGCTCCATTCGTTCCTCGGCTCGATATAAGCCATAGGTGCATGCGCATTCCAAACCCGAATGTTTTCCTGTGGCAACAGAGTATCAAAATTAGCGCGAATACGTTCGATGGATGCTGGAAAGGCGCCATTCAGGGCGAGAAAGACCTCATGTTGCCCCCGGTTGCGCACCATCGCCAAAGCCAACGACATCGTGTAGCGGCCGATGCCACGATTCCAGCTGCCAATTGATTGCGCGCCCTGCATGTCAATGACGATCCGCATCAGTCTGACCTCTTGCTATTGGCCAATACGATTTTGAGGTCGGCGTAGACCTGTTGGGCGCGGGGACTGAGATGCGCCGCGTTCGTGGGAACATTGGGCACGGGAACGTTACAGGTCGCCTCGCTACCTTGAACGAGGCGAAAGAGTCTGGATTTGAGGCTCGGGAAGCGCCCAAGCGCAACGAGAGTCATTCGCTTGAGTGTGGTGCGCCTGCCAACATACAAGGCGGCGTGTTTGAGTAGGGTCTTCAGCTTCGACTTGAGCGCTCGAGGCTTCAGTTGATAAGCCAATCCGGCCACCCTGCGTATCGGCACGGTAATGCGCCATGAAGTACTGCTCAGCATGTCGTTCACGCGAGCCTCGGCCTGCCGTGCTTGGACTTCGGCCAGCGTGGCGCGGGCTTCGGCCTGCGTGGCGCGGGCCTTGGCCTGCGTGGCGCGGGCTTTGGCCTGCATGGCGCGGGCTTCGGCCTGCATGGCACGGACTTCGCTATCGTGCTGTCCTACCAGCTTGAATCCATCGAATACATTGGGTGGATATTTGAATGCTGGCAGCAGCTCTGAATGCTCTTGGGCAACATAAAAACGGTTCAACCCATCTACATAAGCAAGTTGGTAACCCGCATTGATGAGAACGGGCTCCCAAGCGCCGTGGGACTCTTCTTGAGACATGGGCAAGGTTGCTTCAACCACTACCACCCAGGGGCGGTTTTTTGGCCAGATGTTGCCCCTTAACGCTGCCTCCTCGAAACCTTCCACATCCACCTTGAGGAAATGCACGGCTTGCCCGAGGGGCACATGTTCCTGCCAGATCGATGCGAGTGTGGTGACCTGAACTTCCTGTCGACTTGAAATCCTGCCAGCAGCCTGATGTTTTCTGGCAATCGCGTCGTCAAGTGTAGATAGCCCCGTTTCGGTCACCAGGTTGAATGTTTGAGTACCTTCACAGTCACCCACTGCAAGTTTTAGGTTGATATCGCGCGGGCGACATGCACGTAACTGCTTGTTAAGCTTCGGATTTGGCTCAATATTGATGCCGTGCCAACCACGTTCATAAAATGCCTTTGTTACCGAATCCTCATCTGGCCATGCTGCACCGACATCAATGTAGAACCCGTTTTCCACATGCTTGAGTGCACGCCAGAGCATGACGTCTTCGAAGTTTTGGGCGTAGGAAATAATGCTCATGCGCGGGAGATTTCGATGACAGGGTCCATCCAAACACAACCGGCAAAATGGGACTTGTTCATGTTGACCACATTGAAGACCAAGGCCAAGTCTCTCCATTCGTAGTTGTTGGCAAAATGGGTGTCGGTACTCACAATGGCGGTTTGCACCGAGTAGGTACCAGGCCCAAAGTTGGCCGGGAAGGCGATGTCAAACAAGCACCGCTCCCCAGCCGCAACGTTGAGCAGCGGCTGGTTTTTCAGGTGGGTATTGGTACCGTAAATGACTTGACCCAAGCGGTCTTTGATGCCGTAGCCCAGCACCAAGCGGTCTATGGCTTGATGCACGGTGACTTCGATACGTAACCGCACGGCCTGCCCGACGTCAACCACCTCTAGAGGACGGTTGGCTTCATCAACCAGTGCTATGGCGGTAACGGTGGCTTCTCCGGTACCCGAGATGGTTTGCACCTTGCCGTCTTCTCTTACCTCTTGCGTGACTTGCTGGTTCTGGTGGTCGGCCAGCAAGGCGTTGTAGTAGTCCATGACCGCTTCTGGCTCGCCCTGCATGGCCAGTTGGCCACCATTTAGCAGGATGGCCCGGTCGCAAATATTCTGTATGGCCTGCTTGTCGTGGCTGACGATCAGCAGCGTGGTTCCTTGTTCGCGAAATTGCTTGATGCGCGCAAAGCTCTTGTGAACGAAATATGCATCGCCCACCGACAGCGCTTCGTCCACGATCAGAATGTCGGGCCGGTGCGCGGTGGCCACGCTGAAGGCCAGCCGCATCTGCATGCCGCTGCTGTAGACCCGCACGGGTTGGTCGATGTAGTCACCGATTTCGGCAAAGGCTTCGATGTCGGGCATGAGGCGCGCAATCTCCTCGACCGAGTAGCCGAGCAACTGGCCCGCCATGTAGGCGTTCTGTCGCCCGGTGAAGTCCGGGTGGAAACCCATGCCGAGCTCCAGCATGGCGGCCACGCGGCCGGTCATGCGCACGCTGCCCGTGGTGGGCTGGGTTGTTCCCGTGATCATCTTGAGCAGCGTGCTCTTGCCCGCGCCGTTGATGCCGATGATGCCGACAGCCTCACCCGGGTTGACGGTGAAGTTGATGTCCTGAAGCACCCACTTGAGGGTGTGACGTTTGGGGCTGAAGGGAACGAGCCATTCGGCCAGGCGTGCCCAGCGGGTCGGGTACTGCTTGTAGGCCTTGCCCAGGGTGGAGACAGAGATGGTGCCCATGTTTCGGTGCCGGTTCAGAGTTCGTCGACCATTTCGCCGGAGCGCTGGCGAAACAGGCGCAGGCCAAAGACGCAGAGGAATACGGCCAGGACGACCACGGGCCAGAGGCTGTGCCAGTTCGGCCACTGGCCTGTCATCAGGACGCTCTGAAAGGCGGCCATCAGCCGCGCCATCGGGTTGAAGTTCATGAGGAACTTCACCTGGTCGGGCAGGATGCTGATCGGGTAGACGATCGGGGTGAACCAGAACCAGAAGGACAGAAAGATCCCGAAGAACTGGCCCACATCGCGGAAAAAGACGTTGAGCACGCCCAGGGTGATGCCGATGCCGATGGCAAACAGCACCAGCAGCAGCAGCAGCGGGATCAGTGCCAGAAAGGCCCAGCCCGGGAAGTTGCCGGACAGCAGCAGGAAGAGGGTGAAGAGGCCGAAGACGATGCCGAAGTTGAGCACCGCGTTGCTGACCACCGTGACCGGCAGGCACAGGCGCGGAAAGCTCAGTTTTTTCAGCAGGTTGGCGTGTTCGAGGAACATGCCGGTGGCGCGGGTGGTGATCTCGGCAAACAGGCCCCAGGTCAGGATGCCGGTACAGAGGTAGATGCTGAAGGCGTAGGTGCTGTCGACGCCCGGCAGCCGGGTTTTCATCAGCTGCGAAAAGATGAGCGTGTAGACCACGATCATCGACAGCGGGTTGATGATGTTCCAGGCCGCGCCCAGCAGGGAGTTGCGGTATTTGGTCTGGAATTCGCGTTTGACGCTGCCGAGGATGAAACCCCGGTAGGCCCACAGGGCTCGGATCATGTCCATCAGGAGCGCCCGTAACGGTCTTGCAGCCGGACGATGTCGTCTTCGCCGAGGTAGTCGCCGCACTGGACTTCGATCAGCACCAGTTCATCGTGGCCCACGTTGGTGAGGCGGTGTTTGGCTTGCAGCGGGATGTAGCGGTACTCACCGGGCTGGGTGACGTGTTCGGCATCACCGATCTGGATGATGCCGCGTCCGCGCACCACCACCCAGTGTTCGGCGCGCTGGTGATGAAACTGCAGGCTCAGGCTCTGACCGGGTTTGACGGTGATGCGCTTGACTTTGTAGCCGTCTTCTTCTTTCAGCGTGGCGTAGGTGCCCCAGGGGCGGTGCACCGCGGGGGGGAGCACCGTGGTCTGGTGTTGTGCGCTGCTGATGTGTCGCTCCTTGAGCGCATCCACGACGCGCTTGACGTTCTGGGCTTCCTGCTTGCTGACGATCAGCAGGGCGTCGGGGGTGTCGACCACCACCAGGTCCTGCACGCCCACCGTGGCCACGACCTTGTGGCAGTGGCTGTCGATGTGCACGTGGGTTCCGGTGGTGTTGACGGCCACCCAGTCGGTACCGTCGGCGGTGCCGAGGGTGTTGCCGCTGGCGTCCGCCGTGTGGGCCAGGGCAACGGCGGGCCACGCCCCCACGTCGCTCCAGCCGAATCGGGCCGGGATCAGGATCACGTTGGATGCGCGCTCCATGACGGCGTAGTCGATGCTGATGTCAGGCTGCAGACCAAAGGTGTGGGCATCGAAACGGGTCACGCTGGGCGGATTCGCTTCGTCCGGAATGGGCAGCGACTGGGTATTGGCCGATGCCATGGCCAGACGGGCCGCCTTCAGCACAGCGGGTGCATGCTGCTCCAGCGACCCGATGATGGTGCCCGCGGTGAAGCAGAACATGCCGCTGTTCCAGTAGTAGCGACCGGTCGCCAGGTAGTCCTGTGCGGTGGCGATGTCGGGCTTTTCGACAAACTGGAGCACAGGTTGGATGTCCCGGCCCACCTTGGCCACTTCGATATAGCCGAAGCCGGTTTCAGGGCCGGTCGGATGGATGCCAAACACCACGAGGTGCCCCTCCTGGGCCTGTCGGATGGCTTCGAGGGCATTGGCCACAAAGGACTCGGTATCTGGAATCAGATGGTCTGCCGGCAGCACCAGCATGACCGCGTCGTCGCCGTGGGTGGCCTGGCAGGCCAGCGCTGCCAGGGCGATGGCGGGTGCCGTGTTGCGTCCCTTGGGTTCGAGCAGGTAGCGCGCCCGTGGTGGGTCGGCCATGTCCGACAGCAGACCCTGGGTCAGGAACAGGTGGTCCTGGTTGGTGACAATAAGCAAATCATCGGTACCGCAGGCCTGGCCGCGGCTGATGGCTTGTTCCAGCAGGGCGCTGCCGCCGAGCTTCATGAAGGGCTTGGGGTAGGCCTGGCGCGAGGCCGGCCACAGTCGTGTGCCGGCACCGCCTGACAGTACAACGGAGATCAGTTTCATGGGGTTCAGGCGAAGACCTCGGCTTGTTGGAAAGAGGCGCCAGCCTGGTCCTTGGCCGAGAGCAGCGGTGCTACCGAGGTGTGCCAGTCGATCGCCAGATCGGGGTCGTTCCAGACGATGCAGCGCTCGTGGGCCGGCGCGTAGTAATCACTGGTCTTGTAGAGGAATTCGGCGGTTTCACTGAGCACCACGAAGCCGTGGGCAAAGCCCTTGGGCACCCAGAGCTGTTGTTTGTTCTCGGCGCTCAGGACGGCGCCCACCCACTGGCCGAAGGTGGGCGAGCTGCGGCGGATGTCCACCGCGACATCGAACACCTCGCCCTGCGCCACGCGCACCAGCTTGCCCTGGGCTTGCTGGATCTGGTAGTGCAGGCCACGCAGCACACCCTGGCTCGACTTGGAGTGGTTGTCCTGCACAAAATCGACCTTGTAGCCGACCGCCTGCTCGAAGCGGGCCTGGTTGAAGCTTTCGTAGAAGAAACCACGGTCGTCGCCAAAAACCTTGGGTTCGAACAGGATGACTTCGGGAATGGCGAGGGGGGTGGCTTTCATGGGGTCAGCGCAGCTCTTCTTTGATGATCCGTTGCAGGTACTGGCCGTAGCCGTTCTTGGCCAGCGGCTTGATCAGGGCCTGCACCTGTTCGACACTGATCCAGCCGCTGCGGAAAGCAATCTCTTCCGGGCAGGCCACTTTGAGGCCCTGGCGTTTTTCCAGTGTGGCGATGAACTGGCCGGCTTCGAGCAGGCTGTCGTGCGTGCCGGTGTCGAGCCAGGCATACCCCCGGCCCATGACCTCGACCTGGAGTTGGTTGGATTCCAGGTACAGGCGGTTCAGGTCGGTGATCTCGAGCTCGCCACGCGGCGAGGGTCTGAGGTCCTTGGCCAGGGCAGCCACTTGCTGGTCGTAGAAGTACAGACCGGTCACGGCGTAGTTGCTTTTGGGCTGGGCGGGTTTTTCCTCCAGGCTCAACACGTGCCCCTGGGCATCGAACTCGGCCACGCCGTACCGTTCCGGGTCGAGCACGTGGTATGCGAACACGGTGGCGCCCGTGTCGCGTTCATGGGCGCGGCGCAGCAGGTCGGCGAAGTCGTGGCCGTGAAAGATGTTGTCGCCCAGCACCAGGGCAGAGGGATTGTTGCCGATGAAGTGCTCGCCAATGATGAAGGCCTGCGCCAAGCCATCCGGGCTGGGTTGCACGGCGTACTGCAGGTTCAGACCCCACTGGCTGCCATCACCCAGGAGTTCGGTGAAGCGCGGTGTGTCGTGCGGCGTGGAGATGATCAGGATGTCGCGGATGCCGGCGAGCATCAGCGTGCTCAGCGGGTAGTAGATCATCGGCTTGTCGTACACCGGCATGAGCTGCTTGCTCACCGCCTGGGTCACGGGGTAGAGCCGGGTGCCGGAGCCGCCGGCGAGGATGATGCCTTTGCGTTGGATGGCGTTCATAGGATTTGTTGGAGTATGTGGTCCAGGCCGTGTTGCCAGGGCGGCAGGCGCAGTCCGAAGGTGGCCTGAAATTGTGAGGTATCGAGACGGGAATTCTGTGGGCGGCGGGCGGCCGTCGGGTAATCATCTGTTGCAATGGCCCGGATGTTGTCGGGCGTGAGCTGCAGCGGCCGTCCGGCCTGCAGGGCCCGGGTGATCACATGGCAGGCGTAGGCATGCCAGCTGGTTTCGCCGCTGGCACTCAGGTGGTAGGTGCCAAAGGGATAGCTTTCGGCGCTATCGGTTTGCAGGCGGCGCACCAGGTGCGCGCTCAGGTCGGCCAGCAGGGCGGCGGAGGTGGGCGCGCCCAGCTGATCGCTCACCACGTTCAGCTGCTTGCGCTCGGCGGCCAGCCGCAACATGGTTTTGGCGAAGTTGTGGCCGTGCGCGCCGACCACCCAGCAGGTGCGCAGGATCAGGTGGCGGCTTGTTGCGCTCGCCAGTGCCTTTTCCCCATCGAGCTTGCTTTGCCCGTAGACACCCAGGGCCCCGGTGGGGTCCTGCTCGGTGTAGGGCGTGGGTTTGCGGCCATCAAAGACGTAGTCGGTGGAGAAATGGATGACGCTCGCACCCAGGCGATCCGCCTCTTCGCCCATGATGCCCGGCGCCACGGCGTTGACCGCCATGGCCTTGGCGACCTCGGTCTCGGCGCGGTCCACCGCCGTGTAGGCCGCGGGGTTGACAATCAACTGTGGTCGAACGTCGCGGATGAGCGCACGCAAGGCATCGGCATTGGCCAGATCGCAGTCACCCGAGTCCACGGCGTACACGCTGCCCAGGGGGGCCAGAGAGCGCTGCAATTCAAACCCGACCTGCCCATTCTTGCCGGTCAGGAGGATCTTCATGCAGTCGCTCCATACTGCTGCCCGATCCAGTGGCGGTAGTCGCCGCTCTGCACATGGGCCACCCAGTCCGGATGGTCCAGGTACCACTGAACCGTCTTGCGGATGCCGCTTTCGAAGGTCTCGGCCGGTTTCCAGCCCAGTTCGCGGTGGATCTTGCTCGCATCGATGGCATAGCGGCGGTCGTGCCCCGGGCGGTCTTTGACGTAGCTGATCTGGCTGGCGTATGGCTGGCCATCGGCCCTGGGGCGCAACCCGTCCAGCAGGGCGCAAACGGTTTTCACGATCTCGATGTTGGGCTTCTCGTTCCAGCCACCCACGTTGTAGGTCTCACCCAGGCGGCCCGCCTCCAGCACGCGGCGGATGGCGCTGCAGTGGTCCTTGACGTAGAGCCAGTCGCGCACCTGCATGCCGTCGCCATACACCGGCAGGGGTTTGCCGGCCAGTGCGTTGACGATCATCAGGGGGATCAGTTTTTCGGGGAAGTGGTAGGGCCCGTAGTTGTTCGAGCAGTTGGTGGTGAGCACCGGCAAGCCGTAGGTGTGGTGGTAGGCCCGCACCAGGTGGTCACTGGCGGCCTTGGAGGCTGAATAGGGGCTGTTGGGCGTGTAGGGCGTGGTTTCGGTGAACGGCGCATCCTGCGGGCCCAGCGTGCCGTACACCTCGTCGGTGGAGACGTGCAGGAAGCGGAAAGCGTCTTTGGCTTCGGCTTCAAGCCCACCCCAGTAGGCGCGCACCGATTCGAGCAGGTGGAAGGTGCCCACCACGTTGGTCTGGATGAAGTCTTCCGGACCGTGGATGGAGCGGTCGACGTGGCTTTCGGCGGCGAAATTGACCACCGCCCGTGGACGGTATTCGGCCAGAAGGCGGTCGAGCAGCGCGCGGTCGCCGATATCGCCCTGCACAAACACATGGTTGGTGTTGTCCTGCAGACCGGCCAGGTTTTCGGGGTTGCCCGCGTAGGTGAGTTTGTCCAGGTTCAGGACGGCCTCGTCGTTCAGGGCCAGCCAGTCCATGACGAAGTTCGCGCCGATAAAGCCAGCGGCGCCAGTTACAAGAATCATCCGTGTCTCCTGAGAGGTCGTGTCGGTGTTGGGGTGAGCGGACGCAAGCGAAGGTCTTGCGACCAGGCAATCGGATAGGGATTCGAGGGACTTTCAGTTCGACCGGTGCTGCGGAGTGTTCCGTTCTGCACTTGGCAAACGCCCCAGATGTTTGAGGAAGTAGCGCGCCATGCTGGTGGCGTGCCAACTCATGTATCGGGGCTTGTGCCGGCTGGCGCGCTGAGCTTCATGCATGACAGTGATCCCGGGATCGCACACCACTTTCCAGCCGGCTTTCCACAGGCGGGCACAGATATCCACATCTTCGTAGTACAGGTGGAATTTAGCATCAAAGCCTCCCACATCCCGAAAAGCCGTGGTGCGAAACAGCAGGAACATGCCGGCCACCCACTCCACTGGCCTGGGGTCCGACTGGACTGAAGGCTGGAAGTGGTAGCGGCCGTCGTCCAGGCCAAGCAGTTTGAGCCCCAGGTTCCAGGGAGTTGGAAAGTGCCGGGCGTTGTCTTCGGGAAGCCCCGCCGGACTCAGCACCAGGGGGGCGACCACGCCGACATCCGGATCGTCCATGCAGGCCAGCAGGCCGGGAAATGGGTCGCCGTACAGGCGGATGTCCGGATTGGCCACGCAGAAGAACGGTTGCCCACAACCCTCAAAGGCCTGGTTGTGGTTGCCAGCAAAACCCAGCGGGTGCGGGTTGACGATCCGGCGCGTCGGGATGTGATCGGGCAGCACCAGTCCGGGCTCCGGCAGGTTTTCCGTCAGCACCAGTTCGGTGATGCCGTCCACGCGCTGCAGGTCGGACAGGAAGCGGTTGGCCAGAGGCGCCTGCTGGTGGCTGACGACGGAGAGGCGCAGGTTCACTGGATCACCTCTGTCCTTTGAACTGCTGTGAGAGCCCCTTCGGGTGGTCGGGCGGGGCTCACAGCTTCCTCAGCAGTCGGTAGATGAAGCGCTGCAGCGGTGGGACGGGCAGGCTCAGGTGGCCGGCAAGCCAGGCCGTGAGCCGCTGTCTGGGCGTCAGTTCGCTTCGGAAGCGCGCCAGGTAGGCGCTGGCCTGGCGTGCATTGAGTCGGAAAATTTCACCATGCCGGTCGTCGAATATGCGATGGAGGATGCTGCGGAACACCACCGGCTGGGCCTGGGCCTTGGCACCGATGGCGTTGTGGCTGTGCTGGCGGTAGTCGATCAGGGGCTGGTCCAGGTAGGAGCGGCTGCCCAGGGAGCTGGCCACGAGGGACAGCCACCAGTCGTGCATGATGGCTTCGGGTGGCACCGGCAGGCCCTTTTGCAGAAGCGCCCGGTTCATCAGGCTGGTGCAGCCGGTGAGGGTGTTGCTCAGCAACTGGGCGGCAAAGCCGCTGAAACGGGGTTGCAGTCCCTGGTAACGGGCCATGGACGGCGCCATCTCGCTGCCGTCTTCGGCGATCACACGCAGATCGCTGTGCACCAGAGCTGGCTGGCCGGGATGCAACTGCTCGAGTCGCTGGATCTCGGCGAGGCAGGTGGCCAGTTTGTCGCGGTGCCAGAGGTCGTCTTGGTCAGACAGGGCAATGTAAAACGCAGGGCGAGCCTCCCCGGCTCCCGGCAGCTGGAACGCCAGTGCCGCCTGCATCAGGCAGGAAAAGTTGCCGCTGGCCCCGAGGTTGCCTTGCCCGTCCTGCAGAAGGTGCACCTGTGCTGGAAATCGGTCCCGGTATTGCTGCAGGATGGCGGCCGAAGGGTCCGAAGAGGCGTCGTCCCGGCACAGCAGGAAGACCTGGACCTGCGACTGGTTCAGGATGGAGTCGATCTGCTGGGTGAGGAAGCGGGCGCCGTTGTACACGGGCAGCAGGACCAGCACGGTGCGGTCCGGGCGGTCGCTCGCGGTGTTGTCGTTCATCGGTGAGGTGCTGTTGGGCATGGGCTGGAAAGGGCTGGAGACGCTGCTCAGATCTGGTTCAGCACCAGGCCGAGCCAGAGCGATGCACGGCCCGAAGGGGTCTGGCGCCACAGGCCGCTGCGCCAGCCGGCCTGGAGCCGTTGGATCAGATCCGGGCTGCGACGCATGCGTTGGTAGTTCTGCAGCAGGCGCCGCGCATTGGCATCCAGCTCATCGGCCAGGTCGTCCATCGCTGCTTCGGTCTGGTCACCCCAGGTGCGGTACTGGCCTTTGAACAGCAGGCTCACGCGCTCCAGTTTGTCCAGCGAGCGGCCCTGGGAGCCGACCTGGTTGTGCGCGTGTTGCCGGTAGAGCAGGCAGGGTTCGGGGTCAAAGTGCATCCGCCCGCCGCAACCCGTCACGGCCTGGTAGGCGGTCCAGTCGTGCCAGACCGAATGGACAGGCTGGACCTTCCGCAGCAGGCGCAGCAGGGCCGTGTTGAAGACCATGGTGTTGCCGCTGCCGACGTTTTGCAGCAGGGCATTGCCAAAACCCAGTGGGCGCATGGGCTGCTCGCTGAAGCCCATGGGCCGCAGTTGTTCGTCCACCAGTTGCGTTCGAGCGGCGTAGAGCGCCGCCTGTCCCGCGGCGGGTTGAAGGTTTCGAAGAGCGCTGATGGCGCGGGTCAGTTTGTCGGGCATCCACACGTCGTCCTGATCGCAGAAGGCGAACAGCTCGTCGTCTGACGCTGGCGCCACCGTGCGCAGCAAATGGAAAAAATTGGCCGTCGAACGCTGGCGTGGACCCTCGATCAGGCGAACGGTGTGCCGGGGGTGCTGGGCGGCAAAAGCCTGGCAGATCGCCAGCGTGTCGTCAGCCGAGCCGTCGTCGCTGATGGTCAGGTGCCAGTTGCCGTGGGTCTGCGCCGCGATCGACGCCAGCTGCGCGTCGATATAGGCCGCGCCCTGGTAGCTGGCCAGAAGTATGTGAACCCGTGGTTCGTGTGGGGAGTGCATGAAGGTTCGGCGAAAAGAGGGCGTTCCTCACGAGGCGCTGGCCCCGGGGTTCAGGACATTCACCGGTACTTTCTGCTGGACAGGCCAAGCAGGAAGGCCACGCTGTCACCGAGCATGGTCGCCAGACGCATGCTGACGCCGAGGCCGACGGCAGCACCGGCGCCCACCACCGGCGTGAAGAGGAGCACCATCATGGCCTCCCGCACGCCCACCCCGCCGGGTGCGCCCGGGATCACGTAGCCGACCAGCCACGAGGCGACGAACAGGCAGGTCAAGGTCAGGAAATCACCGCTTTCCACGCCGAACAGCCACAGTGCCTGCAGTTTCAGAATGCCGCCCAGGATCAGGAAACCGACGACGACGATCGCACCCACGATGAGCGAAGTCCTCAGCGACGGCGTGGCCACGGGCTTGCCGCCCCCCAAGCGCCGGCTCAAGGCTGGAAACAGGCGGTTGAGGGTCACGATGCCGAACCAGGGGAGGATCGTCAGGCTCACGGTCAGCAGCCCCAGTTCCAGCTGCCCGATGGCATGCGGCATGAGGGAACGCAGGCTGTCTGAATAGAGCAGCAGCGCCACCGCGGCGAAGCCGGTGCCGACCGCCAGGTTCCACAGGGTTTCGATCAGGATGGTGCCCAGCGTCACGGTGTAGGGAATCCCCGCTGCATGACCCAGGGCAGCGCGACCGGCGAAATGGCCGACGTTGCCCGGCAGGTACTTGCCGAACTGGGAGATGGCGATGATCTGCTTGGCCTTGCTGGGCGCCAGGTCCACACCTTGGTCTTTCAGCAGGGCGCGCCACATGACGCCATTGAGCGCAATGGTCAGAGCCACGCCAGCGACCGACAGCACCGCAGCAGCCACGCCCCAAGCATCCCAGTGGATGGGTGGAATTTCAGCGAGCCGCTTGCTCAGCTCGGAGAGGAAAAAATAGAAGGCCAGCGCCACCAGCGCGTAGGAAGCCCATTTGAAGAGCTGGCGGGGTGTCATGTGGATGCGCGGCCCCGGCCCATGACCTCTTGCAAGATGGCCGTGAACCGTTGGCCGAACTTTTCTGTGGAACAGCAAGCCTGGAACACCGCATGACCGTTGGCCGCGATTCGGGTGCGCAGGGCTTCGTCGTTCTTCAGCCGCAGGATGGCCTCGGCCAGGGCTTGAGGATCGGCCGGGTTGACCAGATAGACGCTTTCTTCGTGCTTCAGCAGCTCCTGCACCGGCGCGTTGCGGCTGGTGATGAGCGGTTTGCCCACACCGATGGCTTCAATCACCTTGTTGGTCAGCACCAGCTGGGCGCGCGCGTTGTCACCAAAAATTCCCAGGCAGACATCGGCGCGGGCCATGAGCTGCGCCAGTCCGGCGTAGGGCACCGGGTCCAGGAACGTGACGTGTGGCAGGCCAAGCTCCTGCGCCAGCTGCATGTCTTCGGCGTAGGTGATGCCCTTGCCCACGATCTGGAACTGGATGCCTTGCCCTTCCAGCAGCTTGGCCGCTTTCAGGATGTGCCGCACACCATGAAAGGGGATGTACTCGCCGTGAAAATGCACGAGAAACTGCCCGTCGGCCGGGCGCTGCGGCCCAGGTCGGATGACGCTGTCATCCACCGCCAGAAACAGGCGGCGGAACTTGCTGGTTTCGGTGTGGATCGTGCGGCCGAAGTGGGCAATGACGTGGTGGCTGTCGAGGATGGACAGCTTGGCCGCCTTGTAGGACAGCCAGTCGCTCAAACCGTAGATCCGGGCCTTGAGGGACCCGGGCTTGGCTTTCTCCCGGTCGAAGACCATCGTGTCGTAGGTCGTGATGTACATGTCGAACAGGATGGGCTTCCAGGTCAGCAGTCGCACGAGCGGCATCAGCAACTGGCCATAAAAGCCGACCACCACCGCGTCACAATGCGGCGCGTTCAGCAGAGTCTTGAGCAGCAGGCCAGGGTAGTGCCGGAACGACTTGTCGGGCGGGAGGCAGGTGATGACCTCGTAGCCGTTGTTGCGCAGCGCGGCCAGGACGATACGGGTGCGCGAGTAAGCCTCTTCGCGACCGGCGACATACAGGATTTTCATGAACGACGGACTCAGTAACGGAAGTTGGCCAGCAGCAGCACGCTCGAGGTACTCTTCATGTCCTGCAGCCGTGCTCCGAAGCTCGCACTGAATCGCAGATTCCTGGCCACGTCCAGCGAGGCCTGCAGACCCAGCTGGGTCCGGCTGATTCTGGAGGTCGGGAATACTTCGCGCTGCACCACGCCGGGCGCACCGGTTTCCTGCATCGATACCTGGATCGCATCGCGGTAGAGGCTGGCCGTGTGGTGGATGCTGCCGCCGAGCTGCAGTTGCCTGTTGCCACCGAGGTAGATGGGGTCGGACTGGATGTCCAGCCCCAGTCCGGAGAGCAGCTCGTCCACACGGTTGGAGCTGTAGTGCACATCGGTCGTGTACAGCGCCTGGGTCAGGGCCGGGTCCAACTGGTGCGACTGGCTGGTCAGCGACATCCAGGGGGTGATGTTGAAAGCACCGCTGCGCAGCGGGTAACGCAGCTTGTTCTCGAACGACCAGGTGCTGCCACGGTGCTTGTTGACCAGCGTGCGGTTGACCATGTCGTCTTGGGCGTTGTTGCTGAAGCTCAGGTCCAGATTGGAGAGCTGGCCGCTGAGCAGGAAGCCCGAGAGCGGTTTGTGCCAGTAGAGCGACACGGCATCTGACGAAACCTGCCGCGAATTCCGCACTGCCGCTGTGGTCAGGTACTCGGTCTCATTGTTCTGGAACAGGGCCACGCCCACCCGGCCCTGGCCGGAGCCTTGTGCGGATCCGACGTCCATGTCCAGGGCCAGTCCGGACGGGAAGGGCGCGCCGTTCTGACGGGCCGGGGCAAACGGCTGGAACACCCGGTTTTCCCGGGTCTGGAAATGGAACGGTTGTTGCCGGTCCATGCCCAGCGCCACCAGGCGGTAGCCGGGTTGCAGGGCCTTGTGGCCGTTCAGGCTCAACACCAGGGTGCCGTTGTCGATGTCCTGGTTGATGCGACCGGCGGCCTCGGCGCCAGCGCTCACGGCATTGGCCCAGTCCCAGCCGCGGGTCAGGTAGTGCTGGTAGACCCGGGTGATGATGTCCTGGCCACGGTTGCCGAAATGGGTGGCGTCGTGATAGAGGGCGTCGACGGCGGAGCGCGAAGGGTCGGCGGTGGTGACGTTGGTGAACCCGTATTGCCCGGGCGTGGCAAAAACGCGCTCGAACACCGTGTACATGTCCACGGCGATGATGTTCGGGTGGCTGTTGGCGATGCCGGCCAGCATGGTGTTCCAGGCTCTGACCTGGTGAGCGGTGCCATCCGCCACGCCGGGCCCACGGCTCCAGTCGTGCAGCTGGGTGACGAACAGCCGGCGGTTCTCGGTGGTTGCGCCCGCCTGTATCAGGCGCTCCACGCCGGCCTTGTAGCCCGTTGTCGAACGCACCAGCCCATCCGGGCTGCCCAGCCTGCCGATGTCGTTGTGGCCCAGGTAGACGACGGTGAGGTCACCGTCCGCGATGGGTGTGTTGCTCGCCAGTGCGGTGTTGATCTGCTGGTCGAACGCGCGGCGTTCACCCGTCATGGCGCGGGCGCCACCGATCGCATAGTTGTCGGTCTGGCTGACCAGGCCGCGGGCTTGCAGCTGGGAAGCCCAGTTGATGGTGCCGATGGAACTGGTGAACGAAGGATCGGAGTAGCTGTCACCGAACACCCGCAGGGTGTTGACCCTGACCTCTCCCAGGTTGCTGCTGCCGGTCTTGCTGAACGGATTGTTGACTGCGGGTGCGCTTGATCCTGAGCTGGCGCAGCCGGCCAGGATCATGCTCGACAGCAGCAGTGTCAATGAAAAGAGGGCGGGTTTCATGACAGTTTTCGATTTCAGAAGAGACTGAGGGTCAGGGGAGGCAGGCGGGATGGCGACAGCAAACGGGGCTCAGTCGCTGCCAAACAGATCTCGCGTGAAGACCTTGTCTTCGACATCCGCGAGGCTGCTGGTCAGGCGGTTGGTGACGATGATGTCCGCCTCGCGCTTGAACGCTTCCAGGTCGTTGATCACCGGTGAGTGGAAGAACTCGGTCTCGGTCAGGGTCGGCTCGTAGATGATGACGCGGATGCCCTTGGCCTTGATGCGTTTCATGATGCCCTGGATGCTGGACGAGCGGAAGTTGTCGGAGCCGGCTTTCATGATCAGCCGGTACACGCCTACGGTCCGGGGGTGCTTGCGCAGGATGCTTTCGGCGATGAAGTCCTTCCGCGTTGTGTTCGACTGCACGATGGCCTGGATCAGGTTTTGCGGCACTTCCCTGTAGTTGGCCAGCATCTGCTTGGTGTCTTTGGGCAGGCAGTAGCCGCCATAGCCAAACGACGGGTTGTTGTAGTGACTGCCGATGCGGGGGTCCAGACCCACTCCTTCTATGATCTGCCGGGAGTCGAGGTTGTGCGAGGCTGCGTAGGTGTCCAGTTCGTTGAAGTAGGCCACCCGCATCGCGAGGTAGGTGTTGGAAAACAGCTTGACGGCTTCTGCTTCGGTCGAGTCCACATACAGGACCGGGATGTCCTTCTTGTGGGCCCCCTCCATCAGCAGATTCGCGAATACTTTCGCGCGTTCAGAACGTTCACCAACGATGATGCGCGAAGGGTGCAGGTTGTCGTGCAGAGCCTTGCCCTCGCGCAGGAACTCGGGAGAGAACATCAGGTTTTTGCAGCCGGTCTGCTCCCGGATTCTGGCCGTGTAGCCCACCGGCACCGTGGACTTGATCACCATCACGGCTTCCGGGTTGATGCGCATCACGTCGCGGATCACGGCCTCGACCGAGCTTGTGTTGAAACAGTTCGTTTCGGCGTCGTAGTCGGTCGGCGTGGCGATGATGACGAAGGCCGCACCCGCGTAAGCATCTTCTTTGTCCAGCGTGGCGCGCAGGTTGAGTACCCGGTGGGCCAGAAAGTCCTCGATGTCGAGGTCAACGACCGGGCTCTTGCGCGCGTTGATCAGCTCGACTTTTTCCGGGACGATGTCCAGTGCCACCACTTCATGGTGCTGGGACAACAGCACCGCGTTAGACAGTCCAACATAACCGGTGCCTGCGACCGCGATTTTCATGAAATAGCCTTTGATTCACTGGCGCTGCTGGCCAGCCACAAACTTGCATGGGTGCGGCCCACCACCGTTCAACGATGGTTCAAGCCGCCTTTGGCGGCGGTCTGGTGCCCACCGACCGATGGGGCTGGCGGGCTACCTGAGCCCGACTCAGGGGGCTGTTGATCTCGTCAGCCGGCGGACAGAACCGGTTGATGGACACTGATACCCCGTCCTGTTGCTGCGCAACGCCACCAGACCTTGCAACAAAGCTACTCATTTTGCCACAACGGCCTGTCTGTTCATGCCAGCACACCCAGCGCGAAAGGCAGACTCACCATCCCCAGGAGCGTGGACAGCGTGACCAGCCCGGCCACATACGGTCCGTTGTAGCCCATGCGGGCGGCCAGCACATAGCAGCTGGAGGCCGTCGGTACCGCCGAGAACATGAGCAGCACCGTGGTCTGTGTGGTGTCCAGCCGGAACAGCCGGGCCAGACCAAAGGCCATGAGCGGCATGGCCAGGTGTTTCACGGCCAGTACCAGCACCCCCAGCGTCTTGGCCGCCTGCAGGGATCCCAGTTGCATGCCGGCGCCCGCGGCCATGAGGCCCAGCGCGAGAGAAGCCTGGCCGATGCGGCTCACCGAGGGTTCCAGCCAGTCCGGAATCTGGAAGCCCATCAGGTTGGCGATCAGGCCCGAAGCGGTGCCGATGATCAACGGATTGCGCAGCAGCTCGCCCGCGAAGTGTTTCTGCGCGTGGCGGGCCATGGGCCAGACCGCGCCCACGTTGAACAGCGGCACGCACACGCCGATGATCACGGCAATGAGTTGCAGGCCCTGCGGCCCGGCCACCTTGCTGGCCAGCGCCAGGGCGATGAAGGAATTGAAGCGAAAGCCGATCTGTGCGCTGGCGGCGTGCAGCCGCACATCCAGCCGGCGGCCCAGCCAGGGCCAGTGTGGCAGCGAATACGAGAGCGCGATGCCCAGCAGGCCGAGCGTGAAGCCGGCGGCCATGAGGCTGGAGGTGGCGCCCAGGTCCAGTGGGCTTTTCACGATGGAGTGAAACAGCAGCACCGGGAACAGGAAGTAGTAAACCAGGCTCTCGATCGGCTCCCAGACCTTGCGGTCGAGTGCGGTGAAACGACAGAGCAGGTAACCGATCAGGATGAGCGAAAAGTCGGGAAAGAGCAGCTGGGCGAAGTTCACCGGCGCGAGCATACCTTGGGCTTTGCCGCCGGCGATGTCAACGGGTCATCGCGCGCCGGTGGGTGGTTGGATGCAGGGGGTGAGCAGGGTGACGCCGCCATCTGACGGCAACCATTGGGCCAGCAGCTCGCAGCGGCCGCCAACACACCAGGCGTAGTCGGCGGTGTAGGGCGAGCGGGTGAGCCGCAGGCCCTGCGGTGTCCACATGCGGGGTGTGTACTCGTACCAGCCGTTGCGCAGCACCGCGTCGTCGGGCGGCTCCATGCCGGCGGCCGAGCCGCGCACACGCGCCCCCAGCGCCTGCAGCACCGGGGGCTGTCCGGCGACGCCAGTGGCGACCACGGCGTAGTCCTCCTCCCAGCGTACTTTTTCGATCGAATGCGTCCAGGCCAGCGTGAAGCGCTCGGCCGGCACGAACACCGGCGGCACCGTTGAGCCCGATGCCGCCAGAGCCAGACAGACACCGAGCACGGGCATGGCGAGCGATCAGCGCACGTCGCTCAGGGCGCGCTGCTGGCGCGTGCGCCAGGCATGCCAGGCCAGGAACACGGCCACGGCGCCCAGCCCGATCTCGTCGGTCAGCGGCAGCGCCACGACGAGGAAGCTGGCCGAGACGATGGCCACGATGCGTTCCACCGGGTTGAGTCGGCCGAACAGGAAGCCGATGGCGCCCGCACCCCACATGGCAATCGCCACCAGCGCCTTGAAGACGATCCAGACGGTGTCCATCCAGTCGCCGGTCTGCAGCATGAGCGCCGGGCTGTACACCGCCATGAAGGGCACGATGAAGCCGGCGATGGCCACGCGAATGGCCTGCATGCTGATCTTCAGGCCGCTCTCACGCGCGATGGGCGCTGCCGCGAAGCAGGCCAGGGCCACCGGTGGCGTAAGGTCGGCCATGATGCCGAAGTAGAAAACGAACATGTGCGAGACGATCAGCGGCACGCCCAGCTCCAGCAGCACGGGCGCGGCCAGGGAACTGGTGATGATGTAGTTGGGAATGGTGGGGATGCCCATGCCCAGCACCAGGCAGGTCACCATGGTCAGCAGCAGCGCCAGGAACAGGCTTTCGCGGCCGATGGCGATGATGTGGCCGCCCAGCTCGGCGGCCACACCGGTGAGGTTGATCACGCCGATGATCACGCCCACCAGCGCGCAGGCGATCGCCACCGGCAGGGCATGGCGTGCGCCGTCCACCAGTGCCTTCACCGCCAGCGCACGCGCGTCACCGCCCCGGCGCAGGATGTAGGTCAGCGCCACCAGCAAGGCGCTCACCACGAAGAAGGTGCCGACACCGAACTGGAAGAAGCCGGCGCAGGCAAAACCCAGCAGCACCCAGGCCAGGCCGCGCAGCGCCGGGGCCTTGACCCCGCTGATCACCGCGGCACCGAAGATCAGGATCACGGTCAGGCCCAGGCCCACCGAGCCCGAAAACAGCGGCGTGTAACCCGAGAAGAGCAGGGCCACCAGCCCCACCAGTGGCAGCAGCAGGTACCAGCGCTCGCGCACCGCGGTCCAGGGGTTGGGGCACTCGTCCTTGGGCAAACCCATCAGGCCCTTGCGCCCCGCTTCCAGATGCACCATCCAGAAGGCGGTGACGAAATACAGGATGGCCGGGATCAGCGCCGCCTTGACGATGTCGATGTAAGGCACGTTGATGGTTTCGGCCATGATGAAGGCCACCGCCCCCATCACCGGCGGCATGATCTGCCCGCCCATGCTGGCCGTGGCTTCGACGCCGCCGGCGAACGCCGGGCTGTAACCGAAGCGTTTCATCAGCGGGATGGTGAACTGCCCGGTGGTGACCACGTTGGCCACGCCCGAGCCATTGATGGTGCCCATCAGCCCGGAGGAGATCACCGACACCTTGGCCGGGCCGCCGCGCGTGTGCCCCACGGTGCCCATGGCGAAGTCGTTGAACAGGCGGATCATGCCGGCCTGTTCCAGGAAGGCGCCGAACAGGATGAACAGGAAGATGTAGGTGGACGACACGTAGGTCGGCGTGCCGTACAGGCCTTCGGTGCCGAAGCCCAGCGTGCTCACCACCTGGTCCACGCCGTAGCCGCGGTGGGCCATGGCCCCCGGCAGGTGCTGGCCGAACAGGGCGTAGAGCAGGAAGGTCAGGCACACCAGGGGCAGGCCCCAGCCCATGACGCGGCGTGCGGCTTCGAACACCAGCGCGATCAGCAACACGCCCACCATCCAGTCGGCCTGCGTGAGATCGCCGGCGCGCAGCGTCAGGTCGGCCTCGAACACCCACTGGTACAGGCCGGTGGCAAATCCCGCGATGCCCAGCAGCCAGCCCAGCGCGCGCCAGGGGCCCGAGCGCCCGTCCATTGGCGGGAACAGCGCGAAGATCATCAGCAGCACGAAGCCGACGTGAATGGAACGGATCACCTGGCTGGAGAGCGGATGAAACGATGCCATCCAGAGCTGGTAGGCGGAGAAGGCGATCGCGACCCAGAAGATGGCGCCGCGCAGCGGGCTGGCCGGGGTCTCGCTGGAACTTTGGTTTGGCATGGAATTCTCGATGGTCGAATGGGATGATGCCTGGGGTCGGGTCTGCCCTGGGCGTTACTTGATCAGACCGACTTCCTTGTAGTAGCGCTCGGCGCCAGGGTGCAGGGGCACGGGCATGCCCTTGATGGCGTTCTCGCGCTTGATGTTCTTGGCCGCGTTGTGGGCGGCGTAGAGCGTGTCGATGTTGTCGTACATGGCCTTGGCCATGCGGTAGGCGACGTCATCGGAGACACCGCTGTGGGTCACGAGGAAGTTGGGGATGGCCGCGGTGGCCACGGCCTCGGTCTG
>JAURYH010000002.1 GCA_030653975.1 Hydrogenophaga sp. | reverse complement strand
CGAACATGGGGGTGTCGTCCTTGGAAGGCGCGGACAGGATGACCTTCTTGGCGCCGGCGTCCAGGTGTTTCTGGGCCGTGACCTTGTCGAGGAACAGGCTGGTGGATTCAATGACGACGTCGGCGCCGACTTCATTCCACTTCAGACTCGAGGGATCGCGCTCTTGCGTGAGGCGGATCTTCTTGCCGTTGACGATCAGGGTGTTGCCCTCGACCGAGACCGTGCCCTTGAAGCGGCCGTGCACGCTGTCGTACTGCAGCATGTAGGCCAGGTAGTCGGGCTCGAGCAGGTCGTTGATGGCCACCACTTCGATATCCTGGAAGTTCTCAATGGCGCTGCGCGGCACGTTGCGCCAGATGCGGCCGAAGCCGTTGATGCCGATCTTGAGCGGTGTGGTCTGTGTCATGGGGCGTGGGGCGTGGGGCGTGGGGCGGAAAGGGAATCAGTGCAACAGGGCTGAGATGTCTTCACTGACGTGGTCGGGCGCACACGCGGCGATGGGGTCGCCCATGTTGTAGCCATAGGGCAGTGCCCATACGCAGACACCGGCGTTGCGCGCCGTGGCGACGTCGATGGACGAATCGCCGACGAACCCTCGCACACGTCCTCGTCCTTGCAAGCGACATCGGCGATCGTGCGCTTCTACCGGTCGGTGCGTTTCGGAGTGATCTTGGCAATCTGCTGAAAGCACAGGGACGCGAGGTGCTGGCGAGAGACGCTCCCGAAGTCCTGGGCTTTCTCAAGCGCATCAATGGCACTGATGCGGATGGTGATCTTTTCGTAAGCGCCGGGCTCCCCGCAACGTGCCTTGAGGGTGTCACCGTCGGAGGCAGCTACAACCAAACACAGCAGGGCACCCACTTGCAAAAAGACAGATGCTTGCGGCTCACTAAAACTTCCACGCCGGCCACAGTGCGTCTTCATGTCGTTGCTCCAGCGCCCACAAGCGCCACAACGAATTGCTGCAGGCACACGGCGTGCAAGTCATCGACAACATAAACATGGTGACCTGCGGTGGGCAGGCGACGATCCCGATCGTGGCAGCCGCCTCACGGGTCTCGAAAGTGCACTACGGCGAAATCGTCGCATCGATCGTGAGCAAGTCGGAGGGCCCCGGAACGCGGGCCAACATTGATGAGTTCACGGAGACCACGCGCGCGGTGATCGAGAAGCTCGGCAGGGCCGAACGCGGCAAATCCATCATCGTGCTCAACACGGCAGAGCCACCGTTGATCATGCGCGATACCGTGTTCGGTTTGTCCGAACTGGTCGACCAGGCGTTGGTGGAGAAATGCATTCTGGACATGGTGGCGGACGTGCGTGCCTACGTGCCGGGCTACCGCCTCATGCAAGAAGTCCCGTTCGAGGTGGTGCCGCCGCACGCACCGCTGAACGCGCCCGGCATCGGGCCTGGGGTCCGTCTTCCCTTGGGCATGCCTGAAGATCAAGGACGGCGGCTATGCCAATCGTCACTGTTAGTTCTAATTTCTGCTCGGCGAAGCGTTCATGGCCCGGCCGTCGTGAAGGAGCGCCCACCCTCTGGCGCGCCCGCTTGATCTCATCGCCGTGCAGGCGACGCATGCCGCAGGTTGTCCCGCACGGTGGTAAGTTTGGCCCCGAGCGCGAGCGCATAAGTGGCATGGGTGTGGCGCATACAGTGCGGGCTGACACGCCGCAGTTTCTCAGCCGTGGACGGATTGTCCGCCTGGACGACTTCCGCCACCTTCGTGAAGAAACGGCGCATAACACTCCACTGCCGTGAGGCAGTGATGCCAGCTGCATCCTCCTGATCGAGGCTGCCAATGCGCGGCGCTCGCGGGTCCCAGCGCGCCGGCGTGATCGGCAACTTGCGCTGCATCAGGTAGCGAGACAGCGCCGCACGGGCCAGCGACGGCAACGCCACTTTGCCGGGTTTGCTGCCCTTGCCCACCAGGTGCAGCCCGTCGTCCCCATGCGCATCGACCTCAATCTGCCCCAGCGTGGCCCCACCAATTCCCCGATGCGTAGGCCCGTCGCGTACGCGAAATCCAGCACGAAGCGAAGGCGCTGCGCCGCTGGCGCTTGCCATCCATGTCCCAATTCCAGGCCTTCGGCCACGGTCTGAATCGGAGTATGCCAACCGTGCGTAGCGCGCGGTCTGGTGTTCAAGCTATCGGCAATGTCATCGAGTTCGGCCTGGCTGAAGATGAAGACGCTGAGGCCGGTGCCCTTGGGTAAGTACTGACGGATGAGCCCGTTGGTGTTCTCGCAGGTGCCGCGTCCGCCTCAGCGTGACGGACCCGGCCGTGGACGGTGCTCGAACAGCCAGTCCTTGAACGCCAGCGCTGCGGGCGAGAGTCGCTTGCCGCGCGGGTACACCACGTGCCAGCGACGGATCAGCGGGAACCCCACCACGTCCAGCAACACCAACTCGCCCAGCGCCAGTTCCGACACCACGGTGGTGGCCGACAGCACCGCCAGCCCCAAGCCGCCGGCCACGGTCTGCTTGATGGCTTCGTTGCTGCCGACTTCGAGCCGCGTTTTCAGCCTGACGCCTTGGCCAGCGAAGAACTTCTCGGTAGTCAGCCGGGTGCCCGAACCGGGCTCGCGCAGGACGAAGGGCTCGTCCTTCAACCGCTTCGGCGACAGTCGCTGCCTGCCCACCAGCGGATGGCTTGGCGGCGCCACCAGCACCAGCGGGTTGTCGGCAAAGTCTTCGCAGACCACGTCCATATTCTCAGAAGGCTGACCCATGATGTACAGGTCATCCTGGTTGCTGGCGAGCCGCAGCAACAGGTTCTCGCGGTTGCACACCACCATCGCCACGTCGATGCCCGGGTGGGCCGCACAGAAGCCGCCCAGCAGCTTGGGCACGGTGTATTTCACCGTGGTCAGTATGGCCAGTTTCAAGCTGCCTTTTTCCACGCCCTGCAGGGCCGCAAGGTCCTGCGACAGGCGCTCCATACGCGACTCGATGTCGGCGCAGGCGTCGGCCAGGGTCTGACCCGTCGCGGTCAGAAAGATCTTCTTGCCCAGCTGTTCAAACAGGGGCTGCCCCACCGTCTCGGACAGTTGCTTGACTTGCAGGGACAGGGTCGGCGGCGAGAGGTGCAGCTCCTCCGCTGCGCGCGCAAAGCTGTTGTGGCGCGCCACGGCCAGAAAGATGCGCAGCTGGTGCAGGGTGGCGTGGCGCAGGTTCATGATTTATTCTAGTAAAAGATAACAATACAAACATTTTACTTTTTCTTATTCTGCACCACGCACACAATCCGCACCAGTTCAGCGCACATCCACCCCAAAACGGGACGCACTGGGCGCCCCATTTGCAACCCCCAAAGTTTTCAACGAGGAGCGAACATGGCTGTCAAGACTTACAACGCCGGCGTCAAGGAATACCGCCAAACCTACTGGATGCCCGAGTACACCCCCTTGGATACCGACATCCTGGCGGTGTTCAAGATCACGCCGCAGCCTGGCGTGGATCGCGAAGAGGTGGCGGCCGCCGTGGCGGCGGAATCGTCCACCGGCACCTGGACCACGGTGTGGACCGACCTGCTGACCGACATGGACTATTACAAGGGCCGCGCCTACCGCATCGAAGACGTTCCGGGCGACGACACCTGCTTCTACGCCTTCGTGGCCTATCCGATCGATCTGTTCGAAGAGGGTTCGGTGGTCAACGTGTTCACCTCGCTGGTGGGCAACGTGTTTGGTTTCAAGGCGCTGCGCGCCCTGCGCCTGGAAGATGTGCGCTTCCCCATCGCCTACATCAAGACCTGCGGCGGTCCTCCCATGGGCATCCAGGTCGAACGTGACATCATGAACAAGTACGGTCGCCCGCTGCTGGGTTGCACCATCAAGCCCAAGCTGGGTCTGTCGGGCAAAAACTACGGCCGTGCCGTGTACGAATGCCTGCGCGGTGGCCTGGACTTCACCAAGGACGACGAAAACGTCAACAGCCAACCCTTCATGCGGTGGCGCCAGCGTTTCGACTTCGTGCAGGAGGCCATTGAAAAGGCCGAGCGCGAGACCGGTGAGCGCAAAGGCCACTACCTGAACGTGACCGCTCCCACGCCCGAAGAGATGTACAAGCGCGCCGAGTACGCGAAGGAGCTGGGATCTCCGATCATCATGCACGACTACCTGACCGGTGGCTTCTGTGCCAACACCGGCCTGGCCAACTGGTGCCGCGACAACGGGATGCTGCTGCACATCCACCGAGCCATGCACGCCGTGCTCGACCGCAACCCGCACCACGGCATCCACTTCCGCGTGCTGACCAAATGCCTGCGCCTCTCTGGTGGCGACCATCTGCACTCCGGTACCGTGGTGGGCAAGCTCGAAGGCGACCGTGCATCCACGCTGGGCTGGATCGACATCATGCGTGACAGCTTCATCAAAGAAGACCGCAGCCGTGGCATCTTCTTTGACCAGGACTTCGGCTCCATGCCCGGCGTGATGCCGGTGGCCTCGGGTGGTATCCACGTCTGGCACATGCCCGCGCTGGTGAACATTTTTGGTGACGACTCGGTGCTGCAGTTCGGTGGCGGCACGCTCGGCCACCCCTGGGGCAACGCCGCCGGCGCCGCCGCCAACCGCGTGGCGCTGGAAGCCTGCGTCAAGGCACGCAACGAAGGCGTGGCAGTGGAGAAAGAAGGCAAGACCGTGTTGATGGACGCCGCCCAGCACTCGCCCGAACTCAAGATCGCCATGGAAACCTGGAAAGAGATCAAGTTCGAATTTGACACGGTGGACAAGCTCGACCTGGCCCACAAGTGATCACGCCCAACCGATTTTTGAAAGGACACACACCATGAGCATGCAAGACTACAACTCCCGCCTGTCCGACCCGGCCAGCCGCAAGTTCGAGACCTTCTCCTACCTCCCGGCGATGACCAAGGAAGAGATCCGAAAACAGGTGGAATACCTGGTCAAGAAGGGCCTCAACCCCGCGATCGAACACACCGAGCCGCAGTACCTGATGGACTCCTACTGGTACATGTGGAAGCTGCCCATGTTCGGTGAGACCGACGTGGACAAGGTGCTGGCCGAGTGCGAAGCCTGCCGGCAGGCCAACCCGGATAACCACGTCCGCCTGATCGGTTACGACAACTTTACGCAGTCGCAAGGCGCGAGCATGGTCATTTTCCGTGGCAAGACGGTCTGACTGAGGTACCCCCCCCGCGCCGCACCTGCCCCCATCCCTGCCTTCCCCCAGAGGGGGAAGGGGTCAGACACCGCTGCGGCGGTGCACCTGGGGACGTGAAAGTCCGACTCCCTCCCCCACCGGGTGAGGGTTGGGGTAGGGGCGCTCCCGATCCCCGGGCGTTCACTTTGCACGTCCACGAGCGTGGCGCGGTGTGGCTGGCGCCGTGCGGTAAAGGGGGAGACGGCCGCAGCCCGGCGGAGGACACGACCGGAGTCAGCCGCACCGTGTCACGCGGTGCCTTGCCAAAGAACCAAAACAAGGCGTGAAGAACAGGAGATCCACATGAACGACACCCTAGACGCCTACCGCGTCGCACAGCAGCCCTATTACCGCCCGGTGGCCGACGAGGTCGAGCTGTACGAGGCCGCGTACTCGGTGCGCATGCCCATGATGCTCAAGGGCCCCACCGGCTGCGGCAAGACGCGCTTTGTCGAATACATGGCGTGGAAACTCAACAAGCCGCTCATCACCGTGGCCTGCAACGAAGACATGACGGCCAGCGACCTGGTTGGCCGCTTCCTGCTCGACGCGCAAGGCACCCGCTGGCAAGACGGCCCGCTGGCCATGGCCGCGCGCTTTGGCGCCATCTGCTACCTCGACGAAGTCGTCGAAGCGCGGCAAGACACCACGGTGGTGATCCACCCGCTGACCGACAACCGCCGCGTGCTGCCGCTGGAGAAAAAGGGCGAGCTGGTCAAGGCCCACCCGGACTTCCAGATCGTCATTTCCTACAACCCGGGCTACCAGAGCCTGATGAAGGACCTGAAGCAGTCCACCAAACAGCGCTTCGGCGCGCTGGATTTCAACTACCCCGAACACGACATCGAAGCCGAGATCGTGGCCCACGAAACCGGCGTGGGCCTGGACGTGGCGGGCAAGCTGGTCGGCATCGCCGAGCGCGCGCGCAACCTCAAGGGCCATGGTCTGGACGAAGGCATTTCCACCCGCATGCTCATTTACGCGGGCAGCCTGATCGCCAAGGGTGTGGCCGCGCAGGCCGCTTGCCGCGTGGCCCTGGTGCGCCCGATCACGGACGACCCGGACATGCGCGACGCGCTCGACGCCGCCGTTTCAACTTTCTTCTGATCGCGCCATGAGCGTCCATCTCCACGACCACACCGAGTGGACCGACCAGCTGGAAACGGTCTCGCGCGAGCTGCTGGAGCACCGTTGGCCGGATGCGACCAAGGTGTTCTCCGCCCGCGGGCTGGACAACTACGTCAAGGGCGCGGCCGCGCTGCGCGGCCTGGGCCGTGGGCACGAGCTAGTCAACGCCTGGATCGATGGTGCGCCGCAGGTGGCGCAGGAGATCGGCGAAGACGTGGTGGGCGAGCTGGCCACCACCGCGCTCATGCTCGCGTCCAAAACCTCGGGCGCGGTGATCGAACTGGTGCTGGCCACCGCGCCCACCGCCGCACGCCGCCTGGCTGATGGTGCGCTGTTCATGCAGTACCTGCAGTTCCTCAACACGCTGGTGGCGCAGGCGCCGCGCGGCCTGCGGCCCATGCTGGGCCAGTTGGATGCGCTGTTCGGCCAGCTCACGCTGGGCGGCCTGCGGCGCTGGGCCACCTGGGGCGCGCAGGCGCACCGCACGAACTACGAAGAACAGGTCGCCTACTTCGGCCTGCAGTCCAAAGAATCGCTGGCCATGCTGCAGAAAGAGCGCAAGGGCACGCTGCTGGTGGACGTGCAGCGGCGCATCAACATGTACCTACGCGCGCTCTGGGGCCGGGACTTCTTCATGCGGCCCACCGCGGGCGACTATGAGAGCCGCGAGGGCTACCGGCCTTTCATCGAGGACTACTTCATCCACCTGCCCGACGCCTACGACGCAGTGGAGGGCAACGCCGGTACCGTGGACGCCACCCAGCTGTACCGCGCCGCCGCCGCGCACGCCGCCGCGCACGTGGTGTTCACCCGCCAGCCGATCTCGGCCGAGTCGCTCAGCCCCTGGCAGATGGCGGTGATCGGTCTGGTGGAAGACGCGCGCGTCGAGGCGCTCACACTGGCGCGTTTTCCCGGCCTGCGTCCGCTCTGGGCGCAGTTGCACACTGTGCAGGTCACGCAGCAAGCGACGGCTGGCGACTGGCTCAACCGCCTGGCGCGCGCACTGCTGGACCCGACCTGCGAGGACAACCACCCCTGGATCGCCCAGGGTCGTGCCCTGCTGGCCGAAGCCCTGCCGCGCATGCAGGCCGCGCCGAACGACAACACCGTGTCGTGGGACATTGGCGTGCAGCTCGCGCACAGCTACCGCGAACGCACGCAAGGCCCGGCCTTCCAGCCGCGCACCGACTTGCAGACGGCAGCCTACCGCGACGACAACCGCTACTTCTGGGCCTTTGACGGCTTCGACTTCGAGCGCTCCATCGCCGCCGGCTACGAGCCGCCGCAGCAGCTGCGCAAGCAGGTCAACCTGATGGAGTTCGTGAACGAACTCGAAGTGGAGGGCGCGGGCGACGACGCGCAGGAAATCTGGGTGCTGGGCACCGAACTCTTTCCCTACGAAGACCTGGGCGTGTCGTTCAATGAAAGCGAAGGCCGCGAGCCGGTGCTGCCGCCGGTGCACTACGGCGAGTGGGACCACATGATCCAGCTCGAACGACCGGCCTGGGCCACGGTGCAGGAGCGCCGCCCCAAGGCGGGTGACGTGGCGGTGATCGACGGCATCCTCACCGAGCACCGGCGCCTGATCGGCCGCATGAAATACATCCTGGACGCCATGCAACCGCAGGGTGTGCAGCGCATCCGCAAGCTCGAAGACGGTGACGAGATCGACCTCAACGCCGCGCTCGCTTCGGTGATCGAGATGCGCATGGGCCGCCAGCCCGACCCGCGCATCATGATGCGCAGCGTGCGCAAGACGCGCGACATTTCGGTGCTGGTGCTGCTCGACCTCTCGCAGTCCACCAATGACAAGGTGGCTGGGCAGGAACACACGGTGCTCGAACTCACGCGCTCGGCCTGCGCGCTGCTGGCCGACGCGATCCAGAAAGTGGGTGACCCGTTTGCCATCCATGGCTTCTGCTCCGACGGCCGGCACGACGTGAACTACTGGCGCTTCAAGGACTTTGATCAACCCTACGACGACGTGGCGAAAGCGCGTCTGGCGGGTATGGAAGGCCAGCTGTCCACCCGCATGGGCGCTGCCATCCGCCATGCTGCCGCCGCGCTCAAGGCGCAGCGCAGCAGCAAGAAGCTGCTGCTCGTCATCACCGACGGCGAACCGGCCGACGTGGACGTTCGCGACCCGCAGTACCTGCGCCACGACACCAGGAAAGCGGTGGAAGAGGCCGGCCGCAACGGCGTGATGACCTATTGCATGAGCCTGGACCCGCGCGCCGACCAGTACGTGCGCCGCATCTTTGGCGAGCGCAACTACCTGGTGGTGGACAAGGTGGAAAGGCTGCCTGAGAAACTGCCGGTGCTCTATGCTGGCCTGACCCGATAACCTGGAAGACCAACATGAGCATGATCCACAGCCGCCAGCAGACCTACGCCGGTATCGACCACGAAGACCACCACGGCATGACCATGACCGGGCGCATCATCCGCGACGCCTGGGTGTTTGGCCTCCTGCCCGAAGGCGAAGGCTTCGCAGGCAAGGGTGCGGGCGATCTGCAGAACCTGTTCGAGGCGGTGCACAAGGCCTGGGAGTCCTACGGCCAGTTGCCCAGCCGGCTGCCCGCTGAACTGGCCGAGCGCCACGCGCGCATTCACGCCGAGGCGGTGGAGCGTGCGAAGGCCATGGGCTGGAACGCCGAGCTGGACGACGACGACTGACCTTGTTCTTGCCTTGAATGCCCACCGGCATGGCGTCGCATGAGGCTCAAGGCGCGGCGGGGCTGGTCTGGGGCAACTTGAGCAGGGGGCCGAACTTGGCTGCCAGGTGGCCTTCGGCATGTTCGAGCATGAAGTAGCGGAAGGCTTCGGCTGCGGGTGATAGCAGTTTCGCGCGCGTGTGCACGATGTTCCAGGCCCTCACCACTGGCGCGCCGCGCACGTCCAGCACCTGTATCAGGCCGTGTTCCAGCTCCAGACCGATGGTGTGCAGCGACAGGAAGCCCAGGCCCAGCCCGGCCATGACGGCCTGCTTGATGGTTTCGTTGCTGTTGAGCTGCATCTGCAGGCGGGGCTCGACGCGCGCATCGACAAAGAATTTCTCCATCGCAGCGCGCGTGCCGGAACCAAGCTCGCGAACGATGAAGTCGTGAGGGCGCAGGTCTTCGACCTCCAGATCGCCTTGCTGGCCCAGCGGGTGTCTGGGTGCGCTGACAAACACGTGCGGATGCGCAGCGAAGGGTTCGGCCCGCGTGTCCAGCTCTTTGGGCGGACGCCCCATGACGGCGATGTCCACCTCGCTGTTCTGCAGCATGCCCACCAGTTGGTCGCGGTTGCCGATGGCCAGCTTCAGTTCCACGCCGCGGTGCTTGCCGATGAATTCGCCAAGCAGGCCCATGAGGAAATATTTGGCCGTGCCCACCATGCCCACCGTCAGCACGCCGACTTCGGCGCGCTTGAGCCGCGCGGCCACATCTTCAGCGTCCTTGAGCGAGGCCAGGATCTTGCGCGCGTGCACGAGGATGTATTCGCCTGCCGTGGTAAGGCTGACCTGCCGCCCACTGCGCTCGAACAGGGGCATGCCCACACGCTCTTCGAGCTCCTTGATCTGCATCGTCACAGCCGGCGGCGTCAGGTGCAGCGCCTCGGCCGCGCGGGCAAAACTCAACTGCCGCGCCACCTCGTTGAAGACCCGCAATTGGCGGAAGGTGGTGTTTTTCATTAAGGTAAAGCTTAATCGAAAGACGAGTAGATTTGAATTTACCTGATGATAAAGCTTTTCTAAAGTCCAGTCTATTCAAAACCTGAATCCCCTGAACCTCAACGGAGACAAGCATGGACCAAAGCAACCGCTACGCCGACCTCAGCCTGAAAGAAGCCGACCTGATCGCTGGCGGCAAACACATCCTCGTGGCCTACAAGATGAAGCCCAAGGCCGGCCACGGTTACCTGGAGGCCGCCGCCCACTTTGCGGCCGAGTCGTCCACCGGCACCAACGTTGAAGTGAGCACCACCGACGATTTCACCAAGGGTGTGGACGCGCTGGTGTACCTCATCGACGAGGCCACGGAAGACATGCGCATCGCTTACCCGATGGACCTGTTCGACCGCAACATGACCGACGGCCGCATGATGATGGTGTCGATCCTGACGCTCATCATCGGCAACAACCAGGGCATGGGCGACATCGAGCACGCCAAGATCCACGACATCTACTTCCCCGAGCGCGCCATCCAGCTGTTTGATGGCCCGAGCAAGGACATCTCGGACATGTGGCGCGTGCTGGGTCGCCCGATCAAGGACGGTGGCTACATCGCCGGCACCATCATCAAACCCAAGCTGGGCCTGCGCCCCGAGCCGTTCGCGGCCGCGGCCTACCAGTTCTGGCTTGGTGGGGACTTCATCAAGAACGACGAGCCCCAGGGCAACCAGGTGTTCTGCCCGCTGAAGAAGGTGTTGCCGCTGGTGTACGACGCCATGAAGCGCGCCCAGGACGAAACCGGCGAAGCCAAGCTGTTCTCGATGAACATCACCGCCGATGACCACTACGAGATGTTGGCGCGTGCCGATTTCGCGCTGGAAACCTTTGGCCCCGATGCCGACAAACTGGCCTTCCTGGTCGACGGCTTCGTGGGTGGCCCCGGCATGATCACCACCGCCCGCCGCCAGTACCCAGCCCAGTACCTGCACTACCACCGCGCCGGCCACGGCATGATCACCAGCCCGAGCGCCAAGCGCGGTTACACCGCTTTCGTGCTGGCCAAGATTTCGCGTCTGCAAGGCGCCTCGGGCATCCACGTCGGCACCATGGGCTACGGCAAGATGGAAGGCGAAAATTCGGACAAGAACATCGCCTACATGATCGAGCGCGACGAAGCGCAAGGACCGGTCTACTTCCAGAAGTGGTACGGCATGAAGCCCACCACCCCGATCATCTCGGGTGGCATGAACGCGCTGCGTCTGCCGGGCTTCTTTGAAAACCTGGGCCACGGCAACGTGATCAACACCTCGGGCGGCGGCGCCTACGGCCACATCGATTCGCCCGCGGCCGGTGCGATCTCGCTGCGCCAGTCCTACGAGTGCTGGAAGACGGGTGCCGACCCGATTGCCTACGCCAAGGAGCACAAGGAATTCGCCCGCGCGTTTGCCTCGTTCCCGGGCGACGCCGACAAGCTGTACCCTGGCTGGCGCGAGAAATTGGGCAGTCATAAGTGACCCCCTGCGCCGCTGACGCGGCTTCCCCCCGGTGGGGACGCACCTGGTGGCCCGGCGAAGCCGGTTCCACGGGTGCCCAGGACGGAAGTCACGCGCGCCGAAGGGGCTGCTTCGGCCTCGGGGCCACTGGGCGCACTGCGACGCTCGTGTCCCCCGCCGGCCTGCGGCCGGCTCCTCCTTTACCTCGCATTGCAGTACACCCAGCGGCCCCGAGGCCGAAGCAGCTTTGGCGTTCCACGGAGGGATCGGGGGCTCGGAGTCCAGGTGCTGGCGTTTGGAGCGCTGGGTGTCCGACGCAGCGAAGTCAAGGAGGAGGGCCGGGCGCAGCCCGGACCGGGGGACATGAGCGCAGTTGGATGCCCAGTGCTCCAAACGCGGAGCGAAGTGGCTTCATCACGGAGCCCAGCAAGGACCTAGTCAACCGGAGACAAGAGATGACCACCGACTACCGCATCGACCAAGAACCCTACTACCAGCCGCAAAGCAACGAAGTCGCGCTCTACGAAGCCGCCTATGTCGCGCGCCTGCCGGTCATGCTCAAAGGCCCCACCGGCTGCGGCAAGTCGCGCTTCGTCGAATACATGGCCTGGAAGCTCAACAGGCCGCTCATCACCGTCGCCTGCAACGAAGACATGACCGCGTCCGACCTCGTGGGCCGCTACCTGCTCGAAGCCGGCGGCACACGCTGGCTCGACGGCCCGCTGACCATGGCCGCGCGTTTGGGCGCCATCTGCTACCTCGACGAAATCGTCGAAGCGCGGCAAGACACCACCGTGGTGATCCACCCGCTCACCGACCACCGCCGCACCCTGCCGATCGACAAGAAAGGTGAACAGGTGCGCGCCCACCCGGACTTCCAGCTCGTCATCTCCTACAACCCCGGCTACCAGAACCTCATGAAGGACCTGAAGCCCTCGACCAAACAGCGCTTCACCGCCTTCGATTTCGACTACCCGCCGCCCGAGCAGGAAGCGCACATCGTCGCCAGCGAAACCGGCATCGACGAAGCCCTCGCCGCGCGCCTGGTGAAGATCGCCATCACAGCGCGCAACCTCAAGGGCCACGGTCTGGTCGAAGGCATTTCTACGCGCCTGATGGTCTACGCCGCCACGCTCATGCAGGGCGGGGTGGCGCCGCGCGACGCCTGCCGCATGGCGATGGTGCGGCCCATCACCGACGACGCCGACATCCGCGAGACGCTGGACCACGCGATCGACGCCGTGTTCGACGCCGCTTGAGCCCCCAGGAGACCGGCATGACCACCGCCGCCAGCGACACGGCTGCCGACCAGCTGCAGGCCTGGCGCGCCCGGCTCGACACCCGCTTCCCCGAAGTGGACCCCGTGTTTGAAAGCTGTCTGGGTGAAGCGGTGCGCGTGCTCTCGCCCGAGGGACTTGTTGCCTTTATCGACTACGCACGCATCCTCGGCAAACTCGGCCGCGGTGTCGAGCCGATGCTGATCTTTCTGGCCGAGTGGCCGCAGATTGCGCGCTCGCTGGGAGAAGACGCGTTGCCCGCCATCGCGGCCACCATCCACACGCTCTACAAGTCCCCCAACGGCAAGGCCATCGCGCCCTTTCTGCAGAGCCTGGCGGCCGTCGCGCGGCGCCTGCCGTCGCGCGAACCGTTCCAGCGTTACCTCAGCCTCTCGCTCGACTTCATGGATCGCACCACCGGCTCCATCCACGGCCACCACAAGACCTTCGCCAGCCCGGGGCTGCCGCTGTTCTTCGAGCGCGCGCCGCAACTGCTGGGCCTGCTCAGCGTGGGCGGGCTCAAGCGCTGGGTTGAATACGGCGTGCGCAACTACCACCACCACCCCGAGCACCAGCGCGACTACTTCGGCCTGCGCAGCGCCGACGCCAAGGCCGTGCTGCAGCGCGAGCGCCGCGGCACCCTGCTGGCCGATCACACCCGCGTGCTCGACCTGTATCTGCAGGCCCTGTGGCAGGAAGAAGCGCTGCTCGTGCCCTACGCCACGGCCCAGCTGGGCGACGACAGCGCCTCGCCCAACGATCTCCGCAACAGCCAGCCGTATTTCGACGATCTGGGCATCCGCCTGCCCGACGTGTACGAAGACCGCGCTGGCGTGCGTGGCATCGACCGCTACCGCGCCGCGCTCGCCCACATGGCCGGCCACCGCCGCTGGAGCCAGCCGCAGGTGGCCGACAACTGGAGCCCGTTCCAGCGCCTCGCGGTCGAGATGTTTGAAGACGCGCGCATCGACACCCTGCTGCTGCGCGAATACCCCGGCTTGGCGCGCACGCTGCTGCGCCTGCACCCGCGCCCGACCGAGGGCGCCTGCGACCCGTCCACACACTCGTGCCTGCGCCACCGCCTGGCCATGCTCTCGCGCGCCATGCTGGACGCACAACACGGCTACACCGATCCGGACCTGCTCGATTTCCGCCAGCGCTTCCACCAGGCGCTGGCCGCGGGCGAGTCAAGCACGAAAGAAATGGCCAGCCTCGCGCTCTCGTGCGTGGCGCGCATCCGCCGCCAGAGCGACCAGCAGCCCAACGTGTTTTTCACCGACACCGAGGTGGACTACCGCGACGACAACCGCCACCTGTGGATCTACATCGAGGCCGGTGACGAAGAAGAGAGTTTTGACGACCACCGTCAGCGCGAGACCCCGCCCGACGTGCCCGGCCTGCCGCCGCGCCACTACCCCGAGTGGGACCCGGCCAGCCAGACTTACCGGCCCGACTGGGTGAGCCTTTACGAGCGCCTGCAACCCAGCGGCAACCCCGCCGACATCCACCGCATCCTCGCGCGCCACGCGGCGCTGGCCAAGCAGCTCAAGCGCCTGCTCGATCTGCTCAAGCCGCAGGACAAGGTGCGCATCCGTTTTCAGGAAGAGGGCAGCGAACTCGATCTGGACGTGGCCATCCGCTCCCTGATCGATTTCAAGAGCGGCGCCGCGCCCGACCCGCGCATCAACATGAGCCACCGCACCGACGGGCGCGACATCGCGGTGCTGCTGCTGCTCGACCTGTCGCAGTCACTCAACGAACCGGCGGCGGGCAGTGAGCAGACCGTGCTCGACCTGAGCCGCGAAGCCGTGACCCTGCTGGCCTGGGCCATTCAACAGCTGGGCGATCCCTTCGCCATCGCGGGCTTTCACTCCAACACCCGGCACGACGTGCGCTACCAGCACATCAAGGGTTTTGACGAAGGCTTTGATGAAGACGTGAAAGGTCGCCTGGCGGGCATCGAGGCGGGCTGGTCCACGCGCATGGGCGCGGCCCTGCGCCACGCCGGCCACTACCTGGGCGCACGCCAGGCCGACAAGAAGCTGCTGCTGATCCTCACCGACGGCCAGCCCAGCGACATCGACACGCCCGACGAACGCACCCTGATCGAAGACGCGCGCGAAGCCGTGCGCGAACTCGGTCAGGACGGCATCTACACGCACTGCATCAGCCTCGACCCCAAGGCCGACGCCTACGTGGGCGACATCTTCGGCGGGCGCCATACCGTGATTGAAAACGTGCAGCGCCTGCCGGAGCGGCTGCCGCAGCTGTTCATGTCGCTGACGCGCTGAGGCGCTGAGGCGCGCGCCGCTCAGGCGTGCGCGGTGGTGGCGATCTGCGTCAGCCGTTCCGAAACCGAAGCGGGCGCGGCCAGCAGGCCAAACAAATTCTTCGGGTCGGCCAGCTGCGGGATCAGCGCGATGCGCTCGCCCATGCCCAGCCGGACCGCGCTGTCCATCATGAAGCGCAAGGCCGAGAAGTCTTCCAGCGCAAAGCCCACCGAGTCGAACACGGTGACCTGCTGCGCGTTGTCGCGCCCGGCGGATTCGCCGCGCAGCACCTGCCAGAGTTCGGTGACGGCGAAGTCGGCCGGCTGGTGCTGGATCTCGCCTTCGATGCGCGATTGCGGCTCGTATTCCACAAACACCTTGGCCGCTTCGAGGATGTCGCCGTGCAGCTCGGTCTTGCCCGGGCAGTCGCCGCCCACGGCGTTGAGGTGCATGCCGGGTTGAATCATCTCGGGCGTGAGGATCAGGGCCATGGCCTTGTCGGCGGTGACGGTGGTCACGATGTCGGCGCCGCGCACGGCTTCGGCCGTGCTCTGGCACACCGTGATCTGCAGGCCGCTGCCTTGCAAGTTGGCCACCAGCTTGGCGCTGGCGGTGGGGTCCACGTCGTACACGCGCAGTTCTTCGATACCGACCAGGTGCTGGAAGGCGATGGCCTGGAACTCGCTCTGCGCGCCGTTGCCGATCAGCGCCATCACGCGGCTGTCGGGCCGGGCCAGGGTTTTCGCGGCCAGGGCCGACATGGCGGCGGTGCGCAGCGCGGTGGTGAGTGTGAGTTCGCTCAGGAACAGCGGGGCGCCGGTGTCCACGTCGGCGAGCACGCCGAAGGCCATCACGGTGGACAGGCCGAAGTGCGTGTTGCCCGGGTGGCCGTTGACGTACTTGAAGCTGTAGCGGTGGTCATCGGCCACCGGCATGAGCTCGATCACGCCGTCTTTGGAGTGCGCGGCCACGCGCGCGCTCTTGTCGAAATCGGCCCAGCGCAGGAAGTCGGCGCGGATGTGCTCAGCCATGTGCGTCAGGCAGTGCGGCAGGCCGAGGCGGCGGATCAGTTCGGCGGCTTCGGGGGCGCTCAGGTACAGGGTGCCGGTGTCGCGGAACTGGAGCAACTGGAGTGACTGGGCTTTGGCGGTGTGTTTCATGGTCGTCTCTTGTGGTGCGGAAAACGGGGCGAACAGGGGTTCGCAATCCGGTCCCAAGAGTTTGCCGGCGCGGTGCAACAATGAAAATCGGCAACAAAGTAGAGAAATGGCAGAAAATCGGTCAATTCGACAATCTTGAATGGCGTTTTGACCATGGACCAGCTCGACCAGCAACTCATCGCCCTGCTGCGGCAGGACGCCCGGCTCTCGGTGGCCGACCTCGCGCACAAGCTCAAGGTCTCGCGCGGCACCGTCACCAACCGGCTGCGCAAGCTGGAAGACACCCAGGTGATCGTGGGCTACACCGTGCGCCTCAAGCCCGAATCGCAGCCCGAGCGCATCAAGGCCTGGATGAGCGTGCAGGTGGAGGGCAACCAGACCCGGCTGGTGATCGCCAGCCTGCTCGGCGAGCCCGGCGTGGCCGCGCTGCACGACACCAACGGCCGCTGGGACCTGCTGGCCGAGCTGGAGGTGGGCTCGATGAAGGAGCTGTCCGACGTGCTGGAGCGCGTGCGCCTGATCAGCGGCATCCGCGGCACCGAGACCAGCATCCACCTGGCCAGCTACCGCTAGAGGACGTTCCCATGCCCGCGATCACGGCGTTCCGAAGCCTTGCCGTGCCGATCTCCTGTCATATAGTCGGCGCTCACCGCACGCCACCACCATGACACCCACTCCCCAGGCCGCCGCCAGCCCACTGCCCGACAGGGTCATTGCCCTGCAGGCCGAGCCCGGTCACCTGATCCGCCGCGCGCACCAGCTCGCGGTCTCCACCTTCCACGAAACGCACGGCCGCCAGATCACGCCCGTGCAGTACGCGATCCTGCGCGCCCTGCAGGACGCACCGGGCATCGACCAGGTGACGCTGGCCGACAAGGTGGCGCTCGACACCTCCACCACCGCCGACATCGCCACCCGGCTGGAGGCCAAGGGCTGGATCGTGCGCGAGCTGCTGCCGCGGCGTCAGCGCGCCCTGCGCCTCACCCCCGAAGGCGAGGCCGTGCTGGCCGACATGCTGCCGCGCGTGGTGCCCATGTACCGCCAGCTGCTGCAGCCGCTGGCGCCCGCCGAGCAGGCCGAATTCCTGCGCCTGCTGCGCAAGTTCGTGCACCTCAACACACCACCGACCGGCGATCCGGACCCGGGAAAACCCGAGGTCTGAACCCCTGTTCGCCATCCGTCTGCGTCCGTACAATCCGCGTCATTCAGCATACTGAATGAAGTTGGCACAACACCTCCGGAGACGCCACATGTTCCCGCTCAACACCTGGTACGTCGCTGCCCGCAGCGAAGAAATCCCCGCCGACCGGCCGCTCGGCCGGCGCATCTGCAGGCAGCCCATGGCCCTGTTCCGCAACAGCGCCGGCCAGGTCGCCGCCGTGCTCGATTTCTGCCCCCACCGGGGTGCGCCGCTGTCGCTCGGCAAGGTGGAAGGCGACACCCTGGTCTGCGGTTACCACGGCCTGGCCATGGGCTGCGACGGCAGGACCGTCTCGATGCCGTGCCAGCGCGTGCGGGCGTTTCCGGCCATTCAAAGCTTCCCGGTGCACGAGGCACACGGTTTCGTCTGGGTCTGGCCGGGCGACGCCGCGCTCGCCGACACCGCGCTGGTGCCGAAGTTCGAGTGGCAGGACAACCCCGCCTTCGGCTACGGCGGCGGCCTGTACCACATCGCCTGCGACTACCGGCTCATGATCGACAACCTGATGGACCTGACGCACGAGACCTATGTGCACTCGACCAGCATCGGCCAGAAGGAGATCGACGAAGTGCCGTGCCAGACGCGGGTGGACGGCGAGCACGTGATCACCGAGCGCTACATGGCCGGCATCGAGGCGCCGCCGTTCTGGAAGATGGCGCTGCGCATGAATGGCCTGCCGGACGACCAGCCGGTGGACCGCTGGCAGATCTGCCACTTCACGCCGCCGAGCCACATCATGATCGAGGTCGGCGTGGCGCTGGCCGGGCAGGGCGGCCACGCCGCGCCCGACGCGGTGAAAGCCGCCAGCTGGGTGGTGGACTTCATCACCCCCGAGACCGACACCACGATGCACTACTTCTGGGGCATGGCGCGCAAGTTCAAGCCGCAGGATGCGTCGCTCACCGAGCAGATCCGCGAAGGCCAGGGCAAGATTTTTGCGGAAGACCTGGAGATGCTGGAGCGCCAGCAGAAGAACCTGAGCGCTTTCCCCGAGCGCAAGCTGCTCATGCTCAACATCGACACCGGCGGCGTGCAGTCGCGCAAGCTGATCGACCGCGTGCTCGCGGCCGAACAGGCTGCCACCGCCTGATCGCCATGAGCGAACCCCAAACCCCCTTGCTGGTGCGCGTTGCGCGCAAGCACACCGAAGCGCTGGACATCTGCAGCCTCGACCTGGTGGCCGAACCCGGCCACAGCCTGCCCGCCTTCAGCGCCGGTGCGCACATCGACGTCGCCCTGCCCAACGGCCTGGTGCGCCAGTACTCGCTGTGTAACCCGCCCGGCGAGACCGGCCGCTACCAGATCGCGGTGCTGCGCGACGCCGCCTCGCGTGGCGGCTCGTTGGCGGTGCACGAAGCCGTGGCCGAGGGCTCCACCCTGCACATCAGCGCGCCGAAAAACCACTTCCCGCTCGCCACCGATGCGGCGCACCACCTGCTGCTGGCCGGTGGCATCGGCATCACGCCGCTGCTGGCCATGGCCGAGCGCCTGAGCAGCGAGGGCGAGTGCTTCGAGCTGCACCACTGCATCCGCTCGCGCGACCGCACGCCGTTCCTGGAGCGGGTCGCGGCATCGGCGTTCGCCCGCCACACCCACCACCACTTCGACGACGGCGATGCGGTGCAGAAGCTGGACATCGCCGCCACGCTGCAGCGCGCGCCCGAAGGCACACACCTCTATGTGTGTGGCCCGCAGGGCTTCATGGACGCGGTGCTGAACATAGGCCGTGCCCAGGGCTGGCCCGAAGAGCGCCTGCACCGCGAGTACTTCGCCGGCGCGCCGGTGGACCACGCCAACGACGGCAGCTTCGAACTGGAGATCGCCAGCAGCGGCCGCGTGATCCCGGTGCGCGCCGACCAGAGTGCGCTGGCCGCGCTGCTCGAATCCGGCCTGGACATTCCCATGTCGTGCGAACAGGGCGTGTGTGGCACCTGCCTCACGCGCGTGAAAGCCGGCACGCCCGACCACCGCGACCAGTACCTGACCGACGAGGAACGCGCCGCGAACGACCAGTTCCTTCCCTGCTGTTCGCGGGCGAGCAGCCCGCGCCTGGTGCTCGATTTGTAAAGAATGCACCCCCTGCGCCGCTGACGCTGCTTCCCCCTCTCTTGCGCCTTCGGCTTGGAGGGGGACGGTGGCTCGGGCCGGCGGAGCCGGACCCTTGTCGCCCCTGGATTGGGGCATCTCACCCCCTGCGGGTGGGCCGTGCCTTCGCTCCCTCCCCCGCTGGGGGAGGCTTGGCCTGTCCTGAGCCTGTCGAAGGAGGGTGGGGGCAATGCCTGCCCGTACGGAACTTCATCTTGAACGTCCGCAGCCCCCTTTTGCGAACTGGTGTTCTCGACCCGTTGCAGGCATCTGACAAAGTGTCGCAAAGCTGTCATTGCGGCTGCATTGGTCGGCAGGTTCTGCCGAGTCGAAAGTGCATGCCCGAGTAGACTGGTAAGCGGCTCGCAGGCCTGACCAGCCAACTCGGTAATGCATCTCGAGCTTGGTCAGGTTTGTCGGATCTGTTTTATCTGCACAACAACCCGCCAGCTTGTGCCAACTGGTTGATTGAAAACACATTTCGGAGTTGGCATGCGACTTTTTTTAACGACTGCCCTTGTGGGTATCCAGCGTTGCACTTCAGACTTGAATCCGCCGAGTGTGTGTCCGTGCTTACAAAAGAAGATCCGTCGGTATTTGCGAAAGCCCCTTTTAACTATTCGCTCCAACCGACGGCCGCCGGCCGTGGTTGAGATCAACCGTTAGGCGTCATAGACTCTCCGTCCCTTCACTATGCTCGAAATCGCGTTCATCGCGCTCTTCTGCATCACGATAATCATCGCACCGATCGCATGGCTCAGGATGCTCGCCGCAAAGTCGCAACGGTTCTATCTCGTGAATGTGGCGATCTTCGTACTGCCCATCGTTGTAGTCTTTGGTCTAGGGCATTTGGCTGGATTCGTTGACTTCAGTGCACCGCTCAAGGATGAGCCGCCCGCCAACCTATCGGTCCCACAGCTATCTTGGATACAGGTTCTTCTCTTGTCTGCAGCCGGATGCCTCTGGCTAATTGGTGGTAACGTACTGATGTACCGGCACACCAAGCGAATGGGTCGGTCGTACTGGAGCATCCTGAATCCCTTTAAGCCTCAGTTTCGCGATTTCACCGCTCGCGAGTGGGCATCACTCGTCGTACTAGTGGCAGTTACCCTGCTGCTGGCTGCACTCGCAATGAACCTCGTCCCGCAGTGAAGCCCCTCCAATCGAGAGGAAGTGCCCCAGCAAGCCCGGGCACGCCTCTCATCTCAAACGTTTGCCTTTATGACTGAAAGCAATCTGGTCGATCAAACCGACGCGTTGCTTCGAGCCATTGGTCACACAGTGGTCCGATTCCAACAAGTTGAACAATGGCTGGCTGAAGAATTGGCTTTGCTTCTCCGCATGCGCGAGAAGGAAGACCAATACCTTGTCTCGGCAGCAATGAGTTTCAAGCAGAAGGTTGACCTTTTGGTGGAGATCTTTCCCCGTAGAGCAGAACGGCATCCGAACTTTCCTAAAGTGGAAGTGGCGGATGTTCGGAAAGCACTCTATGCAGCTGAGGAATACCGCAATCGGGTGGTTCACTCTTTTTATGCAGTGGAATGTGGCGATTCATCCAAGTGGGTCCGCATGAAAGGATCACTCCGTGGTCGGGCCGGATTTTCTCTAAATTCGGTAGACGCCAATGTGAAAATTTTTGAGGAATGCAACAATGCGCTTGGCGTAATACGCGAGTGGAGTCTCAAAGATCCAGAAGCCATACGCGAAGCCACAGCCATTCTCGACAAATATATGAAGGGCGGTGGCTTATGACTTTCAAGGCTAACAGATCGCTCCAACGGATGGCTTCGTCGCCCGCTGAGCTTCGGCGTTGAACGGCTGCTTTTGCGTATGTGTAAAGACTGTTCATGGCCGGTAGCGTGAGTACCGGGCAGCGCCATAAAGCAGTCCTTTGGTGATTGACGGACCTCGCTGACTTCAGACTGGCACGGCTGGTGGGGAGGACAGGTCAAAGCCGCACAGAAGAAGCGCTTCTGCTCCAGCCGCAGGCCCCCACCCCAGCCCTCCCCCAGTGGGGGAGGGAGTCGTTACTCAGACCGCATGCAGCGGCAGCGCGGTCTTGTAGCGCACCTGCTTGAGTGCGAAGCTGGAGCGGATCTTTTCCAGCCCGGGAATCGGCGAGAGCTGCTCCAGGATGAACCGCTCCAGCGCCCCGATGTCGGCCACGGCCACGCGCAGCAGGTAGTCGCTGTCGCCCGACATCAGGTAGCACTCCATCACCTCGTCGTGCTCGGCGATGCGGCGCTCGAACTCGGCCAGCGCGGCCTTGGACTGCTCTTTCAGGCTGACCGAGATGAATACGTTGAGCCCCAGCCCCAAAGCCTTGGGGTCGGCCAAGGCCACATAGCGCTCAATCACGCCTTCGTTTTCCAGCGCCTTCACCCGCACCAGGCAGGGCGATGGCGAAAGATTCACCCGCCGCGCCAGCTCCACGTTGCTGAGCGATCCGTCTTCCTGCAGCTCGGACAATATGCGGATATCAATTGCATCCAAAGCCATAAACACTTTCATAAATGGATTTTGAAGCAGTTTATGCTGTTTTTTAACAGAATGCGGCACCAGTTCAAAAGCACATGTGGTCAACAAACCCTTACAGTAATCCATGACTGACACCCGCCAAGCCCGTTATCTCAACACCCCGGAAAGCGATACCGACCCCTCCGAAACAGCGGAGTGGCGAGAAGCGTTGACCGCGTTGCTGGCCTCACAAGGGCCCGAGCGCGCACGCTTCATGCTCGACGAGCTGGCGCGCCTGGCCCGGCAGCAGCGCATCGGCTGGCAGCCCGAGCTGAACACGCCCTACATCAACACCATCGCGGTCGAAGACCAGCCCGCCTTCCCCGGCGACCTCGCGGTGGAAGAGCGCCTGGCTTCGCTGATGCGCTGGAACGCGCTGGCCATGGTGGTGCGCGCCAACCAGGCGTACGGTGAGCTCGGTGGTCACATCGCCAGCTACGCCAGCGCGGCCGATCTGTTCGAGACCGGCTTCAACCACTTTTTCAAAGCCGGGCGCCAGGGCGATCTGGTGTTCTTTCAGCCGCACAGCGCGCCCGGCGTCTACGCCCGCGCCTTCCTCGAAGGCCGCCTGAGCGAGGCCGACCTGCTGCACTACCGCCAGGAAATCACCGCGCCGGCCAGTGGCGCGCGCGGCCTCTCCAGCTACCCGCACCCGTGGCTGATGCCCGACTTCTGGCAGTTCCCCACCGGCTCCATGGGCATCGGCCCCATCAGCTCGATCTACCACGCGCGCTTCATGCGCTACCTCACGCACCGGCAGTTGCTCAACTGTGAAGGCCGCAAGGTGTGGGGCGTGTTCGGCGACGGCGAGATGGACGAGCCCGAGAGCATGAGCGCGCTCACGCTGGCCGCGCGCGAGAAGCTGGACAACCTGGTCTGGGTGGTCAACTGCAACCTGCAGCGGCTGGACGGCCCGGTGCGCGGCAACGGCCGCATCATCGACGAGCTGGAAAAACTGTTTGCCGGCGCGGGCTGGAACGTGATCAAGCTGGTGTGGGGCAGCGACTGGGACGGCCTGTTCGCGCGCGACACCACCGGCGCCCTGGTGCGCGCCTTTGCCAACACGGTAGACGGCCAGATGCAGACCTTCGCCGCCAAAGACGGCCGCTTCAACCGCGACAACTTCTTCGGCCAGAACGAAGAACTCGCGCGCCTCGCGCAGGGCATGACCGACGAGCAGATCGACCGCTTGAAGCGCGGTGGCCACGACCTGGTGAAGATCCACGCCGCGTACGCGGCCGCCGCCGCGCACACCGGCCAGCCCACGGTGATACTGGCGCAGACCAAGAAGGGCTACGGCATGGGCGCGGCCGGCCAGGGCAAGATGACCACGCACAGCCAGAAGAAGTTCGACGAGGGCGACCTGATCGAATTCCGCAACCGCTTCAACCTGCCGCTGACCGACGAGCAGGCCAAGGGCCTGGCCTTCTTCAAGCCCGCCGAAGACAGCGCCGAGATGCGCTACCTGCGCGAGCACCGCGCGGCGCTCGGCGGCGCCATGCCCCGGCGCGAGACCGCATGCGAGGTGGTGCCGGTGCCGGCCATTGACGCCTACGCCCAGTTCGCGCTGAAGGCCGACGGCAAGGAGATGAGCACCACCATGGCCTTCGTGCGCATGCTCGGCACGTTGCTCAAGGACCCGGCGCTCGGCCCGCGCATCGTTCCCATCGTGGCCGACGAGGCGCGCACCTTCGGCATGGCCAATTTGTTCAAGCAGGTGGGCATCTACAGCAGCGTGGGCCAGCGCTATGCGCCGGAAGACATTGGCTCGGTGCTGAGCTACCGCGAAGCGCTGGAGGGGCAAATTCTGGAAGAAGGCATCAGCGAAGCCGGCGCGCTGGCGAGCTGGACGGCCGCGGCCACCAGCTACAGCGTGCACGGCCTGGCCATGCTGCCGTTCTACATCTACTACTCCATGTTCGGCTTCCAGCGCGTGGGCGACGCCATCTGGGCCGCGGCAGACCAGCGTTCGCGCGGTTTCCTGCTGGGTGCCACTTCCGGCCGCACCACGCTGGGCGGCGAGGGCCTGCAGCACCAGGACGGCAGCAGCCACCTGGTGGCCGCGACCATTCCCAACTGCAAGGCCTACGACCCGGCGTTTGCGGGTGAGCTGGCGGTGATCGTGGATGCCGGCATGCGCGAGATGCTGGTGGAGCAGCGGGACGTGTTTTATTACGTCACGCTCATGAACGAGAACTACGCCAACCCTGATCTGCCTGAGGGCGCGGCCGAGGGTGTGCTGAAGGGTGGTTACCACTTCGGCAGCCATGGGCCGCAGGGCGGGCGGCGGGTCACCTTGCTGGGTTCGGGGGCGATCTTCACCGAGGTGGTGAAAGCCGCGCAGCAGCTGGCTGAACAGGGCGTGGGCGTGGACGTGTTCAGCATCACCAGCTGGAGCGAGCTGGCGCGGGACGGGGTGGCCTGTGAGGGTGTGCCGTACATCACGCAACTGCTGGCGCGCAGCGAAGGCCCCGTGATTGCAGCGACCGACTACGTGCGCGCTGTGCCCGAGAGCGTGCGCGCCTTCGTGCCGGAAGGCCGGCGCTTCCACACGCTGGGCACCGACGGCTTTGGCCGCAGCGACACGCGGGCTGCGCTGCGGGCGTACTTTGAGGTGGATGCGGCGAGCATCGTGAAGGCGGCGCTTCACTCCCTCGCCCCTCTGGGGAGAGGGTTGGGGTGAGGGGCCTGCGTGCAGAGGTGTTGGCCAATGGCCGGTCTTGTACCGCGGAAACGGCCCCCATTCCGACCTTCCCCCAGCGGGGGAAGGCGTCAAGCCACATCACGCCAGTCAAATCACCAGGCCGAACTTCTTCGCCCGGTAAGCCACGGTCGCGCGGCTGACCCCGAGGTCGCGCGCCGCGGCCGCGAGGTTGCCGCCGCTGCGCCGGATGGCCTGGCGCAACAGCGCCAGTTCGGCCTGCTCCAGCGCGCCGCTCTGTGAAGCGCCGGGTACCGTGCCCGCCGCCTCGTCCGCTGCGGCCGTCGGGCGGGTACCGAGCAGGCTGAGTGTGGCCGGACCGCCATCGCGCCACGCCAGCGACAACACGTTCTGCGCGAGCGACTCGCCGCTGCTGAAGAGGTGGTGCACGTCGATGGCCTCGCCGTCGCTCACCAGGATGACGCCGCGCTCCACCAGGTTCTGCAGCTCGCGGATGTTGCCCGGAAAGCCGTAGTTGTACATGGCCTTCACGGCGGCCTGGCTGAAGCCCGCCACCTGGCGCTGGTGGCGCTTGTTGTAGTGCGCCAGAAAGTGGCTCATCAGCAGCGGGATGTCGTCGCGCCGGTCGCGCAGCGGGGGCAGGTGGATGGGGAAGACGTTGAGGCGGAAGAACAGGTCTTCGCGAAACCGCCCTTCGCGCACCGCCTGTCGCAGGTCCACGTTGGTGGCCGCGATCACGCGCACGTCCACGCCGATGGACCGCGTGCCGCCCACGCGTTCGACTTCGCCCTCCTGCAGGGCGCGCAGCAGCTTGCCCTGGGCGACAAAACTCAAGGTGCCGACCTCGTCGAGGAACAGCGTGCCGCCATGCGCGCGCTCGAAGCGTCCCGGGCGCGAGGCGCCGGCGCCGGTGTAGGCGCCGCGCTCCACGCCGAAGAGCTCGCTCTCCATGAGCGTCTCGGGTATGGCCGCGCAGTTGATGGCCACGAAGGGCTGGTCCTTGCGCGGGCTGATGCGGTGCAGGGTGCTGGCGAACATCTCCTTGCCCACGCCGGACTCGCCCGTGAAGAGCACGGTGGCGGTGGTCGGCGCCACGCGGTGCAGCATGTGGCAGGCCGCGTTGAACGACGAGGAGGTGCCCACCATGCTCTGCTCGGTGCCGGGGTTGGCCGCCGCATAGGCCTGCAGATCCACCACCGGCACCGCACCGTCGGCCCCGGCGGACGCCCCCACGAAGGCCTGGGCATTGAGGTAGCGCAGGTCCTGCTGCACGTCGTCCCAGAGTTCGGCCGATTTGCCAATGACGCGGCAATGGGGGTCGCCAGACGAGCGGCAGTTCACCTCGCGAAAGACGATCAGCCGCCCGAACAGCGTGCTCACGTAGCCGGTGGCGTAGCCCACCTGCATCCAGCAGGCGGGCGCCCCGCCCACGCCGTAGGCGGCGATGTGTTCGTCGTCCTCGCTGGAGTTGTGCCAGAGGAACTCACCGTCGTAGGCCCCGGTGACGGCGTCGTAGGCCGCGTGCACCAGCTCCACCTGGACCACGCCCTCCAGCGCGTGCAGGCGCGTGCCCGCCATGGCGGCCGCCGGCGGGTCGGCGTCGGGCCACTGCTGGCGCACCAGTTGCGCGTCGCGCGCACCGCTGACGTAGCCCGCGCGCGTGAGCAGGCCGCGCGCCTTGTCCAGGCCGATGCTGTCGATCAGCTCGCGGCGCAGCGAGCCCAGCGCCTCCGAATGCAGCAACACCATGCGCTGGTCCTGCAGCCAGATGCGGCCGTCGCCCGGCGAAAAGAACAGGCACTCGCTCAGGTCGGCCACCGTCGGGTGCGCCTGCTGGCTGACGCCGCTGGTGTCGAACCCGGCCATCACCCGCTCGCCGGGTGCGGTCCGGGGCTCGTCCTTGCTGTTCGCGATGCGGGCCAGATCGGCCAGGGAGATGCGTTGTCGTGGCATGAAGGAACATCAATTCATGAATGTTTTGATGAAATGTGAACATCACATTTGTTTATTTATAGTAACTTTTTTGGGGCTCCAGCAGTGCATTCAGACCCCCACAAATCCCCTAGGGAAAGTCCTGATCGGCCCCTCTGAAAAAACCCGGAAATGCCGGCCTCCGGGTCGGCCTGCGCGATTGCGCTGGTACGCCCGTTGCGAATCCTGTTGCAGCCACCGTGTGGTGTGCACGAACGATCAACAGGAGCAAAACAATGGGTGTTTCCGAAAATCCGGTCTGGCTCGACAGCCGCCTCACGTCGGGCAAAGCCTTCGACGGCACATGGTCCACCGCGCTCGCCAGCGTGCGCGACGTCAAGGAACCGGCCACCGGCCAGGTGCTTTCGCAGGTGGGCATCGCCAGCGCGGCCGACATGCGTGCCGCCATCGGCCGTGCGCAGGCGGCGCAGCCCGCCTGGGCCGCCATGGGCCCGCGCGAGCGTTCGGCCGTGTTCCACCGCGCCGCCGCGCTGTTCCAGCAGCACTTTGCCGAACTGGCACTGACCATCGCTCGCGAAACCGGCGGCATCCTGCCCAAGGGCCAGCACGAGGTGAACGAGTCCATCACGCTGTGCCACCTGGCCGCCGGCCTGCCCATGCAGGCGCAGGGCCAGGTGTTGCCCAGCGCGGCCGGCCGGCTGTCGTTCGCGCGGAGGGTGCCGCACGGCGTGGTGGGTGTGATCTCGCCGTTCAACTTCCCGCTGATCCTGAGCCTGCGCGCCGTGGCCCCGGCGCTGGCGCTGGGCAACGCGGTGGTGCTCAAGCCCGACACGCGAACCCCTGTGAGCGGTGGTTTCATCATCGCCCGCGTGTTCGAAGAAGCCGGCCTGCCCCAGGGCCTGCTGCAGGTGTTGCCGGGCGACGCCGAAGCCGGCGAGGCGCTGGTGGTCGACCCGCGCGTGCCCATGATCGCCTTCACCGGCTCGCCCGCCGTGGGACGCCGCATCGGCGCGCTGGCCGGTGAACACCTGAAGAAGGTGTCGCTGGAGCTGGGCGGCGCCAACAACCTGATCGTGCTGGAAGACGCCGACCTCGACGCTGCCGCCAGCGCCGCCGCGTTCGGCGCCTGGTTCCACCAGGGCCAGATCTGCATGGCGTCCAACCGCATCCTGGTGCACGAGTCCATCGCCGAAGGCTTCAAGGCGCGCATGATCGGCAAGGCCACGCACCTGCCGGTGGGCGACGGCGCCAGCGGCCAGGTGGCCCTGGGCCCGATGATCGACGCCAAGCAGCTCAAGCACTTCGACGACGTGATCCAGGACAGCGTGAAGCAGGGCGCCGTGCTCGAAGCTGGCGGCACCCACGAGGGCCTTTGCTACAAGCCCACCGTGCTCTCGGGCGTGAAGCCCGGCATCCGCTCGTTCGACGAAGAGCCCTTCGGCCCGGTGGTCAACCTGGTCACCTTCAGCACCGACGACGAAGCGGTGCAACTGGCCAACACCAGCCAGGGCGGCCTGGCCGCCGCGGTGATCAGCCCCTCCATCAGCCGCGCCCTGGCCATCGGCCAGCGCCTGCGCGCCGGCATGGTGCACATCAACGACCAGACCGTCTGCGACGAGTGCACCAACCCCTTCGGCGGCCCCGGCATCGGTGGCAACGGCGGCAGCGTGGGCGGCCCGGCCGACATCGACGAATACACGCAATGGCAGTGGATCACGGTGAAGGACGCGCCCCCCGCATTCCCGTTCTGAAGAGCCCCCCGCAGCGCTTCACGCGTCGGGAATCGCACCATCACAACCAGGAGACAGACATGACACATCAAGCATCCCACTTCGGCCGCCGCGACGTGCTGCGCGCCGGTGTCGCTACCGCCGCCGGTGCCGCGCTGCCCATGCTGGCGCGCGCCCAGAGCGACACGCTGCGCATCGGCGTGGTCAGCCCCACGTCCGGCCCGCTGGGCATCTTTGGCGAGGGCGACGGCCATGTGCTGGACCTGGTGCGCAAGCACACGGCCGCCGGAATCGACGCCGGCGGCAAGCGTCTCCAGCTGGAGTTCATCCACAAGGACACGCAGTCCAACCCGGTGCGTGCCGCGCAGGTGGCCAAGGAGCTGATCAACAGCGACAAGGTGGATCTGGTGCTGTCCACCTCCACGCCCGAGACGGTGAACCCGGTGGCCGACGCCTGCGAGGCGGCCGGCATTCCCGCGCTGTCCACCACCTCGCCGTGGGAAGCGTTCTACTTCGGTCGCGGCGCCAAGCCGGGCGAGCCCTCGCCGTTCAAGTGGACCTACCACTTCTCGTTCGGCGTCGGCAACTTCGCCAAGCTGTATGCCGACCAGTGGAGCCTGGTGAAAACCAACAAGAAGGTGGGCATGCTGCTGCCGGCCGATGCCGACGGCAACGCGATCCGCGGGCTGCTGATCCCGGCGCTGCAGAAGGCCGGCTTCACGGTGGTCGACGCCGGCCCGTACCAGAACGGCGTGGCCGACTTCTCGGCCCAGATCGCGCTGTTCAAGAAGGAAGGCGTGGAGATTTTCAACACCTTCCCCTTCCCGCCCGACTTCGCGGTGTTCTGGCGCCAGGCGGCACAGCGCGGCCTGGCACAGCAGGTGAAGGTGGTGCAACTGGCCAAGGCCGGTCTGTTCGCCGCCGAGCTGGAAGCGCTGGGCACGCTGGGCCACGGCCTGCACGCCGGGGCCTACTGGCACCGAAGCTTCCCGTTCCAGTCGTCGGCCACCGGCCTGTCGTGCGCGCAACTGGCCGACAGCTTCGAGAAGGCCAGCGGCAAGGGCGTGAACCAGCAGCTCGGCGCCACCGCCGCACTGTTCGACGCCGCGCTGGCCGCGGTGCGCGCCTGCCCCAACCCCAGGGACCGCGCGGCGATGGCCCAGGCACTGGCCACCCTGAAAACCGAGACCGCCGTGGGCCTGGTGGACTTCACCGCTGGCCCGGTGCCCAACTGCGCCCCCACCGGCCTGGTGGGCGTGCAGTGGGTGCGCGCCAAGCCGGGCTCGAAGGCGAAGTTCGACATCGAGATCGTCTCCAACGCGGACCACCCGCGCGTGGCGGTGACTTCGCAGATGAAGGCTTACGCGATGGGGAGGGGCTGAACCTTCCAAGGCTGGTTGGGTGCGATTCAAAGCGATGGGTTCTGTGACTTGCTCCTTCCCCCGCTGGGGGAAGGCTGGGATGGGGGCACGCACGCAAACGTGTTGGCCACTAGCGGGTCTTGCACAGCGGCAACGGCCCCCATCCCCACCTTCCCCCAGAGGGGGAAGGAGTCAAGCCACAGCACGCTTGTTTCCGCCGCGCGGGCATTTTTCTCTTCTCTTTCCATTCTTCGTTTGAAAGCCATCATGGATCTCTTGAGCGGTAAAGGCATCGTCAAGCGCTTTGGCAGCCTGCAGGTGCTGCACGGCGTGGACATCACGATCCGGCGTGGTGAGGCGCTGGGTGTGGTGGGGCCGAACGGCGCGGGCAAGACCACCTTGTTCGGTGTGCTGGCCGGCACGCTGCCGGCCACCGAAGGGGTGGTGCACTTTGAAGGCCAGGACATCAGCGCCTGGACCGCGGCCACGCGCTGCCGCCACGGCATCGCACGCACCCACCAGGTGCCGCGGCCTTTCCTGGGCATGTCGGTGCTGGAGAACACGCTGGTGGCGGCGCAGCACGGCGCGGCCCTGCGCGGCGCGGCGGCCGTGAAACAGGCGCAAGACGCGCTGGACCGCGTGGGCCTGGGCGCGCTGGCGGCGCGACCCACTGCCACGCTGGGCCTGCTGGACCGCAAGCGCCTGGAACTCGCGCGCACCCTGGCCACCCGGCCCACGGTGCTGCTGCTCGACGAGATCGGCGGCGGGCTCACCGAGGGCGAACTGCACCTGCTCGTGGACCTCATCGGCACGCTGTGCGACGACGGCCTGACCATCGTCTGGATCGAACACGTGCTGCACGCACTGCTGCGCGTGATCGACCGCCTGGTCTGCATGGACGCCGGTGGCGTGCTGGCCGAAGGCGCGCCCAACGAGGTGATGGCCAACCCGCTGGTGATGAGTGCCTACCTCGGAGGCGTCGCAGCATGAGCGAGTCACTGCTGGACGTACAAGGCCTGCGCGCGGCGCACGGCCAGCTGGTCGCCGTGCGCGACCTGGGCTTTTCCATCGCGCGCGGCGAGGTGGTGGCCCTGATCGGCGCCAACGGCGCGGGCAAGACCACGCTGCTGCGTTGCCTGGCGGGCGTGCACCCCAGCGCCGCGGGGCGGGTGATGCTCGACGGCACGGACATCACCGCGCTGCTGGCGCACCAGCGCGTGCGACGCGGCCTGGCCATGGTGCCCGAAGGTCGGCGCCTGTTTGACGACATGAGCGTGCGCGAGAACCTGCGCGTGGCGGGCGACCACGGTCGGGCGGGTGACTGGACGATCCAGAAGGTGCTGGACGCGCTGCCCGCACTGCCACCCATCATCGACCGGCCCGCCGGCGCGCTCTCCGGTGGCCAGCGCCAGGCCGCGGCCATCGGCCGCGCGCTCATGACCAACCCCGACGTGCTGCTGCTCGACGAAGTGTCGCTGGGCCTGTCACCGCTGGCGGTGGAAGAGGTCTACCGCAACCTCGCCCACCTGCGCGAGCGTGGCCGCACCAGTCTGCTGATCGTGGAGCAGGACCTGTCGCGCGCCATGGCCTTTGCCGACCGCGTGCTCTGCCTGCGCGAGGGCCGCATCGTGCTGCAGGGCCCGGCGCAATCGCTCAGCCGCGAAGCCGTCACGGCGGCCTATTTCGGCGTCGAAGCCGAACGCCCCCTGGAGACACAGCCATGACCGAAGCCCTGATTCAGGGCCTGCTGCTGGGGGGCTTCTACGCCATCCTCGCGGCCGGCCTGTCCCTGATGTTCGGCGTCATGCGCATCATCAACCTCGCGCACGGCGACCTGGCCATCGTTGGCGCCTTCGGCGTGATCGCGCTCACCGAACGTTTCAGCCTCTCGCCCTGGCTGGCGCTGGCGCTGGTGCTGCCGGTGATGGCGCTGATCGGCATCGGCCTGCAGCGCTGGCTGTTTGCCCGCACGCTGCGCGCCGGCATCCTGTTGCCGCTGCTGGTCACCTTCGGCCTGGGCGCGGTGCTGCAGAACGCGCTGTACGGCGTGTTCGGCTCCGAGGCGCGCTCGCTGGGCAACGCGCTGGGCGATCTGGCCTGGGCCAGCTGGGAGCTGCCGGGCGGCATCATCGTGGGCCAGCTGCCGGTGATCATCTTCGCGATCGCGGTGGCGGTGCTGGCCGGGCTGCAGCTGATGCTCAGCTTCACCCGACTGGGCCGCGCCATCCGCGCGGCCGCCAGCGACCCCGAGGCCGCCGCGCTGTGCGGCGTGGACGCCACGCGGGTGCACCGCGCGGCGGCCGCCATCGCGGTGGCCCTGGCCGGGCTGGCCGGCGCGCTGCTGGCCATGCAGGCCACGGTGGAACCCTATGGCGGTCCGATGCTGCTGATCCAGGCCTTCGAGGCGGTGGTCATCGGCGGCATTGGCTCCCTGTGGGGCACGCTGCTGGGCGGTGTGTTGCTGGGTGTGGCGCAGAGCCTGGGCGCGCTGTGGTCACCGCAGGGCTTCCAGCTCGCCGGGCACCTGCTGTTCCTGGCCGTGCTCGGCGCGCGCCTGTGGCGGAACCACCGCCACCGGTTGGGCCGCCCCGCGCTGCCGCGCTGGCGCCACCCGAGCGCCCGAAAGGCGGCACGGGCATGAACACCTCAAAACACATCGGACTGGCGCTCGCCGCCGTGCTGCTGCTGGCCTGCGTGCCGGCCTTCGCGGGCGCCTCGGTGGTGGACAAGCTCACCACGCTGTTCATCTACATGTTGCTGGCCACCACCTGGAACCTGATGGCCGGTTACGCGGGCCTGGTGTCGGTGGGCCAGCAGGCCTTCTTCGGCCTCGGTGGCTACCTCGCGCTGCGCCTGGTGGACGGCGGCCTGCCGGCCTACCCCGCGCTGCTGGCCGGCGCGCTGGGCGCGGCGCTGGTGGCCTGGGTGCTGTCGTTCTACGTGCTGAGGCTGAAGGACGGCGAGTTCGCCATCGGCACCTGGGTGGTGGCCGAGGTGATCCGCATTCTGGTGATGCTGGACCCGCTGATCCAGGGCGAAACCGGCACCTCGCTGATTGCGCTCAACGCGGTGGAGCCCGAGCTGCGCCGCAGCATCGGTTACTGGTTCGCACTGGCCGCGCTGGCCGGCATGGCGCTGGCCATGGCCGTGCTGCTGCGCAGCCATGTCGGCACCGCCGCCAAGGCCATCGGTGACGACGACGAAGCCGCCGCCTCGCTGGGCGTGCGCGTGCTGCGCACCCGCCAGGCGATCTACGTGCTGGCCGCGTTCGGCGCGGCACTGGCCGGCGTGGCCTGGCTGGCCAGCGCCATCACCTTTCTGCCACGCACCAACTTCGGCGTGCAGTGGTCGGTGCTGATGCTGTTCATGGTGCTGGTGGGTGGCCTGCGCAGCGGGCCCGGTCCCTACATCGGCGCGCTGCTGCTGTTTGCGCTGCAGGAATTCATGGGCGACTTCGGCGCCTGGTACCTCGCCGGCCTGGGCGCGGCGGCCGCCGGCTGTGCCCTGTTCCTGCCGCAAGGGCTGTGGGGCGCTCTGAGCCCCCGCCTGGTGCGGCTCTTGGCCCGCCCCCCCGCTTCACCCGTTTCCCTCCCCCAAGAAAGGACTGCTCCATGAACCTCCAAGGAAAAACCATCGTTGTCACGGGCTGCGGCTCGGGCATCGGCTCGGACTTCGCCAAACTCGCCCGCCTGCAAGGCGCGCGCGTGATCGGCGTGGACCGCAACGACCCCATGCTCACGCTGGACGGCTTCGTGAAGATCGACCTCGGCGACCCGGCCGCCATCGACGCCGCCATGGCCCAGTTGCCTGCGCACATCGACGCGCTGGCCAACATCGCCGGCGTGCCCGGCACGGCGCCCGCCGAGCTGGTGGGCCAGGTCAACTACCTGGGCCTGCGCCACTTCACGCAGCGTGTGATGGAGCGCATGGGCGAAGGCGGCTCGGTCGTCAACATCGCCTCCATCCTCGGCGCCGAGTGGCCGGCCCGGCTGGAACCGCACCGCGAACTGGGCGCCACCACCAGCTTCGAGGCCGGCGCCGCCTGGCTCGCGAAACACCCGGTGCCGCAGGCCACCTGCTACCAGTACTTCAAGGAAGCGCTGATCGTCTGGACCTACACCCAGTCGCAGAAGGTGTTTCTGGAGCGCGGCATCCGCATGAACTGCGTGGCCCCCGGCCCGGTGTTCACCCCCATTCTGGGCGACTTCGTGCAGATGCTGGGCAACGAGCGCGTGGAAAAAGACGCGCACCGCATGAAGCGCCCCGCCTTCAGCGACGAGGTGGCGCCGGTGATCGCCTTCCTGTGCAGCGACGCGTCGCGCTGGGTCAGCGGCATCAACCTGCCGGTCGATGGCGGGCTGGCTTCGACCTACATCTGATCCCCTAAGAAAACCAGGGGGCGTCCACGCCACGCCCCCGACCGATTCCCCCCAAACCACAACGAGGAGACACCCATGAAAAGAAACTTCACCACCCACCGGCGCCATGCGCTGGCCCTGGCCTGCGGCCTGGCCTGTGCGCTGCCCGCCTTCGGAATGGAGCTGGCATCGGACGACCCCGACACCCAGATCCGGCTCGACTTCACGCCCAAGTACAGCCTGGCCTACCGGCTCAAGGACCCCTCGGCGCTGCTGACCTCGCCGGCGGCGCGCGGCGACGGCGGCGTGACCAACGAGAACGACGGTGACCTCAACTTTGGCAAAGGCGTGGTGTCCAACCGCCTCGATCTGCTGACCGAGTTCGACTACAAGCGCGGCAACTGGGGCCTGCGCTTCAGCCACGCCGCCTGGTACGACTCGAAATACCTGAGCGCCAACGACAACCCCGGCACGATGGGCGTGAGCAACCAGCCGGGCCAGGCGGCCAACGAGTTCATTCCAGCCACGCGCAGCCAGCACGGCCGTGGCGGCGAGGTGCTCGACGCCTTCGTCTACGCCAAGGGTTCGGTGGGCGAGTTGCCAGGGACCATCCGCGTCGGCAAACACGCCCTGCAATACGGCGAAAGCCTGTTCTTCGGGCAGAACGGCATCGCCAATGCCCAGGGCCCGGTGGACGTGGCCAAGATCGTCTCGGTGCCCAACTGGCAGTTCAAGGAAGTGCTGCTGCCGGTGGAGCAGGTTTCGGGCACCCTGCAGGTGGTCGATGGCGTGACGCTGGGCGGCTACTACCAGCTCAAATGGCGCCCGAGCAAGATCCCGGGCGTGGGCAGCTACTTCTCCAACCAGGACTACATCGGGGGTGGCCAGGTGTTCTTCGGCCCGCCGCTGCCGCCGGTGCTGGTCACCGACAACAGCAAGGACCAGCGCCCCCCTGACAGCGGGCAGTTCGGCGGGCAGTTGCGCTGGTCGCCTGCGGGCAGCGACTACGAGTTCGGTTTCTACGCCGCGCGTTACCACGACAAGACGCCCGCCGTGCCGGTGTTCGATCTGGTCAACGGCAACGTGCACCAGGTCTATGCCACCGGCATCAAGACCGTCGGCGCCAGCGTGACCTCCTCCATCGGCCAGCTCAACTGGGCACTCGAAGGTTCGGTGCGCACCGATGCACCGCTGACCAGCGACCCCGCCGTGCTCGGCGGCGCGCCCTTCATGCCGCCGGTGAACTGCGACGGCTCCGCGGGCAACCCCTGCTACGCCACCGGCAAGACCGCGCACCTGAACCTCTCGGGCATCTACGTGCTGAACAAGTCCGGCCTGTGGGACGGTGGCGCGCTGGTGGCCGAACTGGCCTGGAACCGCGTCATGAGCGTGGACAAGAACCCGGGCACCGTGGGCTTTGGTGGTCTGGACCCCAACACCACCCGCAGCGCCATGGCGTTCCGCATGATCTTCGAGCCGCAGTACTTCCAGGTGCTGCCGGGTCTGGACCTGTCGGTCCCGATCGGCCTGGGCTACAACTTCGGCGGCCGCTCCTCGGCCATCTTCAACTTCGCCGGCGGCGCCAGCAAGGCGGGCGATGTCAGCGTGGGCATCAAGGCCAAGTACCAGAACGCCTGGAACGTCGGCCTGAACTACACGGCCTTCTTCGGCAAGGAAAACACCTTCACCGTGGCCGATCCGCGCACCCCCACACGGATGTTGTCCTTTGGCCAGACCCTGAAAGACCGCGACTACCTGTCTTTCAACCTCTCCCGCACCTTCTGACCCACACACGAGTACCACCATGACGCACAACGCAAAACACCCCTGGCTGCTGGCCGCTCTGCTGGCCGCCTCCCTGCCCGCTCTGGCCGCCGTGACGGCGGAAGAAGCCGCCAGACTCAAGTCCACGCTGACGCCCGTGGGCGCCGAAAAAGCCGGCAACAAGGCCGGCACCATTCCCGCCTGGGACGGCGGCCTGAGCAAGGCGCCCGCGGCCTACCGCAACGGCGACACGCGCCCCGATCCTTTCGCCGCCGACAAGCCCCTGCTGTCGATCAGCGCGAAGAACATGGCCGAACACGCCGACAAGCTCACCGACGGCGTGCAGGCGCTGATGAAGAAGCACCCGGACTTCCACATAGACGTCTACCCCACGCGCCGTAGCGCCGCCGCGCCGCAGTTCGTGTACGACAACACCTTCCAGAACGCGACCCGCGCCAAGACCGTGGACGGTGGTCATGGCGTCGAGGGCGCCTACGGTGGCATTCCGTTCCCGATCCCGAAAGACGGCTATGAAGCCATCTGGAACCACCGCCTGGCCTGGCGCGGCGGCAACTTCACCATGCCGGTGCGGGTCTGGGTCGTGACTGCCGACGGCAAGCGCAGCATGGCCTCGGGCGGTGTGCAGACCGTCAACCAGACCTATTACGACAAAAACGGCAGCCTGGACAAGTTCGACGGCTTCTACCAGTTCGGCAAGTTCGTGGTCAACGCACCCGGCTCCAAAGCCGGTGAAGCGATCCTGGCGCACGACGGCGTCAACGCCTCGGCACCGCGCGGTCTGTGGCAGTACCTCGTGGGCCAGCGCCGCGTGCGCAAAGCCCCCTCGGTGGCCTACGACACGCCCGACTCCGTGACCTCGGGCATTGGCCTGTTTGACGAAGCCTTCAACCTGTTCGGCCCGATCGACAAACACGATCTCAAGCTGGTCGGCAAGAAGGAGATCTACATCCCCTACAACAACAACCGCGCCGCCGCCGCCAAGGTGGAGGACCTGGTGACACCGGGCACGCTCAACCCGGCGCAGGTGCGCTGGGAGCTGCACCGCGTGTGGGAAGTGGAGGCCACGCTGGCCGCCGGCAAGCGCCACGTGGTGCCCAAGCGCAAGTACTACATCGACGAAGACTCGTGGCAGATCGTGCTGTTCGACGGCTGGGACGCCAAGGGCCAGCTCTGGCGCACCAACTACTCGCTGATGCTCACCGCGCCGGACATCCCGGCCGTGACCAGCTTCGTGCTGTGGGGTGGCTATGACATGCAGACCGGCGCCTACTACCTGAACATGGCGTCCAACGAACTGCCCAGGCAGTACGAAGTGAAGGAGCCGATCCAGCGCGCCTTCTTCAGCCCCGAGGCCCTGGCCAGCGAGGGTGGACGGTGATGGCATCCCCCGGAAGCTCCGGCGTGTCGCGGCGAGCGGCGCTGGTAGGGTTGGCCGGTGGCGCGATGGCCGGGCTGCTGCCGCTGGGCGCGGTCGCCGCGCCGGCCCCCGCGGTGCTCTCGCGCCCGGCCCTGATGAGCCCCAAGGCGCTGGGCGCCGCGATGCTCGCGGTCACGCGGGCCGGCGCCCGCCTGGTCGCCGTGGGCGAACGCGGCACGGTGTTGCTGTCGGACGACCACGGCCAGCAATGGCGGCAGGCCGCAGTGCCGGTGCAGGTGACGCTGACCTGCGTGGCCTTCGCCGACGAACGCCACGGCTGGGCTGCGGGCCACCTGGGCACCATCCTGCACAGCGACGACGGCGGCCAGACCTGGCGCAAGCAGCTCGACGGCATCGCCGCCGCCGCCAGCGTGGCCGAGGCCGCGCGCGCCTCGGGCGACACCGCCGCCCTGGCCGACGCCCAGGCCCTGGTGGACGAAGGCCCGGACAAACCCTTCTTCGACCTGAGCTTCATCGACGCGCAGCGCGGCTTCGCCGCCGGCGCCTACGGCCTGCTGTTCGCCACGGCGGACGGTGGCCGGACCTGGCTACCGCGCTCGGCGCGGCCGGCCAACCCGCAGGGCCTGCACCTCTACGGCCTGCGCGCCACGGCCGGGCAACTGGTCGTGGCCGGCGAGCAGGGCCTGCTGATGCGCTCTACCGATGGCGGCGCCAGCTTCGAGGCCCTGCCCTCGCCCTACAAGGGCAGCTTCCTCGGGCTGCTGCAGACCCCCGGGGGCCACCTGATCGCCCACGGCCTGCGCGGCTCGGTCTACCGCGCCGGCCCCGACGCGGCGCGCTGGGAGCGGCTGGAGAGCCAGACCGGCGCCACGCTGGGCGCCAGCGCCGTGTTGCCCAACGGCGGTTTCGTGCTGGTCAGCCAGATCGGCGAGGTGCTGATCGCGCCGCCCGACGCCGCCGCCCTGCGCCGCCTGCCGGTGCGCGAAGCCGTTCCCATCGCCGGCGCTGCCCTGGCCGCCGACGGCGCCCTGGTCCTGGCCAGCCTGCGCGGCATGCGCCGCCTGGCCTCTTTGCCCACCGAGTGAACCCGTTCCCATGAACCACGATTCCCCCCTCGACGCCCAGCCCGTCGTCACGCGGCTGGCCGACTTTGACCCGGCATCGGGCACCGTCATCGAACGCGCCTTCTTCAACCACCGGCCCTGGGTGCTGCTGCTCAGTCTGTTGATCACCCTGGTGCTGGGCTGGCAGGCCACGCGGCTGCAGCTCAACGCCAGCTTCGAGAAGACCATTCCGACCGGCCACCCCTACATCGCCAACTACCTGGCGCACAAGGGTGACCTCGCCGGGCAGACCAACGCGCTGCGCCTGGTGGTGCAGGCCAAGGAGGGCACGATCTTCGACCGGCAGTACCTGGAGACGCTGCAGAAGCTCAACGACGAGATCTTCCTGCTGCCCGGGGTGGACCGCCCGTTCATGAAGTCGCTCTGGACCTCCAACACGCGCTGGGTGGCCGTGACCGAAGAGGGCCTGGACGGCGGACCGGTGATCCCCGATGCCTTCGACGGTTCGCCGCAAAGCCTGGCCGAGCTGCGCGCCAACGTGGAGCGCTCGGGCGAGATCGGCCAGCTGGTGGCGGGCGACTTCAAGTCCAGCATCGTCTTCGTGCCGCTGCTGGACCGCCACCCCGAGACCGGCCAGGCGCTGGACTACGGCGACCTGTCGCGCCAGATCGAGGCGCTGCGTGCGCGCTACGACAGCGACACGCTGCAGGTCCGCGTGATCGGTTTTGCCAAGGTGGTGGGCGACCTGATCGAAGGCCTGCAGCAGGTGCTGCTGTTCTTCCTGCTGGCGCTGCTCATCACCACCGCCCTGCTCTACGGCTACACGCACTGCAAGCGCAGCACGGCGCTGGTGGTGGCGTGTTCGCTGGTGGCGGTGGTCTGGCAGTTCGGTCTGCTCGCCCTGCTGGGCTTTGAACTCGACCCGTATTCGGTGCTGGTGCCCTTCCTGGTGTTCGCCATCGGCATGAGCCACGGCGCGCAGAAGATGAACGGCATCATGCAGGACATCGGGCGCGGCACGCACCGCGTGGTGGCCGCGCGCTACACCTTCCGGCGCCTGTTCGTGGCCGGGCTGACGGCGCTGCTGTGCGACGCCGTGGGCTTCGCGGTGCTGTTCATCATCCAGATCAAGGTGATCCAGGACCTGGCGCTGATCGCCAGCATCGGCGTGGCGATGCTGATCGTCACCAACCTCTTGTTGCTGCCCATCCTGCTGTCGTATGTGGGCGTGAGCCCGAGGGCGGCCGCGCGCAGCCTGCGCGCGGACTCGGCGCAGACCCTGCAGCGCTCGCGCCTGTGGTCGGGCCTGACCCGCTTCACCCGGCGGCCCGCCGCCGCCCTCGCGGTGGGTACGGGCGCGCTGCTGGCGGTGGCCGGCTTCGCGGTGAGCCTGCACCTGTCCATCGGCGACCTCGACCCGGGCGCGCCCGAGCTGCGCCCGGACTCGCGCTACAACCAGGACAGCGCCTACCTGATCTCGCACTACGCGGCCAGCACCGACATCCTGACCGTGATGGCCACCACGCCGCCCGACCGCTGCACCAGCTACACCGCGCTGTCCACGCTGGACGCGCTGGCCTGGCGGCTGGAGCAACTGCCCGGCGTGGAGTCCACCAACTCCATGGCCACGCTGTCCAAGCTGGCCATGGTGGGCTACAACGAAGGGCACCTGAAGTGGTTCGAGCTGCTGCCCAACGAAAGCGCCCTGGGCGGTGTGCAGACCCGCGCACCGCGCGAGCTGTTCAACCAGAGCTGCTCGTTCCTGGCGCTCTACGTCTACCTGAAGGACCACAAGGCCGAAACGCTGGAGCGCGTGGTGGCCGAGGTGGAACGCTTCAAGGCCGAACACGACTCGCCCGAGCTGACCTTCAAGCTCGCCGCGGGCAGCGCCGGCATCGACGCGGCCACCAACATCGTGGTCAAGCAGGCCATGCGCGAGATGCTGCTGTGGGTCTACGCCGCCGTCATTCTGTTGTGCTGGATCACCTTCCGCTCCTGGCGCGCGGTGATCGTGGCGGTGCTGCCGCTGATGCTCACCTCCATCCTGTGTGAAGCGCTGATGGTGGGCCTGGGCATGGGTGTGAAGGTGGCCACGTTGCCGGTGATCGCGCTCGGCGTGGGCATCGGGGTGGACTACGCGCTCTATGTGCTCAGCGTCACGCTCAGCCGCCTGCGCGCCGGCGCCAGCCTGGCCGAGGCCTACACCCACGCGCTGCAGTTCACCGGCCGCGTGGTGATGCTCACCGGCGTGACGCTGGCACTGGCCGTGGGCACCTGGGCCTTCTCGCCCATCAAGTTCCAGGCCGACATGGGCATCCTGCTGGCCTTCATGTTCGTCTGGAACATGGTGGGCGCGCTGGTGCTGCTGCCCGCGCTGGCGCATTTCCTGTTGCCCGTCGCCCGCAGCGACCAGGTCGAAAGCACCGCGACCGCCGCGACTGCCACGGACGCCGGCGCTCCCTCCCACGGCGCCGCCCCCCGTTTCCACACCTTCTCTATTTTTCACCCAAAACAGGAGACACCATGACCGTCACCACCACGCTCCCGCGCGCGCCCATGGACCCCGGCCTCGCCGGCTTTCTGGCCCAGGCCGCCGCACAGGGCAACCCGCCGCTGGAGTCGCTGCCGCCCGAAATCGGAAGGCAGATCTACCGCGACCTGGCCGCGGGCATGGGCTTGCCGCCGCCAGCTGTCGCCACGGAAGACCGCAGCATCGCGGGCCCCGGCGGGCCGCTCCCGCTGCGCATCTACCACCCCGATGTCTCCGGGACACTGCCTGCGATGTTCTACGTGCACGGCGGCGGCTTCGTGATCGGCGACCTGGAGACCCACGACGCCGTGTGCCGCACCCTGTGCCACGAGGTGGGCGCCGTGGTGGTGGCGGTGGACTACCGGCTGGCGCCCGAGCACCCGTTTCCCGCCGCCGTGGAAGACGTGGTCTGCGCGCTGCAGTGGCTGTCCACGCATGCGCGCGAACTGCGCGCCGATCCGTCGCGCATCGCCGTGGCGGGCGACAGCGCGGGGGCCCAGCTGGCCGCCACCGCCTGCCTGCACACCGCCAGCACCATCACGCCGCGTGCCCTGGGCCTGATCTACCCGGTGGCACAACACCACAGCGAGCCCAGTGCCTCGATGGCGGAAAACGGCGAAGGCAAGTTCCTCACCCTCGGCGTCATGCAATGGTTCGTCGACAGCTATCTGAACGGGCGCAGCGAACTCATCCGGCACCCGGACTTCGCCTTGCTGAGCGCACCCACGCTGGCCACGCTGCCAGCCACCTGGGTCGCCACCATGGGCCACGACCCGCTGCGCGATGAGGGCCACGCGCTGGCGCAGCGCATCGAACAGGCGGGCGTGGCCACCGAGCACCGCCACTACCCCGGCGCCATCCACGCCTGCATCCACTTCACCGCAGTCTCGCCGCTGGGCGGACAGGTGCTCAGCGATCTGGCGCAGTGGCTGCGGGGCCAGGTCGACGCGCAGCCGCGGGGCTGATCGCCGGGGGCTCAGCCCGGGGGGCGCAGGTCGACCACCCACCACGCCGGCAGCAGTCGTCGCACCTCGGCGCGCGCGTAGCGGTCGTCGAGCAGCCAGACGGTGCCGTGGTCCTGCTCGCTGCGGATCACGCGGCCCGCGGCCTGCACCACCTTCTGCACGCCGGGGAACAGGTAGGTGTAGTCGTAGCCGCGGCCGAACTTCGCCTGCAGCCGCGCCTTGAGCTGCTCGTTCACCGGGTTCACCTGCGGCAGGCCCAGCGTGGCGATGAAGGCGCCGATGAGGCGGCGCCCGGGCAGGTCGATGCCCTCGCCAAACGCGCCGCCGAGCACGGCAAAACCGATGCCCTGGCCGCTGTCGGTGAAGCGGGCGATGAAGGCCTCGCGCTCGGGCTCGCCCATGCCGCGCGACTGCGCCCAGACGGGAATGGACGGGTGGCGCTGCTGCAGCCGGTCGAGCGCCTGCGCCAGGTAGTCGAAGCTGCTGAAGAACGCGAGGTAGTTGCCGGGTTCGGCCGCGAACTGCGCCGCCAGGGTGTCGGCCATGGGCGTGAGCGAAGCGAGCCGGTCGGTCCAGCGGGTGGAGATGTGCGGCGCCACGCGCACCGCGAGCTGTTCGCCGGCAAACGGCGAGGGCACGTCCACACGCAGCGTGTCGGCCGGCAGGCCCAGCAGGTCGGCCACGTAGTCCATCGGCGCGAGCGTGGCCGAGAACAGCGTGGCGCTGCGCACGGCGCTCCAGCGGTCCTGCAGCAGCGGGCCGGGCACGAGGTTGCGCAGGCTGATCAGCGGTTGCGCCACGCGCGTGCCCGGGGCGGGGTGGGGCGTGCGCGTGAGGTCGCAGAGGCTGTGCTCGCCGTGCAGCTCGGCCACGCGCTGGAAGTGCAGCGCTTCGAAGAACCAGGCCTGCAGCGGGCCGCCCGCCGCGTCTTGCGGGTGCAACGCCAGGTGGTCGCCGATCTCGCCGCAGAGTTGCTGCAGCGCGGCGGTGAAGGCGCCCGGTGGCTCGGGCAGTACCGTGTAGTCGGCCGCCTGTTCCCGCGCCAGCGCGTTCCACTGGCGGTGCAGCCTGTCGAGGCCTTTTTTCAGCGCGGCCGGCGCGCTGCGGCGCAGCGCCTGGAAGGCCGCCGGGTCGAGCCGGGCGCTGTACATGGCGCGGGCGCGTTCGATCAGGTTGTGCGCCTCGTCCACCAGCAGCGCGGTCTGCCAGCCGTGTTCGAGCGTGAGGCCGTGCCAGTGGGCGCCGAGGTCGAAGAAGTGGTTCACGTCGCCCACCGCCACGTCGCTCCAGCGCAGCATCTCCTGCCCCAGGTAGTAGGGGCACACGCTGTGTTCCAGCGCCAGCTCGCGCAGGGCGGTCTTGTCCAGCCAGCCGGCCTGTGTCGCGGCGGCGCGGGCCGCGGGCAGGCGGTCGTAGAAGCCACGCGCGAGCGGGCAGGACTCGCCGTGGCAGGCCTTGTCCGGGTGTTCGCAGGCCTTGTCGCGCGCCACGCGTTCGAGCACACGCAGCGGCAGCACCGGGCGCGCCGGCGGCTGGCCGGCGGCGCCGAGGCGGGCCAGCGCGTCCAGCGCGAGCTGGCGGCCGGTGGTGCGCGCGGTCAGGTAGAAGAGCTTGTCCAGCCCCTGCGTGGGCGCGGCCTTGAGCGCGGCGAACAGCGTGGCCGCCGTCTTGCCGATGCCGGTGGGCGCCTGCGCCATGAGCACGCGGCCGGCCGCGTGCGCGCGGTAGACGGCTTCGGCCAGCGCCCGCTGGCCGGCGCGGAATTCGGGGAAGGGGAAGGCCAGGGCGCGCAGCGCGGCGTCTCGCGCCGTGCGGTGCGCGCGCTCCTGCCGGGCCCAGCCGCTGTAGCGTTCGCACAGGTCTTCGAAGTGCGCGCGCAGGGCGCTGGCGCTCTGGGTTTCCGCCAGCGGCGTTTCGTGGCCGGTGTCGATGTTGAAGTAGACCAGCACCAGCTCGATGCGCTCCAGCCCGAGCTGTTCGCACAGCATCCAGCCGTAGACCCGGGCCTGCGCCCAGTGCAGCGCGCGCGCGTTGTCCGCGATCAGCGCCGCGTCGCCCCGGTGGGTCTTGATCTCTTCGAGGCGCTGCGCGGCGGCGTCCCAGCCGTCGGCCCGGCCCTGCACACGCAGGCCGCGCCACTGGCTGGCCAGCGGCACTTCGCGCTGGTAAGCCGCGCCGCGCCGAGCCGTCACCTCGCCATGGCCGGCCACGCCTTCGCTGCCGCTGGGCGAGGGCGTGAAGCGCAGATCCAGGTCGCCCCGGCGCGCCGCGAAATCGCACAGCGTGCGCACCGCCACGGCGCCCAGCGGGGCGTCGGCGGCGGCTTCGTCAACCAGTCGGGGCGTGGCGGTGTTCAAGAGAGGGCTCGGTTTGTGGCGTGCATGGGCGCGATTCAAAGTGATGTGGTTTGGCTCCTTCCCCCAGAGGGGGAAGGAGAGAGGCACGGAAAACACCACTTTGGATCGCACCCACGCGCATGGTACTGGTTATATAGTCAGTTCATGGAGTCCGCCTTTTCCCCCGAACCGCCCCCGCTCAACCGCCAGCACCACCGGCGCCTGCGCGACATCTACCGCTCCGCCGGCTGGCCCTGCGCCGACATGGTCGAGGTCGAGCTGCTGGCGGCCGGCTTGCTGGAGCGCCGGGTGTCTGCCGACGGCCACGAGACCCTGCGCGTGACCGACGCCGGCATCCAGACGCTGGCGCGCGTGTTCGCCAGCAACAAGGCCGCGCGCACGCCGCACGAGGCGCTGGTGGAGCAGGTGGCGGTGGCCATGACGCGCGCCGGTCGCCTGGCCTGGCGCGGCCTGATGCTGCGCGTGCCGCTGCCCCGGGCCTTGCTGCTGGGCGAGGCCGCAGCGCCGGTGGTGGCGGAGCCGGCGCCCGGCTGGGCGGCTCAGATGGCGGCCTTCGAGGCCGAAGTGACCACCAACCCCGCCGCCCCCGAACACGCCTGGTGCATGGCCTGCCCGGACGTGTTTTCCATCCGCCGCAGCTCGGTCGAGGCCTACCTGGAGCCGGTGGTGCACGAGATCAAGGTCAGCCGCGCCGACCTGCTGGGCGACCTGAAGAAACCCGCCAAGCGCGCCGCCTACCTGGAGATGGCCAGCGCCTGCTGGTACGTGCTCGGCCACGACGCCAAGGGCCGACCCATCGCCCAGCCCCAAGAGGTGCCGCCCGAGTGCGGCGTGATGTACGCCCGCGACGGCGAGCTCAGCATCGCCCGCGAAGCGCCGCGCCGCGGCATTCAGCGCCTGCCGTTTCATGTGTGGATGACGCTGGCGCAGACCGGCCCCGCCGTGCGCGAAGCCGACCCGGCACAAGACCGCTTCTAGGCCCCGCTGGCGCTGCTGCAGCACATTGGCCAGGTTTTTGTGTGCCATCGCACCGACGCGAACGGGTCAGCTCCCCAACAATTGGTTTCACGTGCGAACCCGCCCAGGAGCCACCCATGCAACTCACCCCGGCCGAAATTTGGGAGCCTGCCCGGTCGGTGCACCGAGGTGGCTCGGCGGCAAGCGGCAGCGCACCCCCAGATCGGTAACCCGGATGATCTGGCGGCTGCTCACCTCGACGGTCAACGCGTGGCTCGATGATTACGCGCCCAGCATGGGTGCGGCGCTCGCTTTCTACACGCTGTTTTCGATCGCGCCGCTGCTGCTGATCGTCATTTCGGTCACCGGTTTTTTCTTTGGCGAAGCGGCTGCACGGGCGGAGATCTTTGCGCAGATATCCCTGATGGTGGGAGAGGACAGCGCCACCACCCTGGACACGGTGCTCGAGAGCCTGGACAAGCCAGCCGCCAGCCTGGTGGGCATGCTGGTGGGCCTGGGCACACTGCTGATCGGTGCCACCACCGTGTTTGTCGAACTGCAGAACGCCATGGACCGCATCTGGCAGGTCCCCCTCCGCCCCGACTTCAGTGGTGTGCGGGACTTCTTCCGGGTGCGCCTGCTCTCGCTCGGGATGGTCCTGGGCATCGGGTTCCTGCTCCTGGTTTCACTGGTGCTCAGTGCCTTGATGGCCGCACTGGGCAAATGGTGGGCACCCTGGTTCGGCGAATTCGCGATCGTGGCCGACGCCGTCAACTTTGTGGTGACACTGACGTTCATCACCGCGGTGTTTGCGATGATCTACAAATGGATGCCTAGGACAGCTGTCGCCTGGCGCGATGTGTGGATCGGCGCACTCATCACCGCCTTGTTGTTCACGGTCGGCAAAACACTGATCGGCCTGTACATCGGCCGCAGCGCCGTGGCCTCTGTGTTCGGCGCCGCGTCGTCCCTGGTGGTGCTGCTGCTGTGGGTGTACTACTCGGCGCAGGTTTTCCTGCTCGGCGCGGAGTTCACCTGGGTGTTCGCGCAACGTCGCAAGCCCGCGCCCCCGCCCCCGGCACCGGGCATACCGCAACGACCGGACTGAGCGCTTCCACCGTGCGACCGCAGGCCACGGAAGATGAACGCTGTGGGTCAGCAGGGCGGTGCCTTAACGCCCCAGGCCTGCGCTACGGTTGCGAAATGCCAACCAGGGCAGCAGCGGTGGGCTGGATGTCGTCGGCTGCGACGGCAAAGTCGCCGAGTGACACGATGCCCACCAGGCGCTTCTCGCGGTTCACCACCGGCAGGCGCCTGACCTGATACTGGCTCATCTTGTCGGCACCCGTCTCCACGGTGTCGTCCTCATAGCACCAGATCACGTCTTCCGACATCACGTCGCGAACCAGCGTGTCGCCGCCTTTGCCTTCGGCGACGGCACGCACGGCGATGTCGCGGTCGGTCACTGCGCCGATCATGCGGTCGTTCTCGCCCACGGGCAGCATCCCGAAGCCGTCGTCCCGCATCCGGGCTGCGGCGTCCTGGAGCGTCGCCTCGGGGCTGATCACCTGCACGTCGTGGCTCATCACGTCTTTGAGAAGTTGCATCTTTGTCTCCTGGTTGAGGTTTGTCCCACCTGTTGCCACAGGTCTTGCGGGTGGATCAGTGAGGACCGCAGGCACCACCAAGGGTGCTTGTTCGACGGCGCCCGGGTCTTCCGGCTCCACCATGGAGCCAGCCGCGGCGCCACCCAGTGCGCCGGCAACGGCGCCTACCGTGCCGCCCACCACCGCACCCACGGGGCCAGCGACCACGCTGCCGATGGCAGCACCCGCAGCCGCACCGGCCACCACGCCACCGCCCGTCAAAACCGACTTGGCCTCGCGCTCGGCTTCTTCAGGGTTCAGCAACGACTGCGCTGCGGGGTTCAGGTCTTGCGACGGAATACCGTGGCCGGACCGTGCTTGGTCGGCGAGGTCGCCGTCAACCGGTGCCGGCTTCGCCTGGGGAGAAATGAATGGATTCATGATGGCTCCTTGGCGTCAGTGACGCGTTGGGGGTGAAAGGCCCGGGTCGGTGCTGAGGGGGAGGTGCTCGCCGGGTTGGTGCGGCTCGCGGATCTCGGGCGGAACTTGCGGCGGAATGTCAATGGGCTCAACGGGCAAAGGCACGCCGTCGGGGGACGGTGGTTGGCCCGGTGGCAGAGATGGCTCCGGTTCCGGCCACGGCCCGGGCACAGGCGACTGGACCGGTATCGACGCCACGGCCTGCGGGCGGTATGGGTCTGGCAGATCAGCGAGGCGGTTCATGGGTCATTCCTTTCGAATTGAGCGCGGGTGCCAGGCGGTTGGTGTGCAAAACTTGAACGCCTGCAGCAGGGATCAGCCGCCCGACGATGGCGGCTTGCCGCCGGGGCCGGGAACCAGGCGGGCGCGGCGCTGCGCGTCCAGGCCGGGGGTCGCATGCATGTCGGTGTCGACCAGACCGGCGTCGATATCGCGCTGGGCCTGGGCCATCTGGGGGTCGCGCGCATCGGCCGTGGCGTCGACCGCCTGGTCGCGTTCGTGAGGCAGCGGCAGATCAGGGTTCAACGTGGGCGGTTTCGCGCCACGCGGTGGTGTGGCCACCTGGCGTCCGATGGGCTGCCTGGTTTTTTGGTTCAGGGACATAGTGGTTCCTCAATGCGGGTCGAGCGTCGGAAATACCGACGGTTCGTGCCTTGCGATTTAGGAACAATAAGGACACGGGCCAGGGCGGTCTGTGCGCTCGCGCACGCACATTGGTCAAGTGCAGAATGCCCCGAATGAGCAAACGATATCGCCCGTCCGCTTGGGCCAAAAGTTTCGAGCGGAGCCTCAAAGCGATGACACGCCTGGCCACCGCTTCCAGTACCCGGGCACTCAAGAAAACCCTGAAGCCCGCGGCGGCCAGGCGCGCGCCGCCACCCGGTGCCGGCGCATGGATGCCCGGTGTCGTCATGGGCGCGGCTGGGGCCCGGCGCTTCAGGGTCTACCGCCCGCCAGGGGTCGAGTTTGGCGAGCAGCTGCCGCTGGTGGTGATGCTGCACGGCTGCGGTCAGGACGCCAACAGCTTCGCCGCGAGCACGCGCATGAACCGCATCGCGATGCGCGAACGTTTTCTGGTGCTCTACCCCGAGCAGGACCGGCTCGCCAACGGGCAGGGCTGCTGGAACTGGTTCGACACCAAGACCGGCCGAGCCTATGGCGAAGCCGCCTTGATCATGCAGGCGGTTGACCAGGTCTGCCTGCTGTACCCGGTGGACAAGACCCGTGTGGCCATCGCCGGCCTGTCGGCCGGTGCGAGCATGGCCGCCTTGCTGGTCACCCGGCACCCGGGGCGTTTCAAGGCTGTGGTCATGCATTCGGGCATTCCACCCGGCACCGCGCACTCCACCCTGTCGGCTCTGGGCGCCATGCACGGCCATCGCGTCACGACCCCGTTGATGACCACACCGAACGCGATGGAGGCCCACTGGCCACCCCTGCTGGTGATCCACGGCGACGCGGACGCCGTGGTCTCGCCCAAGAACGGCCTGGCCGCGGCGCAGGTCTGGGCCCAGGCGGCCGGAGCGACGGCGAGCCAGGCGCGCAGCGTGCAACGGGGCCAGCGCTACCCGATGTCGGTCACCGATTTCAAACGCAAGGGCAGCACCGTGGCCACACTGGTCGCCGTGAGCGGCCTGGCCCACGCCTGGAGCGGTGGCGCTGCGAGCAAGGCCTTCAGCGACGGCCAGGGGCCGGATGCGTCGCGCATGGTCTGGGCTTTTGCGGCCAGGCAGTTTCGGGTGCTGCAGGTCCCCTGATGGTTGGCTGGCGAACAGACAGATGGTCTCAAACCTGTCCCTATGAGGGCGCTGCGATGGACAGCCTAAGGTCCCATTCCCAACCGAAAGGAAACACCATGACCCGCGAGAAAACGGCCCACATTGAGCCATCCAGGCACTCCACCGACGAAGTCGATGAATTTCTGGATATGGTGGAAGACAACGTCGATGACGCTCCAGGCGCTGGTTCGCCGGCCATCAAGCCCAACAAGGATCTGGATGAAGACGGCAAGGCCCCCACGGACGCACCGAAGAACCCGAGAATCTGACCCCTCCAAATCAGGATCAGAACGGCACTGCGTGCCCTGAGCGCAAGGCCTCCAGCTGCTGACGCAGCGCCGCGTTTTCCGCCTGCAGCTCGTTCACGCGGTCACGCAAGCGCTGCAATTCATCGCCCGCTTCGTCGGCCGGCTGATCGGGCGCCGCTTCCGACGGCTTGCGCTTCGCATCGCGAACCCGCTTGGCCGCCAGCTTGAGCTCGTCCTTGCCGGCCAGCGCGGCGGCCTTCTGCTCTTCGGCCGGCAGGCTGGCCACGGCCGCCGCCGCGTTGAGCGAGATCGCCCCGGACTTCAGCGCCGCCACCAGCTCGGGCTCGGCCTGCTTCTGGATTTTTTCGATCATCACCACCTGGCTGCTGCTGAGCCGCGCCGCCCGGGCGATGTCTTCGCGGCTGTTCAGCGGCCGGGGCTCCGTCACGGCCGCTGTGGCCACCGGGTGGGCTGATGGGACGTCCTGCTCGGCCGGCTCGGGCGATGTTTCCTCGCGCGGCGCAGCCAGAAACCGGGCGCGCCGTTCGGCGATGATTTCGCGCTTGCGCAGCGCCAGCACGCCACGCTGGAAGTCCGACACGCTGCGCCGGCCCAGGTGCTGGTCGATCATCCACAGGTGCACGTCTTCCATGGACTGGAAGCGCGGGTTCTGCACCGTCTCGAAAGGGAGGCCGTGTTTCTGGCAGATGCCGTAGCGGTTGTGCCCGTCCACCAGCACATCGCCCCAGAGCACCAGCGCATCGCGGCAGCCCTCGGCCAGGAGGCTGCGCTCCAGCGCCTCGTGTTCCTCCGGGGTCAAGGGGTCGATATAGGCTTTGAGTTCCGGGTTGACAGTGATGTTCATGAAATCGGGGTTCGGGGAATGGGCTTGGGGGCGCGCATTGTAGAGGGGGCGAAGCGGGCCGCAGAAACCGGCAGAATGATCCGGGTCAGGCAGACCGGGGTGTGCCCGGTTCGAAAACTCGATGACCTTGAAGGAGGTGGGTGCTCATGAGACTGGTGGCTTTGTTGTTGGCGCTTCTGGTGGTCGGGCTTCTCGTGGCCCGGCAACTGGACGGCGGCTCGCCCGCCAAGGTTCAGAAGCCGGCGACCGTTTCGGATGAGGCTGTACCCACTGTGCCCGCTGTTCCCCGGAGGCTCCAGGATGTGCCCGGGTTTGAACGGCAGGTCGAGGGCTACGTCAACGATCTGGCCGCCGAGCGGGCCAGACAGCTGGAGCAGGCCGAATCGGGCCAATGACGGGGCTGGCCATGTTTTTGAATCAGCCAGTTTCGCAATCAGGAATCAGGCGGTCGAGTTCCTTTTTCACCACCCCATAGCACTCGCAAGCGCCTTCCTCCAGCCTGTGCCGGTCCAGCACCCAGATGTGGCCGCGCGCGTAGCGGATCTGGCCAGCAGCCTGCAATTTGTGCGCTGCTTCGGTGACGCTCTCACGGCGCACGCCCAGCATGTGGGCGATCAGCTCCTGCGTCATCACCACTTCGTTGCCGGGCAAACGGTCCAGTCTGAGCAACAGCCACCGGATGAACTGCTTTTCCAGCGAGTGGTGGCGATTGCACGCAGCAGTCTGGCTCAACTGCGTGATCAGGGCTTGCGTGTACCGCAGCATCAGGTGCTTGACCGGGCTGGAAAGCTCGAACTCATCCTTGAATGCGTTGGCACGAAGCCGGTAACCCATGCCCGCGCTTTGCACCACGGCGTGGCTCGGCGTGGAGCCACCGCCCATGAGAATGGGTATGCCCACCAGGCCCTCAAAACCGACCACCGCCATCTCCGCCGACGATCCATCCTCCAGCAGGTAAAGCAGCGAGACGATCGCGCTGGTGGGAAAGTAAACGAAAGTCTGTTGCGCGCTCGGCTCGTACAGCACCTTGCCCAGCGGCAGATCGACCAGTTCAAGCTGCGGTTTCCAACGTTGCCACTCGGCTCGGGGCAAACATGCCAACAACTTGTTGTTGCGTGGGTGATATGGATGTACCAAGTGGGGCTCCCCCGTGAGTGCGTTTGGTCGCGTCGCTCGCCACGACGTTCACTCTACCCATCTTCTTGAGGACGCCACCTTAAATTTGTTCGAAAACGTACGCGCGACCATCCTGGCAATTTCGTCTCGCCTCTTCGAGGCCACGGCCCGATTTGGGCGGCCCGCCGGATGGGATCACCACTGCCTTGAGAACGCCGCTTCTGGCCGAGTACCTGCCCCACACAGCCCGCAACCACCGAGCCAGTCCAGGCAAAAAGCCCTTTCACCCGAGGGCCGTTCCCCCGTCCCTCGCCCCAGTCGATCTCTCTCTTGGTAATATACGAACCAGCTACAAACCGTATACAAGGGATGGCCATGGGCATCATCAAGATTTCAGAGCAGATGCATGAAAACCTGCGTCTGACCAGTGGGGCGCTGAGCCGCTCCATGAACGCGCAGGCCGAACACTGGCTGCGCGTGGGCATGTTGTCGGAGCTGAACCCGACGCTGTGCCACGGCGAGATCTGCCAGCTGCTGATCGAGTCGGAGCGGCAGGCGTCGCCGCCGGCGAGTCTCCGGAGCGTGCCGCCCGCCGGCCTGGAGGCGGTGGCATGACGGGCGGCAAGAAGGGGGTAAGCCGCAGGACGCCGGCCGAGATCGACATGGCGCGGCGCGCCGGGCAACTGGCCGCCGACGTGTTGCGCATGATCGGCGAACACGTGAAGCCGGGCGTGACGACCGACGAGCTGGACCGGCTCTGCCACGACCACATCGTGCACGAGCTGAAGGCGGTGCCGGCCAACATCGGTTACCACGGCTACCCGAAGACGATCTGCGCTTCGGTGAACCACGTGATCTGCCACGGCATCCCGTCGGACAAGAAGCTGAAGGACGGCGACATCGTCAACATCGACGTGGCGCTGATCAAGGACGGCTGGTTTGGTGACACGAGCCGCATGTATTGCGTGGGCGAGCCGGGCATTCTGGCCAGGCGCCTGGTGCGCACGACCTACGAGGCGATGCGCGCGGGCATCCAGCAGGTGCGCCCGGGCGCGACGCTGGGCGATGTGGGCCACGCGATCCAGACGGTGGCGCACGCGGCGGGTTTCAGCGTGGTGCGTGAGTACTGCGGCCACGGCATCGGGCAGATCTACCACGACGAGCCGCAGGTCTTGCACTACGGCCAGCGCAACACGGGCCTGAAGCTGGCGCCGGGCATGGTGTTCACGGTGGAACCCATGATCAACGCGGGCAGGCGCGAGACCAAGGAGCTGTCCGACGGCTGGACGGTGGTCACGCGCGACCGCTCGCTCTCGGCGCAGTGGGAACACATGGTGGCGGTGACGGACACCGGCTTTGAGATCCTCACGCCCTGGCCCGATGGCCTGGGCGATTACGCGGGGATCGAGCCGGTCATCAGCACCGCGAGCCCGGTGGCCGCGGCCGCGGTGGCCTGAACCGGTTCAGGCGCGGCGCTTTCGCCAGAGCCAGACGCCGACGACCAGCAGGGCGGCGTAGTTCAGCGCCATGAACCCGGGCGTGTTCCAGGCGAGGCCGTCGAAGCCCCAGTAGGTGATGGGGTAGAAAACGGGCGAGGGGTAGAAGTCGGCCGAGTGGGTGAACACGTCGATGACGATGTGCGACCACCAGCCGAGCAGGGGCAGCCAGAGCCGGCGCAGCCAGGCCCAGAGCAGGGCCGTCACCGCGGCGGCCACCAGGGCGCTGTGAAACACGCAGTGCACCTGGTGCGACCAGAAGGCCACCCAGGCCGGGAAATCGGGTTCACCGCCCGGCGAGGCGGTGGCGTAGCTGAGCCAGGCGCCTGGCGTGCCGTTGATCAAGGCCCAGGCCGCCACGGGCAGCGTGTGCACCACGTCGGGCAGCACCGCCAGCGCCACCGCCCAGGCCAGGGTGGGTTTGTCCACCGGTCTGGCGTGCGACAACGCCACCAGACCGGCACCCGCCCACAACCCATGCGCCAGGATGTCCATGGTTCGGTTCAGTAGTGGGGCGGCAGCTCGTCGCGCAGGTTGCGCGCGGGCGCCGAACCCTCGTCAGCGCCCTGGCGGCGCAGGTGGCCGAGCTCGCGCAGCAACAGGTCAATCTGTTCCTGCTGACGGGCGACCACGGCGTTCAGCGTGTCGAGCAGGTCGTCGGCGTAGCTGGCCTTGATCTCGAGTTCGGTGAGGCGGCGCTCGGTGTCGGCGGTCGTCAGCGCTGCGGCCGGGGCGTTGGGGGCAGAGGCTTGGGTCATGGGGCTATTGGACACGAGAGCGCGGCCGGCCGTTCCCCGCGCGCGAGGCGGGCTCAGTCGGGCTGGTGCTCCAGCGAGGCCGAGTTCATGCAGTAACGCAGGCCCGAGGGCGCCGGGCCGTCTTCGAACACGTGGCCCAGGTGCGCGCCGCACTGGCTGCACACCGTTTCCACGCGCGCCATGCCGTGGCTGCGGTCGGTGATCTCGGTGATGGCGCCGGGGATGGCCTTCCAGAAGCTGGGCCAGCCGCAGCCGGCGTCGAACTTGGTGCCGGCGTCGAACAGGTGGTTGCCGCAGCAGATGCAGTGGTAGCTGCCGTCGGCCCAGACTTCTTCGTATTTGCCGGTGAAGGGGCGCTCGGTGTGGGCGCGGCGGGTCACTTCGAAGGCGGCGGGTTCGGCGCCTTTTTCAGCGAGCAGGGCGCGCCACTCGGCATCGGTTTTCTGGATGGGGAACGTCATGGCGGGGTCCTTCACGATGAACAGCTGATTTCAATCTGGGCCGCCCAGTCGGGCGGAAAGCCGGCCAGGTCGTCGTGGCCGGGCAGCTCGGTGAACGGGGTCTCCAGCGCGGTCTGCAGGCGCTGCAGGGCGGTGAAGTCGCCCTCGCGGGCGCGCTGGATGGCGATCTCGCCCAGGTGGTTGCGCAGCACGAGCTGCGGGTTGGTCGAGAGCATCAGCACCTGGGTGAGGCGGGCGTCAAAACCGGGCTGGCTCTGCAGCCGCCCGCGCCACTGCAGGGCCCAGGCGTCGAAGGCTTCGCGCTGCAGGAACAGGTCGCGCACCGGCTCGATGGCCGCGCTGGACGCGGCCGCGCGCGCGTCCGGATCGGCAAAGCCGGCCACGGCGTGCGAGAGGCGGCGCCAGAAGAGGGTGAAGTCCACCGCGTCCTGCGCCATGAGCGCCATCAGCTGCTCGGTGAGCGCTTCGTCGCCGGCCATCACGTTGTCGAGGCCGAGCTTGGCGCCCATGCGCCGCTGCAGCGCCGCGGGGAACAGGGCCTTGTAGGGCTCGAGCGCGTCCAGCGCCTGCTGCTGGTCGTCCATCAGCGGCAGCAGGGCCTGGCCCAGGCAGAACAGGTTCCAGTGCGCGATGCCGGGCTGGCGCATGTAGCGGTAGCGCCCGGCGCTGTCGCTGTGGTTGCAGATGTGGCGCGGGTTGTAGGCGTCGAGAAACTGGAACGGCCCGTAGTCGATGGTCAGGCCCAGGATGCTCATGTTGTCGGTGTTCATCACGCCGTGGCAGAAGCCCACGGCCTGCCACTGCGCGACCATCTCGGCGGTGCGCCCGCCCACGGCTTCGAGCAGGTTGGCGTAGGCGTTGCCGGGCAGGGCGCGGCAGTCGGGGTAGAAGTGGTCGATGACGAAATCGGCCAGCGCGCGCAACTGTTCGTGCTGGCCGCTGTGGGAGAAGTGTTCGAAGTGGCCGAAGCGGATGAAGCTGGGTGCCACCCGCGTGACGACGGCCGCGGTTTCGATCTCTTCGCGGCGCACCGGCTGGTCGGAGCCGGTGACACAGAGCGCGCGGCTGGTGGGGATGCCCAGGCCGTGCATGGCTTCGCTGCAGAGAAATTCGCGGATGGAGCTGCGCAGCACGGCGCGGCCGTCGCCCCCGCGCGAATACGGCGTGCGCCCGGCGCCTTTGAGCTGGATCTCTTGCGGGCCATCGGTGCTGGCCAGTTCGCCGAGCAGGATCGCCCGGCCGTCACCGAGCTGGCCGGCCCACTGGCCGAACTGGTGGCCGCTGTAGACGCTGGCGAGCGGGCGCATGCCGGGCAGCAGCTGGTTGCCGGTGAAGGCCTGCAGGGCTTGATCGCTCGCCATCCAGGCGTCGTCCAGCCCGAGCTCGCGCGCCAGCGCGGGGTTGCGGCCGACCCAGTAGGGGGCGGGCAGGGGCGAGGGGCGCAGCTCGGTGTAGAACTCGCGGCCGAGGCCGGCGAAGCGGTGCGTCCAGCTGGTCGGGGCATCGGTGGCGGGCGCGGGCGGCAGGGCATGGGGCGGGGTCATGCGGCGCATTGTCACCGGGACGACTTGCACCCACACCCGGGTGGGCTATCCGGGGCAACCCGCTACGGCCAGCGCGCGTTGTTGAGGCATGATGCTGGGTGGATTAAACGCACGACCGTTCGTTTTTCTTTCAAGCCATTCCAGGAGAACCCCATGCTGGGACAAATGCAAAGCCAACCGCTGCTGATTTCGTCGCTCATCACGCACGCCGAGCGCCACCACGGCAGCACGGAAATCGTTTCCCGTCGCGTCGAGGGCGACATCCACCGCACGACCTGGGGGCAGGTGTCCCGCCGTGCGCGCCAGGTGGCCAACGCGCTGGACGGCCTGCACCTGGCCTTTGGTGACCGCGTGGCCACGCTGGCCTGGAACGGCTACCGCCACCTGGAGCTGTATTTCGGCGTCAGCGGCACCGGCCGCGTGCTGCACACGCTGAACCCGCGCCTGCACCCCGAACAGCTGGCCTGGATCGTCAACCACGCCGACGACCGCGCGATCTGTTTTGACATGACTTTCCTGCCGCTGGTGCAGGCGGTGGCCGGCAAGTGCCCGGGCGTCAAACACTGGATCGCGCTGTGCGACGCCGACAAGCTGCCGGCCGACAGCGGCCTGCCGGGTCTGGTGAGCTACGAGGCCTGGATGGGCAGCCAGCCGGAAAAGTACCTCTGGCCCGACCTGGACGAAAACAGCGCATCGAGCATGTGTTACACGAGCGGCACCACGGGCAACCCCAAGGCGGCGCTGTATTCGCACCGCTCGACGCTGCTGCACGCGTACGGCGCGGCGCTGCCCGACGCGCTGGGCTGCTCGGCGCGCGATTCCATCCTGCCGGTGGTGCCGATGTTCCACGTCAACGCCTGGGGCCTGCCGTATTCGGCCGCGGCCGTGGGCTGCAAGCTGGTGTTTCCGGGGCCGGCGATGGACGGCAAGTCGGTCTACGAACTGATCGAATCCGAGAAGGTGACGATGGCCGCGGGCGTGCCCACGGTGTGGCAGATGCTGCTGGGTCACCTGCAGGCCGGCGGCCTGAAGTTCAGCACCCTGAAGCGCACGGTGATTGGCGGCTCCGCTTGCCCGCCGGCCATGATCAACGCCTTCAACGACACCTATGGCGTCGAGGTGCTGCACGCCTGGGGCATGACCGAGATGTCGCCGCTGGGCACGGTCTGCACGCTGAAGAACGCGCAGCTGGCGCTGCCGGCCGAGGAGCAGCTGAAGGTGCGCCTGAAGCAGGGCCGCAGCGTGTTCGGCGTGGACATGAAGATCGTCGACGAGTCGGGCAACGAGCTGCCCTGGGACGGCAAGGCCTACGGCGACCTGCTGGTGCGCGGGCCGTGGATCATCGCCAGCTACTTCAAGGGCGAAGGCGGCGATCCGCTGCAATACGACGACGCGGGCAAGGGCTGGTTCCCCACCGGGGACGTGGCCACCATCGACGCCGAAGGCTTCATGCAGATCACCGACCGCAGCAAGGACGTGATCAAGTCCGGCGGCGAGTGGATCAGCTCCATCGACGTGGAAAACATCGCCATGGCCCACCCGGCCGTGGCCATGGCCGCCTGCATCGGCATGAAGCACCCGAAGTGGGACGAGCGCCCCATCGTGGTGGTGATGAAGAAGCCTGGTGCCGAGGTCACGCGCGAGGAACTGCTGGCGTTCTACGAGGGCAAGATCGCCAAGTGGCAGGTGCCGGATGACGTGGTGTTTGTCGACGCCATTCCACTGGGCGCCACCGGCAAGATGCAGAAGATGACGCTGCGCCAGCAGCTCAAGGACTACGTGTTGCCGGGTCTTTGATGTCTGGATGCGGGCCTTTGTCGGGGGTGCGGCGCTGGCTGCGGTGGGCGTTGCTGGGCGCACTGGCCTGGGCGGGCCTGGGCGGCCCGGCCTGGGCCGCCGATGCGCCACAGAAGGTGGTGCGCATCGCCTTCATCGATCCGCTTTCCGGCCCGGCGGCCGACATCGGCCGCAACAGCCTGCGCAGCTGGCAGTTCATGGCCGAGCGGATGGCCGGTCCGGGCAACCCGGCGGGTGTGCGTTTTGTTGTGGCGGGTTTTGACAACAAGGGTTCACCCAAGGAAAGCCTGGACGCGCTCAAGGCGGCCATCGACCAGGGCTTTCGCTACGTCGTGCAAGGCAACGGCTCCGGGGTGGCGGCGGCGATTTCCGATGCGGTGACGCGGCACAACGCCCGCAACCCCGAACAGGCGGTGCTCTACATCAACTACGCCGCGATGGACCCGGCGCTGACCAACGAGATGTGCAGCTTCTGGCACTTCCGCATCGACGCCGACACGACCATGAAGACGCGGGCGCTGGCCCTTTTCATGGCCTCGCAGTCCGCGCTGAAAAGCGTTTACCTGCTGAATCAGAACTACGCCCACGGGCAACAGTTCTCCCGCTACTTCCGCGATGCGCTGGCGCTGGAACGGCCCGATATCCAGATCGTGGGCGACGAGCTGCACCCGCCTTTTGTGGGTCAGGATTTCGCGCCCCATGTGCGCCGGATCGCCGAGTCCGGAGCGCAGGCCGTGGTCACGGGCAACTGGGGCGCTGATCTGCGGGGGCTGGTGAAGTCGATGCAGAAGCAGGGCGTCAAGCTGCCGCTCTACGCTTATTACCCCGGCCTCAAAGGTGTGCCCGAACTCCTGGCTTCGGGCGACGGTCGCCTGCCGGTGTACCAGGTGGCCAACAACCACACCAACCAGCCGGGCGCCATCGCCGGCCTGGCCACCGCGTTTCGCGACCGCTATGGTGAAGACTTGGTGGTGTACGCCGCGTTCGACGGCATGTCCATGCTGCTGCAGGCGATGACCCATGCCCAGACCACCGACGCAGCGCGCGTGGCCGGCCGCCTGAGCGGCATGGTGTTTCCGGGGTTCAGCGGGCCGGTGCACATGCGCGCCGACGACCACCAGTTGCAGCAGGGGCTCTATGTCTCGCGCTGGCAGAAGGTGGACGGGCGGTATCCGCGCGCGGCCGAGGACACGGGCCACACCTTTGCGCCGGTGCGCTACATGAGCGCATCGGAAATCAGCGGGCCCACGAGCTGCCAGATGCAGCGGCCCTGAGTCCGAACCGGTTGTCACGCCTGCCCGCACGAACCGCGGCAGCGGGCCTGTGTCGTCTGTCGGATGCTAGGCTTGTGCGAGCGCACAGTCGCCTGCGCGATAGCTGCTAGGGGCAATCCCTGAGGGGTTTGCCGGGCTGTCAGGCTACGCTAAGGTTTTCCACCTTCAGGAGACCCAGCCATGTCGTTTGCCTTGAAATCCGTTGCCATCGCCGCCTTGTCGCTGACCCTGCTCAGCGCCCATGCCCAGAAAGGGGAGACGGTCAAGATCGCGTTGATCGACCCGCAGACTGGCTTGATGGGCCCGGTGGGCATGAACCAGTTGCGCAGCTGGCAGTATTTCGCCGAAAAGTTCAGTGCCAGCAACCCCGCCGGCGTGAAGTTCGAGATGGTGGCGTTCGACAACAAGCTCAGCCCGGCCGAAAGCCTGAACGCCTTCAAGGCCGCGCTGGACCAGGGCGTGCGTTACATCACCCAGGGCAACGGTTCCTCGGTGGCGGGTGCGCTGATCGACGCGGTCAACAAGCACAACGAGCGCAACCCCGGCAAGGAAGTGATCTTCCTCAACTACGCTGCCGTGGACCCCGATTTCACCAACAGCAAGTGCAGCTACTGGCACTTCCGCTTTGACGCCGACACCTCCATGAAGATGGAGGCCATGACCACCTTCATGAAGGACCAGAAGGACGTCAAGAATGTTTATCTGCTCAACCAGAACTACTCGCACGGCCAGCAGGTCGCCAAGTTCGCCAAGGAAAACCTGGCCCGCAAGCGCCCGGACGTGAAGATCGTCGGCGAAGACCTGCACCCGCTGGCCCAGGTGCGCGACTTCGCGCCCTACATCGCCAAGATCAAGGCATCGGGCGCCGACACCGTGATCACCGGCAACTGGGGCTCCGACCTGGCGCTGCTGATCAAGGCCGCCAACGAAGGCGGCTACACCGGCAAGTTCTACACCTACTACACCGGCGTCACCGGCACGCCCACGGCACTCGGCACGGGTGGCGAAGGCCGCGTGTACCAGGTGGCCTACCAGCACTACAACATGGGTGGCGACATGGGCAAGTGGGGCGACGACTTCAAGGCCAGGTACAAGGACGACATGTACACAGGCGCCATTCCGACGGCGTTCAACGTGCTCGGTGCGGCCATGGCCAAGGCCAAGTCCACCGACCCGGTGAAGGTGGCCGCCGCCATGGAGGGCATCAAGGTCAACAACTTCAACGGCGAGGTGGAGATGCGCAAGCTGGACCACCAGTTGCAGCAGCCGCTGTACCTGACGGTCTGGCAGAAGGCCGACAAGAAGTACCCCTACAGCCCGGAGAACACCGGCATGACGCTGGCCCCGGTGAAGGAGTACCCGTCTTACGTGTCCAGCACGCCGACGAGCTGCCAGATGAAGCGACCTGGATAAGGAAGCACCCCCGCGCCGCTTCGCGTCACCCCCTCAAGGGGGCAACGCGGTGCGGCCTGGCAGAGCCAGTTCCGCCGCGTTCTGGGTTGAGGCATTTCGCTCCGGTGATGTGGCTGGACCGCTGCATCGCGGGGTTGCTGGTTTGACCTGCTGCTGATAGCGGTGGCGTTCCCGACAGGCCATACTCACCCCGCTCACCCCGCTCACCCCTCCCCCACGTTTCGCCCTCGAAAGGCAGGATCCATGGAGTTCATCATCATCTCCATGCTCAACGGTGTCAGCTACGGCTTGCTGCTGTTTCTGTTGAGCTCGGGACTCACCCTCATCTTCAGCATGATGGGGGTGCTGAATTTTGCGCACGCCAGCTTCTACATGCTGGGTGCCTACATCGGTTATTCGATCGCCCAGCTGGTGGGTTTCTGGCCGGGGTTGTTCGTGGCGCCCCTCGTGGTGGGTGCGCTGGGTGCACTGTTTGAACGGCTGACCCTGCGCAAGGTGCACAAGTTCGGCCATGTGCCCGAGCTGCTGGTCACGTTCGGTCTCTCGTACATCATTCTGGAGCTGGTGCAGCTGATCTGGGGCCGCACGGCGGTGGAGTTTGTGCCGCCCGAGGTGCTGCGTGGCCCGGCCTTCACCCTGGTGCACCACGCCAACGACACGCTGGAGATGTTCTGGGGTGCCGTCGCCAGCGAGGTCTGTGGCGGCGCGGGGGTGATCTGCTCGCCGTTCCCGGCCACGCGCGCTTTCATGATGCTGGTGGCGATCCTGATGCTGGTGGCTCTCTGGCTGCTGCTGACCCGCACCCGCATCGGCCTGATCATCCAGGCCGCGCTCACCCACCCCGAGATGGTGGAGAGCCTGGGCCACAACGTGCCGCGCGTGCTGATGCTGGTGTTCGGCGCCGGCACCGGCCTGGCCGGACTGGCCGGTGTGATCGGCGGCAGCACCTTCGTGACCGAGCCCAACATGGCGGCCACGGTGGGCTCGGTGATCTTCGTCGTCGTCGTTGTGGGCGGCATGGGCTCGCTCTCGGGCGCCTTCCTCGCCTCGCTGCTGATCGGCGTGATCCAGACCTTTGCCGTGGGGCTGGACTACTCGTTCATCCACCTGGTGCAGCAGTTCGGCTTGCAGGCTTCGGACGCCATGAAGGAAAACTCGGTGCTCAAGCTCACCCTGTCACAGGTCGCGCCGATCCTGCCCTACCTGTTCCTGGTGCTGATCCTGATCTTCCGGCCCAAGGGCTTGCTGGGTACGCGAGAAGGCTAGAGACCATGTGCCCCCACGCTCATCACTCCGTGTATTCGCTGCCCCCCCAGGGGGCGCTGGCCTTCCTTGGGAACGGCCCGGCGGAAGGCCAATCATGACCAAAGCCTATTACGAATTCAAACCCCTCAACGTCGGTCGCTGGATCGTCTGGTCGCTGTTTGCGCTGGTGCTGCTGTTCGCGCCGCTGGTGTTCGGCAGCAACCTCTCGGTGACCATGCTCTCGCAGATGGGCATCGCCATCATCGCCTGCCTGTCCTACAACATCCTGCTGGGGCAGGGCGGCATGCTGAGCTTCGGCCACGCGGTCTACACCGGCCTGGGCTCCTACATGGCGATGCACGCGCTCAACGCGGCCACGGACGGCCAGATCCCGATTCCGGTGAGTCTGGTGCCGCTGGTGGGCGGTGTGGCGGGGCTGTTCTTTGCGGTGCTGTTCGGCTACGTGACCACCAAGAAGGCCGGCACGCCGTTCGCCATGATCACGCTGGGCATGGCCGAACTGGTGTTCGCGATGTCGCTGATGTTCTCGGAGTTCTTCGGCGGCGAGGCGGGCGTGTCGGGCAACCGCGTGGTGGGCGACCCGTTCATGGGCATCAGCTTCGGTCCGCCGATCCAGGTGTATTACCTGATCGCGGTCTACACCTTTGTCTGCGTGGGCCTGATGTTTGCGTTCACGCGCACGCCGCTGGGCCGCATCCTGAACGCCGTGCGCGACAACCCGGAGCGCGTCGAGTTCATCGGCTACAACACGCAGAAGGTGCGGTACCTGGCCTTCATGATCGCGGGCTTCTTCGCTGGCGTGGCGGGCGGGCTGGGGGCCTTGAACTTCGAGATCGTGACCGCCGAGGTGGTGGGCGCGGCGCGTTCGGGCGGCTACCTGCTGTTCACCTTCCTGGGTGGCGCCACCTTCTTTTTCGGCCCCATCATCGGCGGCATCCTGATGGTGCTGGCTTTTGTGCTGCTGTCCGAGCTGACCAAGGCCTGGCTGCTGTACCTCGGGCTGATTTTTCTGTTCATGGTGATGTATGCGCCGGGTGGCATCGCCAGCCTGATCATGATGAACCTGCGCGTGGCGGCGTTCGGCAAGCTGCGCGAGGTCTGGGTGGCCTACCTGGCGCTGGGCGTGACCGCGCTGGTGGTCCTGCTCGGGGGCGGTGCGATGGTCGAAATGATCTACCACCTGCAGCTCGACGCGGCGATGGGCGACTCGGTGAAATACCTCGGCATGGAGCTGCATTCCAAAACCGCGGGCAGCTGGTTTGGCGCGGCCTTCGTGACCTTGACCGGCCTGGCCATCTTCGAGCTCACACGCCGCCAGTTCAGCGCCCAGTGGGCCGCGATCCAGACCGACATCGAAAAAGAAATCAAGCGCCGGGAGACCCAATGAGCAGCGCCACGCCCACCACCGACACCGGCCGTTTCGAGCAGGCCATGAGCCACGTGCACGCGGGTGATTACGCATTGGAGCTGCGGAACCTGCGCAAGCGCTTCGGCAAGACCGAGATCATCCGCGGGGTGGACCTCGCGGTGCGCTCTGGCGAGCGCGTGGCCATCATCGGCCCCAACGGCGCCGGCAAGTCCACGCTGTTCAATTTGATCTCGGGCCGCTTCGAACCCAGCAGCGGCGAAGTGCTGCTCAACGGCCACCGCATCGACGGCAAGAAGCCCTTCGAGATCAACCGCCTGGGGCTCTCGCGCAGTTTTCAGATCACCAACATCTTCCCCAAGCTCAGCGTGTTCGAGAACCTGCGCTGCGGCGTGCTCTGGAGCCTGGGTTACCGCTACACACTGTTCCGCTTTCTGGCCGGCATGGACGACGCCAATGAGCGCGCCGAAGAGCTGATGCGCATGATCCGGCTCGACAAGAAGCACGACACCCTGGCCATGAACCTGACCTACGCCGAGCAGCGCGCGCTGGAGATCGGCATCACCATCGCCGGCGGAGCCAACGTGATCCTGCTCGACGAACCCACGGCCGGCATGAGCAAGAGCGAGACCAGCCGCTTCATCGAACTGATCCGCGAAGTCACCGTGGGCAAGACCCTGCTGACGGTGGAGCACGACATGGGTGTGGTGTTCGGTCTGGCCGACAAGATCGCGGTGGTGGTGTACGGCGAGGTGATCGCTTTTGACACACCCGAGGCGGTGCGCGCGAACCCCAAGGTGCAGGAGGCTTATCTGGGATCGGTGCTGGCCGATGAACAAGCCGCATCGGTCGGACACTGAGGAGGACCGCAGCATGCTGAAAATCGAAAACCTCCACGCCTACTACGGCAAGAGCCATGTGCTGCACGGCGTCTCGTTCGATGTTGGTCAAGGCGAGATCGTGGCGCTGCTCGGGCGCAACGGATCGGGCCGTTCCACCACCGCCAAGGCCATCATGGGCCTGGTCGACTGCGAAGGCACCATCAACTGGAAAGGGCAGTCCATCCAGGGCAAAAAGCCCTTCGAGGTCGCGCACCTGGGGCTGGGCTACGTGCCAGAAAACCGCGACATCTTCCCCAAGCTCACCGTGCACCAGAACCTGCAGCTGGGACAGAAAGGCAAGGTCAAAGACGTGCGCTGGAGTTTCAATGACATGTACGCGATGTTCCCGCGCCTGAAGGAGCGGGAGCACACCGAAGCCGGCGTGTTGTCGGGTGGCGAGCAGCAGATGCTCACGCTGTGCCGCACGCTCATGGGCGACCCCGACCTGATCATCATCGACGAACCCACCGAAGGCCTGGCGCCCAAGATCGTGGAGCTGGTCGGCGAGTACCTGCAGAAGCTGAAAAGCCGCGGCGTGTCGGTGCTGCTGATCGAACAGAAGCTCACCATCGCGATGGCCATTTCAGACCGCGCGCTGGTCATGGGCCACGGCAGCATCGTGTTCCACGGCACGCCCGAAAGCCTCAGAGCAGATCCCTATACGCGCAAAGAGTGGCTTGAAGTATGACCCCCCTGCGCCGCCTGCGGCGTCACCCCCCGAGGGGGCGATGCCAGTGGCCCGGCAAAGCCGGTTCCACGGCATCCTGGTCGCAGGCACGCGCGCCGATGACTCTATAGCGACAGGTGGCACTTGCCGCAGCGCACAAATTCCCTAGAATCGCACGACCGTTCGTTTTTTCGGGCGTGCACCTTTTTCCCGATCCACACAGAGGAGATTCCATGACCGCTGAGTACCAGGTCCACGGCGACGTGGCCGTCATCACGCTGAACAACCCGCCAGTCAACGGTCTGGGCTTGTCCACCCGCCAGGCCATCGTCGATGGACTGGAGAAAGCCGAGAACGATGCGACGGTCAAGGCCATCGTGCTCACCGGCGCCGGCAGGGCATTTTCGGGCGGTGCCGACATCCGCGAGTTCGGTTCGCCCAAGGCGATCCAGGAACCCAACCTGCTGTCGGTGATCATCCGCGTGGAAAACACCACCAAGCCGGTGATCGCGGCCCTGCACAGCGTGGCCATGGGCGGTGGCCTGGAGCTGGCGCTGGGCGCGCATTACCGCATCGCCGCGCCGGGCTGCAACGTGGCCCTGCCCGAGGTCAAGCTGGGCCTGATTCCCGGCGCCGGTGGCACGCAGCGCCTGCCGCGCGTGCTGGGCGTGGAAGCCGCGCTGAACATGATCGTCAGCGGCGAGCCGGTCAAGAGCGAGATGCTGGCGCAACTGCCCGGCCAGAAGCTGTTCGACAAGCTGGCCGCCTCGCCCGAAGCGTTGGCCGAAGAGGCGCTGGCCTTCGCCCGCGAGATGGCAGCGAAACACGCCGACGGATCGGCCTTCCCGCTGGTGCGCAACCTGCCCTGCAGACACCCGAACGGCGAGGCTTACTTCCAGTTTGCGCGCAACATGGTCAAAGGCATGGCGAAGAATTTCCCGGCGCCCGCCAAGTGCGTGGACGCGGTGGAAGCCGCGACCCAGAAGAAGTTCAACGATGGCATGGCCTTCGAGCGCGAGATCTTCATCAACCTGATGTGGACACCCGAGTGCCGTTCGCTGCGCCACCTGTTCGTGGCCGAGCGCGCCGCGAGCAAGATCCCCGACGTGCCGGAAGACACGGCCAGGCGCGCCATCGAGTCGGTCGCCGTGATCGGCGCCGGCACCATGGGCGGCGGCATCGCCATGAACTTCCTCAACGCCGGCATCCCGGTGAAGATGCTGGAGATGAAGCAGGAGGCGCTGGACCGCGGCATCGCGACCATCCGCAAGAACTACGAAGCCCAGGTCAAGAAGGGCAAGCTCAAACAGGACAAGTACGAGCAGCGCATGGCCCTGCTGAGCACCACGCTGAGCTACGACGAGATCGGCTCGGCCGACCTGGTGATCGAGGCCGTGTTCGAAGAGATCGGTGTGAAAGAGGCGGTGTTCAAGGAACTCGACCGCGTGATGAAGCCGGGTGCCATCCTCGCCTCCAACACCTCGACGCTGGACGTCAACAAGATCGCCCACTTCACGAAGCGTCCGCAGGACGTGGTGGGCATGCACTTCTTCAGCCCGGCCAACGTGATGAAGCTGCTGGAAGTGGTGCGCGGTGAGGCGACCGCCAAGGACGTGCTGGCCACGGTGATGGCGGTGGCCAAGAAAATCAAGAAAACGGCGGTGGTCTCTGGCGTCTGCGACGGTTTCATCGGCAACCGCATGATCGAACAGTACGGCCGCCAGGGTGGTTTCCTGCTCGACGAAGGCTGCACGCCACAGCAGGTCGACAAGGCGATGGAAAAGTTCGGCATGGCCATGGGCCCGTTCCGCATGGGCGACCTGGCCGGCAACGACATCGGCTGGGCGATCCGCAAGCGCCGCTACCAGGAAAAGCCGGACATGAAGTACAGCAAGACCGCTGACCTGCTGTGCGAGAAGGGCCGCTTCGGCCAGAAGACCGGTGCCGGCTGGTACGACTACGTGCCCGGCAAGCGCGACGCGATTCCGAATGCCGAAGTCGAGCAGATGATCGCCGACCACCGCGCTGCGCTGGGCATCACGCCGCGCAAGATATCCGACGAAGAGATCGTTCAGCGCCTGGTGTTCTCGCTGGTGAACGAAGCCGCGCACATCCTGGAAGAGGGCATTGCCAACAAGGCCAGCGACATCGACGTGGTCTACATCTTCGGCTACGGTTTCCCCGTGTACCGTGGCGGCCCGCTGAACTACGCCAACGAGGTGGGCCTGTTCAACGTGGTGCAGGCCATGAAGCGCTTTGCGAAGAACCCGCTGGACGACGCGAAGTTCTGGGAGCCCGCGCCGCTGCTGGCCCGACTCGCCGCAGAAGGCAAAACCTTCTGATCCGCCCCGTCCGAACACCGAACAAGATTAGGAACCAACCATGACCAACGCCGTCATCGTTTCAACCGCCCGCACGCCCCTGGCCAAGAGCTGGAAGGGCGCCTTCAACATGACCCATGGCGCCACGCTTGGTGGCCACGCCGTGCAGCACGCCGTGCAACGCGCCGGCATCGACGCCGCTGAAGTCGAAGACGTGATCATGGGTTGCGCCAACCCCGAGGGCGCGACGGGGGCCAACATCGCGCGCCAGATCGCGCTCAAGGCCGGCCTGCCGATCACGGTATCGGGCATGACCGTCAACCGCTTCTGCTCCTCGGGTCTGCAGACCATCGCCCTGGCCGCGCAGCGCATCATCGCTGGCGAAGGCTCGGTCTATGTGGCCGGTGGTGTGGAGAGCATCTCCTGCGTGCAGCAGGAAATGAACCAGCACATGCTCAAGGACCTGGCGCTGGAAAAGCAGAAGCCCGAGATCTACTGGAACATGCTGCAGACCGCCGAACAGGTGGCCAAGCGCTACGGCATCGGCCGCGACGCCATGGACGAGTACGGCGCCGCCAGCCAGCAGAAGGCCACGGCCGCGCTGGAAGCCGGCCTGTTCAAGGCCGAGATCGCCCCCATCACCGTGACCGCCGGCGTGGCCGACAAGGTGATGGGCCTGATGACCAAACAGGTCACGGTCGAGAACGACGAAGGCATCCGCGCCGGAACCACGTTCGACAGCATCCACGGTCTGCGCTCCGCACTGCCCGGCGGCCTGATCTCGGCCGGCAACGCCAGCCAGTTCAGCGACGGCGCGGGTGCCTGCGTGGTGATGGACGAAACCCTGGTACAGAAACGCGGCCTGCAGCCGCTGGGGCGTTTCCTGGGCTTCGCTGTCGCGGGCTGTGAACCCGACGAAATGGGCATCGGCCCGGTGTTCGCCATTCCCAAGGTGCTCGCGCGCCTGGGCCTGAAGGTCAGCGACATCGACCTGTGGGAACTCAACGAGGCCTTCGCGGTGCAGGTGCTCTACTGCCGCGACAAGCTGGGCATTCCGCACGACAAGCTCAACGTCAACGGCGGCGCCATCGCCGTGGGCCACCCCTACGGCGTGTCGGGCCAGCGCCTGACCGGCCACGCGCTGATCGAAGGCAAGCGCCGCGGTGCCAAGCGCGTCTGCGTGACGATGTGCATCGGCGGTGGCATGGGTGCGGCTGGTGTTTTCGAGGTTTTGTAAGGACTTCCGGTGAGCGACGTCACCGTCAGGCCCGAGGTGTTTCTGGCGATGGGTCGAGAGGTCCTGGCCTCGCAGCCTTTTTCCACACTCATCGGCGCCGAGCTGGCGGCGCTCTCGCCAGGCCGTTGCGAACTGCAGGTGCCGATCACGGAAGCGGTCAAGCAGCAGCACGGCTTCGTGCACGGTGGCGTGCTCAGCTACGCCGCCGACAACGCGCTCACCTACGCGGGCGGCACGGCCCTGCGCGTGCCGGTGGTCACGTCCGAGTTCAAGATCAACTACCTGCGCCCGGCCATCGGCGAGCGCCTGATCGCGCGCGCCCACGCGGTGCACACGGGCAAGTCGCAGGCGGTCTGCCGTTGCGATGTGTTCGTGGTGAAAGACGGGGAAGAAAAGCTCTGCGCGGTGGCGCAGGGCACCATCGCCGCGTTGCCGGCGTCGCCAACCTGAACGGGCGCCGGTGCCGGGGTTCACCCCATGTCCACCGCTCGCCTGTCGCACCATACTGAAACGATGACTCCCTACCGCATCGGCTCCGGCGCCGGCTACGCCGGTGACCGCATCGACCCCGCGCTGGAGCTGGCCGAGCGCGGCGAGCTCGATGCTCTGGTGTTCGAGTGCCTGGCCGAGCGCACCATCGCGCTGGCCCAGCTGCGCCGTGCCCACGATCCGCAGGCCGGGTACGACCCGATGCTCCAGGCGCGCATGCGCGCCGTGCTGCCGGCCTGTGTGCGCAACGGCGTGACCATCATCACCAACATGGGCGCCGCCAACCCGATGGCGGCCGGGCAGGCGGTGCTGGACGTGGCGCGCGAACTGGGTCTGCCGCGCCTGCGCGTGGCGGTGGTGACGGGCGACGATGTCTTGCCCTGGATGCTGGCGAACGACGTGCCGCTGATGGATTCGCCCGACAGCGTGCGTTCGCTGGACGGCCGCCTGATCTCGGCCAACGCCTACCTCGGCGCCGACGCCTTGTTGCCCGCGCTGCAGGCGGACGTGAACGTGATCGTCACCGGCCGCGTGGCCGACCCGTCGCTGTTTGTGGCGCCGCTCATGGCGCACTTTGGCTGGGCCGACGACGACTGGCACCACCTCGGCCAGGGCTTGCTGGTCGGCCATCTGCTGGAGTGCGCGGCCCAGGTCAGCGGCGGCTACCTGGCCGACCCGGGCCATGTGGACGTTCCCGACCTGCACCGCGTGGGTTTCCCGCTGGCCGAGGTCTCGGCCGACGGCAGCGCGGTCATCACCAAACTGCCGGGCACCGGCGGGCGGGTGGACCGGCTCAGCTGCACCGCGCAACTGCTCTACGAAGTGGAAGACCCCGCGCATTACCTGCAGGCCGATGTGGTGGGGGATTTTTCGCAGGTGCGTTTCAGCCAACTGGCGCCCGACCGGGTGCAGGCGTTGGGCGCCAGCGGACACATGCGCCCCGAACAGCTGAAGGTCACGCTGGGCTATCGCGACGGTTTCATCGGCGAGGGCCAGATTTCCTACGCCGGCCCGGGCGCCCGGGCGCGCGGGGAACTGGCGCTGTCCATCCTGCGCCACCGGCTGGATGACGCCACGTTGTCCCATGGCCTCACGGGTCTGGAACACCGCGCCGAGCTGATCGGCGTGAACGCCATGCACGGCCCGCGGCTGGGCGCGGACCGCGAACCCTACGAGGTGCGCGTGCGCCTGGCGGTGCGCTGCGCCAACCGCGCGCAGGCCGAAGCCGTGGGCCAGGAAGTGGAGGCGCTCTACCTCAACGGCCCGGCGGGCGGTGGCGGTGTGACGCAGTCGGTGCGCGAGGTGATTGCCGCGGCCTCGGCCCTGGTGCCGCGCTCGGCGGTTCGTGCCCGCTGCGACATCCTCGAACTGAGCGCGGAAGCTTGACATGACAACACCATCAAAAAAAACAGCCCCCCACCGCACGCTGCGCGACATCGCACTCGCCCGCTCGGGCGACAAGGGCAACCGCGCCACGCTCAGCGTGATCGCGCTGGATCCGGCCGACTACCCCGAGATGGAGCACCTGCTCAGCGTCGAGCGGGTGCAGGCCCACTTTGCCGGCGTGGTGCAAGGCCCGGTGCAGCGCTACACCTTGCCCGATCTTGCCGCGGTGCATTTCGTGATGTTCGACGCCCTGGGCGGCGGCGTCACGCGCTCGCTGGCCCTCGATGCCCACGGTAAAACCCTGAGTGCCGCCGTGCTGGATCTGCCGATCTGAGCCCTACACTGACTTTGCCTTTTCACAACCACCCCAAGGAGACTTTCATGCGTCCTGTGTTCCGATTGCTGGCCATCACAGCCACTGCGCTGGCGTGTTCATCAGCTGCCCTGGCCCAGGCCTGGCCCGACCGGCCGATCAAGGCCGTGGTGCCCTTTGCCGCCGGCAGCGCCACCGACACCATCGGCCGCGCCTTCGCGCTGAAGATGCAGGAATCCCTGGGGCAGACCATCGTGGTGGACAACAAGCCCGGCGCCAACGGCCTGCTGGGGGCCGATGCGGTGGCCAAGGCCGCGCCCGATGGCTACACCATCCTGATCGGCACCAACAGCACCAACGCCGCGCTCAAGAGCCTGATGAAGAAGCTGCCCTACGACCAGGATACGGCGTTCGCGCCCGTGGCCTACATGGGCTCGGTGCCGCTGATCATGGCGGTCAACAACGACGTGCCGGCCAAGACCCTGCGCGAGCTGGTGGACATGGCCAAGGCCAAGCCCAACAGCATCAACTTCGCCAGCGCCAGCACCTCGCAGCTGGTGTCCACCGAGATGATGGCGGGCATGGCCGGCATCCAGCTCACCAACGTGTCGTACAAGAGTGGACCCGCCGCCATGACCGACCTGATCGGTGGCGTGGTGCACATGTTCAGCGCCGACTTCGCGGTGATGCTGCCGCAGGTAAAGGCAGGCAAGGTGCGCGGCCTGGCCGTGACCTCGGCCAAGCGCTCACCGGCCGTGCCCGAGCTGCCCACCGTGAACGAAGCGCTGGGCCTGAAGGACTACGAGCTGATCGCCTACTTCGCGGTGTTCGCACCCGCTGGCACACCGCCCGACATTGTGGCCAAGCTCAACAAGGCGGTGAACGAAGCGGCCAGCAGCAAGGAGATCCAGGAGCGGTTCGCCGGCATCGGCTTCGCGGTGGAGCCCGGCACCCCGGCCGACCTGGCCAGGCGCAGCGTGGCCGAAACCGCCAAGTGGGCCAAGGCCATCAAGGACGCCAAGATCGAACCGCAATAAGCGGGACAGGGACACCGGCCCGGCGCGGGCCGGTTTGTCCCCTGCGGGACGAATTCCGGCCCTGCCTGCGGCCACGCCTCTGGTCTGTTGAAGACGGGGTCGGCACACTAGCGCTTTCTCCAGAACCATCGCACGCCATGAGTCTTCGCCCCACCATCGACTTTCTGCTCCACGACTGGCTGGGTGCCGAATCGCTCAGCCAGCGTGAACGGTTCAAAGACCACAGCCGAGAAACCTTTGACGCCGTGCTCGACACCTGCGAGCGCATCGCACGCGAGAAGTACGCACCCTTCAACCGCCTGGTGGACACGCAGGAGCCCCGGTTCGATGGCGAAAAGGTGATCCTGCCGCAGGCCACGCACGACGCGCAGAAGGCCTATGCCGAGAGCGGCATGCTCAGCGCCGCGCAGGACTATGAGATTGGCGGCATGCAGCTGCCCTACACCGTGGAGGCCGCGGCCAACGCCTTTTTTGCCATGGCCTCGGTGAGCATCGGCAGCGGCATGCTCACCACCGGCAACGCCAACCTGCTGATGAAACACGGCACCGAGGCGCAGAAGCGCGTGTTCGCGCTCAACGAGTTCAGTGGCCGGTTCTCCGGCACCATGTGTCTGAGCGAACCGCAGGCCGGTTCATCTTTGAGCGACGTTGTGACGCGAGCGGTGCCCGATGGCGAAGGTTTCGAGGCCGACCCGCTCGGACCGCGCTACCGCCTGCGCGGCAACAAGATGTGGATCTCGGCCGGTGAACACGAGCTGACGGAGAACATCATCCACCTCGTGCTGGCCAAGATCCCCGACGCGGGGGGCAAGCTGGTGCCGGGCGTGAAAGGCATCTCGCTGTTCATCGTGCCCAAGAAGCTGGTGGACACCGAAGGGCAGCTGACCGGCGAGCGCAACGACGTGGCGCTGGCCGGCCTGAACCACAAATGTGGCTGGCGCGGAACGACCAACACCTTGTTGAACTTCGGCGAAGGCAAGTACCCGGTGCGCGGTGCAGCGGGAGCCGTGGGCTACCTCGTTGGGCAACCCGGCAGGGGCCTGCAGTGCATGTTCCACATGATGAACGAGGCACGCATCGGCGTCGGCATGGCGGCCACCATGCTGGGCATGGCGGGCTACCACGCGAGCCTCGACTACGCGAAGAACCGGCCGCAAGGGCGACCGGTCACAACAGGCGGAAAAGACGCGGCCGCACCCCAGGTGCGCATCATCGAACACGCCGACGTGAAACGCATGCTGCTGGCGCAGAAGAGCTATTGCGAAGGCGCGCTGGCGCTGGAGCTGTATTGCGCCCGGCTGGTGGACGAACAGCACACCGGCGCGCCCGAGGCCGCGGACGACGCGCGCCTGCTGCTGGAGGTGCTGACCCCCATCGCCAAGAGCTGGCCCAGCGAATGGTGCCTGGAGGCCAACTCGCTGGCGATCCAGGTGCACGGTGGCTATGGCTACACGCGCGACTTCCCCGTGGAGCAGTACTGGCGCGACAACCGCCTCAACATGATCCACGAAGGCACGCACGGCATCCAGGGCATGGACCTGCTGGGCCGCAAGGTGCTGATGGAAAACGGCAAGGGCCTGCAGTTGCTGGCCGACCGCACCAACGCCACCATTCAGCGCGCCATCCAGGTGCCCGAACTCGCCGCACACGCCAACACGCTGGGCCAGGCGTTGGCGCAGGTGGGGGCGGCCACCAAAGCCGCCTGGGCTACCGGGAATCCGGGCGACGCGCTGGCCAACGCCGTGCCCTACCTGCAGGCCTTTGGTCACACGGTGCTGGCCTGGATCTGGCTCGACGTGGCGCTCGCGGCGCAGGCTTCGCACGACGCGCCCGCGCGCACCGGGCGCCTGGGCGCCATGCGTTATTTTTTCCACTACGAACTGCCGAAAACCGGCGCCTGGCTGCTGGTGGTGAGCGCGCGCGACCAGACCTGCGCCAGCCTGCCCGAAACCGCTTTCTGAACAACCCATCCACAGGAGACACTTCCCATGACCCGAAACATCCAGCAACTTTTCGACCTCAAAGGCAAGACGGCGCTCGTCACCGGCGGATCGCGCGGCCTGGGCCTGCAGATGGCCCATGCCCTCGGTGAGGCCGGCGCCCGCGTGGTGATCAGCTCGCGCAAGGCCACCGATCTGGAAGAGGCCACCGCCGAGCTGCAGGCCGCCGGCATCGACGCGCGCTGGATCGCCGCCGACTGCTCGCTCGACGAAGACATCCGCCGCCTCACCAGCGAAACCCTGCAGCGCGTGGGCGAGGTGGATATCCTCATCAACAACGCCGGTGCCGCCTGGGGCGCGCCCGCCGAAGACCACCCGCTCGAAGCCTGGGACAAGGTGATGAACCTCAACGTGCGCAGCTACTTCCTGCTCAGCCAGCTGATCGCCAAGGCCAGCATGATCCCGCGCCGCACGGGCAGCATCATCAACACCGCCAGCATCGCCGGCCTGGGCGGCAACCCCTCGGGCATGAAGACGATTGCCTACAACACCTCCAAGGGCGCGGTGATCAACTTCACCCGTGCGCTGGCCGCCGAATGGGGCGAACATGGCATCCGCGTCAACGCCATCTGCCCGGGCTTCTTCCCGAGCAAGATGACGCAGGGCACCCTGAAAGCCATGGGCGAAGAGAAGCTGGCTTCACACGCCCCCCTGCGCCGCCTGGGCGACGACGAAGACCTGAAGGGCCTGACCGTGCTGTACGCGTCGGATGCCGGCAAACACATCACGGGCCAATGGCTGGCGGTGGATGGTGGCGTCTCTGTCATCACAGGAGGTTGAGTGGAGTTCTCGGTCCACATCCCATTCGTTGAACTGCTTGGCTTCGAACTGCAGAAGTTCGAAGGCGGGGAAGCGGAGATCGCTTTCGCGCCCAGGCCCGAGCATGAAAACTCCTTCAACGTGGTGCACGGCGGCGCCAGCATGACCTTGCTCGACGTGGTGATGGCGCACGCGGCGCGTTCGGTGGAGCCTGCCATGGGCTGCGTCACCATCGAGATGAAAACCAGCTTCATGCGCGCGGCCAAGGGGGTGCTGCTCGCCAAAGGCAGGCTGCTGCACCGCACCGCCACCATGGCCTTCACCGAAGGCAGCCTCTTCGACGCCGAGGGCAAGCTCTGCGCCCACGCCACCGGCACCTTCAAGTTCGTGCCGCGCCTGCCGGTGGGCAAGTCCACCCAGGCGCTGAACACCCTCAGGACCGACTGATGACGTCTTCGCACCCGCCTGTCGCCTTCGTCACCGGTGCTGCCCGCGGCATCGGCCTGGCCATCGCCCGCTGGTTCTTCCACCAGGGTTACCGCGTCGCGGTGATCGACAACGACGCGGTGACGCTGACCGCCACCGAAGCCACGCTGCGCCAGGAACTGGGTGAGCGCGCCGACCATCTGCTGGTGATCCACGGTGACGTGTCGGACCCGCTGCAGGTGGCGGGTGCCGTGCAGCGCATCGGTTCGGGTTTCGGACGGCTCGACGCGCTGGTCAACAACGCCGGTGTCGCCACCTTCAAACCGATCGGTGACACCACGTACGACGAGTGGCGCTGGGTGATGGCCACCAACCTCGACGGTCCGTTCATCTGCACCCAGGCCTGCGCGCCGATGATGTTGAAGAACGGCGGCGGTGCGGTGGTCAACATCGCCTCCATCTCGGGCCTGCGCGCCAGCACGCTGCGCGTGGCCTACGGCACTTCCAAGGCCGCGCTGATCCACCTGACCCGCCAGCAGGCGGTGGAATACGGCAACGCCGGCATCCGCGTCAACGCGATCGCGCCCGGTCCGGTGGAGACCGAGATGGCGAAGAAGGTGCACACACCCGCCATTCGCGCCGACTACCACGACACCATCCCGCTCGCGCGGTACGGCAGCATGGAAGAGATCGCCAACGCGGTCGGCTTCCTGTGCAGCCCGCAGGCGAGCTACATCAACGGCCAGGTGCTGGCGGTCGACGGTGGCTTTGACGCCGCCGGCGTCGGCCTGCCCACGCTGCGTCGCCCGGTTCAGTGAACCCCACCACGGAGACATACCCCATGCCCAGCAACCAACAGATCCTGCTCGACAACCGCCCGCAAGGCGAAGCCACCGTCGACAACTTCAAGCTCGTGACCACCGAGACGCCGCCGCTGCAGGACGGCCAGGTGCTCGTGCGCCACCACTACCTGAGCCTGGACCCCTACATGCGCGGCCGCATGAACGACAGCAAGAGCTACGCGGCGTCGCAGCCGCTGGGCGAGGTCATGATCGGCGGCACCGTCGGTGAAGTCGTGGAATCGAAGCACCCGAAATTCAAGGCTGGGGACCCCGTGGTCGGCATGGGTGGCTGGCAACAATACAGCGTGGTGAATGCGGACCAGCCGGGTGCGCTGCGCAAGGTGGACACGACGCACGTGCCGCTCTCGCACTACCTCGGCGCGGTCGGCATGCCGGGTGTGACCGCCTGGTACGGTCTGGTGAAGATCATCAATCCCAAGGCTGGCGAGACGGTGGTCATCAGCGCCGCCACGGGCGCGGTGGGCAGTGCGTTTGGCGCGCTGGCCAAGGCGCGCGGCTGCCGCGCGGTCGGCATCGCGGGCGGACCTGAAAAATGCAAGTACGCGGTCGAAGAACTGGGTTTTGATGCCTGCATCGACTACAAGCAGCACAAGGACATGTACTCACTGGCCAAGGCGCTCAAGGAAGCCTGTCCGAACGGCATTGATGGCTATTTTGAGAACGTGGGCGGCATGATCCTCGACGCCGTGCTGCTGCGCATGAACGCCTTTGGCCGCATCGCCGTGTGCGGGATGATCGCCGGCTACAACGGCGCGCCGCTGCCGTTGACCAACCCGGCGCTGATCCTGGTGAACCGCCTGAAGATCGAAGGCTTCATCGTCAGCGAACACATGGAGGTCTGGCCCGAGGCGCTGACCGAGCTGGGCACGCTGGTGGCCACCGGCAAGCTGCGGCCACGCGAGACGGTTGCGCAAGGCCTTGAGAACGCGCCCGAGGCTTTCCTGGGGTTGCTCAAGGGCAGGAACTTTGGCAAACAGCTCGTGAGGCTGTAACCACCCCCGCCGCGCTGCGCGCGACCCCCTTGTATGTTCCGTTCTGTGTTTTTTGAAGAGTGAATCTTGTCGGTTGGTGCGCCAAACCTGCATCCCCCTGGAGCCCAGAGTTCGTCCTTGAGCACTTGGTCAACGCACCGA